>DEFE01000062.1:0-19753 GCA_002350625.1 Lachnospiraceae bacterium UBA2860
TCTTCTACGGCGCTTGCAGCTTCGCTCACGGCTTCTTCCGCAGCGCTGACTGCTTCGCTGGCCGCGTCTTCTACGGCGCTTGCAGCTTCGCTGACGGCTTCTTCCGCAGCGCTGGCGACTACGCTTGCCGCGTCTTCTACGGCGCTGACAGCCTCGCTGGCTGCGCTTTCCGCTGCGCTGACTGCGCTCTCTGCTGCGCTCTCAGCTTCTTCCACCGTGCTCTCGGCCTCGGGAGCCTTGAGGGTGATGGGGTCGCTGTCGCTCATGGTCACGAGCTTCCAGATGTCTTCGTCGACGGTGATCTCGGCGCCTTCTACCCAGCCGTCGGTGGTCTCGTCGTAGAGTTCCTGTTTTCTCTCGCGGATGATGGATGTCTTCTTTGTCTCGGTCGCCGCTTCGTCTGCGTTGTTGTCAAGCCGGACGACGAAGTAGGTGTTGCCGTCGGTGCTTCTTACGACGTGGTCGACGAGCGTGTGGTCGGAGAGGCCTTCCACTGCGGCGACGATATTTGCGTCGAGGGTGGTGTCGGTCTTGTCGTTGGTCGTGAATTTTCCGGAAATGGAATAGTAGTCAGCGTCGATGGTCTTAGCGATCGCGTCCATGTCGGCCGCTTCGATATCGGCTTCGGCCTTGACCGCGTCGAGTACCGCCTCGGCGTATTCTCTGGCCTCGACCTGGGCCGGTGTCTCTTCTGCTTCGTCAGCCGCTGCCGCTTCGGATTCCGCTGCTGTGGATTCCGCTGCAGATTCTGTTGTAGACTCAGCAGCCGATGCTGCAGACTCAGCAGCCGATGCCGCCTCGGACTCCGCTGCAGACTCTGTTGTAGACTCAGCAGCCGATGCCGCAGATTCCGCCGCAGATGCCGCCTCGGATTCCGCCGCAGATTCTGTTGCAGATTCCGCCGCAGACTCCGCCTCAGACTCCGCCGTCGCCGCCTCAGACTCCGTCTCCGCATCAATTCTCACATACGTGACAGTCGTCTGCTGCGCCTCCTCGTCAGAGACATTTGTGTCGACGTCTTTGACGATCGGATCCATCATCTTGGCCTGCAGTGTCTGCATGGTCAGGAGCTTCACGACGTCTTCTTTCTCAGCGCCGATCTTCTTGATGATTTCTTCGTCGTTGTTGTCGAAGAAGGCCTGCGCCGCCTCGTCGATCTTCTGATTGTCTTCGTCGGTGAGCGACACGCCGTACTCTTCCGCGTGCTGCGAGATGACCGCCATCTTCTTGACGTCGTCGAGCGCGCTCTGCTTCATGGAATCGCCGTAGGTCTCGCCGGTCTCTTCATTGGAAACAGATCCGAAGATGCTGTTTGAGCCGCCGAAGTACATGTTATAGAACTGGTAGATCTGCGCCTGCGTGTACTTCGCATAGAAGCTGCCGACGCCGAGACGGATGTCCTCGCCGTTCACCGTCATGAGTGTTTTGGACGGATCGATGGCCGCGCCCTTGCCGCAGCCGGTGAGGGCCGCGCATCCGAGCAGCGCTGCCAGACCTAATGCTGTCGCCTTACGAATCATTGCTTTCATTTCTGATGTTCCTCCGGAATATTTCTATCTAGCAGGCACGAAAATGTCACCCGCATTCTTCCGCGTTCCGCCATTTCCGGCTTTCCGCTTCGCAGGCACGCAAATGTCACCCGCATTCTTCCGCGTTCCGCCATCCCCGGCTTTCCGCTTCGCAGGCACGCAAATGCCGCCCGCATTCTTCCGCGTTCCGCCATTTCCGGCTTCCCGCCCGGCGTTCCGCCATCCCCGGCTTCCCGCCCCGCAGTTCCGCTCCTTTCGCGGACCCCGCAAACCATCATTTTACTCTTCTTTCGCGGTTTCGGCAAGTTCCCCCGCAAATGTTTTCAGGATGTTCATGAGTTCCTCGCCTTTCTCCTTCCCCGCGTACTCGAAATAAGTCTCATTTTCGTACCGTCTGATCGTAAATGCCCCCTTGTATTTCGCGAGCACCGGCGGAATCCGCGCGGGGTCGAATTTCGGCTCCGGGTGTACCGTGAGCTTCACGCGCCCGTACAGTTCCTTGATCTCGGTGAGCGAAGCGCGGTGTGCGGCGGCCTTCAGCTCCGCGACGCGCATGAGGTTCACGACGGACGCGGGCAGCTCGCCGTACCGGTCGAACAGCTCGTCCGTGATATCGTCGAAGTCATTTTTGTCGAAAATGCCGGCTATGCGCTTGTATGCCTCAAGCTTCTGGAACTCGCTCGGGATGTAGCTGTCCGGGATATATGCATCCACGGATAAATCCACGACGGTCTCGAAGTCTTCTTCCTGTTCGATCCCGCGCGCCTCTTTTACGGCCTCGGAGAGCATCTTGCAATAGAGGTCGTAGCCGACGGACTCCATGTGGCCGGACTGCTCCGCGCCGAGGAGGTTGCCGGCGCCGCGGATCTCGAGGTCGCGCATCGCGATTTTGATGCCGGAGCCGAGCTCGGTGAACTCGCGGATCGCGGAGAGGCGCTTTTCCGCGATTTCCTTTAAAACCTTGTCGCGCCGGTACATGAGAAATGCGTACGCGGTGCGGTTGGTCCGCCCCACGCGGCCCCGCAGCTGGTAGAGCTGGGAGAGACCTAAGCGGTCGGCGTCGTGGATGATCATGGTGTTGACATTTCCGATGTCAAGGCCGGTCTCGATGATGGTCGTCGTGACGAGCACGTCGATGTCGCCGTTGATGAAATCAACCATGATCTGCTCGAGGGCATTTTCGTTCATCTGGCCGTCGGCGAACGCGACCGAGGCCTCGGGCACGAGGTTCTTGATGCGGCGCGTCATGTCGGAGATGTCTTTCACGCGGTTGTAGACGTAGTAGACCTGGCCCCCGCGCGCGAGCTCGCGGCAAATGGCTTCGCGCACGAGTTCTTCATTGAATTCCATCACGTAGGTCTGAATCGGCACGCGGTCCTGCGGCGGCTCCTCGAGCACGGACATGTCGCGGATGCCGACGAGGCTCATGTGGAGTGTTCGCGGGATTGGTGTGGCGGTCAGCGTGAGCACGTCGACGTCATTTCTGAGCTGCTTGATTTTCTCTTTGTGCGCGACGCCGAAGCGCTGCTCCTCGTCGATGACGAGGAGGCCGAGGTCCTTAAACGCGATGTCCTTGCTGAGGAGGCGGTGCGTGCCGATGACGATATCGACGTAGCCGGCCTTCAGGTCGTGCACGGTTTTCTCCTGCTGCGCGGCCGTGCGGAAGCGGCACAGGAGGTCGACGCGGACCGGGAAGTCCTTCATGCGCTGCGTAAATGTATTGTAATGCTGTTGCGCGAGAATGGTGGTCGGCACAAGATACGCGACCTGCTTGCCTTCCTGCACCGCCTTAAATGCCGCCCGGAGCGCCACCTCCGTCTTGCCGTAGCCGACGTCGCCGCAGATCAGGCGGTCCATGATGCGGCGGCTCTCCATGTCGCGCTTCGTGTCCTCGATCGCGAGGACCTGGTCCTCCGTCTCCTCGAAGGGGAAGAGCTCCTCAAATTCCTTCTGCCACTCCGTGTCCGGACCGTAGACATAACCGGATTTTTCCTGCCGCGCCGCGTAGAGGCGGACGAGGTCGGCCGCGATGTCCTTGACGGCGCCCTTCACGCGCGCCCGGGTCCGCTCCCACTCGCGCCCGCCGAGGCGGTTCAGCTTCGGCTTCGCGCCGTCCTTCGCGCCGGCGTACTTCTGCAGAAGATCGAGCTGCGTCGCGAGGATGTACAGGTTGCTGCCGTTGTACTCGATCTTGATATAATCCTTCATCGCGCCCTCGACCTCGACCTGCTCGATGCCGCGGTAAATGCCGAGCCCGTGATTCTCGTGGACGACGTAATCGCCCGCGTGCAGCTCCGAAAAGCTCGCGATCCGCTCGCCGGAATAATCCGACGTGCGGCGCTTCTTCCGGACCTTCTTCTCGCCGAAGATATCCGTTTCGGAAATGACGGCAAACTTGATCAAGGGATACTCAAATCCGCGCGTAAGACTCCCGTAGAGGACGGCGATCTGCCCCTCCTTCAGGGGCTCGTCCATGCGCTCTGTGTAGAAGGCGGAGATGTCGTTGTCATTTAAGTCGGAAGTAAGTCTCCGGGCCCGCGTATGTGAACCCGAGAGCACAACCACGCGGTAGCCGCGCTTCTTGAAACGCGTCAGATCCTTCAGCAGGTACTCGAAGCTGCTGCGGTAGCTGCTCACCGCCTGCACCGTCATGCCGAAGCTCTCTTTGATGTCGAAGCTGTCGCGCTTCACTTCGAGCATCGACAGCGCGATCACGTGCATGCGGTTGAGGCTCGCGGTGAGCGCCGCGACCCCGCTGATCTCCGGCACCGTGTCCGGATCATAACTCCCCTGATCAATCCGCTGCTTCACGCTCTCTCTGAGCTCCGTCTCCGTCGCCTTCGCCGCCTCGACGAGACGGTTCGGCTCGTCCAGGAACACCTGCGTCGTCCGCGGGTCGAACCAGCTGAGAAATGGCGCGCACGCGCCCGTCCGGTCATTCGCCGGGTAGACGCTGATCTCCTTCAACTCCTCGATCGAGCGCTGCGACTCCGGGTCGAACGCGCGCATCGAATCAATCTCGTCGCCGAAAAACTCCAGGCGCACCGGGTGCTCCTCCGCGAGCGGCCAGATGTCGAGGATGTCGCCGCGGAAGGCGAACTCGCCCGGCATGTTCACCTCCGCGCAGCGCTCGTAGCCCAGCGCGACGAGCACACGCTTCACCTCTTCAAAATCACTCTCCTCGCCCCAGCGGAAGACCAGGCGCTCCGCGGCGCAGACCGCGCGCTCCGTGACAAAATCCATGAGGGCGGGGACCGGGAGGACGACGACCAGGTGGGGGGCTTGCGGGGCGGCGCTGCCGGCGTCTGCTGTGGCTGCGGCGGGCGCTTTCGCGCTGCCGGCGGTCGCGCGCCCCGCGCCGCCCGCCGCCTGCGCCTCCGCGTGCTCAATCAGGCGCTTAAACACGGCGACCCGCTGCTGGTCGAGCAGATTCGACGCCACGTCCGCCTGGTAAAACAGCAGATCCTTCGCCGGATAGAACACCGCCGCAGGCTCAAAAAAGCGCAGGTTCTCGTAGAGCTGCTTCGCCGCCAGATCATTTTCCGCCACTGCGAGCACGAGCGGCACATCATAAGAAAGCCCATGAATCATATGGGCCTTCTGCGCCTCCACGCACCCCGTCAGCGAAAGCACGCCTTCCGTCTTCCGCATCAGGGCGCGGAGCTCCTCATATTCCCGCAGCTGCCGCAGCGGCTCTGTAAAAAGTTCCATGGTTCTCTGCCATAAAAACATGACACGGGGTCTGACCCCCTGTCATAATGGTTTACATAAAACCCGCCCCGTGTCATGTTTCTTCCTTCTTCGGCCGCACGTTATAGCGGTTCATCGCGGCGTCGATCCCCTCGGAGACGATGCACGCGACGGCTTTCGCAGCGAGGTCGACGCCGGCGTCGGCGGCCGCCCGCTCCTCCTCGGAGAAGCGCGACAGCACGTAGTCGGCGAGGTCGAAGTCCTTGGGCTTCGCGCCGGTGCCGACGCGGACCCGCGCAAATGCCTCCGTTCCGAGGCAGCTGATGATGTGCTTCAGGCCGTTCTGCCCGCCCGCGGAGCCCGCGGCGCGGATGCGGATGCGCCCGGGCGGCAGGTCGATGTCGTCGCTGATGACGATGAGGTCTGTCGCGGGGTCGAGCTTATAGAAGCGGACCGCCTCGCCGACGGCATTTCCGCTGAGATTCATATAGGTAAGCGGCTTCATGAGCAGCACCTTCTGCCCCTCGATCACGCCGCTGCCGACCATCGCGTGGAACTTTGTCCCGCTCTGGGGGATGCGGTAGGTGTCGACGAGCCGGTCGATGACGTCGAAGCCCATGTTGTGTCTGGTCTTGTGATACTCACGCCCCGGGTTCCCGAGGCCGCAGATTAAAAACATAGTGGTCTCCTTTATAAACGACTATATTTTATGCTATACTGAGCCGGAAATCAATGTTATTCACCCCCATCCACGGAGGCGTCACATGCCGGACACGGACTTATCCAAACTGAATATCCCGGCGTTTTCCCTCCCCGATCCGGACATCGGGCTGACGGATGCAGCCGTCGAAGAGCGCCGCGCGGCCGGCCTCACCGGCGAGGGCGACACGACCGGCGTGCGCAGCGTGCCGCAGATCGTGCGGGCGCACACGCTGACGTATTTCAACCTGCTCAATATCTTTCTCGGCGCGCTGGTCTTCTCGACCGGCCAGTACAAGCACATGCTTTTCCTCGGCATCATCATCTGCAATTCCGCGATCGGCATCATCCAGGAGCTGCGGGTGCGTCAGCAGATTCTGAAGCTCAGCGTCATCACCGCCGCGCGCGTCCGCGTGCGCCGGGGCGGCAGGGAAGTCGAAATCCCGGTCCCCGAAATCGTGCAGGACGACATCGTGCTCCTCGCCCCCGGCGACCAGATCGTGGCCGACGGCCCGGCGCTCCGCCCCGCGCACCTCGAGGTCAACGAAGCCCTCCTCACCGGCGAGTCGAAGCCGGTCCGCAAAGAAAATGGCGCGCTCCTCCGCTCCGGCAGCTTTGTCGCGGCGGGCACCTCGCTCATGCGCGCGGAAAAGGTCGGCCGGCAGTGCTACGCCGCCAGGCTCGCCCACAAGGCGCAGTCCAGAAAGCGCGCTTCTTCGGAAATGGTTCGGAGTATTCAGCGTGTCTTCCACATCGTTTCCGTCGCGCTCATCCCCATCGGCCTCATGCTCTACCGCAGCCAGCGGATCGCCGCGGCCGCGGCCGCGCAAGCCGGCGGCATGGACGCGCAGTGGATTTATAATAACGCCATCGTTCGCACGGTCTCCGGCATGATCGGCATGATCCCCGAGGGCCTCGTCCTCCTCACCTCCGTCTCCTTCATTATCGGCGTCGGCCGCCTCGCGATGAAAGGCGCCCTCGTTCAGGAGATGCAGGCGATCGAATCCCTCGCCCGCGCGGACATCCTGTGCACGGACAAGACCGGCACGATCACGAGCGGCGAGCTGCGCGTATCGAAATTAATGACCATCGGAAATGCCGACAAGGACCGCATCAGGCAGATCTGCGCCCACATGGGCGGCGCCTCCGGCGGCCTAAATGACACCGCGCGGGCGCTCGAGCGGTATTTCGGGCGGCGCCATGACTGGACCGTCACGGAAGAAATCCCCTTCTCCTCGGCCCGCAAGTACAGCGCCGCGGCCTTCGCCGAGGCCGGCGCCTTCGTGCTCGGCGCGCCAGACCGCCTCGTCCCTGACGACGGACAAATCCTCTCCCACGTGAAGACCTACACGGAGAAGGGCTATCGCTGCCTGCTCCTTTGCGGGTCTGACGGCATTTCCGCTAAAGAGGATCGAATCGGGACGCTCCGGCCGCTCGCGCTCATCATCATCTCCGACGTGCTGCGCGATGACGCGAAAGAGACATTTGCGTACTTCGAAAATGCCGGCGTCCAGATCAAGGTGCTCTCGGGCGACGACCCGCGGACCGTGTCGGCGGTCGCGCAGAAGGCCGGCATCGCGGGGGCCGAGCTCGCCATCGATGCGGGGACGCTGCCGGCGGACCTGTCGGCCGAGCATAAGAGACTGGAAGAATGTCATATCTACGGGCGCGTGACGCCCGAGCAGAAGCAGGCCCTCATCCGCGCGTGGCAGGCGGCCGGGCACACCGTCGCCATGGTCGGCGACGGCGTAAATGACGTGCTCGCGATCAAAGACGCCGACTGCGGCATCGCGATGGCGGCCGGCGCGGGCGCGGCCAGGTCGGCGGCCCACATCGTCCTCACCGGATCCGATTTCGGATCCATGCGCGAGATCATCGGCGAGGGCAAGACCGTCATCTGCAATATCGAGCGTGTGAGCGCGCTCTACCTCACGAAAATGATCTACGCGGCGGTGCTGAGCGTGCTCTTCAGCATCCTCCTCCAGCCGTACCCCTGGACCACCCTCCAGATGGGCCTCATCAACCTCGTCGGCATCGGCATGCCCTCCTTCCTGCTCGCGCTCGAGCAGCACAGGGAATGGAAAAGCATCGGCTTCCGCAGGCAGGTCGTGCGCCTCTCAGTGCCCACCGCTGCGACCATGATCGTCACCATTTTCATGATCCGCCTCGCGGCCATCGCCTTCGGCTGGCCGCAGGACATGACCGCCCTCTTCAGCCTCACCCTCGGCGGCCTCGTCTCGCTCCTTCTCGTCGTGCAGATCTCCTGGCCGCTCAACGACTGGCGCAAGCTCATCATCGGCGCCTGCACCGGCGTCTTCCTCGCGGCGATCCTCTTCCTGCCCCGGTTCTACGACATCCACTCCATCCTCACGCCCTGGTCGCTGCTGATGCTCCCCTTCGCGCTCTTCATCAGCGTCATGCTCTCCCAGTTCAGCCGGCTCGTGAAAAAATATGACACGGGGTCTGACCCCTTGTCATAATTGTTTACATAAAATCATGACACGGGGTCTGACCCCCTGTCACAAAAGTTTACATAAAACATGACACGGGGTCTGACCCCGTGTCATGTTTGTTTACATAAAAACCGGCAGGGCTCCCGCCCCGCCGGCACATATCTGTCTTCCGATTTCACTTCTTCGCCGTCTTCGCTTTAGTCGTCTTCTTCGCCGGCTTCTTCTCCTCCACCGGATCGTCATACACGAAGATCTCCGCGCCGTACGCCGGCAGCGTAAAGCTGATATGGTACGGCTTCCCGTCGCACTCGCCCTCGACGGCGGTGTAGGTCTTCTTCGTGATTTCCGCGAGGCCGCCGTACTTCGGATCCATCGAGTTCATGAGCAGCTTGTACTTGCCGGGGACGAAGCAGCCGACGCTGTAGTCGTCGCGCGGCATCGGCGTCATGTTCAGCACGAAGAGCAGGTTCTGCTTCCCGTCCGGCGACTTCCGCACGAAGCTGTAGATGCTCCGGTCGCAGTCGTCCGCATTAATCCACTCGAAGCCGTTCGGATCGTAGTCCGTCGCGTGAAGCGCCGGGTACTTCTGCACGAGCTTCCACAGATCCCGCACGTAATTCTGCAGCTTCTTGTTGAGGTCCGTCTCGAGCAGGAACCAGTCGATCTCGCGCTCCTCGCTCCATTCGCGCTGCTGCCCGAACTCCTGCCCCATGAAGAGGAGCTTCTTGCCCGGGTGGCCCGCCATATAAGTGTATCCGGCCTTCAGATTGGAGAACTTGTCTTCGTAAATGCCGGGCATCTTCGACCACATGGAGCACTTCAGGTGCACCACCTCATCATGCGAGAGCACGAGCACGTACTTCTCGGAGTAGGCGTATGACGTCGAAAATGTCATTTTATAGTGATTTCCCTTCCTGAAAAGGGGATCCAGCTTCATATATTCCAGGAAGTCATTCATCCAGCCCATGTTCCACTTGAGCGTAAAGCCCAGGCCGTCGTCCTTCTCGACGTCGCCCGTGACCTTCGGCCACGCCGTGGATTCTTCGGCGACCATGACCACGCCGGGGTTCCTCCCGCGGATGAGCGTGTTGAGATGCTTGAAGAACTCGATCGCTTCGAGATTCTTGTTCTCGCCGTACTTGTTCGCGACCCACTCGCCGTCGCGCTTGCCGTAGTCGAGATAGAGCATCGAAGCGACAGCATCCACGCGAAGCCCGTCGACATGCATGTACTCGACCCAGAAGAGCGCATTTGCGAGAAGGAAATTCTTGACCTCGGGGCGGCCGTAATTGAAGATCTTCGTGCCCCACTCCGGATGCTCGCCCTGGCGCGGGTCGGCGTGCTCGTAAAGCGCGTAGCCGTCGAACTCGGCGAGGCCGCATTCATCCTTCGGGAAGTGCGCCGGCACCCAGTCCAAAATGACGCCGATCCCTTTCTTGTGGAAATAATCGATCATGTAGGCGAAATCTTCCGGCGTGCCGTAGCGCGACGTCGGTGCGAAATAACCCGTGACCTGATAGCCCCAGGAGCCGTCAAACGGATGCTCGGCGATGCCCATGAGCTCGATGTGCGTGTAGCCCATGTCCTTGATGTACGCCGCCGCGCGCTCCGCGAACTCGCGGTAGTTGTAGAAGCCCTGCGGGATGCCGTCGCACTCCGGATGCTTCATCCAGGATCCGATGTGGCACTCGTAGATGATCATCGGCTCCTTGTCGACATCGAACGCGGCGCGCTTCTTCATCCAGGATCCGTCGGACCATTTATGTGAAGTCAGGTCCGCGACGACAGACGCCGTCCCCGGACGGAACTCCATCTGATTCCCAAACGGATCCGCCTTGAAGAGCCGCTGATCCTGCGCGCCCACGATGAAATACTTGTACAGCGCGCCCTTGCCCACGCCCGGGATAAATGTCTGCCACACGCCGATCTCATCCCGGTTCGTGATCACGTTGGCATTGACGTCCCAGCCGTTGAAATTGCCGATCACGGAAACACTCTTCGCGTTCGGCGCCCAGACGGCAAAATACGTTCCCTGCTGGCCATCGATCTCGGTGAGATGCGCACCCAGTTTCATATAAAGATCGTAATGTGTCGCATGACCGAAGTAATACTGATCCATCTTGGTAAATACGTACTTGTTTTCCATGGAACTCTCCTTATGCCAATCTTTGTGATCAAAGGGGCGCGGCCCCAATCTTCTGCTAATTAGTATAACACTATGTTGCAAAGTTGTCACTGACAGGGGGCGGAAAACATGACACGGGGTCTGACCCCTTGTCATATTGTATGCAATATAAACATGACACGGGGTCTGACCCCGTGTCATAATTGTTTACATAAAAACACAGGGGCAGCTGCCCCCGTGTCGCAAAACCGTCCTGCGGTTCTCTTACCGATGATAGTTTTCGCCCGTGATATACCGCTCCGCCATCTCCTCCGTCACGCCGTGGCTCCGGATGATCTCGCGGTAGAAGTGCCCGCTCTTCTTCACGGTCCGCCGCTTCGTCTCCGGATCGACCGCGACGAGCCCGCGCCTGAGGGTCTCCCCGCCGTCCGGCTCGTCGAGAAGCGCCCCGTAGTAGTACCGCTCGACGGGCAGGTCGCTGCCCGCGATCACGGCGAGCTGGTCGTAGAGGTACAGCGAGCGGAAGCGGTCCCCGCCGTCCGCGGCGCTGTTCTCGGTGATCCACAGCGGCAGCGCGGCCGTCTTCGTCATCTCGTGCATGACCTCGAGAAGGCCCTTCGGATAAATCTCGTACCCGTCGTCCGTCTTCGGGTCCTCCGGCCGCGTGAGGTTGTCGCCGGTCTTCGTGACGCGGCTCCGCGTGTGGTAGCTGATGCCGATAAAATCCGCGTAGCTCCCGCGTTTGAATCCGCCGAGATTCTCTAACGGAAAAGCAAAGTCGCCATTTGCGCAGGCACGCGCCGGCGCGTCCTGGAACAGGAAACGGCTGATCCGCGTGCTCCCGGTCTCCATCACGCTCGAGGCATGAAGCGGCGCAAATGCCTTCATCCCGAGGCTAACGCCGACGCGCGTATCGCCCAGCCCCATCCCGCTTCGCATGCGGTGGATCTTCTCGTAGGCGCGGATATGGCAGCCGGCCATGACCGACATGGCGCGCCGCACGGAGAGCGGATTGCTCCGGCTCGTCGCGGGCAGCGTCCCGCCGTACTGCTCGAAGGCCTTGATATTCGGCTCGCTGAGCGTCACATAGTCGCTGACGAGGTCGCCGAAATTCTTCACGGCGTAGCCCACGTAGCGCAGAAATGTCTTCGCATTTGCCGGATAATAAAATCCGCCGCGCCGCGAGAACCAATCCGGATCATCGAACGCGTGCATGACGAGCAGCGGCCGGATACCCGAGGCCCTGATGTACGTGAGCGCCTCGCGGTACTGCCGGACGGCCCCCGCGTCGAACACTCCGGCCTTCGGCTCGATCAGGCGCCACGACAGCGTGATCATCGCGCTGCCGAGCCCCATCGCGGCCATCAGATCCGTGTCCTCGCGCCAGTGCGCCAGATCCTCGCTCTTGTAGACGGGAACCGCCGCCCCCAGGATCAGTTTCTTCGGAAGTCTGTAGCCCTTCATCGATAGAAATTCCCTTTCTTGTGATGGAATATTGTCGAAAATTATGACAGGGGGTCAGACCCCGTGTCATGTTTTTCATGTTCACGTGAGCATCTGCCACTCCGTCACCGAGAAGACGCCGCGCGGCGTGCAGCGGATCTCCGGGATGACCGGAAGGGCCATGAAGGACAGGGTCACAAATGGCTCCATGTCCTTGGGAACGCCCATTTTGTGCGCTTTGGTCGTCATGCGCCGGACTTTCTTGCTGACGTAGCTGTAGCTGCGGTCGGAGATGAGGCCCATGATCGGCAGCTCCAGCGTGTCGAACACCGCGCCATTTTCGACGATCGTGTACCCGCCGTGCGTGCGCTCGAGCTCCTTCACGGCGAGAATCATGTCGGCGTCGTTGTCGCCGATGACGATGATGTTGTGGCTGTCGTGCGAGACGGAGGATGCGATCGCGCCGCCCTTGAGCCCGAACCCGAGCACGGCGCCGGCGCCGATTTTGCCGGTGTAGTGGTGCCGCTCGAAGACGGCGATTTTGTCGACTTCGCCGTTCGGGACGAACTCGCCGCCATTTTCGGTGCCCGGGAGGACCATGTCGACGCGCTCCGTGAGGATTTCTCCGGGGAGCATCTTGATCACCGGAAATGGTTCCGCCCCGGGATTCACCCGCAGTTTTTCTGGATCGATCTGCGCCAGGTGCACGGTGTTCATGAGGTGCGGCGGGCAGGGCGCGGGTTTGATCTTCAGCATGTCTTTGATGTTCCTGCCGTTGTAGAAGACCATCTGCGCGTTGAAATCCTTCAATGAATCCCACACGACGAGGTCCGCGTCGTAGCCCGGCGCGACGGCGCCGGTGCGGCGGAGGCCGTAGCAGCGGGCCGGCTGGATGGTCGCCATCTTGACGGCGGCGATCGGGCTGATGCCCATGCTGACGGCTTTTCTTACGTTGTTGTCGATGTCGCCCTCGCGGATAATGTCATCGATGTGGCGGTCGTCGGTGCAGAAGCAGAAACCTTCCGTGTTGGTGTTATTTTCGACGATGCCCTTCACGATCTTCTCGAGGTTCTTCGCGGCGCTGCCCTCGCGGATGTGGCAGGTCATGCCCATCGAGCGCTCCTGCATGATGTATTCGTAGGTCGTGCCCTCGTGGTCGGTCGTGATGCCGGCGAGCACGTAGGCCGCCATTTCTTCCTTCGTGAGCCCCGGCGCGTGCCCGTCCTTGACCTTGCCGTCGAAGAGCTCGAGCTTTGCGTTCATCGCCGGGTCGCCGTTGATCACCGACATCGTGTCCATGACCTCGCCGAGGCCGAGCACGCGCCGGTTGCCGAGATACGGCTCCATCTCGCGCGCCGTGAGGAGGAAGCCGTTGTCGTCGATCGGCGTCGCCGGCACGCAGGACGCGATCATCACGTAGACATGCGCGGGAGAATGCTGCGTCTGGTCGAGGAGATAGTCGATCCCGTCGCGGCCGGAGACATTTGCGGCCTCATGCGGGTCCACAATAAATGTCGTCGTCCCGTGCTGCGCCGCCTGCGCAATCAGGACCTGCGGATTCACCATCGTCGACTCCAGATGCAGGTGCGCGTCAATAAATCCGCTCGTCACGTACTGGCCGTCGAGGTCGATCTCCTCCTCCCCTTCGAAGCCGTCGCCGATGCCGACGATCATGCCGTTTTTGATGGCGATGTTGCCCTCCTCCACGCGGTCGGTAAAGACGTTGACGATCTTCGCATTTTTCAGCACGAGGTCCGATTTGATCAGTTTTCTTGCGGCCTGCGAACAGCCGGTGTACTTCTCAAGTTTCATGGGCTCTCCTCCGCTTTATGAACAAGGGAACGGCGCTCCGCTCCGCTTAAGTGAATGCTATAGAAGCATTATAGCACGAAAATGAAAGGCGGTGGAGACGCTTTCCGGACGGGAGTTATGTAAACAATTATGACAAGGGGTCAGACCCCGTGTCATGTTTTTTCGCACAGCCCCACCGCGTTCTCCCATGTCACGCGCTCGACTTCTTCCTCCGTCACGCCTTTGATTTCGGCGATCGCGCGCACCACGTGCCGCAAATAGCGCGAGTCGTTCCGCTCCTCGCGGTGCGGCTCGGGCGCAAGGTACGGGCAGTCGGTCTCGAGCACGAGCGACGTCAGCGGCATCTCCGCGACGACCTTCTTGAGCTTCCGCGCATTTTTATAGGTCACGACGCCGCCGATGCCGAGCAGAAAACCCATCCCCGTATAAATCCGCGCCTGCTCGGTCGAGTAAGCGTACGCGTGGATGATCCCCTTCCGCGCAAGATCGCGGCCGGGCCCGGGCGGAACCTCCTTCCGAAGGACCCACTCCTTGCCGGGCACCTCGATGTATTCGTCCGGCACAAGGCTCCGCAGCGCCTGCGCGCGCGCCATCTTCTCAGCCGGCCGCCCGCTGCCGTAAAGCCCCTCGATGACGCGGAGGGTGTCCTGCGCCGCGCTCCTCGAGTGGACGATGATCGGCTTCCCGGCGCCGATCGCGAGCTCCGCCTGCGCGCGAAAACCGGCGATCTGCACGTCGTGGGGCTCGACGTCCCAGTGATAGTCGAGGCCGATTTCGCCTACGGCGACGATCTTCGGATCGCAAATGGCTCCCCGCATCTCACTTAGTACTTCGTCGGAAAGTGCGCCGATCTCGTCAGGATGGAGGCCGACGGCGCCGTAGACGAAGGGATGTGTGGCTGCGAGCTCGCGCACGCGGGCGATGGATGCGGGGGACGCGGCGACGTCTATGACGCGGCCGACGCCGGCACCCGCAAGTGAAGCGAGGACCGCTTCGCGGTCCTCGTCAAATGCTTTGTCATCATAATGTGCATGTGTATCAAATATCATGTGCTGCTCTCCATGTCTGCAGCGCTGCATTTGTGCAGCAGTGTCAGCGTGCTGCGGCTGCTCTGTATAATCACAAGCGCAGCTTTGCAACTATGTCAGCCTGCTGCGGCTGCTTCCGTTTTTCGCAGCCGCAGCTGCGCGTGCTTCTCACGCAGCCTTAGCTAATTTCAGAACCTCCCGGCAGCGCCGATTTCTCCGGCACCATGAGGGAGAGTGTCCCGTCGGGGCCCTCCGCGCACAGGATCATGCCCTGGGACTCGAGGCCCGCCATCTTGCGGGGCGCGAGGTTCGTGATGACCATGACCTTCTTGCCGACCATCATCTCAGGCGTGTAGTGCGGACGAAGTCCGGACAGGATCTGTACGGTCTTGTCTCCGAGGTCGACCTGGCTGCAGAGCAGCTTCTTGGATTTTGCGACTGCCTCGCAGGCTTTGATCTCGCCGACGCGGAATTCGCATTTGATGAAATCATCGTAGGTGCATTCCGGGCGGTGTTCGTAGGTCGCCGCGGCAGCACTCTCACCGCCGGCGATCTCAATGCCGGCAGCGCCTGCAGCAACCGCAGCCCCAGCGCCTGCCGCGCCGGCCGCACCCGCAGCCCCAGCGCCTGCCGCACCGGCAGCACCGGCCACAGCCGCGCTCGCAGCATCGGCCTCGCCGGCCCGCACTACAGTCTCCACGGCCGCACCCGCCTCGCCGGCTCTCACGACAGTTTCCGCGACCGCATCCGCGACAGCGCCGAGCACGCCGTTCTTATTTGCGACAGCGTCCGCCACGGCATTCATCAGAGATTTTGCCACAGACCCGACAGCCGCCCCGGCCGCGCCGGCCACGGCGCTCACCAGATCGCTCACGCCGTCCGCCACAGCTTCCGCGGCGTCAGTCGCTGCCGCAGCCGCAGCACCGGCCCCAGCGCCAGCAGCGCCCGCAGCCCCTGCACCCGCGCCAGCAACGCCTGCACCGTCCGCCACAGCGGCCGCTTCCTTGCGGGATTCAGTGATGACCTTCTCCGCAGCCGCAGCCTCCGCCTCAGCCTTCTCCTGCGCCTCGAGCTCCGCAAATGTCGGCAGCCCGTGCGCCTTCCGCTGCGCATCGACCTTCTCCATTACATCTTCCAGCTTGAGGCGCGCGAAGAGGATCTCCGGCTCCGCCGTCACTGTGTTTGTCTTCGGATAGTTCCCGGCGTGCGTAAGCTCGTCGTACGGAATGACCGGCGCATTGATCTGCGCGAGGATCTTCTCCGCGGTCTCGGGCATGTAGGAGGCAAGCAGCGACGCGCCCGTCTCGATGCCGTCGAGCAAGTTGTAGAGCACGGTCGCGAGCCTGTCCTTCGCCGTCTCGTCCTTCGCGAGCTTCCACGGCTCGGTCTCGTCGATGTATTTATTCAGCCGCTTGAAGAGCACGAAGATCTCCGTCAGAGCGTCCGCAACCCTCAGCTGATCCATTTTCGACGTGACTTTTTCAAGTGTCCCGCCGATGGCGCCCTTCAGGTCGTCGTCAATGCCTTGCTCATCCGCCACGCCCTTGTCCTCGACCGCGCCGCCGAAGTACTTGTTCGACATCGCGATCGTGCGGTTGACGAGGTTGCCCATCGTGTTGGCGAGCTCGGAGTTCCAGCGTTCAACCATCAGGTCGTAGGAAATGACGCCGTCATTTTCGAAGGGCATCTCGTGAATGCAGAAGTAGCGCACGGCGTCCACGTTGAAGAGCTCGGCCAGATCGTCGGCGTAAATGACATTGCCTTTGGATTTGCTCATCTTCCCGCCGCTCTGCAGGAGCCACGGGTGCCCGAACACCTGCTTCGGAAGCGGCAGGTCGAGGGACATCAGGAAAATCGGCCAGTAGATCGTGTGGAAGCGGATGATGTCCTTGCCGATGAGGTGCAGGTCCGCCGGCCAGAATTTCTTGAATTCGTCGGACGAGCTACCGTCCGCGTCGTAGCCGATGCCGGTGATGTAGTTCGAGAGCGCGTCGAGCCAGACGTAGCTGACGTGCCCCGGCGCGAAGTCGATCGGCACACCCCAGGAGAAGGACGTGCGCGAGACGCACAGGTCCGTGAGACCCGGGATGAGGAAGTTGTTCATCATTTCATTCTTGCGGCTCTCGGGCTGGATGAAGTCCGGGTGCTCGTTGATATACCGGATCAGCCGGTCGGCGTACTTGCTCATCTTGAAGAAGTACGCGGGCTCGGACGCCGGCTCGACCTCGCAGCCGTCGAGCGGGCAGCGGCCGTCCACAAGCTGCGACTCCGTGTAGAAGGACTCGCATTCCTTGCAGTACATGCCTTTGTATTCGCCCAGGTAGATGTCTCCCTTTTCATACATCTTCCGGAAGATCTTCTGGATCTGCTTCTCGTGGAAGTCGTCGGTCGTGCGAATGAAGAAATCATAGGACGTGTTCATGAGGTCCCAGATCCGCTTGATCTCGGCCGATGTCTTGTCCACAAATGCTTTCGGCGTCATGCCGGCGGCATTTGCGCGGTCTTCGATTTTCTGGCCGTGCTCGTCCGTTCCGGTCTGGAACTGCACGTCGTAGCCCATGAAGCGCTTGTATCTCGCGATCGCGTCCGCGAGAATGATTTCATAGGTGTTTCCGATGTGCGGTTTGCCGGATGCGTAGGCGATCGCCGTTGTGATGTAGTATTTTCCTCTGTCCGCCATTGTTTCCGCCCTCCTTTACTTGCATTAATCCAGTTTACTATGAAACACCGGCGAGTGCAAGAAGCCGTGTGCGGGAAGGGCGCTTCGTGCATCCTGCACGCATTTGCGTCGCTTTAGTGAACAGTCATTCGTAAATTTTACATAACAAAAATGCCTTCCACCCCGCTTTGTTGTGCAAAAAAGCAAAAACATGAGTGGTTGTTCACAGAATGTTCACAATTGGGCGGTATAGTATAGATAACAAATACATACGACCTTCATGTGAGATTCTCTCACAACTATTTTTCATAATAATCGCCCCGGTAGGCAACTACCGGGGCACTCCTCTGTTTATCGATATGATTTGCAGCTTCACTGGTCTCGCTGCGGCGGCTATGTCAGGTCGGCGGAGGCGCCGGTTTCCGGATGCGGCTACTGCGTCGGCTGCTCTGTCAGCTCTGCGGCGCCGACTCCGTCTGAACCGGCGCTTCCGCCGAAGGAAGATCCTCCCCCACTTTCAGGATATAAGTCCCCTCACCGTCGGAGAAGACATTTTTGCCGAGCCCGGCGAGCACGTCTTCATTCAGCTCCGGATATCTCTCCCGCTCCAGGTTTCCGACATAGATGTACGAAATCCCGTACTTTTCGATCAGCGCGCGCACGAGCTCCACGTCCTGCGACGTGTAGATCAGGTCGCAGTCGCCGATGCGCTCGTCGAGCTCGACGATCTGCCCGCGCCAGAGCCACTCGTGGACACGCCAGCCCGCGACGGTCGGAAGGCCGGTCGCGACGGAGACGCGCTCGTAATCGGTGTAGCTGTCGCCGGGCGCCTCGAGAATCGTCGGCTGCCCTTCGATCGAGCTGTTCATATAATTGATCGCCTCGAAATCCGAGGGGAAATACTCCGAGACGAAGACCGACGCGTCCGTGTGAATCCGCAGGTCCGGGTCGAAGATGTTGCCGAACCAGTCATGCGTGCCTTTGATCGTATACCCCGCCGTGAGGAGGAGCACCGCTGCGCCGATCGCGCAGGCGGTGATGCGCAGGATTTCTGCGCGGCGCGAGGGCGCCAGCTGAGCGGGCGGCTGCTCGGCAGCCGGTGCCAGCTGGTCAGATGCATCTGCTGCTGCCTGCGGCTGCGTGGCCGGCTTGCCGGACAGCAGTGTGGCCGCCCTGCCGGCCGGCAGCACGTCAGCCGCCGCCTCCACGGGCTGCGCCGCCGCTCCCGCTGCCGCCTTCGCCGCCTTCAGGCTGCGCGCGCCGAGCGCCAGCCCGCGCACGAGCACGTACGGCATGAACATCCCGAACAGGATGAACGCCTGGTAGCTCAGCTTAAACATCGTATTCGCACGGTAATGATCCCCGCCGTAGATATCCTTCACATAGATCACTTCCGGCAGGAACACAAGGCCCGCCGCGCACAGGCCGATCATGAGCATGATGAGGTCCGGCGTCGCAAAATGTGACAGTGGGGTCAGACCCCCTGTCATGTTTTTCGCCGCATTTTGTGACAAGGGGTCAGACCCCGCTGTCATGTTTTTCGCTCTCGCGCGCTCCATAAGCAGCCGGACCACATACCCGGCGAGGCACAGCGCCGGCAGCCCCCACAGCACCGCGAGCTGGTAAAGCAGCGAGTGGCTGTGCGTGAGGCCGATCTCCGAGGAGATCTGGTCGAATGTCATCGTAAATGGCATCGCCGCGACGTATCCCACCCCAAACATGACCGCCGCGATCGCGAGCATCGTGAGCACAAATCGGCCGAGGTTCCGGCGATATCTGCGCAGCAGCACAAAGAAGATGACCGACCCGCACACGACGTAGTAGATCGGGAAATCCCAGAAGTTCGTCCAGCGGAAAGCGCCCGTCATGAAGCCGATCACGATGAATTCCGGCCTGAGGAACGCGAGCCGCTCCTTCTTCTTCGGGTCCTGCTTCAGCGCCCAGCCGCAGACGACGGCCGTGACCGTCACGACGAACATGATGTTGACGTAGTGCGCGTGCAGGTCGCCGAGGATGGATGAATAGGCCGGGAATTCGTGGATTGTTTTGTCCGGCAGGTCCGGGTCGTAGCCGATGTAGCGCGTGGAATCCGGGAACCAGAAGGAATAGTAGGTGCCCTGGATCTTGTGCACGATCGGCAGGATAATGCCGTAAATGACGTAATGGAAGTTGCCGCAGAAGGCCACGGCCACGCCGGCGAAGAGACCGGTGAGCGCGGATATCAATCCTGAGCGGTCTCTCTTAGCAGCGTCCGCTGCTCCATCTACGCCTGCAACTGCTGCTGTCCCGGCTTTCCTTGCGGTCGCTGCTGCCGT
>DEFE01000062.1:19837-28556 GCA_002350625.1 Lachnospiraceae bacterium UBA2860
GCCGCCGCATCCGCTTCGCTCCCTGCAGCCGCCGCAGCCGCCGCAGCATCCGCCGCATTCTTTTTCCTAAGCCGCGTCCGCATGAGCTCCCGCACCAGCGCAAATGGCAGCACAAACGAGCACGTCGTCACCAGCGCCCGCGCGAGCGTGTAGCCCTCCCCGGCCGATGAGCCGGCCAGCTTCGTCAAAAATGCCGCGACATACTGCCCGCCATAGTAGTAATTGATCGGGCTCCCCGCGTACCACGGATCCGCAAACGGCATTTTCAGTGAGCGCATCATCGAAGTCATGAACGCATAGTCCATGAATTTCTCCGTGCCGTAGACCTCCGGCCGGAAGCCGATGATGTAGACGCAGAGCATGAGCATCCCCAAAAAGAGCAGCTCTTCAATCACAATCAGGCGCCAGTTCCCGAGCAGGCCTTCATCGGCCGGCGCCGCCGCTCTCGCAGAGCGCCCGGCGTTTGCTGTCTGCGGCGCCGCTGCATTATCAGCTTCCGCTGTCTGCATCGCCGCGTCCTCGGCCGGAAGCGTCGCCGCCCCCCTCCGATGGATCACGACAGCCGCAGCCCCGTAATTGACGGCCGCGATGACGCCGATCACGAGAAATGCATTTCTCTGCGTAAATGTCAGCACCCCCGTACAGTTCGCCGCCCAGAGCGCCCACGCCGTGATGAAAAGCCCCAGCGTCTTCGAGAAGAGCCAGCCCTTGTCTTCAAACTTGCGGAAAATCAGTTGTGTCAGCGGCAGAACGGCGATCCCGATCACGAGCATCGCGCTCCACCAGGCTAAAACAATTGTCATACCAAAAACCTCGGTTGCCATTTTCGAAAGATTTCACAGATGTTGTGCGCAGGCATTACTTCATGAATGTCTCCGGGAAGTCGCACACGCATCACTTCATAAATGTCTCCAGGAATGTGCACACGCATTCATGTCTGTCCCAGAAAATCCTGTCGCCCACCTGGTAGTTGCTCCTCGTGTTGTACTGATCCTGCTTGAGGACCGCCATGATGCGCCGCAGCGAGTAGTTGCCGCCGCAGGCGTTGAAAATCCGGGTGGCACCATTTTTGCCGCCGAGGTGGCGGATCTCGCAGTACATGACGACGGCCCACGCGTTCTTCGTGTACGTGCTTGTGCAGTCGCGCACGAAGCTTTCCATGTAGCCGCGGAACTGCGCGTCCTGCGCCTCGTGGCCGGCCTCGGATTTGAGGAGCTTCACGATCACTTTTTTCTGCTTCGCGTTCGGGCGCCAGCGCATGGCGGTGATGTCGCGGTTCAGGTAGTTTTCAATCCGCTGGCTCGCCGGGAGCGCGCTGTCGATCTTCCGGAACGACGCCTTGTCGAGATTGAAGATGCGGCGCAGGAGCTCGCCCGCCTCCGGGCCGTAGCACTGCGGCCAGCCGATCGTGATTGTGTGCTCGTTCGGTGTGCTGTTGTAGGGCGGGTCGTAGGAGGCGTAGTTCAGATTGCCGTAGATCTGCTCGCCGGATTCGATCGCGCCGATGATATTGCCGAGGATCTTGTAGTCCTCCTTCGTGTTCTTCCACACGCGCTTCGAGGACTTCCAGTTGCCGTCCGGCTTGATGAAGCGGATGATGTCCCAGCGCTGGCCCTTCTTGTTCCGCGCGGTGTAGAGGAAGATCTTCTGGCCGGTGCGGTCCTTGGAATTCTGCACGGTGAGGACATTTTGGGAGATCGCGGACTGGATGTAGAAGCCCTTTCCCTTCTTTGAGATGTACCATTTCTGGGCGAGGGATTCTTCGTCCTCCTTCTCCTGGATGACAAGCGTCTTGTTCGCTGTGCCGGCATTTTCCGCCGCGAGGAAGAGATTCGAATTCATATTCCGGATCGTGTAGAGGCCGCTGCCGGCCGGCTTGATGTAGAAGGTCTCGTACTTCCCGTACTTCTGCGCGGCGAGCTGCACCTTCGCGCCGACCTTTTTCGACTTGCCCGCGACGCCCATCACCCGCTTCTTCGAACAGAACGGCTGCAGGTAGTAATAGCCCTCCACGATCTTCGCGTCTTTCGCGAGCTTCGCCGCAAGCTCCGGCTGTGCTTCCGCGGGCTCCGTCTGCTCGTCTGTCCCCGCCGGCTGTGCGTCCGTGCCGGTCTGCTGCGCATCCGTGCCGGTCTGCTGTGTGTCCGTGCCCGTTGTCGTGTCCGTGCCCGGCTGCTGCGGCTGCGGCGTGTCCGTACCCGACGGCGACGGGTCGTTCGACAGATTGGTGTTGCCTTCGGCACCGACGGGTGCTGTCGTGTCGGCTGCTGCGGCGGCCGGCGCGCTGAAGGCGAGTGCCGTGATCAGAATAAACAAATGAATTTTACGCATGCGTGTATCCTTCCATATCCTGGCGGGGGAAAGCGCTTCGTCCGGCCTCCGCGCCCGGCCTTCGTGCCCGGCCTTCGTGTCCGGCCTTTGTATCCGGCCCCCGCGCCCGTCATTTAACCATAAGAAAGGCCTCCTATGATCAGTATATATCACAGGAGGCCCTGAAGTAAGGTTCTTATTTCTTCATACGCCGGTCTTATCAGCCGAAGTATCTCTCCAGCAGGCCCTTGAATGCCTTGCCGTGTCTCGCCTCGTCGCGTGCCATCTCATGGACTGTGTCATGGATTGCATCGAGGTTGAGGGCTTTCGCTCTCTTGGCGAGATCTGTCTTGCCTGCGGTCGCGCCATTTTCGGCGTCGATTCTCATCTCGAGGTTCTTCTTGGTGCTGTCAGTCACGACTTCACCGAGCAGCTCCGCGAATTTCGCAGCGTGCTCCGCCTCTTCGTAAGCGGCCTTTTCCCAGTACAGGCCGATCTCCGGATAGCCTTCGCGGAACGCGACGCGGCTCATCGCGAGATACATGCCGACTTCCGAGCACTCGCCCGTGAAATTGTCGCGCAGGTCGTTCTTGATGTCTTCCGGGACGTCGGAAGCGACGCCGACGACATGCTCAGACGCCCATGTCATCTCCTCGGACTGCTTTGTGAACTTGGAAGCCGGTGCTTTACAGATCGGACATGCTTCCGGCGGCGTATCGCCTTCATGCACATAACCGCAAACGTTACATACCCATTTTGCCATTTTTCGTCTCTCCTTATCTTTAAAAAGAGCTTTGGTCATAGGCTTTTTCGGCCCTGTTCTATAACAAATACTCTAGCACAAAGCTCTGCAATAAGCAATGAAGATCAATGGCCGTTTTCAGTTCGTAAATGCGCTGCCGAACCAGTTCAGGAGACCGCCGATAATGCCCGGCATTTCGTCCTTCGCGCGCTCGACCGTGCCCGCGTCGATGCCGAAGGAGGAGAGGTCCAGACCGCCGGCCACGGCCGCCTGGTAGATCATCTGCGCCTGCTCGGCGAGCGTCTCCGGGTCGAGGTCGAGAACAGCCAGCTGCCTCATGAGGTTCACCACCATCTGCATCTCGCTCTCATCGAGCGTGTAGCCGAGCTGGCCCGCGATATCCGTGACCACTTCGCGGATCTCGGCTTCATTTTCGAGATCCATCTCGGCCACGACCTGCTTCGCCGCCGCGATCAGCTGCTCCGTCTTCGCGCTGTCTCCGAGGAACTCCGCGAGCTCGCCCGAAGTGACCAGCTCCTGCGTCGCCGCCTCGATCACCTCCGGCTCCACCACCGTGCCGCGCATCTTGGCGTAGGCCTGCATCGCGCCGACCAGCGCCGCCGTGCCGGAGATCGGCGTCGGGCCGGCAACGACCACGTCCGCGTCCTTCATGCCCGCTGTCGCGAGCGCATTTTCAAACATCCCCGGCGTCACATAGGTGATATTGTGCGTCTCCACGTGGATGCCGTAGCCGCTCTCCCGCTGCTCCACCTTACAGGAGCTCAGCGCTCTCGAGCCGATGACGCTGCTGCTTAGAATCCCGTCCAGGAAGCGGTGCTCGTCCTCATTCGTGACCGTCACGAGCGTGTCCTGGTCCAGTTCATCCTCCGTCACGCCGAGCGTCGAAAGAACCGCCGCCCTCTGATCCGTCGAAAGATCCGCGCCCAGAGAAACATAAGATGTCGTATCCGCCAGCGCGCTTGTCACCGGCCACAGGATCGCGGTGACGATGATCGCAAAGGCTGCAAAAAAAGCCGTTGTTTTCCTTCTCATAGTCAAACCTCAATCATTACAATTATATTACGTTTGAGTTACAAAAAAACGAGTGTCTCCCGACACTCGGATATTATATATCGTATTTGTACAAAAATTCAAGGCGAAAACTATGAAACATTTCTAAAAAAATCGGAAAGTTCTTTGGCAGTTATGACAGGGGGTCTGACCCCGTGTCATATTTTTATGTAAACTTTTATGACACGGGGTCAGACCCCCTGTCATGTTTTTTCTCCGAGTGCATCCGCAAGCCGGGCAAATTCCTCCAGCGTGAGCATCTCCCCCCGGACGTCCGGGCGGAAGCCGCAGGCGCGGACGGCCGCCTCGGCCTCTTCCTTCGTGTAGGGCACCCCGGCCGCGCCGGCGATGCCGTTCACAAGCTTTTTCCGTCTCTGGTTGAAGGAGCCGCGGATGATCGAAAAGAGAAGGCCGCGGTCGCGGCATGCCACGGGCGGCGCGTCGTAAAGGCTCAGCTTCACGACCGCGGAGTCCACGCCGGGCTGCGGCATAAATGAAGAGGGATAGACGATCCGCACGATGTCCACCTTTGCGGCGTACTGCACAGCGAGGGAGAGGGCGCCGTAGTCCTTCGTGCCGGGGCCGGCCTCCATGCGGTCCGCGACTTCCTTCTGCACCATGACCGTGATGCTCTCGATCGGCGCGCCGCTCTCGAGCAGCTTCAGGAGGATGGGCGTCGTGATGTAGTAGGGGAGATTGGCGGCGACCTTGATCGGGGAGGCGGCATTTTCGTGAGCGGCGAGCGCACTGATGTCCACCTTCAAAATGTCGTCCCACAGGATCTCGACATTCTTCCACCCGCTCAAGGTGTCGGCCAGCACGTCCTGAAGCGAGCGGTCGATCTCCACCGCCACGACCTTCCGCGCGGCCGAGGCGAGGTACTGCGTGAGGGTGCCGATGCCGGGCCCGATCTCGAGCACGACGTCGTCCGGCCCGATCTCCGCCGCGCGCACCGTGTCCTCAAGCACGTCGCTGTCGATGAGAAAGTTCTGTCCGTATTTTTTCCGCGCGCTGATGTGGTGGTTCCGCAGCACCGCGGCCGTATAAGTCGGATTTCCAAGATATGGCTGCATAGTTCTTCTCCGCAAAAATAAAAGGCTGCGCCGTCAGCGCAGCCCCGGTTTTCTTTAGAAGTTGAAGTCCTTCTCCATGAGGACGATCCGCCCGTCCTCCTTGTCGGTCGTCTTGCCGAACAGCTTCCGGCTGTTCCGCTCGATGGCCTTGTCCACGAGCTCGCGGACCTTGCCGACGGTCATCGGTTCGGTGTCCCGCTGGTTGTCGCCGATCATGGTGTAGAGCGCGAGCGTCGCCATTTCATCGAACTTGTAGCCCTCTTCTTTGGCGTATGTCCTCGCAAATGTCACCAGCTCGTCGTTCGTAAACACAGGCACCGTGATGCGCGACGTGAATTTCTCCGCAAATGCCGGATGCTTGTCAAGCAGCTGCTTCATATCCGCCTTCTCGTCCTCGAGAATCACGATGAGGTCGTCGGTGCGGAACTCCATGGCCTGATTCAGCTTGTCGATCACCTCGTCTTTGAGCGCCCCGGCCGCCTCGATGATGAGGAAGCCGCCCGCCATTCTCTGCACGACCTGCGCCGGGTCCTTCTTATTGAATTCCTCCGCCACGATGTGCGCGACCTTCGCCGCCTTGATGTTGAGGTGCATGCAGGTCATGAGGATGAGTCCCTCGGCGAGCCGCGTCTTGCCCGAGCCCTGCCGGCCCATGATCACGACGTTTCCGCTCTTCGAGGTCTTGTCGCCGCAGTTGTTGTGGATGTCCGCGAGCGCGCTCGTCACCTGGTAATCAACCCCCGGGATCGACGCGAAGTACGACATCGCCTTCTTCTCCGGCTCGGTCAGCTCGCGCCCCTCGACCGGGATCAGCATGAACACCCCGCTCTCGCCCATGATGCTGTCGATGATGGAGCGGCTCTCCTCCGACTCCGCGCCGTCCGCAGACGACAGGTTCAGCAGCGCCTCGCGGCTCTCCTCCGCCGGAACCTCCGGCAGATCGCCGTCGCCCGCCATGAGCTCCGCGCGGAGCGCATCGTCGCCGGCGTACAGCTTCATCAGCTCTTCATCGGAAATGCCTTCGTCTTCAGGCAGCTCGGCGAGCGGCGACACGTACGGGCTGCTGTCCTCGGACGGCACAAATGGCACGCCCTGCGCCTCCGCCACGGCCTTCCTCGCCGCTTCCTCCGGCCGCATGATCGGCATGCCGGACGACTCCTTGCTTCTCCTTGCGAGCTCCTCCTGGATCGCATCCCTGAGGTGCAGCTCGCGCGTAAGTCCCAGCGACTCGTCCGTCTCGCGGGCGATCAGATCGTCCGCCGGATTCCGCTGCTCTTCTTCCGTCCCGACCGGCTCGCCGGCCGCAAACCGCCGCGCCTGCTCCGCGGCCTCCTCCGCCTCCTCGCGGTCGCTCTCGAGCGTATCCGCAAAGACGTAGCTGCCGGACGCAACCTCGTCCGCAAGCGCATTGCCGGTCTCCGCAAACAGCTTGTCGAGATCTAAGAGATCACTCTCATCCGCATCCGGGATCGACTCGCCGCTGCCTTCCGGCTGATCGGCCTCTTCCGTCTTTTCGGCCTCTTCCGCTTCATTTTCTGACACGGGGTCTGACCCCTCTGTCATGTTTTCTGCCTCTTCGGCCTCATTTTCTGACACGGGGTCTGACCCCTCTGTCATATTTTCCGGCTCCTCCGCCGCATTTTCTGACACGGGGTCTGACCCCTCTGTCATGTTTTTGTACTCCGCCGTGTCTCCGGCGAGGGCCGCTTCTTCATCCACCGGCTTAAACTCAGCCGTATCCGCGGACGCAACCTCGTCTTCCGGCATCGTGAAGTCCGCCGCGCCTTCGGCGTCTTCGCCGGCCGCCGTGAACTCGGCCATCTGCTCGACCTGGACGTCTTCCGTGTCCTCCGGGAGCACCTCGCGCTCCGAGCGGTCGGGCGCGATCTTCATATCTTCGTCTTCATCCTCGTCGTCGCTGTGGCGAATGCCCGAGAATACGGCGCGAATGCTGTTCGTCAGCTTCTTCTGCAGCCCGCCGGCCGCGGCGCGGACAGACGATTTCTTCTCGCCCGCCGTCTCTTCCTTTAGAGGCTCCTCTTCGGCTTCCTTGCCGACCGCCGTCTCGGCCGCGATGTCCATGCGCGTGATCGCCTCGCCGGCCGTCACGGACGGCTTCGCGTCCTCGTCGTCATCGTCAGAGGCGAGAATCGTCTTCTCGACATTTTCGATGCCGGTGAGCTTCACCGTCTCCTCCTCTGCCGCCTCAGCCGCCTTCTTCTCCTCCTCGCGGTAGCGCGTGTCATAGGCGAGCTGCTGCGCCGGCGTGAGCGACGTCAGAGACATTTTCAGCTCCATGGCCTTCGTCACGTACTTGCCTTCCGTG
Organism: Lachnospiraceae bacterium UBA2860; assembly: GCA_002350625.1. GTDB lineage: Bacteria > Bacillota > Clostridia > Lachnospirales > Lachnospiraceae > Chordicoccus. Next base: position 27,360 of record DEFE01000062.1, read on the forward strand.
AACCACAGGATCAGGTCGTCGCATTCCTCGATGCACTTATCCTTCTGGCCGTTCTTCTTGTAGAGGCGCGCGAGCTCGTAAGCCCACCGCTCCGTGTACTCGTGGTCCTTGTACTCGCGGAGGACCTCAATCTGATCGTCGAGCGGGGCCCGCTCCGCGCGAAGGAGCTTGTACTTCAGGATATAGCGCGACGTGTCGTTGGGGGAATTCTGCTCAAACTCATTGATAAAGCGCCTCGCCTCGTCATAATCCCCGTTGCGGATATCGAGCTCGGCCAGACGGTAGAGCACGGTCTTGCTGGACGACGAGCGCTTGTACGCATAGCGCAGGATCCTCGCGCTGTCTTCATAGCGGCGGTTCGCCTCATAGATCTCGCCGATCATGCAAAGCGTCCGCGCGCTCTTCACGTGCTTCCACTCGACCTGGTCCGCGACCATCGCCGCTTCCTGAAATTTGCCCGCTTCCGCCAGAGAATTAATCTCCTCAAGTTTTACCCTATACTCGGCTTTGTCCAATGTCATAACCCCCAGAATTCCGGGGCCGTTCGATGCCTTTAATCGCGCATGAGGGCCCACCTTTCCACAATCAAAGTTATGATAACATACGGCTATTTTATTGTAAATACCGTGGGGGATTTTATGACACGGGGTCAGACCCCGTGTCATGTTTAGATTGTATGCAATATGACAAGGGGTCTGACCCCGTGTCATAAAAAAAGAGGACGGTTCCGCATGGAACCGCCCTTTGTTGGCATTCGATAACTCAATCTTCCGATATTTTGTCCAGATGCCAGATATCCCTGACGTACTCCTCGATCGTTCTGTCCGAAGAGAACTTCCCGCTCGAGAATGTATTCAGCATCGCCATCTTCGCCCACTTCGCGCTGTCTCTGTAGGCCGCTTCGACTCTCTTCTGCGCGTCCGCGTAAGCGCGGAAGTCCGCGAGGATGAAGTATCTGTCGGCCGGGCCGTATTTGCCGGTCAGGAGCGAATCGTAGATCGGGCGGAAGAGCTCCGTGTCGGGATCGAAGGTCCCGTTCACCATCTGCACCATGACCTGGCGGATATCGCCGTCGGTGTTGAAGATGTAGTTCGGGTCGTAGCCGCCGTTGTGCTCGTAGTTAATGACCTGATCCGAGCTGAGACCGAAGATGAACGCGTTCTCCTCGCCGACCTCCTCGACGATCTCGACGTTCGC
>DEFE01000062.1:28587-28715 GCA_002350625.1 Lachnospiraceae bacterium UBA2860
TGAACTTCATGTTGCCGGTGCCGGAAGCTTCCTTGGAAGCCGTGGAGATCTGCTCGGAGACGTCCGCTGCCGCGAAGATCATCTCGCCGTTGGAGACCTTGTAGTCCTCGATGAAGACGACCTTGAGC
>DEFE01000062.1:28824-44050 GCA_002350625.1 Lachnospiraceae bacterium UBA2860
GCCTTCGCGCCGAAGATGAAGGTGCGGGGATAGAAATCCATCTCCGGATGCTCCTTCAGCTGGTTGCGCAGGTACATGACGTGCATGATGTTGAGCAGCTGTCTCTTGTACTCGTGGAGACGCTTCACCTGGACGTCGAAGATCGAGTTCGGGTCGACTTCAACGCCGTTGTGCTCGAGAATGTACTCGGCCAGGCGCTCCTTGTTCCTGTGCTTGATCTGCATGAACTCCTGCTGCGCCTTCTGGTCGTCGGCGTAGGGCTTCAGCTTCTCGAGCTCGGAAAGATGCGTGATCCAGCCGTCGCCGATCCGCTTCGTGATCCATTGCGCGAGCTCGGGATTGCCGTGCAGGAGGAAGCGCCTCTGCGTAATGCCGTTCGTCTTGTTGTTGAACTTCTCCGGCATCATCTCGTAGAAGTCCTTCAGCACGTCCTTCTTAAGGATCTCCGTGTGCAGCGCCGCGACGCCGTTCACCGAGTGGCTGCCGACGATGGCGAGGTAAGCCATGTGGACCTGTCCGTCGTAGATAATCGCCATGTTGCGGATCTTGTCCGGGTTGTTCGGATACTTCTCCTGAATCTGGTTCTGGAAGCGGCGGTTGATCTCCTCGGTGATCTGGTAAATACGGGGCAGCAGCCGCGAGAACAGGTCGATCGGCCACTTCTCGAGCGCTTCCGCCATGATCGTGTGGTTCGTGTACGCGCAGGTGCGTGTCGTCAGATCCCAGGCCTTGTCCCAGCCGTAGCCGTACTCGTCCATGAGGAGGCGCATAAGCTCGGGGATCGCGACCGTCGGATGCGTGTCATTCAACTGAAATGCCACCTTCTCCGGCAGATTGTCGAGTGTCCCGAACATGCTCAGATGCTTCACGAGCGCTTCCTGCACCGACGCCGAGATGAAGAAATACTGCTGCTTTAAGCGCAGCTCCTTGCCGGCGTAGTGATTGTCGTTCGGATAGAGAACTTCCGTGATCGTGCGCGCGAGGTTGTTCTGCTCGACCGCCTTGTCGTACTCGCCGCGGTCGAAGGAGGACAGCTCGAACTGGTTGATCGCCTCGGCGTCCCAGATGCGGAGCGCGTCGACGACGCCATTTTTGTAGCCGACGATCGGAATGTCATACGGCACCGCGAGCACGGAGCTGTAGTTCTCGTAGATGAACTTGTTCTCGCCGGTCGCCGGGTCGTACTCGATCCTCGTGTTGCCGCCGAAGCGCACTTCCTTCTGATGCTCCGGGCGCTTCAGCTCGAAGGGATAGACATTCTTCAGCCAGTTGTCCGGAACCTCCTTCTGGAAGCCGTTTTCGATCTTCTGCTTGAACATGCCGTAATGATAGCGGATGCCGCAGCCGTAAGCGTGATAGCCGAGAGACGCCAGCGAATCCATGAAGCAGGCCGCAAGCCTCCCGAGGCCGCCATTTCCGAGCGCGGGATCCGGCTCCTCGTCCTCGAGCGCGTTGATGTTGACGCCGAGCTCGTCGAGCGCCTCCTTCACATAGTCGTACGCGCCGAGGTTCAGCAGGTTGTTGCCGAGCGCGCGGCCGATCAGGAACTCCATCGACAGGTAGTAAACCGTCTTGCTCTGCTTCTTCAGGAATTGGGAATAAGAATTCATCCAGTTCTCGATGATCTCGTCCTCGACGACCTCGGAGACTGCCTGGAAGATCTGCTGCTGCGTAGCCTCGCCGATGTCGGCGCGGTAGCGCTTTCTCACGGTGGACTTGACGTTCTCGATGAACCTCTCCTTGTTGAATTCCTTCGTCGCTTTCTTCTTCACACTGACCTTTGTTCCTGCCAAAATTTACCTCCTTACAAATTCACTGCTTCTTGACGCCAAGTGTCACTGCTTCGCCGTTAATCTTCCAGTCCTTCGTGTAGCCTTCCGGTTCCGTAAAGATTATGTCATCGGCCAGCACATCCTTCCTGATGCCCTCGCCGTTTCTCTCCATCACCTCGCGGATGCGCCCGCTCCCCGCCGCATACACCGCGATTCTGTCCATCACCTCGAAGCCGGCTTCCTTCCGCATCGTCTGCACCTTGCTCACGATCTCGCGGACGAATCCCTCCTCGATGAGCTCCGGCGTCAGATGCTTGTCGAGCACGACCGAGATCCGGCCGTCGGTCGCGGCGGTAAAGCCCTCGACCTCCTTCGCCTCGATGAGCAGGTCCGCCTCCGTGAGCTCCACGGTTTCGTCGCCCGCCTGCACCTTAAGGACGCCGTCCGCCTTCAGCTTCCGCACGATCTCGTCGCCGTCCATCTGCGAGAGCGCCGCGCGGACCGGCCCGATCTTGTCGCCGCCGTGATTGGCGCGGATCGCGTTGAAGTTCGGCTTCACGATGCTGCCGGAGTATGCGCTCACGTCGTCCTTCATGGTGAGCGTCTTCACATTCAGCTCGTCGAGGATGACCTCTTTATAGAAATCCGGTATCACAAATGGCGCCTTCACATACATCTCGCCGATCGGCTGCCGGTTCTTGATGCCGCTCTCGTTTCTCGCGGAGCGCCCGAGCACGACGATGTCGCGGACATGCTCCATATTCTCCTCGAGCTCGCTGTCGATGCGCGCTTCGTCCGCGACCGGGTAGTCGCAGAGGTGGATCGACTCCTTGGCATTTGCGTCGATCGAACGCACAAGATTCTGATAGATCTCCTCCGTCATGAACGGGATGATCGGCGCCGCGAGCTTGCACACCGTCACGAGGCAGGTATAAAGCGTCTCGTAGGCATTTACTTTATCCTGCTCCATGCCGGACGCCCAGAACCGCGCGCGCGAACGGCGGACATACCAGTTGCTCAGGTCGTCGACAAACTCGCTCAGCGCCTTGCCGGCCTCCGTCACGCGGTAATTGCCGAGGTGCCCGTCGACCTCCTTCACCGTCGAATTCAGCTTCGACAGAATCCATCTGTCCATGACCGTGAGGGTCGCGTCGTCCATCGCGTGCTTCGTCGCGTCGAACTCGTCGATATTGGCGTAGAGCACGTAGAATGCATAAGTGTTCCACAGCGTGCCGAGGAACTTCCGCTGCCCCTCCATGACGGCCTTGCCGTAGAAGCGGCTCGGCAGCCACGGCGCCGAATTCACCGTGAAATACCAGCGGATCGCGTCCGCGCCGTAAGTCTTAAGGGCATCCATCGGGTCGACGGCATTTCCTTTTGACTTCGACATCTTCTGCCCGTTCTCATCCTGGACGAGGCCCATGATGATGCAGTTCTTGAAGCACGGCTCGTTAAAGAGCAGCGTCGAGATCGCGTGCAGCGAATAGAACCAGCCGCGCGTCTGATCGACCGCCTCCGAGATGAAGCTCGCCGGGAACTGCTCCTTGAAAAGCTCCTGATTCTCAAATGGATAATGAAGCTGCGCAAATGGCATCGACCCCGAATCGAACCAGCAGTCGATGACTTCCGGCACGCGGTGCATCGGCTTCCCGCAGTGCGGGCAGGTGATCGTGACATTGTCGACGTACGGCTTATGCAGCTCGATGTCGTCCGGGCAGTTGTCCGCCTTCGCCTTCAGCTCCGCTTTCGAGCCGATCGGCATTTTCTCTCCGCACGCATCGCAGACCCAGATATTGAGCGGCGTGCCCCAATAGCGGTTTCTCGAAAGCGCCCAGTCCTGGACATTTTCGAGCCAGTCGCCGAATCTTCCCTTGCCGATCGAGGCCGGGATCCAGTTGATTTTCGCGTTGTTCTTGATCAGGTTGTCGCGTACCGCCGTCATGCGGATGAACCATGACTCGCGCGCATAGTAAAGCAGCGGCGTATCGCAGCGCCAGCAGTACGGATAATCATGCTCAAACTTCGGCGCGGCCACAAGCAGCCCACGGGCCGCAAGATCCTTCAGTACCGCCGGGTCGCAGCTCTCGGCGCCTTCCGCCAGTTCCTTCTCCGACGGCTTCGCGCGCATCCCCGCAAATGGCGTCTCCTCCGCCATTTCACCCTTTTCATTCACGAACTTGATGAGCGGCAGGTTGTACGCGCGGCCGATGCGGGAGTCGTCCTCGCCGAAGGCCGGCGCGATGTGGACGATGCCGGTACCGTCGGACATCGTGACATAATCGTCACAGGTCACAAAATGCGATTTCTTATGAAGAGACGCCGCCTTGTCAGACGCACACGCATAGGGCGAGACATACTCGCGCATCTCCAGATCTTTTCCTTTATAATGCTCCAGCACCTCATAGGAAGGCTTCTCCTCCCCTTCCGGCGCCAGATGCGCGAGCACCTGGTCCGCAAGCGCCGCCGCAAGAATATACTTGTGCCCGTCAGAAGCCAGCACCTTCACGTAATCCTCCTCAGGATTTACGCAGAGCGCCGTATTCGACAGCAGCGTCCAGGGCGTCGTCGTCCAGGCGAGATAGCACACATCCTCCTCGTCCTTCGCCGGGAAGCGCACGATCGCCGACCGCTCCTTCACCGTCTTGTAGCCCTGCGCCACCTCGTGGCTCGACAGCGGCGTGCCGCAGCGCGGGCAGTAAGGAACGACCTTATAGCCCTCATACAGGAGCCCCTTGTCATAGATCTCCTTCAGCGCCCACCACTCCGACTCAATAAAATCATCGTGATACGTCACGTACGGATCGTCCATATCCGCCCAGAAGCCGACGACATCGGAGAACTCCCTCCACATCCCCTCATACTTCCAGACAGACTCCTTGCACTCCTTGATGAACGGCTCGACCCCGTACTCCTCGATCTGCTCCTTCCCGTCGAGACCGAGCTTCTTCTCCACCTCGATCTCCACCGGCAGACCGTGCGTGTCCCATCCCGCCTTCCGCGGGACATACTCGCCCTTCATCGCGTGATAGCGCGGGATCGTGTCCTTGATGACGCGCGTCAGCACGTGGCCGATATGCGGCTGACCATTCGCCGTCGGCGGCCCGTCGTAGAACATATACATCGGCGCGCCCTCGCGCTCCTTGATGCTCTTCCTGAAGATGTCATTCTCCTTCCAGAACCTGACAGTCTCCTTCTCGCGGTCAACAAAATTCATGTCTGTATCGACTTTTTTATACATAGGCCCTATATCTCCTGAGATTGTGCGCAGTATACGTACAAACCTGTATTTTACAGTGACGTGCCGCCAAATGTCAAGGGCGGGAAAAACATGACAGGGGGTCAGACCCCTTGTCACGTTTCTGAGCAGGCATACAAAAACATGACAAGGGGTCTGACCCCTTGTCATGTTTTTCTGCCCGCGCGCAAAAAAACTGCCGGAGAGCATCAGCCCTCCGGCAGTTTCCATCACATCTTTACAGTTCGCTGTCCGGCACCGCCAGGATCATTCCCTCCGGCAGTTCCTCCTCAGGCGCCTCATCGATGACCGGCTCCTCCTCATAGAGGGCCGCCCCGACCTCGCCGCCGTCGTCGGCCACCGTCGCGTCGCCTTCCTCATAAGCGATTTCCTCGCCCGCTTCCTCAGCCGGCGCCGCCTGCGGAACGCTCTCATCGACCGGCGCGTCGTATATGCCGTCCTGAATCGCACCCGCCGGCACTTCCTCAGCGACCTCGCCGATGACGTCCGCCATATTGGCAATCGCCTCGGACGCATTCGCCGCCGTCTCGTAGAAGTACCAGTTCGCGCCGATTCTCACGCTTCCTTCCACCGTGTTCTCCACGCGGAAGCTGGTGTAGCTGTTGTTGCGGATGCCGTTCTTCAGGCAGTCGCTGACGGCCTGCTTGACGAAGTCCGGCACGTTCCCGCCGAGCCTCCGCTCGATATAGAGCGGGTCCTCGACATCCGGCGAGTACGCGTACTGGCTCTCCGCCGTAATCTGCGCAAATGCCGTCTCCCCGAATCCGCCGTAGTTCAGATCCGCACGGTTCATGACCGAGCTGATCACCGCGAGCGCGCCGTCGTAAGATGTGTCGTCCTCCTGCGCCACGACCGCCCAGATGATCTCGAGCTCCTGCTCGCTGTAGTCGCTCGTGTCGATGCGCACGCCGGCGGCATTCGTCACCACATTGGCTTCTTCCTGCGCCTCATGCTCTTCCGCCTCGCTCGAAGCTTCCGCATCCGGTGCAGCTTCCGCGGCCTCAGCAGTATTCTCCGCATCCGCAGCCGCCGCCTCACCGGCGTCCTCCGCCGCAGCGTTCTCCGCCTCTCTCGGCTCTTCCTGCGACTCCGCGAGCTCTTCAACCTCTGTCTCGCGCGTCTCCTGCGGCGTCGCCACGATCACCGGCGCCGGAACCGGTCTCGGCTCTTCCTGAGCCTCCGCAAGCTCCTTCACCTGGGTCTCGCGTTCTTCAGGCGCCTCAGCTTCAGTCGCCTGCGCGGGCTTCGGCTCTTCTTCCTCAGCCTCCTCGAGCCCCTTCATCGCCGGCTTCGGCTCCTCCTGAGCCTCCGCGAGTTCCTCAACCGCCGTCTCAGGCTCTTCATAAGCCTCAGCCGTCTCACGGACATCTACGCCATAGCCGGTCTCAGAACCGGTCTCTCCGTCATCTTCTTCAGCCGGCACAAGCTCTTCTTCCACCTGCGCCGCCGCAGCTGCAGCCGCCGCTGCCGCCGCCTCGGAGGCCTCCGCCTCCTCATCATCCGCGTAAATGTCATCGTCCGCGGTCTCGTCGTCATCGCCCTCGAGGATCTCCTCGTCGGTGGCCGCAGCCACGACGTCGACGTCTTCATCCGGAACGGTCTCAAGCGGCTCATTCTCAAGCGGCTCGTCGAGCAGCGGATTCTCGTCGAGGAAGAGATCCACCGGCTCCGCGGTCATCTCCTCCGGACGCATCGCGCCCGTCTCCTCGTGGTCGAATCTCGTGAGGTCGAAGCGGTCGATCAGCGCGCGGATATCCGACTGATAATTCGGATTCGTCGCGTAGCCCTGGAGGCCCACCGCGATGACCTTGTTCACATCGGTCTCGCCGATGAGGTCCGGATGGAGCGACACCTTGAACGCCGCATAGTCCTCCATGCAGCTCTCCATGTCGTCATAGAGACGCATGGACTCGAAGTTGTAGACATCGCCTCCGCCCACATACTGCGGCACGAGTCTCGTCGCGGCCTTGCCGTCCCACGGGCTCGCCCAGAGGCTGTTATTGAGATCCTCGTTCATGCCGAGGATGTTATTATCCGTCGACTGGATGCCCGCGGCGCTGCTGCCGAACGACAGCCATCCGCTCTCATTGATCGCCTGCGCGATGATGACCGAGCGGCAGAAGCCGTAGGTTCTCCACTCCTTGAGCGACGCCTGCGCGAGCGCGCTGATAATTTCCTCCTGAGCAGCCCGGTCGCCATTTGAGGCCATCTGGCCGATCGCCTGCAGCGAAGACGCCTGTGTGGACGTCATCTGCACCGCGGTCTGCACCGCCGAAGCGCCGGATTCGGAGATATAGCGGCAAGCCCAGCAGACCTTGCTGTAATCCACGTCCTGGATCACGATGCCGGTCGAGGACGAGCTCGCGTTGATCGCCTTGCCGTCGCCGATATACATCAGCACGTGGTAGACGACGCCGTCTCTCGCATAGAACAGCAGGTCGCCCGGAATCGCCTCCTCCTTCGGAAGCTTCACGCCGACGTCCGCCTGTTCATAAGAAGTTCTCGGAAGCGCAATGCCGAACTGCGCGTAAACCTGCTGCGTAAAGCCCGAGCAGTCGCAGCCCTGCGTCAGGGACTCGCCGCCCCACACGTACGGGTTGCCGATAAACTGCTCCGCAAATGAGATCATCGCCTGCCGGTCAACGGAAGCCGTTCCGAGCGCCTGCAGGATCGACGCCACATCCTTCGTCGTATTCAGCGAGTAGCGATACGCCGTGTTGTCGAGCGGATCAACCGTCTGCGCCGCCGTCGTGAGGCCTTCCTCGCCGACCGTATTCGCAAATGCGCTGACCTCCTCACCCGTCTTCAGCTGTTCACCGCGCACGAAACCGCGGACCTCGCCGGACTCGACATAAACCCAGTCGGATCCCTTATCCGCGACGATATAGCAGATGTCCTTCCCGCTCAAAGTGCCGACGACACGCCCGCCGTCGCTCTTCAGCTCCCGGATCTGGACATCCTCTTTGCCGGCCGCCATCGCAGCCGTCTTCTCGATCTTCGTGAATCCGACGTTCAGGGCGAGACGCTTCTGCGCGTTCGTCACAAAGTAAGATCCCGAATAATAAGCCCTGTTCGAAGAGGCGTAGCCGTATCTCCGTGCAGCCTGCGCCGCCTTGTCCGCAGCCAGCTTTGCCTTCTCGGCCGCCGCCTTAGCCGCCGCCTCGCGGTCCGCCTTCAGCTTCATCGCGCGGTCCGCCGCCTCGGTCGTCTTCTTCTGACGTTCCGCGGCGAGCTCCATCTGCGCCTCGAATCTGTCGCGCCCCTCGATATACTTCCGCGCCGCGGCCTCCTCGGCCTCGGCCTTCTCTTTTTCCTTCTCGGCCGCTTTCCGCTCCGCTTCCAGAGCTTCCGCTACAACCTTGTCGATCGACTCGGCCGCCTTGTCCTCAGCCGCCGCGTCGTCCTTCTTCTCGTCCCCGGCAGCATCCTCGCCCGGCGTCTCTTCCTTAGAGCCATCCTCAGATTTCCCTTCGGAAATGTCGCCGCCCGAAGCTTCGGAAGTATCTTCCCCTGAAGACTCCTGCCCGCTCTCGCCGGTATTCTCTTCTCCGCCGGCAGAACCCTCTTCATCGGCCGCGGAAACTTCGCCGCTGCTGTCCTCGGAAGGCGCTTCATTCTCCCCGCCTTCGTCGGAACCGGAGCTCTCTCCGCCTTCGTCGGAGCTTCCCGCACCTTCGTCGGAACTCCCCGCGCCTTCGTCGGAGCCGGAGCTCTCCCCGCCTTCATCCGACCCGGAGTCCTCTCCGCTCTCGCCGGCATCAGAGCTCTCCCCGCCTTCGTCGGAAGATTTCTCCTCCTTCGACTTTTCGGGCGCAGTTTCCTCAGATAACTTTTTCTCGTCATCCTGATCCGTCCCGTCTTCGGCGTTTTCATCTGCTGAGGTGTCTGCCTTGCTCTCCTCGGCCGCCGCGTCCAACGGCGTCGTCGTAACCGTCGCCGTGGCCGTACCGCCGAGCAGCATCCCCGTAAGCAATGCGCTGACCAGCTGATTCCGTTTCTTCAAGTTTCCCCTTCCTTCCTTTTCAGGATCACACCCTGGTGGACCTGCCCCTTATTCCCGAAAAATATTTTCACATTATAGCATGAAAAACAGGTGAAAGTGTGAACACTTCTATGATTTTCTTCTCCTGTTTTGTCTCTTAAGCCTCAGAAATGCCTGTTTCTTACGAATATCCAGCATTTCCTCCTCCCCGATGTGCTTCGTCGTGCGGATCGCGTAGAACTTTCCGTCCGCCGCCTCCCGCACCCGGATCTTGGACTTCACGTACCCGTGCTCCGGGCACAGCCCGACGCCCAGATGGTTCCGCCCGCCCCCGTCGGAGAAGTACCGGATCTTCCGGCGTATCTTCTTCCCGCAGGTAAAGCAGGTCATCTCCGCCACATCCGAGGCCATGAGCTCTTCCTTCGAAGAAAACTCCCGCGAGATAAACTTCTCGTAGTCCGGGTACCGGAGATGAATCTCCTCCTCCCGCGACTTCGGATTCCTGAAGCAGTCGATCGAGTAATTGTCCCGGATCACCTCGTCCGGAATCCGCTGCAGCACCCGCGCCGTGTAGGCCGCATCCTCTCTGGCAAAATGGAACCCGCCGTCCTCCGGCAGCTCCAGAAAATCAACGGCGTAGCTCAGCGCCCGCCTGACCTTCCGCGTCTCATACGCGATCGCAAACAGCTTCTGCACATCCTCATAGAGAATCGGACCGGGCAGGAGATTCCCCATGCGGTAGTACGCGAGATTTCTCTGCAGCTCCATCAAATCGAGCGTTCCCCAGGTGCAGAACCTGACGTCGCTCCCGCACCAGGCAAGAAATTCCTTCACGACTTCACGGAAAGGTCTCCCTTTCCTCAAATCCTCTTCCCTTATACCGATCACCCGGCTGGTCTGGAAGTGAAGCTTCTTATAAACCGTCGGGCGGATCAGCGCGTGGAATGTATCCACATATTCTTTTTGCGCGTCCAGTTTAATGGCGCCGATTTCTATGATCTCGAACGGAAGCCGCGGATTTTCAAAATCTTTTCCATACGGACACTGGTTCCACTCGAGGTCGAACACAACATAATTCACTGTATTATTATACTCTTCTTATGGTAACTGCCGCAAGCGCTACATCTTGGCGCCCGCGGCACAGAAACAGCCATATCTTGCGGTTTTGAGGCATTTGCGCTCAAAGCCCGCCAATTTTATGTAAAACCATTGTAACTTATTGTTAACCTTTTCGATACGTACTCGGTGCGAAAATGGCAACAATCGGGAAGATTTCCAGACGCCCGAGCAGCATGTCGAGCGACATGATAATCTTCGAAAATGCGCTGTAGTCGTAGTAGTTCCGCGTCGCCCCCACCGAGTCAAAGCCCGGGCCGATGTTGTTGAACGTCGCCATGACCGCCGAGAAATTCGTCGTCATCGAGAAATTCGCCCGGTCCGCGCTCAGGAGGAGGAAGCTCACGATCACGATCATCACGTAGGCGCCGAGATAGCCGTTGACATTGATCATCGTCTGCTCCGGAATCCGCTCGCCGTTCATGCGGATGATCCGCACCTCATGCGGGTGGAAGATCTGATGCGCGTTCCTCTTAATATTCTTCGCCAGAAGCAGCACGCGCGAGACCTTGATGCCGCCGCCCGTCGAGCCCGCGCTCGCGCCGACGAACATCAGGCAGATAAGAATCGCTTTCGGCAGCGACGACCAGATGTCGAAATCCACCGTCGCATATCCGGTCGTCGTGATGATCGACGCCACCTGGAAGGCCGAGTGCCGGACCGTCTCCTCGAGATTCTGCGTGTCCACCGTCCGCCCGAAGACGCAGACCCCGATGCAGATGATCGAGGCGAGCACGATGAGCAGATAGAGCCGCAGCTCCTCGTCCTTGATGACCGCCATGAAGCGTTTCATGATCAGCAGGTAATAGATGCTGAAATTGACGCCGAAGAGCAGCATGAAAACGGTCGTGACATTTTGCGCAAATGGCGTATACCCGCCAAGTCCCGTATTCGTCACCGCGAATCCGCCCGTGCCGGCCGTGCCGAACGCGATGCAGACCGCGTCAAAGAGCGGCATCTTCCCGAGAAGCAGGAACAGCACGTCGAGCACCGTCAGCGTGCAGTACATCATGTAGAGAATCGCCGCCGTGTCGCGCATCCGCGGCACGATCTTGCCCACCGAAGGTCCCGGCGACTCCGCCCGCAGAATGTGCAGCATGTAGCCGTCATTGCGGCCGCTCGCCGGCACGATCGCGAGGAAGAACACGAGCACGCCCATGCCGCCGACCCAGTGGCTGAACGAGCGCCAGTAAAGAATCGCCTTGCCGAGCGCCTCAACGTCCGAGATGACCGAAGCCCCCGTCGTCGTAAATCCCGAGACGATCTCAAAAAACGCGTCCACGTAGCGCGGGATCCTGCCGGAAATATAAAACGGCAGCGCGCCCACCAGCGACAGCACGATCCAGGCCATGCCCGTGCAGACGAGGCCCTCTCTCGCGTAGAACTTCCGCTTCGCGTTCCTCGACATAAATGCCATCAGCGCCGCACACGCAATGGCCACGCCCATGGCGCCCAGGAAGCCGTAGATCGCCTGGATATCTTCCGTAAAAAAGGCGATGGCGAGCGCCGGGATCATAAAGACTGTCTCGATCGCAAGAATCCACCCGTGGATTCGCAGCATGATCTTTATATTCACGTCACTACTCCTTCACTTGCGCTCACAAAAAATCTGTCATGTATGTCCATATCCTTCACCTGTGTTCATACAGAATTCTGTCAGTCAGGTCAGCTTCTCTCAGCTGCTCATGCAGAATTCTATCAGTCAGGTCAGTTCTTCTCAGCTGCTCACACAGAATTCCGTCACACACGCATCTGCTTTCAAGCAAAGATATCATTTAAATTACGAATAACCATGTCGCCATTTGCGACGATGACGACACGATCGCCCGGCCGCATCACCGATTCGCCGTTCGGCACTTCGATGTTCCTGCCGTGCGTGATCGAGGCGACCAGCACGTTCTTCTTCAAACGGAATGCCTTGAGCGGCTCGCCCAGGTGCTTCGTCCCCTCTTCGACCGCGAACTCAATGGCCTCGGCCTGGTCGTTGGCGATCGTGTGGATCGACACGGCGCTGCCGGCCTGGTTGCCCATCGCGCGCACGTAGCGCGTGATCGTGTCACAGCACAGCTCCTTCGGGCTCACGATACTGCCGATCGGCAGCTGTTCGAGCAGCTTCCGGTTCTCGCCGCGCCCGAGCTTCGTGATGACCTGCGGCACCTTGAGGCTGTCCGCGTAAAGCGACAGGATGACGTTGAGCTCGTCGATGCCCGTCATCGAAACGACTGCATCCGCCTGCGAAAGCTTCTCCCGGTCAAGGACCGAGCGGATCGAGACGTCGCCTTCCACCACCGTCGCACTCGGAAATGCCTCCGCGAATTTCTCGCATCTCTCCCGATTCGGATCGATGATCTTGACGTTGACATTTTCTCTGCAGAGCAGCTGTGTCAGATAATAGCTGGTCCCGCCCGCGCCGGCGATGATGACGTTCCTGATCTTCGGCGTCGCGATGCCGATGTTCTTGAGGAGCAGGGACAGGTTCTTCGCCGCGCCCGTGACATAGATGTGGTCGTCCGCTTGCAGAACGAAGTCGCCGGACGGCGTCACGGCCTTCCCGTCGCGGACAACCGTACAGACCAGTACCTGCACGTGCGCCACCTGCGTCAGCTGGTGCAGCGGCACCCCGTCGAGCGGTGATTCCGCGTCGATCTTCAGCTCGACGAGCTCGACGAGACCATTTGCGAATTTCTCTCTCTTCAAATACCCCGGATAGCGCATCAGGCGGTCAATCTCGCGCGCCGTCTGCCGCTCCGGATTCACCACGAGAGACAGCGCGAAGAGCTTTCTCATCGTGTACGTCGATTCCATATAATCCGGCGTCCGGATCCGCGCGATCGTGTGCAGCTCCGGATTCATTCCGTGCGCCGTCATGCAGCACAGAAGGTTCAGCTCGTCCTGGCCCGTCGCCGTAATCAGAAGATCCGCCTTATCCACGCCGGCGCTCCTGAGCGTCTCCATCGAGCCGCAGTTTCCCACGACCGACATGACGTCATACCGCTCAACCGTCGTCTCAAGCGCGCTCGGATCATTGTCGATCAGCGTCAGATCATGGCCCTCGCCCGAAAGATGCCTCGTCAGCATGTGGCCCACTTTACCGTCGCCGGCTATGATGATTCGCATAACTACCTCCCGCAATCGTGATCAACACACAGAATCATGATAGCATTTTTACGCAAAAAATCAATATAGACGGGCAAAGCCCCGGCTATGTTCAGGCGAGGAAGTCCGCTTAGCAAGTGCATGGCCCCGGCTATGATCAGGCGCAAAAGCCCGCTTAACAAGTGCAAAGCCCCGGCTTTTCAGCCGGGGCCCTGCACTTGTCCTTGCGGACTTTCGGGTTGTACATGAGTCCTTTCGGACTTCGGGTTTACGTCTGCTTCACGCTTACACGCGTCTGCGCTTCTTCTCCTCGATGAGGATGAATGCAATCGCGATGAGTGCGAGCGCACCTGCTGCAAACGGAAGTGCCATGTTGTTCTCGTCACCTGTCTTCACCGACTTGGTCTTCGTAACTTCCTTCGTCACTGCCGGTGTCGGCTTCTTCTCGCCGCCCTTCGTGACCTTCGGCGTCGACGGACGCTTCTCTTCCGGCGTCTCGGTGACTTCGGTGCCGCTTCTCTTCGCCTTCTCCTCGTCCTCTTCGTAGAGGGTCAGGTTGAATTCGTCGTACATCGTGATCGTGTTGCCATCTGCTTCGCCGGAGACATTTTCGACCTTGCCGTCTGCCGTCACCGTGAAGCTGATCGGCTCTGCGATGGACCAGTACTTCGCAAGCTTCGACGGGCCCGCTTCCTCAACCAGGACATAGCTGCCGGTTGCAAGCGATACCTGATGAGCCGCATCCGTTGTCTTCCATGTTGCAGGAGCATTCGTCAGGCAATCCGTCGCGACCTCGCCGTCCGCGCTGCCCACATGGATCGTGAGCGTTGCGTCTTCGACGAATCTCTCGGTCTTCTTGCCGTTGTTCGAGCGGAACTTCCGGATGTTCACCAGGATGCGGTCATCCTCGATGAGGAGAATGTTGTCCGTTACCGTCGTTCCGTTGATCGATACTGTGCCGTCCTCATTGAGCGTGAAGTTGATATCCGTCGTCACTGCGTAGCCAAGCGGCGCCACTGTCTCTCTCAGCGTGTAAGTCTTGCCAAGCTCAATCAGTTCCGCGATCTCGCGCTGTACGCCCTTCTCGGAAGTCCAGCTGTCAAGCTCCGCACCGCTCTCGTCAAGCAGGACGATCTTCGCGCCTTCGAGCTCTTCCTTCGAGGAGACATCCACCTTCTTGACCTTGATGCTGAACGCTTTGTTCGTAACCGTCACAGCCTGAACCAGCTCTTCGCCTTCAGTCACCGCAACGATGTTGCCCTTGCCGTCGTCCTTGACGTCGAATGTGACTTCATGCTCTGTCTCGTCATAGATGAGACCCTTGATGTCGCCCTTTGTCTCCTTCACCTTGTAGCTGTACTTGCCGGCCTTGGTGAACTCGATCTCGCCGAAGCTCTTGGTGTGATCCTGATCCTTATTCGTGATCGCGATCTCTGTATCTTCCTTCGGCATCGGTGCGTCATCAACCGCTGTCAGTGTGAAAGTGAACGTGTCGGTATCCTTCCACTCGCGGCCTTCGAGCACCTTCTGGACCTTGATCTCGGCAAGACCCTTAGCTGCATAAGTATTTGTGATCTTCGTTGTCTGGATCAGTTCGCTGCCCTCAGCCGCAATGATGTTGCCCTTGCCGTCATCGACCGTCTTGATCGTAACGGTGCGCTCTGTCTCGTCATAGGTCACGCCGCCGAGTGTTCCCTTTGTCTCCTTCACCGTGTAGGTGTAATCACCTGCCTTAGTGAATTCAATCTCGCCAAAGCTCTTTGTCTGATTCGTATCCGACTTCTTGATCGTGATGCTTGTCGTTGCAGGCATCGGTGTGCCTTCCGCCGCGCTGATCGTGAACGTGAACTCGTCATCATCCGTCCAATCACGGCCTTCCAGCACCTTCTGGACCTTCACTTCACCCTTGCCGACAGCCGCATACGAGTTCGAGAAGCTCATCGTTGCGATTTCGGTCTGGTCCGCCTCTGCTACCGCATTTCCGTCCTTATCCACGACCTTCTT
>DEFE01000053.1:0-35925 GCA_002350625.1 Lachnospiraceae bacterium UBA2860
TGCCACGGCAATATATGCCGCAGCCCTATGGGCGCATACATTCTCAAAGACCTGGTCCGTTCCCGCGGGATTGAGGACCTGTTCCAAATTGATTCGGCAGCGACGTCTTATGAAGAAATCGGTAATCCCGTCTATCCGCCGGCCAGGAGAGAGCTGCGGAAGCACGGCATCAGCTGTGACGGCCATCATGCGCGCAGGATGGAGAAATACGATTACGAGGCATATGACTATCTGATCGCGATGGAGAACTATAACATCAGAAATATGCTGCGGATTCTGGGAGACGATCCCGAGGGAAAGATCACCCGGCTCCTGGATTATACGGACCGTCCGGGAGATATTGATGATCCCTGGTATACCGGAGATTTTGAGACGGCGTATCGGCAGATTCGAGAGGGTTGCGAAGGTTTTCTTTCATTCCTGGGATTCTGAAGAAGGGTTCCGGTTTCGGATGCTGATCTTTAAAGTATGACAGGCAGATGCATGATATAATATAAGAGCGGCCGCCTATGAGGGGAGACGGCCGCCAGGGATGTTAGCTTTCCGCTAACGTATGAAAAAGATGTGCCTTGCGACACTTTGTCAGTATAGCAATCTGTTTTCATGGAAAAATGGGAGAAGTATGAATATTCTGTGTACAGCCGGAGACGGAGACGCCGTCGGGATTTATGTGTACAGCCGGAGACGGAAATGCCGACAGGCCGGACGCAGGCGGTTCATACAGATAAGGTATTTAAAGGAGTTTGCCAGATGTTACCGACAGCAGAAGTGATTTTGAAGAAGGGCGGCGGACGCCTCCTGAAAGCGGGCGGCGCCTGGATCTTTGACAATGAGATTGCAGAAGTGAACGGCAGTTATATCGGCGGAGGGCTTGTGCGCGTTAAAGACTTCGACGGTTTCCCGCTCGGTACCGGATTTATGAACCAGGCGTCGCGCATACGCGTGCGCATGCTGACGCGCGATCCGGAGGAAGAAATAAACGCGGCATTTTTGAAGAGAAGGCTGAAGAACGCATGGGAGTATCGAAAAAAGACAGTCGATACGGCGAGCTGCCGCGTCATATTCGGGGAAGCGGATTTTCTCCCCGGACTTACGATCGATAAATATGAGGACGTGCTCGTGATCGAGTCTCTCGCGCTCGGGATTGACCGGATGAAAGAGGAGATCGCGGATCTCATGAAAGAGGTGCTCGCGGAGGACGGCATAAAAGTGCGCGGCATCTATGAGCGCAGCGACGCCAAGGAGCGCCTGAAGGAAGGCATGGAGCGGAGGAAGGGATTTATCGGGCCGGCCTTTGATACGGAGCTTACGATCATCGAAAATGGCGTCCGCTATTACGTCGATGTCAAGGAAGGGCAGAAAACCGGCTTTTTCCTGGATCAGAAGTATAACCGCCTCGCGATCCAGAGGCTTTGCCGCGGCGCGGATGTCCTTGACTGCTTCACGCACACGGGCTCATTTGCCCTCAATGCTGCCTATGCGGGGGCGGCGTCCGTGCTCGGCGTCGACGCGTCGCAGACCGCCGTGGATATGGCGGGGAAAAACGCGGAGCTGAATGGCTTTTCGGACCGCGTCCGCTTCATGAAGGCGGATGTGATGGAGCTGCTGCCTGAGATGAACCGGGAAGGAAAAAAGTTTGACGTGGTGATCCTCGATCCGCCGGCATTTGCGAAGGCAAAGGCCAACGTCCGCAATGCCTCCAAAGGCTATCGCGAGCTCAACCGCGAGGGCATGAAGCTGGTTCGGGACGGCGGCTTCCTGGCCACCTGTACATGCTCGCACTTTATGACGCGCGAGCTCTTTGAAAAGGCGCTTCGCCTCGCTGCGGCTGACGCTCACGTGCGGCTCCGGCTCGTGGAGGCCCGCGCGCAGGCGCCCGATCATCCGATCCTGATGACGCAGGAGGAGAGCAGCTACTTGAAGTTTTATATTTTCCAGATCTGCAGGTGAAGAAGCTTCGGGCTGGAAATGTGTCTTTATGCAGCCGGAAAAATGGGGGAACGGAAAACCGTCCCCCCATTCTTATTTATTTGGCATCGTCTATGACGACTTTGCGATTCTGGCTGGATCCCGTCACTTTGAGGCCGGGAATGGCGTCGATAAATTTATAGAGCTGCGTGTAGCCGTAGAGACGCACGTCAAAGCCGTGATACATCTTGCGGATTTCCTGGCCGAGCGTCGAAAGCCCGATGCCGTTCTTGCCGCGTTTCCGGACGATTTCGCGGATGCCGGTGAGAATCTTGTCTTCCTCCTCCTCGCCGGCGCGGAGGCTCACGCTCATGGAATTGTTGCGCTTGGTGAGCTCGATGCCGGGCATGTCCTCGAGGAACTTGCTGAGCTGGCTGTAGCCGAAGGTCCGGATGTCGAAATCGGGATATTTGCTCTGCAGGCGGCTGCCGATTTCACCGGGGCTCGTCTGCTTGCCCCTGTTGTCGTTCTTAGTGATGATATTGATGATGTCTGTCTCGATCGCCTCTTTGTTCATGGCGCCGCTCGATGCGCTTTCCAGCAGATTCTCGAGCTCCGTGAACACCGTGCAGGCTGCGCGGAAGGAGTCGGGCGTCTTTTTCTCCCCCATGCCGATGACGATCTTGCCGGACTCGCGGAGGCGCGACGCCAGGCGCGTGAAGTCGCTGTCCGAACTGACGATGCAGAAGCCGTCGACGTTGGAGTTGTAGAGCAGATCCATCGCGTCGATGATGAGCGCGGAGTCCGTCGCATTTTTCCCGGTCGTATTGGAAAACTGCTGGATCGGCGTGATTGATTTCTCGAGGAGCTTTCCGCTCCACCGCGCGTTGGCGGAGGTCGTGAAGTCGCCGTAGATGCGGCGGTACGTCACGGTTCCGTATTGTGAGAGCTCATCGAAAATGCCGTTCAGGTATTTCTGTGAGACATTATCCGAGTCGATGAGCAGTGCCAGTTTACGTTCTTCTTCCATAAAATCTCCTTAAAGCTGTTTTCTCATAATTCGATTCCGTTCTTCAGGCACAGCGCCTGCGCCGTCGCCACGGAATCATTGCCCTCTTTGTTCTTCACGGGGGCGAATTCTTTGTCGCGCTCAATCTCGAATGGCAGACAGTCCTTAAGCGAAGCGAGGATGTCGAAGATGAAATACTCGAACTTCCATCCGTCGGGCTGATCAGCCTTTACGGGCCTGCCGCTCAGATCCACATGCGGCACGGCCTTGTGCGCGAAATGCAGAGGCAGCCGGGCGTCCAGAGCCTTCAGGCAGGAGGAGAGGCGGAAGAGATAATTGCCGATCACGCCGAAGCTGTAGACATAGTTTCCTTCTTCGTCCTTCTCGTGCCGCATGTCTTCGGTCATCTCATAGTACTCGATGACCGAGGCGCGCCCGTCCTTCAGGCACATGACGCCGGTTTTCTCATCGGGGCTGCTTTTTTGCACAACCTTGGCGCCGCTGTCGGCCCCGCGCAGATCCACGGCGCCGAGAAACAGCGGGTCACAGATGTTCTGCAGAACATTATCGACGTTGAAGACATTGAGGTATTCGACGTTTTCGGCAAGGAGAAGATCCGTGAGGCCGGCGCGGTGCATGGAGCTGAACCAGCCGCCGTTGCCGTTCGGAGAAGAAGCGATCCGCGATTTTGTCTCAAGAAGAACCTTGCCGTCGTCGTCGACGGCAGGGGCGCTGTCCTGGACAAAGAAGCGAATGTAGTCGGCGTCATAGCCGAAATAGGCATGTGCTTCGAAGAAATCCCGCGTGGCTTTGTCGTTGGCCTCGCTTGTCATGATGAAGAGGCGGACAGGACGCCCCGCGGCGCGGACATTGATGAGAAGATTGTCGATGAGCCGCTCAAAGATATAGACAGGGCGGCTCATGCCGATGTCGCAGGTGCCCTTCGGACCGCTCATGCCGAGGCGCGTGCCCATGCCGCCGGCGAGGAGCACGGCAGCCGCTCGTCCTTCCCTAAGCAGCGCAAGGCCGCGCTCCTTAAGCTGTGCCTCCTCTTTGCGGATCTCGCCGCGCGTCAGCGTGCGGATCGGGGAGACATGAGGGGCGGGGCGGGAGATGTCCTTCTCGCTGAAACGCGAGAGGCAGGAAAAATCCGTGGCACTGATCTGTGCGAGCAGCGACTGCTGTTCACTTGGGGAGAGCTCCTCATAAAAGCGCAGCAGCTGCGTCTGCCCGATCGCATCGAGCGCTGCGCGGATGTCTTCGTACTGCATCTTAAGGCTGCTCCTCAAATTCAATTTCCGTGTCCGTCATGGATTTAATGATGGCAAGCGACTTCAGATCGATGCCTCTCGCGCGGATTTCTTTTCCGCCGCTCTGGAAGCCCTTCTCGATGACGATGCCGACGCCTTCGACCTTGGCGCCCGCTTCTTCAATGATCTCAAGCAGGCCGGCCACCGCGCAGCCGTTGGCGAGGAAATCGTCAATGATCAGCACGTGATCATCCGCTGTGAGATATTTCTTTGAGAGGATGACATCGTATACGCGGTTGTGCGTATAGCTCTGCACCTTGGCCGTATAGAGACTGCCGTCGAGATTGAGCGACTGCGCCTTCTTGGCGAAGACGACGGGCACCTCAAAATACTGGGCGGTGATGCAGGCAATGCCGATGCCGGAAGCTTCCACAGTGAGAATCTTCGTGACGGGACGATCGCTGAAGAGCCTGTGAAACTCTTTGCCGATCTCGTTGATGAAGGCTATGTCCATCTGATGGTTTAAAAAGCTGTCAACTTTGAGAATGTGGCCGGGTCTTACCTGTCCTTCCGCGCGGATCTTATCCTCCAGTGCTTTCATCCTTCCTCCTCGTTCGTAAGCGTCAAATACAGGTGTCGGTAGTTACATCGATTCTACAACGATTTTCTCCGAAACACAACGGAAAATGCTATAATGGGCCCATGGCGGAAAGCAGGGAAAAAGAGCACTTAAGCAGGGAAAAATCAGATGCTTCGGGCGCGGGCGCAGTAAAGATGCTCTCGCGTATTTCCGTGCGCACGCTCGTGGAATTCATCCTTCGCGGCGGCGATCTCGACGCAAGGCGGAAGAGCTTTGATCCGGAGGCGGCGCTCCTCGGCGCGAAGATGCACCGCAAGATCCAGAAGAGCCAGAAGGACGGTTATGAGAGCGAAGTGTTTTTCCGCAGGGACACGGTCTTTGACGAGGTGACCGTGCGCGTCGAGGGACGGGCGGATGGCGTGTACACGGAAGATGACTGCCTCACTGTCATCGACGAAATCAAGAGCATGTATATGGACGTCACCGGCCTTGAAGCGCCGGAAGCCGTTCATCTGGCGCAGGCAAAATGCTATGCCGCCATTTGCGCCGATGCGCGCGGGCTGATGGAGATCGGCGTCCGCATGACCTACGTCTCGCTGGACACCGAGGAGATCCGCTATTTCTCCGAGCGGTACGGCGCCGCGGAGCTTGAAGAGTGGTACGGGGACCTGCTTCGAAAATGGTACCGCTTCGCGAAGTG
This sequence comes from Lachnospiraceae bacterium UBA2860, assembly GCA_002350625.1. Lineage (GTDB taxonomy): Bacteria > Bacillota > Clostridia > Lachnospirales > Lachnospiraceae > Chordicoccus. Next base: position 5,448 of record DEFE01000053.1, read on the forward strand.
GGAGATCTGCCACAAAGCCGAAAGGGATCTCTCCATGCAGCATCTGGAGTTTCCGTTTCCGTATCGCGAAGGCCAGAAAAAGCTGACCGCCACGGTCTATCATTCCATCCGGGAAGGGAAGGAGCTCTTCCTCATGGCCCCGACCGGCGTCGGCAAGACCATGAGCTGCGTCTTTCCCGCCGTGCGCGCGATCGGCGAGGGCCTCGGGGAACGGATCTTTTATCTCACGGCAAAGAACGAGACGCTGACGGCGGGGCAGGAGGCATTTTCGATCCTGAGCGAGAGAGGCCTCGACTTCCGCACGGTCCGCATCACGGCCAAGGAGAAGATCTGCCCGATGCGGGAGGTCTCGTGCAACCCGGACGACTGCCTCTACGCGAAGGGGCATTTCGACCGGATCAATGACGCCGTCTATGAGCTCATCAGCGGCGCGCGCATGATCGGGCGGGACCTGATCATGAAGACGGCGAAGGAGCGGCAGGTCTGCCCCTTTGAGCTGACGCTGGATGTCTCGAGCTGGTGCGACGCGATCCTGTGTGATTACAATTACGTCTTCGATCCGGACGCGTCTCTCAAGCGCTTTTTCGCAAATGGCGCGCAGGGCGGCTACATCTTCCTCATCGACGAGGCGCACAATCTTGTCGACCGCGCGCGGGAGATGTACAGCGCGCATCTTGTGAAGGAGGAGGTCCTCAAGGCGAAGCGGGCGGCGGGAAAGACGCACAGGCGCCTCACGAAAGCGCTCGAGAAGCTGAACCGGGAGCTGCTCGTCATGAAGCATCTCACGGAGGATGAGCCGACGGGGATCCTGCTCGAAAAACCATACCGGCTGCTTTCTTTTCAGGAAGCTGACGGCGTGCTGAAAAGCGCCCTGTACGCTTCCTTTGAGCTGCAGGCCTTCTATGAGGAGAGCGAAGAGGCGGCGCTGAAGGACAAACTGCTTGATTTCTATTTCGCTATCCGGACATTTACATCGACGGCGGAGTATCTGGATGAGAACTACCTCATCATGGCGGAGACAGACGAGGAGGAGCACTTCCGGGTGCGGCTCCTCAACGTTAATCCGGCCTCAAGACTCACCGCGCAGATCGACAAAGGCCGCGCGGCGGTGTTTTTCTCGGCGACGCTGCTGCCGCTTTCCTATTACCGGAAGCTTCTGACGACGCGGGAGGAGCCCTACGCTGTCTATGCGCCGACGCCATTTAAGAAGGAGCGGCGGCTTCTGCTCATCGCCCGCGACGTGAGCACGCGCTACGCGGACCGCACGGCGGATATGCTGCGGAGAATCGCCCGCTATATCTCCGTGACGGCGCACGGCAGAGTGGGCAATTACCTTGCCTTCTTCCCGTCCTACCGGCTCATGCGGGATGTATTCGGCGTCTACAGAAAAGAATTTGACGCGCCGGATACGGACTGGGTCATGCAGCATCCGGGCATGGCAGATGCTGACAGAGAGATTTTTCTCGAGAATTTCTACGGGACGCCGAAGCGGTCTCTTATCGGCTTCTGCGTGATGGGCGGCTCGTTTTCGGAAGGACTCGATCTCACGGGCACGAAGCTCATCGGCGCCGTGATCGTCGGCGCGGGCATCCCGCAGGTGAGCCCGGAGCGGGAGGTCTTAAAGCAGCATTTTCGTGAAGAGGGCTTCAACTACGCCTACCGCTATCCCGGCATTAACAAAGTGGAGCAGGCGGCGGGGAGAGTCATCCGGACGGCGGAGGATCTCGGGGTGATCCTCCTTCTCGACAACCGGCTGCTTGGCGGCACCTACACGCGCCTCTTCCCGCGCGAATGGAGCGATTACATCCCGACGGACGCGGAGACGGCAGGAGAGGAGATCCGCGCGTTCTGGGACCGGTATTTCTGATTGCAATCCCCTTCGATTACCGTATAATAAAAGACAGTTTCAAGACTATAGAAAAAAGGAGCGCAGCATGGTCAGAAGAGTATACGCTGAAAAGAAAGAGGCTTACGCCGTCCAGGCCAGGAAGATGAGGCATGAAATCCGCCGGGATCTCGGCATCACTTCGCTTGAGGATGTCCGCATCTTCGTGCGCTATGACGTCGAACGCGTCTCGGAGGATACGTACCGGAGGGCGCTTCGCGGCGTTTTCGCCGAGCTGCCGGTCGACGATCTCTACGAGGGAACGCTGCCTGAGGCGGAGCGGGCCCGCGTGTTTTCCGTGGCGTATCTTCCGGGCCAGTTTGACCAGAGGGCGGATTCCGCGGAACAGTGCATCCGGCTTCTGAGTGAGAGCGAAAATCCCGTGATTCACACCGCCGTCACCTATATGCTGATCGGTGATATCAGCGATGAGGAGCTCGGGAAAATCATCAGCCATGCGGTGAATCCCGTCGACTCCTGCGTCGCGGGGGAGGAGGTCCCGGAGACGCTTTCCGCCAAATATCCCGAGCCGGAGGACGTGGCGGTCTTTTCCGGATTTATCACGATGAAAAACGGGCCGCTCATGAGCCTCTACAACCGGCTGAATCTCGCGATGACCTTCGAGGACTTCAAGTTCATCCGGACGTATTTTGCGGAGGAGGAGCACAGGGACCCCACGGTGACCGAGATCCGCGTGCTTGACACGTACTGGTCCGATCACTGCCGCCACACGACCTTCTCCACGGAGCTTAGAGAAGTGAAATTCGGCGAGGGCGACTACCGCGAGGCGATCGAGAAGAGCTTCAGGCAGTATCTCGCGGACAGAAAAGAGATCTACGGAGATCGGAAGGACAAGTACGTCTGCCTCATGGACCTGGGGACGCTGGCTGCGAAAAAGCTCAAGAAGGAAGGGCTGCTTGCCGACCAGGAGGAGACCGACGAGATCAACGCCTGCTCGATCATCGCGCCTGTCGATGTAAATGGCGTGGAAGAGGAGTGGCTCATCAATTTCAAGAATGAGACGCATAATCATCCGACGGAGATCGAGCCCTTCGGCGGGGCGGCGACCTGCCTCGGCGGCGCGATCCGCGATCCGCTCTCCGGGCGCACCTATGTCTATCAGGCCATGCGCGTGACCGGCGCGGCGGATCCGACGGTGCCGAAGTCCGAGACGCTTCCGGGCAAGCTCCCGCAGAGAAAGCTCGTGCGCGAGGCGGCCCGCGGCTACAGCTCCTACGGCAACCAGATCGGTCTCGCGACGGGATACGTCAAGGAAATCTATCACCCGAACTACGCCGCGAAGCGCATGGAGATCGGGGCCGTGCTCGGCGCAGCTCCGAGGAGAGCCGTGAAGCGGCTGACGTCGGATCCCGGAAATGTCGTGATCCTGCTCGGCGGCCGGACGGGGCGCGACGGGATCGGCGGCGCGACCGGATCCTCCAAGCAGCACACGACGCAGTCGACGTCCGAGTGCGGGGCGGAGGTCCAGAAGGGAAATGCGCCGACCGAGCGGAAGCTGCAGCGGCTGTTCCGCCGCGAAGAGGTCTCGCGCCTCATCCGCAAGTGCAACGACTTCGGCGCCGGCGGCGTGTCGGTGGCGATCGGCGAGCTCGCGGACGGACTCATGATCGATCTTAGCCGCGTGCCGAAGAAGTACGCCGGCCTGGACGGGACGGAGCTCGCGATCTCCGAATCCCAGGAGCGGATGGCGGTGGTTGTGGCGAAGGAGGATGTGGAGACCTTCCTAAGTTACGCCGCTTCCGAGAATCTGGAGGCGACGCCCGTCGCCGTCGTGACGGAAGAGCCGCGCCTCGTCATGAACTGGAGAGGAAAGCGGATCGTCGACCTGTCGAGAGCATTTCTTAATACCAACGGCGCCCATCAGGTGACGGACGCCTTTGTCGAGATCCCGAGCCGGGCTTCCTCGGAGCTCAATCTCCATCCGACGGCCTGGTACGACCGCGGGGAGGCTGACGTGCGCGGCCGCTGGACGCATCTTTTAAGCGATCTCAACGTCTGCTCGCAGAAGGGACTCGTCGAGATGTTTGACAGCTCGATCGGCGCCGCTTCGACGCTCATGCCCTACGGCGGCAAATATCAGATGACGGAGACCCAGACGATGGTCGCCAAAGTTCCCGTGTTAGGCGGCGAGACGGAAACCGTGACCATGATGAGCTACGGCTTCGATCCGAACCTGTCTTCCTGGAGTCCCTATCACGGCGCGGCCTGGGCGGTTGCGACATCCGTCATGAAGATTGCGGCGGCGGGCGGAGATGTGAGGAAAATCCGCTTCACGTTCCAGGAATATTTCAGGAGAATGTCCATGAAGCCGGAGCGGTGGAGCGAGCCGCTCGCGGCGCTCATCGGCGCCTACGACGCGCAGATCGGATTCGGCCTGCCGGCGATCGGCGGCAAGGACTCTATGTCCGGAACCTTTGAGCAGATGGACGTCCCGCCGACGCTTGTGTCCTTTGCCGTCTGCACGGGAAAGACCGGCGACGTGGTGACGCCTGAATTCAAGACGCCGGGCAGCAGGATCGTCTGGATCCGCGCCGCGCGCGACGACAACCAGATGCCGGACTACAAAGCGATCCTTGAGACCTGCAGCAAGGTGAAAGAAGACATGGCGGCGGGGCGCATCGTTTCCGCCTATGTCGTCGGGAGGTTCGGCATCGCCGAGGCGGTCAGCAAGATGGCCTTCGGCAATCATCTGGGCCTTAAGATCGAGCATGACTTGAGCCCCATCGATTTCTATTCGCCGTTCTACGGGGACCTCATCTGCGAGGTGCCGGACGGAAAGGTCGGCGCGCTTGCTTCCACCTGCCGCGTGATCGGCGAGGTGACGGACGAAGAGGCGTTCAGATACGGCAATATCCGGATCCCGCTTTCCGAGGCGCTCGCTTCCTGGACCGGGAGGCTGGAAAGCGTCTTCCCGACGCGCACGACGGAAACGGATGAGACGGCTGATCACGGCATCTACCACGCGAAGACCGTCGCGGTGTGTCCGCATAGGATCGCGCGGCCGCGCGTCTTTATCCCGGTCTTCCCGGGCACAAACTGCGAGTATGACACGGAGCGCGCCTTCCTGGAAGCGGGGGCTTATGTGCGGACCGGGATCTTCCGGAATCTGACGGATGAAGATATCCGCGCCTCGGCAGACGCATTTGCGAAGGAGATTGACCAGGCGCAGATCCTGATGTTCCCGGGCGGCTTCTCCGCCGGCGACGAGCCGGACGGATCCGCGAAATTCTTCGCGGCGGCATTTCAGAACGAAAAGCTTAAGGATGCCGTCGAGCGGCTCCTCTATGAGCGGGACGGCCTGGCGCTCGGCATCTGCAACGGCTTCCAGGCGCTGATCAAGCTCGGCCTTCTGCCGGAGGGCCATATCACGGGACAGAACGCGGATGCGCCGACGCTTACCTTCAACACGCTCGGCCGGCACATCTCGCGCATGGTCTCGACGAAAGTCGTCTCGAACAAATCCCCGTGGCTCCTGCTTGCGGAAAACGGCGGCGTCTATGTCACGCCCGCCTCGCACGGAGAGGGGCGCTTCGTCGCCCCGGAGGCGTCGATCAGGCGTCTCTTTGAGAACGGGCAGGTCGCCACGCAGTATTCCGATCCGGACGGCCGCGTCACGATGGACGAGGCGTGGAATGTGAACGGCTCTTTCGCGGCGATCGAGGGCATCACGTCGCCGGACGGCCGCGTGTTCGGAAAGATGGCGCATATAGAGCGCCGCGGCAAGGGCGTAGCCATAAATATCAGCGGGGAGCAGGACATGCGGGTGTTCCGCGCCGGCGTGAAATACTTCTCCTGAAAAAGTACATATGCGGAATAGAAAAATGGCTTGACATGCGGCATGCTGAAATAGTATGATGGTTGGGCAGTCGCGGGGCGGCTGCCTGATCACATAAATGGCGAGGTAGCTCAGCTGGCTAGAGCACGCGGTTCATACCCGCGGTGTCGAGGGTTCAAGTCCCCCTCTCGCTACGAAGCAGAAATGCCCTTGAAAGTCTAAGCTTTCAGGGGCTTTTGTTTTATCTTCTACATGAAAGGAGGCCGACAATGGCATTTAATCCCATGAGTCTCATGAAATTAAAGGACCGCTTCCATCTTCTGAAGAGCGACCATCCCAAGCTTGTCCCGTTCTTCCAGATGCTCAAAGCGAAGGCGCTTGAGGAGGGCACGATTCTCGAGATCAAGGCCAAAACAAAAGACGGGCAGGAATACACGAGCAATATCAAGCTTACGCCGAATGACGTTGAGACGCTGAAAATGTTCATCAAATAAAAAGTGCCGGAAATGAGGTGAGGAGATGCCCGTCGTTGGTGCATATATGGTGCCGCACCCGCCGATGATCATCCCGGAGGTCGGCAGAGGTTCGGAAAAGAAAATCACGCCGACCATCCGGGCGTACCGGCAGGTGGCGGATGAGATCGCGGAGAAGCGGCCGGAGACCATCGTCATCATAAGTCCCCACGCCACGATGTATGCGGACTATTTCCACATCTCCCCGGGCAGCTCGGCAAAAGGCTCCTTCCGGGATTTCGGCGCGCCGGACGTTCAGTTCAGGGAGACCTATGACGAGGCCCTGACCGATGTGATCGCAGCCCGCGCGCTTCTTGAGGAGTTCCCTGCCGGATGTGCCGGCGAGAGAGAACGAAAGCTGGATCACGGCACGATGGTGCCGCTCTACTTCATACGGCAGGTCTATAAGGAAGGCAAAATCATCCGTGTCGGCCTGTCCGGGCTGCCGCTTTACATGCATTACGAACTCGGGCTGAGGATCGCGGACGCCATAGAGGAGACCGGAAGAAGAGCGGTTATCGTGGCGAGCGGGGATCTGTCGCATAAGCTGAAGGACGACGGCCCCTACGGATTTGCTCCGGAAGGCCCGGTATACGACAGCCGCATCATGGATGTATGCGCGCGGGCCGCTTTCGGAGAACTGTTCTCCTTTGAGGAGAGCTTCTGCGAAAAAGCCGCCGAGTGCGGACACAGGTCCTTTGTCATCATGGCGGGCGCGCTGGACGGCCTGTCCGTGAAGGCGGAGCAGCTGTCGCACCAGGATGTGACCGGCGTGGGGTACGGGATCTGTACCTTCGACCCGGGAACACCCGATGAAAAGAGGCATTTTCTTGAAGCCTACTTCGGGGAAGAGGCGCGGAAAACGGCCGAAATGAAAGAAAAAAGCGACGCCTATGTGCGCCTCGCGGCGAAGACGATTGAGCAGTACGTCCGCTTTCATGCAGTGCCGGACGTGACGGCGGATCTTCCCGAGGAAATGAGAAAGACGAAGGCCGGTGTCTTCGTCTCGATTCATGCGCACGGGAAGCTCAGAGGGTGTATCGGGACCACAGGTCCCACGGCCTCCTGTGTCGCCGAAGAGATCATACAGAATGCGGTCAGCGCCGCCACGCGGGACCCGCGCTTCGACCCGATTGAGGCCGATGAGCTCAAATATCTTCAGATCAGCGTGGATGTTCTCGGAAAGCCCGAGGTGATTCCGTCCGCGGAAGCGCTGGATGTCAAAAAATACGGCGTCATCGTGTCGAGCGGGCTGAAAAGAGGCCTTCTCCTGCCGGATCTTGACGGCGTGGACACGGTTCAGCAGCAGATTTCCATCGCCATGCAGAAGGGCGGCATCAGAAGAGGGGAGCCGCTTGTGCTTGAGAGATTCGAGGTGGTGCGGCATGTCTGAGGCGCGCTGTGATGTGTGTTTCCGCCATTGCCTGATTCATGAGGGCGGGCGCGGCTTCTGCGGCGCAAGGACCGCCTCCGGGGGAAAGGTGTATCCGGAGAACTACGGGCGCATCACGTCTCTTGCTCTTGATCCGATCGAGAAGAAGCCGCTCCGGCGCTTTTATCCGGGCAGCCGGATCCTGTCCGCGGGAAGCTGCGGCTGCAATCTGCGCTGTCCCTTCTGCCAGAATTATGAAATCTCGTGGTCCGAAAAGGCCATGGGCTTTAAGGCGCGTGCGGAGTATCTGCCGCCCGAAGAGCTTGCTGCCATCGCGGTGCGGTTAAGAAGCGAAGGCAATATCGGCGTCGCATTTACCTATAACGAACCCCTGATCGGCTATGAATATATCATCGACACGGCGCGGCTGATCCGAAGAGAGGGCATGAAAACCGTTCTCGTCACAAATGGCACGGCGGAGCTTCACGTGCTGGAGAAAACCGGACCTTACATCGACGCCATGAACATTGACCTGAAAGGTTTCTCCGAACACTACTACAGTGATATCCTTGACGGCAGACTTGAGATGGTGAAAGACTTTATCACCCGGGCCGTGCAGCTTACCCATGTCGAGCTCACGACGCTGATCGTCCCGGGAGAGAACGACAGCGAGGAGGAGATGAGCGATATGAGCCGCTGGATTTATGAGCGGAAGGACGCCGGCGGCCGCAGGATGGGAGAGGAAATCCCGCTCCACGTATCCCGCTTTTTCCCCTGCTTTCATATGACGGACAGGAAAGCGACGCCTGTCCGCACGGTTTATCGTCTGGCGGAGAAGGCCAGAGAAAATCTCAGATACGTATATACAGGAAACTGCTGACAAAGATCGGAGGTTGTTTTTTGTCCCATGAGCCATCGTGAAAATGAGAAGATAACAATCGCTTATATGACCGCGGACTGGAACCGCGAGCTGGTCGCGGTCGCGCTCGATGCGGTCAATAAGTATATCGGCGCTCACAAGCATATCCGCGTCCAGGTATTTAACTGCTTCGGCTTCGCCCTTCACAGCAGGGACGCGCGCTTCAAATACAGGATCTATGAACTGCCGGATCTTTCGGCCTTCGACGGGGTGATCGTCCAGGCACATCAGATCATGGACGCGTACGCGCTTGAGAGCATAGAAGAACGCATCATGAAAGCCGGGATCCCAGCCATCTCGGTGGGCGGAAAGATGAAAGGCTGCATGTACATCGGCACCGATGATTACGAGGCGAGCCGGTGCATGGCAGAGCATGTTATCGGGACGCACGGCGCGAAGACATTTCTGTACCTGAAAGGGGCGGAACGCGGCAGCTACGGTGAGGCGTACAATCGGAGAATGGGATTTATCGACGCCTGCAGGGAGCACGGGATCAATGAGCAGAACATCAGCTACATCGACGGAGAGTGGCAGAGCATCAAAGGAAAGGAAGCGGTCGAAGAACTGCTTGCCGCCGGCGCCGATCTGCCGGACGCGATCGTCTCAGCGAATGACGAAATGGCGCTCGGCGCGCTCGGCGCGCTGAGTGACGCGGGCGTCCACGTTCCCGAAGACGTCATCGTCTGCGGCTTCGACGGCATCTACAGCGCCGGTTTAAGCGAGCCGAGACTCAGCACGGTGCGCAGAGACTTCAGGCGGATGCTGACGACGGCCATGAACCTGCTCGTCAGAAAAATCAACGGCAGGGAGGCGGAGGAAGAAGTCTACAGTCCGTATGCGCCCAGCTTCTCCGACTCCTGCGGCTGCGCGCAGCATTCGCCCGCGGAGCTGCTCCGGCTCAAGCAGGATTTCTATTTCCACATGCGGCAGCTCGAAGCATACTACTATCTGCAGGATAAGCTGACGGCGGCTCTCTTCGCGGCCGTCTCTCCCATGGAAATCCTCGACGCTATGGAGGAGTACTATGAGATCTTCGGCAGCCCGCACATGAACATCTTCTTTAATCAGTTTTATTACGACGCGATCAGCGGGGACGGCAAGCTGGCCGCACCGGACACCCTGTCGTTCTCCGATGCGCTGGTGCTCGCCGCGCGCGGCGGGTACGCCGCCTCTGCCGAAAAGAAGCACGCCTATCTGACATGTGCGCGGGCGGAGCTGACAGATCTGGGCCAGCTCACGGAAGAGGCGTTTACGATCTTTTATCCGCTGCACATGAACGGCGTCATGCTCGGCTTCATGGTGCTGGACGACGCGCCGACGGTGACGGAGATGAACCTGCATGAGAGCATCGTCAACATGTTCGTGTTCGCGATGGAGAACAGCAGACAGCGCATGATCACCGGAAAGCTCAACGAGAAGCTCGACGCGCTGTCCGTGACGGACCCGCTGACCGGCCTGTACAACCGCTTCGGCTTCGAGCGGTACGGGACGGATCTCTACAAGGAAATCTGCCGCAGAGGCAGCTGCGTGCGCGTCCTTTTCATCGATATCGACGACCTCAAGGTGATCAATGACCGCTTCGGTCACGAGAACGGGGACCAGGCGATCCGCGCGGTGGCGCAGGTCATCCGGGAATCCTGCAGGAAGGATGACTTCAAAATGCGCTACGGCGGGGATGAGTTTGTCATCATCACGGGTGAGTGCAAGGCGGATATCTGCGGGAGAATCGCGGCGCATATCGCCTCGCAGAACGCTTCCAACGAACTGCCGTTTCCGCTCAGCATCAGCGTCGGGGACTATGTGTCGGATGAAGACGGCGGGGAGTCGCTGGAGGAAATCATGGCCCGTGCGGACGAGCGGATGTACGCGCAGAAGAAACAAAAAAAAGAAGGGACTGCCCCGGGATATTGCAAGAAAATCGAAGGGAAAATGAAGGAAAATTGAAAGATACCCTTAATTGAACGAGACCGGACAAGCAGACTTGGCACAGCGTGAACAAGTATGCTATACTAAACTATATATCTGCATTATGTTGACCGCAGGCATGTATAGAGAAGCGGTTGAAAGGAGTAAGATTATGAAAAAGAGTAACCTGAGGAAGCTGTTATTCCTTGTGGCCTGCCTCGCAGCGATCGCCATCAGTTCCGTGACGGTATCCGCCGCGATCTACAGAACGACAACAGCCAAGGTGAATCTGAGAAGCAAGGCCGGATCGACTGACGCAAGTACGGTTGTGACGACGATCCCGAAGGGGGCTACGGTGCAGCTGGTCGGAAAGTCGACATCAAAAGAAAACTGGTTCTATATCTATTACGGCAGCTATAAGGGCTTCGTGGAGGGAAGCTACCTGACATCGAGCAGCTCTTCTTCAAGCAGCAGCTCCTCAAGCAGCTCTTCGAGCAGCTCATCCAGCAGTTCGTCCGCCGTCAAGAAGACAGTGGCGGTCAATATCAACCTCCGCTCGTCCGCCAAGATCGCGAACGGCAACATCATCACGGTTCTGAAGAAGGGAACGACCGTGACGGTGCTCGGCGAGACCGGCACCAACTGGGTCCACGTCCAGACAGCGTCCGGGACAAAGGGCTACATCCACGCCGGAAACTTCACGGACTCGTCCTCCAGCTCCAGCTCTGCGGTCTATCAGACGACGGCGACGAGCGTCAATCTCCGCAAGACGCCCAAGGTGGCGAACGGCAACATCATCTTAACCGTCCCGAAGAATAAGAAGGTTCAGATCCTCGGCACGAGCGGGAACTGGTACAGAGTCAAGTACGGATCGAAGACGGGCTACATGAAGAGCGGCTTCTTCAAAAATGAAACCTCGACCTCCACGGTGACGGAGAAGGTCAAGGTCAATCTGAGACTGCGCTCTTCCAGATCGACGTCCTCCACGTCCAATGTCATCGACGTGATCCCGAAGGGCTCGAAGGTCACGCTCATGAAGGAATACAAGGACAACTGGTATCAGGTCAGGTACGACGGACAGGTCGGCTACGTGAAGGGCGGTTATTTCGCGACTGACTCCGGGACGACAACCGCGGCTGACTCGGGCAGCACATCCTCGTCCTCCAGCTCCTCCTGGTCCATGAAGACAACCGCGAACCTGCGCCTCCGCGCGTCGAGATCGACATCCTCCACGTCCAATGTCATGGACGTGATCCCGAAGAACACGAAGGTTACGGTTCTCAATGAGTACGACGGCTGGTACAAGGTCAAATTCGACGGACAGACCGGTTATTGCGACGCCGACTATCTGACGTGATCCGCGATGAAAGCAGATTTTATCTTTCTGCCGCACAGCATCTATCTCAAGAATGCGGACGGCAGGATCCTGGCGGAGATCACATTTCCGGAAAAGGAGCCCGGTCTCTATGAGATCGAGCGCACCTACACGGCGGAGGAGTACATCGGCACAAAACTGCCGGGGCAGCTCGTGGAAGCCGCCGTCACCGAGATAAAAAACAAGGGAGGACGCGTGAGCGCGTCCTGTCCTTACGCATCGAAATATCTGAAAGAACACGGATATCTTTAAACGAAAACAGGACATATCGGCGGGGGTTTACCCCGCCGATTTTCGACAGGAGGGAACAGTTATGACGGTGACAGAGGCTGTAAAACGTCTTGTGGGATACGGCATCGAGAAGGAACTGATCGTGAGAGAAGAGGCTGTCTGGGCGGCCAACGGGATCTGTGCCGCGATCGGCTTCGAGCCGGCGCCGGATTTCAGCGTCCGGGAAGGGGAGCTCCCCTCCGGCGACCTCGAGGAGCTGCTCAAGGTACTACTCGATTACGCGAGCGAGAGCGGACTCATCGACGGAGGCATATCGAGCCGCGATCTTCTCGACACGAAGATCATGGGCGTCCTGATGCCGCGCCCGGGCGAAGTGATCCGGACCTTCCGCGCGCTGCTTAAGGAAGACCCGGAGAAGGCAACTGATTATTACTATAAACTCTCCTGCGACGCGGATTACATCCGCCGCTACCGCATCGCGAAGGACAAAAAGTGGGTGGCTCCTACGCCCTACGGAGATCTCGATATCACGATCAATCTCTCGAAGCCGGAGAAGGATCCGAAGGCGATCGCCGCGGCGCTTCAAAAAAAGCAGGACCAGTATCCGAAGTGCCTTCTGTGCCCGGAAAATGAGGGCTACGCGGGGAGACTTGATCATCCGGCCCGACAGACGATCCGTCTCATCCCGATTAAGCTTGGCGGAGCCGACTGGTATCTGCAGTATTCTCCCTATGTCTATTACAACGAGCACTGCATTGTTCTCTCCGGGGACCATGTGCCCATGAAGATCGAGCGCCTCACATTCGTGAGACTTCTTGATTTCCTTAAGCTTTTCCCGCATTATACCATCGGCTCGAACGCGGATCTGCCGATCGTGGGGGGGTCCATCCTGACACACGAGCATTTCCAGGGCGGAAAGTACACATTTGCGATGGCGAAGGCCCCTGTCCGGGAGGAGATCACTTTCCCGGGCTTTGAGGACGTGGAAGCAGGCATCGTGCACTGGCCGATGTCGGTCATAAGGATCAGATGTGCGGATCCGGAGCGGCTCGTCGCGCTCGCCGACAGGATCCTTTCGTCCTGGCGTGTCTATACGGATCAGGAAGCGGATATCTGGGCCTTCTCGGCAGACGGCGCACCTGCGGAGGCGGGGCGCGCGGGCGCGGTTCCTCACAATACGATCACGCCGATCGCGAGGATGCGCGATGATAAGTATGAGCTTGATCTCGTGCTCCGCAACAACCGGACGACCGACGCCTATCCGCTCGGCATCTTCCATCCGCACGCGGAGCTGCATCACATCAAGAAAGAAAACATCGGTCTCATCGAGGTCATGGGGCTCGCCGTGCTGCCGGCCAGACTCTTAAAGGAGATGGAGACGCTTAAAGCGGCGATGCTTCAGGGCGCGGATGTGCGCGCGGTCCCGGAGATCGCGGCGCACGCCGACTGGGCGGAAGCTGTCGCTGAAAAGTATCCTGACTTAAGCGCTGACAATATCGACCGCATCATCGAGACGGAGATCGGCATCGTCTTCTCACAGGTACTGACGGACGCCGGCGTCTATAAGGACACGGAAGAGGGCAGAGCGGCCATGCGGCGTTTTATCAGGCAGGTGTAAAGACGTGGATCTCCTACAGGGACTAAGTGCGGCACAGCTTGAAGCTGTCACGACGACGGAAGGCTTTGTGCGCGTCATAGCGGGAGCGGGATCGGGCAAAACCCGGGCGCTCTCTCATCGGTTTGCGTATCTTACGCTCGCGCTCGGCATCCTGCCGGGCCATATCCTGTGCGTGACCTTCACCAATAAAGCCGCCGGAGAGATGCGGCAGAGAATCCACAACCTCACCGGCGACAATGACACCGGCTACATCAATACCTTCCACGGCTTCTGCGTCTCCGTGCTCAGCGAGGACGCCCACGCCGTGCAGTACCCGAAGAATTTCCTCGTGCTTGACAACGCCGACATCAATGAGATGCTGAAAACAATCTACGAGGAGCGGGGACTCACCCTTCGGGATATGACCTTCCAGCAGGCGCGGGACCGCATCGAGATCATAAAGACACTCGAGAAGCCGGAGTACTATCTCGACCTCGTCGATCTGTCCGCGCAGGCGCTCAGGGAGAAGTACCTTAAGGCCGAAAGCCCGATGGACATCATCTTTTACGGGTATCTCTATGAGCAGAAGAAGTGCTTCGGCCTTGATTACAACGATCTGATCAAGTTTACCCTCTACATCTTTTCGGAGCACGCGGACATCCGTCTCAAATGGCAGGAGCGTCTGGAATACATCATGATCGATGAGTTCCAGGACATCGATCCCCTCCAGTACCGGCTGATGGAAGTTCTTGCCGGCCACCACGGCAATCTCTTTGTCGTCGGTGATCCGGACCAGACGATCTATACCTGGAGAGGCGCGAATGTGCGCTATCTCCTCGATTTCGACCGCCATTTTGCGGGGACGAAGACGATCATGATGATGGAGAACTACCGCTCGTCACCGGAGATTCTGCGCGCCGTCAATTCGCTCATCAGGCACAACCGCGTCCGCATGGACAAGGAGCTGATCCCCGTGCTTGCGGGCGGAGAGAAGCCGCAGGCGGCCTTCTGCGACACGAACGAGAGCGAGGCCGGCCTCATCGCCGGGAAGATCAGGACGCTTAAGGCAGAAGGGCGGCCGCTGAAAGAGATCGCCGTCCTCTACCGGGCCCATCACGTCACCCGCGCCATAGAGGACGCGCTGAGAAAGCAGGAGATCCCGTACACGATCTACAGCGGCGTGCAGTTCTACGACCGCATGGAGATCAAGGACGCGCTCTCGTATCTGCGCATGATCGCTTTTCAGGACGATCTCGCATTCCGGCGCGTCGCCAACACGCCGAAGCGGAATCTCGGGGAGAGGCGGATGCGCTTCCTCACCGCATACGCGGAAACGCACGGGCGCACGCTCTATGAGTCCTTAAAAGAGAACATCGAGGATCCGATCTTCAAAGGGACAAAGGCGGCGGATTTTGTCTCGCTTATCGAGCGCTTCTCATCCTCCTTCGAGGGAAGACCGATCTCTGAGGTGCTGACGGAGCTCCTCGACGCAAGCGGTTACGAGCGGGCGCTCCGCACGGAGGGCGGACAGGAGCGGCTGGATAATCTCGCGGAGCTGAAGGCTTCGATCTTTACCTATGAGACGACCTGCGGCGAGGAGGTGACGCTCGGCGATTACCTGCGCCACGTGGCGATGTTCACGGCCGCTGACCGCGAGGAGGGCGGCGACCGGGTCCGCCTCATGACGGTGCACGCGGCCAAGGGCCTCGAGTTTCCCGTGGTTTTCCTTGCCGGCATGATGGAAGGCGTGTTTCCTTCCCGGAAAATCGACACGGAGGCGGGCATGGAGGAAGAGCGGAGACTTGCTTATGTCGCGATGACGCGCGCGGAGCAGCTGCTCATCCTCACGGAGTCCGGCGGGCGGAACTTTGACGGGTCCCCGCGCTATCCCTCGCGTTTTATTCTGGATATTGACCGCGACGCCGTCACTTATCTCAATGAGCCGGAGGAAGGCCTGATCAAAAGCACGAGGGAATATGTCGCGATCAGGAGCCGTTTCTACACGGACAGCGCGGATCATTTTGCTCCCGGCACGCGGATTCGCCACACCGTGTTCGGCGAGGGCGTCATCCTCGAGACGGACACGAAGGCCGGCACCTATAAGATCCGCTTTGACAAGATGGATACGGACCGCAGCATTTCCTTCCGCGTGCAGCTCGAGACACTGTAGAAGAAGTAGCGCTTTGCACAGAAAAGGCAGCATTGCAGAAGAAAGTGTGCTTTGCAGAAGAAAGGCTGTTTTCGCAAAGGAAAGGCTGCCTATCAGGCAGGCAAAAAGGAGACAGGAAAGACATGAGGACAACGACACTCTGCTATATCGAGCGGGACGGCGCCTATCTGATGCTTCTCAGGAACAAAAAGGAGAAGGATCTCAACAAGGGAAAATGGATCGGCGTCGGCGGCAAGGCCGAAAAGGGCGAGACCCCGCGCGCGTGTGTCATCAGGGAGACGGAGGAGGAGACGGGGCTTGTGCTTTCCGATCCCGTCCTCCGCGGCGTCATCGAATTTGTCAGCGACCGGTGGGAGGATGAGCACATGTACCTCTACACCGCGGACAGCTTCACAGGAACCGTCAGGGAGTGTGACGAGGGCGAGCTCGCCTGGATCCCGAAGGAGGATGTGCCCGCGCTTCCCACCTGGGAGGGGGACCGCATCTTTCTCAAGTATCTGCTCGAGGACAGGCCCTTTTTCCACCTGGAGCTCAGGTATGGCCTCGAGGATGAGCTGAAAGGATCCCGCCTTCTGCCGAACCTGATCCTGGCCTCGCAGTCGCCGAGGCGCTATGACCTTCTGACCCAGATCGGATGGATGCCCGCGGTGCTGCCGAGCGCCGTGGAGGAAGTGATGGCGGGTGAGACGCCGGAGGAAATTGTGAAGCATCTGTCGATGCAGAAGGCGGAGGACGTGGCGGCATTTTTTTCGCACGGAGAGATTGTGATCGGCGCGGACACCATCGTCGTCGCGGACGGGAAGATTCTCGGAAAACCGAAAAGCGAAGAGGAAGCCGCGCAGATGCTGCGCCTTCTTTCCGGGCGGACGCATCAGGTCATCACGGGCGTCACCGTCATCCGCTGTGCGGATGCGGCGGAGCGCGAAGAGAAGATAAGCTTTGCCTCCGTTACGGACGTACACGTCTATCCGCTCCTGCCGGAAGAAATCCGCGCCTATGTGGAGAGCGGGGAGCCGATGGACAAGGCCGGCGCCTATGCGGTGCAGGGCGGCTTTGCGCCTTACGTCCGCGGCATCGACGGCGAGTATGCCAATGTAGTGGGACTGCCGGTCTCAAAGCTTTATCATGAGCTTCGCGGCGTGGCCCCGGAGCTTTTTGAAGAAGGAGCGTGGAAGAGATGAAAACACTTGTTGCCTATTATTCCTTAAGCGGAAATGTGAAGTACGCCGCGGAGCGGATCGCGTCCATCATGGACGCCGATCTTCTTGAACTCAAACCTGAGAACGAACCTCCGAAGAATTTCCTGAAGTTCCTGTTCGGGGGAAAGTCCGTCATCTTCGGGGAAAAGGCGTATCTCAACCACTTTGACGAAGATCCCGCCGATTACGACTGCATCGTGATCGGCACGCCGCTCTGGGCCAACAGGGTGACGCCGGCGGTCCGCGAGTTTATCATGGAGCATCCCTTCGAGCATAAGAAGGTCGGCCTCTTCGCCTCCTCCGCAGGAGGGGACGCTGAGGAGATGCTCTCACACCTCAGAAAGCTCCTTGCGGGCAACAATGTCGCCGCTGTCATGAGCCTTAAGAACCCGCTGAAAATGCGGGAGGAGGCGGATGCAAAAATCGATGAATTCACAGCGGTTTTAAAGGGTTCTAATGCACCATTTCCTGTTGACGCATCCTCGTGAAAACGCTTATAATTAAAGTGCTTTTCTAAGCCGGAAAGAGAGGTGGGTATCGGTTTATGGATACGGATCACGAACGACAACGAAGATTCGCTGCAGACCGAACCGCCGCCTGCGTACACGCGCTCCCGGCCAAATAAAGCATCTTTTTTCCTTTTGTGTGTCACGAAAGGTACGGTTCCGTGTGCGGCGATGAAGAAGCCGGAACGGAGCCGTTTTTTTGTGCGATTGATGAGGAAAGGAGGACAGGCCGATGGATGAGAATAAAGGTCTCCGGGGGATGGACCCCGCGGAGGAGGAAGTCTTCACGGAGAGTGAAGGGGAGTTTGAAAGAGAGGAGAATGACTTCGAGATCACCCGCGAGCACGAGGCGGATGATGAGGAGAGAACGAAGAAATACAAGTCAGAGATCCTCGGATATCTGATGAAAAAGAAGTATAAAGAGCTGCGCGAGACGACGCTGGACATGCATCCTGCCGACCTGGCGGCGGTTCTCGAGGATCTGGATGAAAACAACCGCCTCGTCGTATTCCGCCTGCTGAGGAAGGACGTGGCGACGGAGGCATTTACCTTCATGTCCGACGACGCGCGGTCAGAGCTTGTGGAGGGCTTCTCCGACGCCGAAATCGTCAACACGATCGAGGAGATCAGCCTCGACGAGGCGGCGGACATGCTGGAGGACATGCCGGCTTCGGTCGTGAAGCGCGTGCTGGCCAAATCCAGCCGGGAGACGCGGGAGTCTCTGAACCGCCTGCTTCACTATCCGGAATACAGCGCGGGCAGTATCATGACGCCTGAGTACATCCGCTTCCGCGACGACATGGACGTGGCGGGGGCCATGGAGGCTATCCGGGAGCAGGGACCTGATGCGGAGACCGTGTACACCGGCTACGTCGTTGAACGAAACCGTCTGCTCGGCGTTGTCACGGCGAGAGACATCCTGCTCAGCGACCCGCAGACGCCCATCACCGAGATCATGGACGACAACATCATCTCCGTGCAGGTCACGGACGACCAGGAGTACGTCGCCAGACAGCTCGCCAAGTACGACTTCAATGCGATGCCTGTCGTCGACAGCGAGGGCATGCTGGTCGGCATCGTCACGATCGACGACGCTGTCGACGTCCTTGTCGACGAGTCGACCGAGGACATGCAGAAGATGGCCGCTATCCTTCCTGAGGATCAGTCCGCGAGCTATTTCGGGACATCCGTGCTGTCGCACGCGAAGCAGCGGATTCCCTGGCTGCTGATCCTCATGCTGTCGGCCACCTTCACGGGACTTGTCACACATCACTATGAGGCGTCCTTCGCGGCCCTGCCGCTCCTCGTCTCCTTCATGCCGATGCTGATGGATACGCCCGGCAACTGCGGCAATCAGGCCTGTACGCTGATGGTCCGCGGCCTGGCGCTCGGCGAAGTGACCGTGCGCGACATGGGGAAAGTCGTGTGGAAGGAGTTCAGGATTTCCCTCATCGTCGGCTCCGTGCTCGGCCTCGTCAACGGCATCAGGATCTTTCTTATGTACGACGTGTTCGCACAGCAAAAAGATCCGAACGCCATCCGCTACATGATCGTCGTCAGCGTATCACTGTTCGCGGCCATCACGCTCGCAAAGCTGGTCGGCGCCGTGCTGCCGCTGCTTGCAAAGCTGGTCGGCGCGGACCCCGCGATCATGGCGACGCCATTTATTACGACAATCGTGGACGCGGGCTCGCTCATCATCTACTTCCATTTTGCAGAACTGATTTTTGCCTCGGAGATTGTCGGAAAAGCAGTTACCTGAAACTTGCGGTCGTCAAGATATCAAAAAAAGGAGGAATCTGCCATGCTGCTCATCGGTAACGGAATGGTTATCACGAGAGACGAAGCAATGCCGTATCTTGCGGACGGCGCCGTTCTTGCGGACGGGGATACGATCAAAGAAGTCGGACCCTTTAGGGAACTGAAGAAGAAATATCCGGACGCAGACTATGTGGACGCGAAAGGCGGCGTCATCATGCCCGGCCTCATCAATGCGCACACGCACATCTACTCGGGCCTTGCCAGAGGCCTCGCCATCGAGGGGCACAATCCGACGAATTTTTTTGAGATTCTCGACGGCATGTGGTGGAACATAGACCGTCACCTGACGCTGGACGGCACGAGAGCGTCCGCCTACGCGACGATCCTTGACTGCATCCGCGACGGCGTGACGACGATCTTCGACCACCACGCCTCCTACGGGGAAATCCCCGGCTCGCTCTTCGCCATCAAGGACGTCGCTAAGGAACTGGGCATGCGCGCCTGCCTCTGCTATGAGGTGTCCGAGCGGGACGGCAAGGAAAAGTGCATCGCTGCGATCCGCGAAAATGCCGCGTTCTCCGCGTGGGCGGCTAAGGAGACGGACGGCATGACTGCCGCGATGTTCGGCGGCCACGCTCTCTTTACGATCTCGGACGCCACCTTTGAGAAGATGGTGGAGGCGAACAACGGGCTCACCGGCTTCCATATCCACGTGGCGGAGGGGATGAATGACGTCTATGACAGTTTGAGAAACTACGGCACAAGGCCGGTAAACAGGCTTTTATACAATGGCATCCTCGGAGAGAAAACACTGCTCGGCCACTGCATCCACATCAGTCCCGCGGAGATGGACATCATCAAGGAGACCGGCACGATGGTGGTCAACAACCCGGAATCCAACATGGGGAACGCGGTCGGCTGTTCGCCCGTGCTGCAAATGATGGCGAAGGGGATCACGGTCGGCATGGGCACGGACGCTTATACGCACGACATGCTCGAGTCGCTGAAGGTTTTCCTCATCATCCAGCGCCACAATCTCGCGATGCCGAATGTGGCTTTCGGGGAGGGCATGGAGATGCTCTTCAAGAATAACTGCGCGATCGCGGCGAAGTACTTCCCGAAGCCGCTCGGCGTCCTCAAGGCAGGCGCAGCCGCGGATATTATCGTGATGGATTACAAGCCGTTTACGCCGTTCTCCGATGAAAATATCAACGGCCACATGCTGTTCGGCATGATGGGAAAGAACTGCCGCACGACGATCATCAACGGCAAAGTGCTCTACAAGGACAGAGAGTTCGTCGCCTGTGACGAGGAGCGCATCAACGCCTGGACGATGGAAGAGAGCAAGAAGCTCTGGGGAGAGCTGAACCACAGAACTTATTGATGAAGAATAAATGGCGTTTGGACCGCACGGAAGGAGGATGAAAGATGAGTGATATCATGAGGCCGATCCCTTACGCGCAGCTGCTCGACAGAGTGCTTGCCGAGTATCAGGCGGAGGGCAGCATCTTCGGCGTGTCAAAGATCGTTAAAACGGGAGTGAGACATGCCCGGCCGCTGTTCGGGGGGAAGATCGAGACGCCCTTCGGACCCGCGGCCGGACCGAACACGCAGCTCGCACAGAATATCGTCGCCTCCTATGCGGCCGGCGCGCGCTTCTTCGAGCTGAAGACCGTGCAGAAGATGGACGGGCGCGAGCTCGCGGCCTGCGTGCCGAAGCCGTGCATCGCCTCGCTTGACGAGTGCTACAACTGCGAGTGGTCGACGGAGCTGACGGTGGAAGAAGCCTATGCGGAATACGTCAAGGCCTTTTTCCTCCTCCGGGTCATCGCCGCCGAATTTTCTCTCGGGTCTCCGGACGGCTTCATCTTCAATATGTCCGTCGGCTACGACCTCGAGGGCATAAAGACGGAGAAAATCGACCGCTATATCGAAGGCATGAAGGACGCCTCCGGGACGGAGATCTTCAAGGAGTGCCTGCGCGTCACCCGCGAAGCTGCCTTGAGCGGCCGTCTGAAGCATGTCGCCCTTTCCGACCTCGAGGCATTTCCGACGCAGATTTCCGCGTCGATCACGGAGTCGACCCTGCACGGATGTCCCCCCGACGAGATCGAGCGCATCGCGGCCTATCTCCTTGAGGAGAAGGGCCTCCATACCTTTGTCAAATGTAATCCGACACTGCTCGGATATACCTTCGCAAGAGAGACGCTCGACGCCCTCGGCTTTGACTATATTGCCTTTGACGATCACCATTTCCTCGAGGACCTGCAGTGGGAGGACGCGCTGCCGATGTTCAGGCGCCTGACCGAGCTTTCCGAGAAAAAGCAGCTGTCCTTCGGACTTAAGCTCACCAATACTTTCCCTGTCGACGTGAAGGCGGGAGAGCTGCCGAGCGAAGAGATGTACATGTCCGGGCGGTCCCTCTTCCCGCTGACGATCGAGCTGTGCAGACGCATCGCGGAGGAGTTCTCCGGAAAGCTGCAGATCTCGTATTCCGGCGGCGCGGACGCGGAGAACATCGAAGCGATCGTGGATGCCGGCATCTGGCCGGTCACGATGGCGACGACCGTCTTAAAGCCGGGCGGATATCAGCGCTTTGCGCAGATTGCCGCTTTCTTTGAGGGACAGGAAGCCAAAGGATTCGAAGGAATCGACGTCGGGAAGGTGCGCGCGCTTCAGGAAAAAGCGCTCGACAGCGCCTATTACAGAAAGCCGGTGAAGCCGGTGCCGTCAGCAAAGATGGACGAGGCGCTGCCGATGCTCGACTGCTTCACGGCGCCCTGCCGCACGAACTGCCCGATCGGCCAGGACATTCCGGCCTATCTGCGCGCAATGGAAGAGGGACGGGCGAAAGACGCGCTTGAGATCATTCTGAAGCGAAACGCGCTTCCCTTTATCACCGGCACTATCTGTCCGCATACCTGCGGGGATCGATGCATGCGCAATCACTATGAGGACAGCGTGCACATCCGCGAGGTGAAGCTGCTTGCCGCAAGGACGGCACATAAGGAGCTGCTCGCGCAGACCTCCCCTGGAAGCAGAGCCGTCGGGAGCGGGCGGAAGACGGCTGTCATCGGGGCCGGCCCCGCAGGCCTGTCTGTCGCTTATTTCTTAAGCCGCGCCGGCGAGGACGTCACGGTATTTGAGAAGGAAGCGCTCCCCGGCGGCGTGCCGCGCTATGTCATCCCGTCCTTCCGCATCGGAGACGACGCGATCGACGCCGATGTCGCCCTGATTAAAAAAAGCGGCGCGAAGATCGTGACCGGGAGAGAGATCGGGAGCATCCGGGAGCTGAAGGAAGAGGGCTATACGGATATCGTCGTCGCCATCGGCGCCTGGGCCCCCGGCCGGAAGGCGCTTCAGTACGGAGAGGCTGTCGACGCGCTTGAAATCATGCGCGATTTAAAGCAGGATCCGGAGGGCACGTCTCTCGGAGAGAACGTGGTCGTGATCGGCGGCGGCAACACCGCCATGGACGCCGCCCGCGCAGCGAAGCGCGCGAAGGGCACGAAGAACGTGAAGCTCGTTTACCGGCGCACGAAGCGCTACATGCCGGCTGATGAGGAAGAGCTTATGCTCGCCATAGAGGACGGCGTGGAGTTTGCCGAGCTGCTCGCTCCGGTCGGCCTTCAAGACGGGATGCTCACCTGCGAGGTGATGGAGCTCGGCGCGCCCGATGAGAGCGGCCGCCGCTCGCCGGTGTCAACCGGAAAGACGATCACGCTCAAGGCGGATACGGTGATCACTGCCGTCGGCGAACAGATCGACGGAAAGCTTTATCAGGATGCCGGCATTGAGACGGATGCGAAGGGCCGCCCGGTCACGGACGCATCCCTGCGCACGAGCGATCCGCAGGTCTTTGCCGCCGGAGACGCAAGAAGAGGGCCGGCGACGGCCGTGAAGGGGATCGCGGACGCCCAGCTGATCGCCGCCGCGATTCTCGCGGAGGCGCGGGCCGCAGATCCCGCGGAGACGGCTGAAGCCGAATTCGGCGGCTGCGCGGGCCTCAACAAGGCGGATGATCCGGCGCCTTACCTCGCAAAGAAAGGCGTGCTGCACGTAAAGACGGATGAAGAGAATCCGGACAGAAGGTGCCTCGGCTGCGCCACGGTCTGCGAAGTCTGCACGGATGTCTGCCCGAACCGCGCCAATGTCGCGATCAATGTGCCGGGTCTTTCCATGCCTCAGATCCTGCATATCGACGGGATGTGCAACGAATGCGGCAACTGTGCGGTTTTCTGCCCCTACAGCGGCAGGCCTTACAAGGACAAATTCACGCTCTTCGGAAGCGAAGAGGATTTTGCGGATTCCGAAAACAGCGGATTTTTGCCGCTTGATCATGCCGGGAAGGTCAGAGTTCGTATCGCCGGCAGGGTGCAGGAGGTCAATGTCAACGATCCTGCCTCGGGCCTCTACGAGCCGCTGAGAAAGCTGATCCTCGCCGTATACGGGACATACAGCTATCTGCTGCCGTAAACAAAAGCGCCGCGGCTCTGGTAAAGCGCCGCGGCGCTGTCTTTCAATCAAATGGACATCTTAAGGAAAGCCGGTTATGGATCAGAACGCGAAGTATAGAAGAAAACATCTCAACTATCCCGAGATCACCATGTGCCAGATGATTGAGCGCGTTGCTGCCGGTCATCCGGAAGTGACTGCCATGGACTTCTTCGGGAGGAAAACGAGCTATCGCACCTTTTACGAGGAAATAGAAAGAGCTGCCCGCGCCCTCATCCGCGCCGGCATCCGCAGCGGCGATGTCGTCACGATCTGCATGCCGAACACGCCGCAGGGCATCATCATGTTCTATGCGCTCAGCCGCATCGCCGCAGTGGCCAACATGGTTCATCCGCTATCCGCGGAGGAGGAGATCACGTTTTATCTCAACCTGTCGGAGAGCAGGATGATCCTGACGCTTGACACATTTTCAGAGAAGGTGGAGGCGGCGGCCGCCAAAGCAAACTATCCGGTGAAGCTCATCACCGCGCGCATGGAGGACGTTCTTCCGCCGCATCTTGCGATTGCCTTCGCGGCCAAAACGGGACGCAGATTCCTGAAGTACCCGAAGACGAAGGGCGCGGTGACATGGAGAGCTTTCATGAAGAGCGGCGCGACGGACCGCGCGCTCCCGGAGACAACATTTGAGAAGGACCGCACGGCCGCGATTCTCTACAGCGGGGGCACCAGCGGGACGCCGAAAGGCATCTGCCTGACTGATTACAATTTCAACGCGCTGGCGCTCGGAACGATCGCCTCCTTCGGGGGAGAGGTCGGACCGGGCATGAAGATGCTCAGCTGCATGCCGATGTTTCACGGCTTCGGCCTGGGCATTAATCTTCACACGGCGCTCGTGTACGGCATGACCTGTATACTGATGCCGACCTTTTCCGACAAAACATATGCGGATATGCTGCGGAAAAAGAAACCGAATTTCATCGCCGGCGTCCCGACGATCTATGAGGCGCTGTTGCATATCAGAGAACTGGACGGCGTCGATCTGTCTTTTCTTGTGGGCGTGTTCAGCGGCGGGGATTCCCTGTCCGTCGAGCTCAAGAAGAAGATTGACCGTTTCCTCCGTGAGCACGGGGCCGGGGTGCAGGTGCGCGAGGGATACGGCCTCACGGAGTGCGTGACGGCGAGCTGCCTCACGCCGAGAGACGAGTACAGGGAGGGCAGCATCGGCCTTCCTTTCCCGGACACGGAATACGCGATCGTGCGCCCCGGTTCGGACGACGTGCTCCCGCCGGGAGAGGAAGGAGAGATCATCCTCCGGAGCCCGACGCTCATGAAGGGATATCTGAAGAACGAGGAGGAGACGAAAGAGGCGCTCCGCCTGCTTCCCGACGGCAATACCTGGCTTTATACCGGCGACATCGGAAAGATGGACGAGGACGGCTTCGTTTATTTCATTCAGCGGGCAAAGCGCATCATTATCACGAACGGATACAATGTTTATCCCAGTCAGATCGAAAATGTGCTGGACGGCATGGACGAGATCATGGTCAGCTGCGTGATCGGCGTGAAGGACACCCGCCGCATGCAGCGCGTGAGAGCTTATGTGGTGCTGAAGGACGGCGTGCCTGATAACGATGAGACGCGCGCGCTGATTCTTTCGAGACTGGGGAAGAAGGTGGCCAGGTACGCGCTGCCAAGAGAGATTCTGTTCAGAAAGGAACTGCCCCGGACGCTTGTCGGAAAGGCTGATTTCCGGAAGCTCATGGAAGAGGCCGAACGGGAGGAAGAGAGGGGACGAAAAGATGCCTGAAGAGATAAAAAGAAAGAAAAAATGGGGCGACCGCCGCGACGGGCGCCTCGTGAAAATGCCGGGACTGCAGACCGTGATGACGGCGCTGATGCCGCATCGCGCGGACTGTGAAGTCTTTCTCATGGATACGATCGACGTGACGGACCTTCTCGACCTGATCGACAAAAAGAACGCGCAGGATCCCTCCGTGAAGCGCACGATCTTCCATGCGATCATCGCGATGTCCGCGCGCATGGTGCGCGAGCGGCCGTATCTGAACCGCTTCGTGCAGGGCGCCAGAATCTACGAGAGGTACGACATCAGCATCAGCTTCGTCGCAAAGCGCCGCTTTGAGGATCACGCGGAGGAGGCGCTGCTTTTCTTTGTGCCGAAGGATACGGATACGCTTGACGACGTGAGCCGCATGGTGACGGGAACGGTGGCGGAAACCCGCAAAAGCGAGCATGCGACCGGCGGCGTCGACGAGCTGCTCGACGTCTTCGCCGCGATGCCGCGGCTTCTCATGATGTTTCTGATCCGCATCATCCGCACGCTGGATTTCTTCGGCGTCAACCCGAAGTTTATCACCGATGGGGATCCCAATTACTCGACGATCCTCATGAGCAATCTCGGCAGCATCAGGTGCCCGGCCGTCTATCACCATCTAAATAATTACGGGACGAACAGCATCATGATGACGATCGGGACGATCCGCGAGGAAGAACGGCGCATGGAGGACGGACAAAAAAAGCTCCGACGCGTCCTCGACCTCGGTGTGACGATCGATGAACGTATCGGAGACGGTTTTTATTTCGCGAAAAGTCTTAAACTGCTGCACTACATGTGCGCGCACCCGGAGCTTCTCGACAGACCGATCGGCGAGCCGAGCGGCTTCGAATACGAGCAGCGGCTCTCATGAAGAGAGCGCCTGAAGAAGGCGGTCCATATCCGGCGGGAGCTGAAGCGGCTCGCCGGCCGAGCGGATCGCATTGGCCACATCCTTTAATCCGTTGCCCGTAACGAGAGAGACAACGGAGGCATCTCTTTCAATCAGCCCTTGCTCAAGGGCTTTTTTCAGTCCCGCGGTGCCGGTCGCGCCGGCCGGTTCGGCAAAGACGCCGGAGGTGCGGCCGACGAGACGCATGGCCGCAAGGATCTCCTCGTCGCTGACATTGACCGTGACGCCGTGCGATTCCTCAATGGCTTTCAGGGCCTTTACGGGATTGCGCGGAACGCCGACGGCGATAGAATCCGCGATCGTGTTCTCTTCCTGGGGCACCCAATCGAGCGTATGGGCGGCGGCTGCGGTATTGATCGGGCAGCAGCCCTCGGCCTGCACGGAGATGAGGCGCGGGAGGCGGTCAAGAAGACCGGCCGCATAGAGATCCTTGAAGCCTTTCCAGACGCCTGCGATCGTGCAGCCGTCTCCGACGGAGACCGCCACGTAGTCCGGCGCTTTGAAGGAGAGCTGCTCGCCGATCTCGAGGGAGACGGTTTTCTTGCCCTCCATGAGGTAGGGGTTGATGGCCGCATTTCTGTTGTACCAGCCGAAATGATCGATCGCTTCGGCGGACAGGCGGAAGGTGTCCTCATAGCTTCCTTCGACGAGGATGACCTTCGCTCCGAAGATCATGAGCTGTGCGACCTTTCCCTTGGGCGCGCGGGAGGGCACGAAGATAAAGGTCTTAAAACCGGCGCGGGCGGCGTTGCCGGCGAGGGAGCTCGCGGCGTTGCCGGTCGAAGAGCAGGCGATCGTCGTCTTGCCCGCCTCCTCGGCTTTCACGACAGCCATGGCGGAGGCGCGGTCCTTCAGGGAGGCCGTCGGGTTCTGCCCGTCGTCTTTGATGTACAGAGGCCCGTTAAGACCGATCTCGCGGGCCAGATGGTCCGCGCGGAGCAGCGGAGAGCCGCCGACGCGGAGCCGCGGCGTTTTGCCGATGCCTTCGACGGGAAGAAATTCCATGTACCGCCACATCGTGGGATCACCCCGGTCCATCAGGTCATACTTGCTGACCTTGGAGCGGATGTAGTCGTAATCATATTCGATGTCAAGGATCCCGCCGCACTTCGGGCAGACGGTCGTCTCGGGATGCGCCTCGGTGACGGCGCCGCAGAGCGTGCATCTGGCGCCTGTGATCTGTCTGATCATGTGAACCTCCTTACAGATTCTTAAGAAGTCCGGTATCCTCGTTGAACTCGCGGATCAGGTCGTCGACACGCGCGGCGTCCGCCTTGGCGCTGTCCCAGGTGTGCTCCTGATCGTACCACAGCGCGTTCAGCTCGTCGCTCGTCTTGCCCTGCTGCTCGACCCAGGTGTAGTACTTGAGGTTGTGGATTCTCTTTCTCTCCGGATAGGTGAGCTCGAGCATGTTGTCCGTCTTCTCGCCGAGGATGTGGGTGTGGAAGTCGATTGCCGCCATCTCGCGCGTATACGGGCCGTCCGCATCCTGGAGCTCCTTGACGCGGGAGGCGTACATGACGGAGGAGTCGGTCATGACGGAGGCGACGACGTCGCGCTCGGTCAGCTCGTAGTACTTCGCCATCTTGATGGCGCAGAGCATGTTGGCGATGCCGGAAATGCCGAAGAGCGAAAGCGACTGGATCGTCTCCTCCGGGACCCCGACGCTTCTTAAGTAGGCCTGCCCCACCGGCTCGTTGAAGAGCCGCAATGTCTTCTGGGAGTCCTCGTCGTCGATGTCCACGATCAGATCCGTGTTCTTCACATTGTGGATCCACGGCACGTGCTTGTCGCCGATGCCCTCGATGCGGTGGGAGCCGAAGCCGTTGTCAAGCAGCGTCGGGCACTGCAGCGCCTCTCCGGTGCCGAGCTTTGCCGTCGGATAGACGTCTTTGATGCGGTCGCCGGAGGCCATGGTGCCCGCGGAGCCGGAGGTGAAGATCGCGCCGGCCAGACGCCCGTTCTCGCCCTTGATCTCTTCAAAGGCTTCCAGGATGGCGTTGCCGGTGACATTGTAGTGCCACATGTAGTTTCCCATCTCCGCAAACTGATTGAAGATCATGCAGTCATCGCGAAGAGAGAGCTCGTTCGTCTTGTCGAAGATCTCCTTGACGTTGGACTCGGAGCCCGGCGTGGCGATGATCTCGCTCGCGACCGTCTTCAGCCAGTCAAACCGCTCGCGGCTCATACCCTCGGGAAGGATCGCGATCGAGTAGCAGCCGAGAAGCTTCGAGTTGAAGGCGCCGCCGCGGCAGTAGTTGCCGGTTGAGGGCCAGACGGCCTTCGAGAAGGAAGAGTCAAACTGGCCTGTGACGAGGGGCGGCACGAGGCAGCCGAAAGAGGCGCCGACCTTGTGGCAGCCGGTCGGGAAATACTTGCCGACCATCAGCATGATCCTCGCCTTGACGCCTGTCAGCTCGCTCGGCAGAACAATGTAGTTCGGTCCTTTGAAGAGGCCGCCGAATTCCTTCTGCTCATTCTTCCAGGTGATGCGGAAGAGATTGAGCGGGTTGAAATCCCACAGGCCGACGTTCGTCAGCTTTTCCCTGATTTTTTCCGGAATTTCTTCCGGGTGCTGCATCTCGCGAAGCGTCGGGATGATGATGCCCTGTTCCCTGGCGCGTGCGATATTGTGTGCCCTGCCTTCCTTGGCGATGGTCAGATCGATCATGTTGATATCCTCCCTTAAGAGAAATTTTGAACATCAGAAGCAGCTTTTGCTTTTCTGCCGCCATTATGAAAAGTGTATCATTATCATATGCTTAATGCAACCGGCGCTATTGATTTTTGCCGGACAGATGCTATGATGAACTAAGATAAAATCGTCACTTTTTACAAAGCTTGCGCCAAACGAAGGAGGTTAGTGATGACACCTGATTATCAAGCGATTCTCGCAGCTTCTGAGGCATACAAAAAGGATATGGTCGCCTTTCTGCGCAGCATGATCTCGTATCCGAGCGAGAGCTGTGAAGAGAAGGAAGTTACGGAATGCATCGCTTCCGAGATGGAGAAGCTCGGATTCGACAAAGTGGAGACGGACGGCCTCGGCAATGTCATCGGCTGGATCGGCGACGGCGACAAGATCATCGCGATCGACTCTCATATCGACACGGTCGGCATCGGAAATATCGAGAACTGGACGGACGATCCCTACAAGGGCTACGAGACGGACGAGATCATCTACGGGCGCGGCAGCTCCGACCAGGAGGGCGGCATGGCGTCGGCCGTCTACGGCGCGAAGATCATGAAGGATCTCGGCCTCATCCCGGAGGGATACCGTCTCATGATCGTCGGCTCCGTCATGGAGGAGGACTGCGACGGCCTGTGCTGGCAGTACATCGTGAACAAGAGCGGGATCCGCCCCGAATTTGTCATCTCTACAGAGCCAACGGACGGCGGCATCTACAGAGGGCACAGAGGCCGCATGGAGATCCGCGTGGACGTGCGCGGGACGAGCTGCCACGGCTCGGCTCCGGAGCGCGGCGACAATGCGATCTACAAGATGGCGGACATCATCTCCGACATCAGGGCCCTGAACAACAACGGCTGCGACGACAGCACGTCGATCAGAGGCCTCGTGAAGATGCTTGATCCGAAGTATAATCCCGAGCATTACGAGGACGCGCGCTTCCTCGGCAGGGGCACCTGCACGGTCTCGCAGATCTTCTATACGTCTCCGAGCCGCTGCGCGGTGGCGGACAGCTGCGCCATATCCGTCGACCGCCGCATGACAGCCGGCGAGACCTGGGACAGCTGCCTCGATGAAATCCGGAACCTTCCCGCCGTGAAGAAGTACGGCGAGGACGTCAAGGTCTCCATGTATATGTATGACCGCCCGAGCTGGAAGGGAACCGTCTATGAGACGGAGGCTTACTTCCCGACCTGGATCAACAAGGAGAGCGCAGCGCACGTGAAGGCGCTGATCGACGCGCACAAGGCGCTCTTCGGCGAGAAGCGCATGTGCCCGAAGGGACAGGAGGCGCTGAGGGACCGCCCGCTCACGGACAAGTGGACATTTTCGACGAACGGCGTCTCCATCCAGGGCCGCTAC
>DEFE01000053.1:35940-66099 GCA_002350625.1 Lachnospiraceae bacterium UBA2860
ATCCCCTGCGTCGGCTTCGGCCCTGGCGCCGAGAGCCAGGCGCATGCACCCAATGAGATCACCTTCAAGCAGGATCTCGTGAACTGTGCGGCGCTCTACGCGGCGGCGATCAGCCTGTATCCGACGGAGGAGAAAACGGACGATGTGTCCCAGTTCCGCGCGGGAAGCACAAACAATAACATCCTGTAAAAGAAAGGTTTCCATAAAGGAGGAGAGGATATGGACGCGACATTAACAGGATATATAGAGAAGCTGCACAGACTGCATTTTAAGGAAATGTACGAAAATGACTTCTTCCTTACCTGGGAGAAGACGGACGACGAGATCGAGGCGGTCTTCACCGTCGCGGACGCGCTCAGATATATGCGCACGCAGAACATTTCCACAAAGGTCTTTGAGTCGGGACTCGGCATCAGCCTTTTCCGCGACAACTCCACGCGCACGCGTTTCAGCTTTGCCTCAGCCTGCAATCTGCTCGGCCTTGAGGTGCAGGATCTCGATGAGAAGAAGAGCCAGATCGCCCATGGGGAGACGGTCCGTGAAACGGCTAACATGATCTCCTTCATGGCGGACGTGATCGGCATCCGCGACGACATGTACATCGGCAAGGGCAATAAGTACATGCACGACGTGGTCGACGCCGTGACGGAAGGCTTCAGGGACGGCGTGCTCGAACAGAAGCCGACGCTCGTGAACCTTCAGTGTGATATCGACCATCCGACGCAGTGCATGGCGGACATGCTGCACATCATCCACGAGTTCGGCGGCGTGGAAAACCTGAAGGGAAAGAAGATCGCGATGACCTGGGCCTACAGCCCCAGCTACGGCAAGCCTCTTTCCGTGCCGCAGGGCGTCATCGGCCTCATGACACGCTTCGGCATGGACGTCGTGCTCGCCCATCCGGAGGGGTACGACGTGATGCCGGAGGTGGAGGAGGTCGCGAAGAAGCAGGCGGCGGCAAGCAGCGGCTCCTTCACGAAGACGAACAGCATGGCCGGGGCATTTGCGGGCGCGGATATCGTCTACCCGAAGAGCTGGGCGCCATTTGCGGCGATGGAGAAAAGGACGAATCTCTACGGAGAGGGCGACTTCGAGGGCATCGACGCGCTGGAGAAGGAGCTGCTTAAGCAGAACGCCGCGCACAAGGACTGGTGCTGCACCGAAGAGCTCATGAAGACGACGAAGGACGGCAAGGCGCTTTATCTGCACTGCCTGCCCGCCGACATAAACGGCGTCTCCTGTGAAGACGGGGAAGTTGAAGCTTCGGTCTTTGACCGCTACCGCGTGCCGCTCTACAAGCAGGCGAGCTTCAAGCCGTATATCATCGCCGCGATGATCTTCCTCGCCAAGGAGAAGGATCCGGCCAAGACGATCGAGCTGCTTGCCGAGCGCGCGAAGGAGAGGCATTTCGGATAACAGGGAAAACGGAAGGGATCCCGGAAAGCGGGGTCCCTTTCCTCATGCGGGGCGGCGGAACCGTCCCTTAAAAGAAGAGAGGTATGCGCCATGGGAAAACGTGTGGTGATCGCGCTGGGCGGCAATGCGCTCGGCAATAATCTCCCGGAGCAGTTTGAGGCGGTCAAGAAGACGTCGAAGGCGATCGTCGACCTCGTCGAGGATGGATACGATATCGCCATCGTGCATGGAAACGGGCCCCAGGTCGGCATGATCCAGAACGCGATGACGGAGCTTGTGCGCTCGGATCCGGAGAGGTATATTCCCTGCCCGCTGTCCGTCTGCGTGGCGATGAGCCAGGGATATATCGGCTACGATCTGCAGAACGAGATGCGGGAGGAGATGCTTGACCGCGGGATCAACAAAGGGGTAGCGACCGTTCTCACGCAGGTCGAGGTGGATCACACGGATCCGGCCTTCACGCAGCCGACGAAACCGATCGGGGCTTTCATGACGAAGGAGGAGGCGGAACAGCTTGTGCGGGAGCGCAACTATCGCGTGGTCGAGGATGCGGGCAGAGGCTACCGCCGCGTCGTCGCGTCGCCGCGCCCCGTGTCGATTGTCGAGATCGACACGATCGAGTCCCTCGTCTCCACGAATCACATCGTGATCGCCTGCGGGGGCGGCGGGATTCCCGTGTTTAAAACACGCGGGCATCACCTGAAAGGGGCGGCGGCCGTGGTTGACAAGGATTACGCGGCGGCCTGTCTGGCCAGGCAGCTGAACGCGGACACGCTGATCATTCTGACGGCCGTGGAGAAGGTGGCGATTCATTTCGGAAAACCCGATGAGACCTGGCTCGACCACATGACGCCGGAGGAGGCGCGCCACTACATCGCCTCAGGCGAATTCGCGCCGGGATCCATGCTCCCGAAGGTGCAGGCGGCGCTCGAATTCGCGGAGTCGGCGCCGGGAAGAAAGGCGCTGATCACATTGCTCGAGAAGGCCAAGGACGGGATCGCCGGAAAGACGGGAACACTGATCACCGCATAGATGCTTGAAGCGGAGAACTTAAGCGGAGGTACTTATGACGATTATTACGAACGGAAGACTGATTACGCCGGAGGGAGAGGTGCGCGCGTCCCTCGCCATGAAGGACGGCAAAATCGTCCGCATCGGCGAAATGACGCCTTCGCCGGACGACGAGGTCATCGACGCCGCGGGGTGTCTTGTATATCCGGGCTTTATCGACGGGCACACACATCTTGACCTCCCTGTCGCAGGCACCGTGACGGCGGATGATTTCGCGTCCGGAACGACGGCGGCGGTCGCAGGCGGGACGACGACGGTCGTGGATTTCGCGACGCAGTACAAGGGCGACGACG
Source organism: Lachnospiraceae bacterium UBA2860 (assembly GCA_002350625.1). GTDB lineage: Bacteria > Bacillota > Clostridia > Lachnospirales > Lachnospiraceae > Chordicoccus. Next base: position 38,721 of record DEFE01000053.1, read on the forward strand.
TGCTCAACGCGCTTAAGACCTGGAAGGAGAAGGCGGAGGGGAAGGCCCGCGCAAACTATGCGTTTCACATGGCGATCTGCGACTGGAACGAGCAGGTAAGAAGAGACCTGCCCGCCCTTCGGGAAGAGGGCGTGACTTCGTTCAAGGTCTACATGGCGTACGACACGGCGCTTACGGACGAGCAGATTCTTGACGTTCTTACGGAAGTGAAAAAGTTCGGCGGCGTGACCGGATGCCACTGCGAGAACGGCGGACTTGTGACGGCGCTGCAGAAGCAGTATCTGGCAGCGGGACACACAGACACTTCCGCACATCCGCTCAGCCGGCCGGCGGAGGTGGAGGCGGAGGCGGTGAACCGCTTCTGCTATCTCGGCAGGCTTGCCGACGCGCCGATCAATATAGTCCACCTGAGCACGGAACTGGGCCTTCACGAGGTGCGCCGCGCGCGGGAGGCGGCCGGCTGCGGCGGCCTTTCGGCACACGGCATAAGCGGCGGCTTCCGCATCTATGTGGAATCCTGCCCGCAGTATATGCTGTTTGACGACAGCGTATATGCACTTCCCGATTTTGAAGGTGCCAAGTATGTCTGCTCGCCGCCGCTGAGAAAGCCGTCGGATATTGCGGCACTGAAAGGCGCCGTGATGAGCGGCGAGATCGACACGATCGCGACGGATCACTGCAGCTTCCGCTTCGACACGCAGAAGCAGGCGGGGAGAGAGGACTTCACGAAGATCCCGAACGGCGCGCCGGGCATTGAGCACAGGCCGGCCGTTTTCATGAAGATCTTCGGGGATGCGCTTACGCCCTCGGATTACATGAGGCTCCTGAGTGAAAATCCGGCGAAGGTGTTCGGGATGTTTCCGCGGAAGGGCGCGCTTATTGAGGAAGCTGACGCGGACGTGGTCGTCTGGGATCCGGAGGACGCGTGGACGATCAGTGCGGCGAATCAGCATCAGAGAGTGGACTATACGCCGTTTGAGGGAATGACGGTTTCCGGGCGCGCGAAGTACGTGTTTGTGAACGGGATTCTTGCCGCAAAGGACGGCGAGCCGACGGCGGCTGTCGCGGGGCAGTATATCAGAAGATAGTGTCAGAAGACGGGGCTTGATTTTCTCGCGTCATGAGGCACTTTATGGTACAATAGATGGATGTAAATCGATGAAAGACAGATAGGAGGCGGGTCATGGGACTGTTTGACAAGAAGTATTGCGATGTATGCGGCGAGAAGATCGGCTTGCTCGGCAATAAAAAGCTTGAGGACGCCAATCTTTGCAAGAAGTGCGCGGCGAAGCTATCGCCGTGGTTCAATGAGCGGAGACACAGCACGCTTGAGGAGATCAAGCAGCAGCTTGCTTACCGCGAGGACAACAAATCTGCCGTGGCAGCTTTCCATACGACCCTGACCTTCGGGCGGGATTTTAAAAAGCTTCTTGTCGATGAGGACGCGCGGAAGTTTGTGATCACATCGGCAAAGAATCTGGAGGAAGACAATCCGGACGTGATTGATTTCTCACAGGTCACGGCTGTCGATCTGGATATCGATGAGGACCGGACCGAGCAGACGTATCAGGACAAGGACGGGAATTATCAGAGCTATAACCCGAAGAAGTATGAGTACAGCTATAATTTCAATGTCATTATCCACGTCAATCACCCGTATTTTGATACGATGCGTTTCCGCCTCAATAGTTTCTCTGTTGATACGGGCGACAGGAGCATCCATGATACGTCTGCGAACGGCGGGGAGCTGATCGCCTCAGCCGTGGGCAGCATCATCGGTGCGCTCGCGGGAGGAACGCCCCAGGCGGCACCTTCCGGCGGCCAGACGGTCTGGAACAGAGATTATCAGGAATACCTGGATATGGGCAATGAGCTGAAGCGCGTGCTGATGGGCGGAAGAGAAGCCGCGCGCGCGGAAGAAGCGGCGAAGGCCGCGCCGAAGCAGAAGGTGATCTGCCCGTTCTGCAAGGCCTCGATGATTCCCGATGAGAACGGATGCTGTGAATACTGCGGCAGTGCTCTGCCGAAGTGATAAAAAAAGGAGGAACCCATTATGAGCAGTTTACTGAACATGTTACTTGGCTCCATGACATCAGAGTCTTCCGTCAATTCCATGGCGAAGAAGACGGGCCTCTCAAGCAAGGCTGTCACCGCGCTGATTGCTGCGGCACTTCCGATGCTTCTGAAGTCTCTGACCGCAAACGCTTCTTCCCAGGGGGGCCTGAGTTCTCTCATGGGCGCGCTCACCCAGCATAAGAACACGAAGTCCATCGCGGATCAGATCAGCGAGGCGGACGCGGATGACGGCGACAAGATCGTCGGCCATATCTTCGGCGACAACACGACGAACGTCATCAGCCAGCTCGCTTCTTCGACCGGTGTCGCAGCGCACGACGTTTCATCCGTGCTCGACAACATGGCGCCCGCTCTGATGAGCTCTCTGTCCGCGGCTACGACGGCCGGACAGCAGCAGGCGGCGGGAGCAGCTTCTCCGCTTGAAGGTCTCGGCGATCTCTCCGGTCTTGTCGGCGGCCTGTTCGGCGACGCGGGCGAATCCTCCGGCGGCGGCTCCCTTCTCGGAAGCCTTCTCGGCGGCGGCGCGTCTCAGTCTTCCGGCCTTGGCGGTCTCCTCGGCGGTCTCTTCGGAGGCGGGAAAGAGGAAGTGAACAGCCAGGACGACGGCACGGATCTTCTGGGATCTCTGCTGAACTTCAAGTTCTGATCACTTAGAAGGATCCCGGCAGTCCCCGTCACGCGCGGGGGCTGCCTGTTTTGTATTTTGCGGAGGATGTATGAGATGCCGGCAGCGGAACTCATGAAGCTTGACAAAGAAAAACTAATCGCGCGGATCAGGAACGCGGGGACGCCGAAGGAGGCCGTCCCTGTCCTTGAAGCGGAGATCGACCGCATTCTTGCGGCCGCGGTGGCGGCGGAGGAGAATCCGCGCCTGAGTGAGATGCTCTCCTTTATCTTAAGGACCGTCCGCATGACTGTCCGCAGCGCGGACTGTGTAAAAGAGGTGAGGGCTTTTGAGGAGAAGACCGGCGGGCGCGGGAAGCAGGGGAGGAGCAGCGCGATTCCCCTGATTCTCCTTGCCGTCGGGATCGCCCTCATCGCCGCGCTGTTCCTCATCGCGGCGGCAGCCGGCGGATTTGTGGTGAGCATAAAGCTGCTGCCGGTGTACATCCTGCTCGCGGCGGGCGGCGGCGCGCTGCTTTATGTTTCGGGACGCATGAGCGCAAAGGGAGGAAAGACAGCGGACGCGGGAAATGTCCGCTACGAATGTGTCGCCGACGCGCCGCAGCTGTACCGGGTGCTGCACGCGGCCATGACGGTCGCCGACCAGTGTGTCAGCGAGGCGGCTTCGGAAGAGGCCTTTGATGAAAAACGGGAAGGGGCTTTTGATGAAGCCGGTTTGACCGGAGAGGAGCTCACCCTCCTTGCGGGGCTTTTTGAGGCCGCTTACAGCGGAGATGCGGAGTATATGCGCGACAAGATCGAGGAACTGAAAGCGGTTCTGCACCGGCGGCACATCGAAGTCGTGGACTGCTCGGAGAGTACGCACAGCTTCTTTGATCAGATGCCCTCGGAGAGGGAGGGAACACTTCGTCCGGCGCTTCTTTCGGACGGGAAAGTACTTAGAAGGGGACTTGCTCATGAACCGCTTTTACGGATTTGACCTCGGAGACGCGGAGAGCGCGGTCGCGCGCGCCCGCTGCGAGCGGGGACCGGTACCGGAGATCCTGACCATATGCGACGCGAAGAGCTTGATCACGGCTTACGCGCTCACGGAAGATGGGACGCTTGTCATCGGCGAGGCCGCCTGCTATTGTGACGGCGCAAAAAAGAGAAGGCTTCGCTTCAAAAGCCGTTTTCTTACGGAGTCATCTGCGCACGCGGACATCCGCGCTTTTGCCGCCGGGGTACTGGGCGAGCTCAGAGGGAGCGGCGAACTGGTCGGCGGGGAGGACGTGCTCTTTTATATCGGATGCCCGGCCGGCTGGGACAAGCACGCCCGCGAGGCGTACAGAGAGATCTTTGAGGGCGTGGGCTACCCGCCCGCCCGGATCATCTCGGAGTCGAGGGCAGCTCTTGTATCCGCGTGCCAGTCGAAGCATCTGCAGATCGGGCAGGATATCCTTTCGAAGCCGCTGCTCGTGGTAGACATCGGGTCCTCCACGACGGATTTTGCCTATGTGCTTCAAGGGCATGAGGCAGAGATGAGAACGGCCGGTGAGGTGACGCTCGGCGGCGGCATCCTGGACGAACTCCTGCTTGCCCATGCCGTCAGCTATTCGAACCGCGCGGAGAAAATCCGGGAGGTATTTGCGAAGAGCGAGTCCTGGAAGAATTACTGTGAGTTTGCGGCGCGCCGGCTGAAGGAACGCTATTTCGGAGATGAGGAGTACTATAAGGACCACAGCTGCTCGGAGAGCGTTCTCATTCAGTATGACAAACCGCTGCCGCTTAAGATCTCGATGGATCAGGAGATCGCCCGCGAGGTCTTAAGCGCCTCCTCGGACCGCCTTCACGGGAAGTCCTTCGTGCAGGTGCTCACCGAGAGCCTTGAAGAGGTAAGGAACGCGCTGAAGGATGACGAGGCGCCGGAGCTGCTTTTCCTGACGGGCGGCGTATCCCGCATGCCGGCGGTGCGCGCCATCTGCCGGAAGGTCTTCCCGGACGCGGTCGTGATCGCCGGCGCGGAGCCTGAATTTGCCGTTGCGCGCGGTCTCGCCCTGTGCGGACAGATCGACGCGGAGCTTGCGGCTTTCAGGAGAGATATCGATGAGCTGAAGCGCTCCTCGGTCATCGAGGACATCGTGAAGGCGCACATCGCCGAGCTCTACAGGAGCGCGGTGGAGACGATGGTGCCGCCCATCCTTGAGCACGCGGCTGCTCCTGTCTTTGACATGTGGCGGGACGGCGCGATCGAGCGGCTCGATGACACGGACGAGGCGCTGAGCCGTGAGATCACCCGCTATCTCGAATCTGATGAGGCGAGGGAACTCCTGCATAGCGTCATCAGTGCCTGGATGGGCCCGGTGGCGGACGAGCTCTCCGAGTATACGGTGCCGATCTGCGTGCGGCACGGCGTCCCGTACACGGCGCTGAGCCTCTCCGCATATCTCTCCGTGGAGGATGTCGATATCGGGCTCGAGGCGAAAAACGTGTTTGCCGTGGAGGAGATCACGCTGATGATCGACTCCATCATCAGCATCATCGTCGGGCTGATCTGCGGCGGGAGCGGCATCGCTATGATCTCGAGCGGCCCGGAGGGTATCGTCGCGGGCGCGGCCGTATCTCTCCTTGTGCTGATCCTCGGCAAAAAGAGGATGGAGAAGGCATTCATGAACGCGGACATCCCGAAGCCCATGCGGCGCATCATCCCGAAGAACGCGTTCCGGTCGCGGATTGATTCCGTATCCGCACGTGTGGAGGAGACCTTCTATTCTAACCTGGAGACGGACAAAAACGAGGAGATCATCGGACAGATGGTCGACGCGATCGCACTTGAAATCGAGACCTGCCTGACGAGAATGGCGGAAGTCGTAGAGATTCCGCTCGGCTGATAACAAAGGAGTAAGCGATGAAAAAACAATGGAGTAAACGGATCCTTATGACTGCCGCCTGTGTCCTTACGGCGGTCCTTTCCGCCGCGCCCCTTTACGCCTCTGACGCACAGGGAAAAGTAGAAGACGGCGACGTTCAGGTCGCGGTCGATTTTGAGGACGGCGGCACGGGAAGCTTTATGACTTATATGAACGGCGGGAGCTGTGAGATCGCCAACGAGGACGGAGCGCTCGCGGTGCACATCACAAACTGCGGCTCGCTCGACTACGCCAATCAGGTCTACTATGACGGATTTGCCCTGAACAAAGGCTGCATCTACACCTACAGCTTTGACATATCCTCCGACATTCCGCGGAAATGCGAATACAGAATCCAGCTGAACGGCGGGGACTATCACGCCTATATGAGCGACCGCATCGACATCGGCCCCGATGTACAGCATGTCGAGACGGACTGGACGATGGAGGAGGATTCGGATCCCGCGCCGCGCCTGGTCTTCAATCTCGGAAAGATGGAGGATATGGCGGAGGATCCTGGTGAGCACTGCGTGAAGATCGATAACATCTCCCTCGTCGTGAAGGATGCTTCCGGCGCGGAGGTGCTGGAGTCTCTTCCCGCGTACCCGGTGCTTACGCTCAGCCAGACCGGCTATCTCCCGGGAGCGGCAAAGACCGCTTTTGCCAAGGGTGACGGCGAGGAGGGAGAGCAGGATTTTGCCGTCGTTGACGAGAGCGGGAAGGTGTGCTTTGAGGGGACATTTGCGGCGGCTGCCTATGACCGCGCCTCCGATGAGCGGATCCGGGAAGGCGACTTCTCGGCGTTTGATGAACCGGGCACTTATACGGTGGTCATGCGTGACGGCGGTGAGGAGGTCAGCTCCTATCCTTTCCGGATCGCGGAGAACGTGTATGACGATCTCTTCCGCGGCGCCGTGCGCATGCTGTATCTGCAAAGATGCGGGACCAAGACGGATCCCGCGATCGCCGGAGATTTCGCCCACGGCGCCTGCCACATGGCGGAAGCCGTCGTCTACGGGACGGATAAGACAAAGGATGTGTCCGGCGGCTGGCACGACGCAGGAGACTACGGCCGCTATGTCGTGGCGGGCGCAAAGGCCGTGTCCGATCTCTTTCTGGCCTATGAAGCGTTCGGGGCTGAGATGGACGACATCGGCATCCCGGAGAGCGGAAACGGCATCCCGGACCTTCTCGACGAAGCGCGCTATGAACTGGATTTCCTTCTGAAGATGCAGGATGAGGAGAGCGGCCTGGTGTACCACAAGGTGACCTGCTATGCATTCCCCGGATCCGTTCCCCCCGAGGAGGAGACGGACACGCTGGTGATCTCGCCTGTCTCGACAGCCGCCACGGGAGACTTCGCGGCGGTGATGGCGAAGGCGGCGAGAATCTACGCGGACATCGATCCGGCCTTTGCCGCTTCCGCCGACGATGCGGCCATGAAAGCGTACGCGGCCATAAAGGATACCGAGGATCACGAAGGCTTTACCAATCCGCCCGAGATCTCGACCGGGGAGTATCCCGACCGCGGGACAAATGACGAGCGCTTCTACGCCGCGGCGGAGCTGTACCTTGCGGGACACGAGGAGCTCGCCGGAGATCTCGCTGCGCTATACAGCGGGAATCTGAAGTGCGGACTCGGCTGGGCAGGCGTCGGCGGGTATGCTTTCTATGATCTCGCTTTCGCAGCCCCGGAAGGGCTCCCGGAGCTCTCTTTGGAGCTTAAGGGCAGAATACTCGGCGAGGCGGACGCCCTTATCAAAAAGAGCGAAAAAGACCGCTATTATATGACGCTTGAGAAGAATTATCCCTGGGGCTCCAACATGTCTGTGGCCAATAACGCCATGCTGCTTCTTTTTGCCGGAGAGCTGTCCGGCGAGGAGGCTTACAGGCTTCTTGCCCTCCGCGCCGTGGATTATCTCACGGGGGCCAATTCCCTCGGCATATCCTTCGTCACCGGGTATGGCACGCACACGCCGGAGCACCCGCACCACAGGCCTTCGCAGGCCGTAGGAAAGGCGATGCCGGGCATGCTCGCCGGAGGGCCGGATGTCAATCTCGAGGACTCCTATGCGAAGGGCGTGCTGAAGGACCAGGCGCCGGCCAAATGCTATGTGGACAATGAACAGAGCTATTCCACCAATGAGGTGACGATCTACTGGAATTCCCCGCTCATTACCTGCCTCAGCGCTTTCTTGAAATAGTGGGTGCGCGAAAAGTGAATTTGTGATATGATCTCTTAGATGTTCGCAGCTGCTTCTCACGCGGAGCAGCTGTGTTTTATGAGGAGGGAATATGAGTAAAGTCGCTAAATTCGGAGGAAGTTCTCTCGCGGACGCCAATCAGTTCCGCAAGGCCGGCGATATCGTCCGCGCCGACAGTTCGCGTCTGTTCGTGGTGCCGAGCGCACCGGGAAAGCGCTTTCCGAAGGATACTAAAGTGACGGATATGCTGCTTGCCCTGTATAAGAGCGCCGCTGAAGGGGAGGACTTCGACGAACTTCTTGCGGCGATTAAGGCCCGCTATGATGAGATTATCACGGGACTTCAGCTTGACATTTCTCTGGACGATGAGTTTGCGGAAATCAGGAGAGTGATGAAGGAGGAGCCGTATGAGGATTATGCGGCCTCCCGCGGGGAGTATCTGAACGGGCGCATCATGGCGGCCTACCTTGACTTCCCGTTTATTGATCCCTACGAGGCGATCTTCTTCAACGAGGAGGGGACGCTCAATTCCTACAAGACGGAAAAGGTGCTCTCAAAGCTGCTCGCCGAGGCGGGACACGCCGTCATTCCCGGCTTCTACGGTCAGGGAAAGGACGGCCGCATCAAGACATTCTCGCGCGGCGGCTCCGACATCACGGGCTCTATTGTAGCCAGCGCCGCGAAGGTCGACACCTACGAGAACTGGACGGACGTCTCCGGTTTCCTCGTCGCGGATCCGCGGGTCGTCAAGGATCCGGTGACGATCCATACGATCACATACAGGGAGCTCCGCGAGCTCAGCTACATGGGCGCCGCGGTTCTCCATGAAGACGCGATCTTTCCCGTCAGGTCCAAGGGAATTCCGATCAATATCCGCAACACCAACAAGCCGGAAGACGAGGGGACGTGGATCGTCGAGAGCACGGCGAAGAAGCCGAAGTTTACGATTACCGGCGTCGCCGGCAAGAAGGGCTTCTGCGCTGTCCTCATCTCGAAGGCGATGATGAACTCGGAGATCGGATTCGGCCGCAAGGTGCTTGAGGCATTTGAGGAAAATCACATCTCCTTCGAGCATATGCCCTCGGGCATCGACACCATGACAATCGTGGTCCACGAGACGGAATTCATGGATAAAGAACAGCGCGTGGTCTCTGCGATCCACCGCATGAGCCAGCCGGACAGCGTCGAGATCGAATCGGATCTCGCGCTCATCGCCGTGGTCGGGCGCGCGATGCGCTCCATGCGCGGCACGGCGGCCAGGATCTTCTCTGCGCTCGCCCACGCGCACGTCAATATCCGCATGATCGACCAGGGCTCATCGGAGCTCAACATCATCATCGGCGTGGAGAACAAGGATTTCGAGACGGCGATCCGCGCCATCTACGACATCTTCGTGACGACGCAGCTGTAAATCGCTTTTTTCGGGGAGTAGAGAGCGGTGCAGAAAAAAGACTGGATGCGGCTAAGGCCGGAGAAGATGAAGCGGCTGCTGAAGACTGCTTTGCACATTGTGCTCTTCTCGGTGGCCATTGCCTATATCGCGGGCATATTCATTCTGAGAGGGCGCTTCATGGATCGCACCTCCGTAAACGGAGTCGATGTCAGCCACATGACGGCGGCGGAGGCCGAGACGGCCTATCGCGTCACCTATGAGGACTGGAAGCTCAATGTGCGGACGATCGAAGGGGAGACGGAAGTGATCGACGGGGACGAGATTGGCTTTGCGCTCGCCATGGATCCGTCCTTTCCGGCGATGATCCGGAGGCAGAATTTTCTCAAATGGCCCTTGACGCCCTATCTGGATACGTCGATTAAAAGCACGGGCAGCGCCGTGTTTGACGCGGGAAAACTGAAAAAGGCGATCGACGGCCTTCGCGCGATGACAAATGAAGCGGTTCGCGACCCGGTCGACGCCCATATCGGCAGGGCGGAAGAGGGGTATTACGCCATCATCGAGGCGGATGACGGCAACCGCCTGAATCCGGGGCGCACCTACAGCGCGATCTCGCAGGCGATCACGGAGGGAGCGACGGAGATCGATCTCGATGCGGCCGGCTGCTACGAGAAAGCGTCGGTTTATGCGGACGACGAGGCGCTGAACGAGGCATTTGCGCCGATCGATCAGTTCCAGCAGACCGTCATCAGTATTAATATGGAGGGCGGCGTCATCGAGCCGCTGACGAAGGAAACCTACGGCTCCTGGCTGGACTTCGACCCGGACACGGGGAACATCTCCGTGGACGCGGACGCGGCCTATGCGTACGGCGTCTCATTGTATGACAAGTACAGCACCTTCGGGCACAAGAGGAAATTCCGTGCGCACGCCGGCGACATCGTCGAGGTGGGCGGCAGCGATTACGACAATTTCGGCTACGAAATGGATCTGGAGACGACGGCCGCCGCGATTAAGGACGCGCTCATGACCGGGCAGTCGCAGGAGGTCTCCTGCACCTGGATTCAGTACGGCGGGCCGAGGGATGAACTCGGCGGCGACTTCGGAGACACCTATATCGAGATCAGTCTTGACGAGCAGCAGATGTGGTACTATCTGGAAGGTGAAATCATCGTCGGAACGAGCGTCGTCACGGGCCTTGCGACGGAGACGAGAGCGACGCCCTGCGGATGCTTCCAGGTACTTGACAAGCTCAGGGACCATCAGATGCAGGGCTCCTACGGGCAGGCATTTTCCAATTACGTCATCGCCATCATGTTCAACGGCATCTGTATCCATGACAGCTCCTGGCGGGACGATTACGGGAGAGATATCTGGCTCTATGACGGCAGCCACGGCTGCATCAATACGCCTTACAGCGCTGTGAAGACGATCTATGAGAACACCTGGGACGGGGTGCCCGTCGTCATCTATGACCGCGCGAACACAGTGCCCTATGTGCACAACGAGCTCTATTCCGGCACGGATCAGGAGATCTCGGAGGACTATGAAGAAGCACATGATGATAACTGAATCAGCGGTACGGCGTCTGTCCACCGCGGCTGTCGCCGCGGCGGTTCTTCTTAGCGCCGCGGGAAACACATCCGCATCCGCCGCTGATACGCAGCTGCTCTTAAGGGGAGCTCAGGCCGTGTCCGGCGCGAACGCGCAGATGCTCTCGAGAGGAGAGCAGGCGACGAAGGAAGCCGTCGCTTCTTACGTGCGCTCCTGCCGGATCGCGGCGATCGAGCGCAAGGAGGCGGAGAAGCGCGCGCACAAGGAGGCGATCCTACGGGCGCGGCTCTTCGTGCAGCTTCTGTCGGATGGCATCAGTCTTTCGGACAACGCCGGCGTCTACTATGTGTGCGACAACGGCTACGACTATGTCGCGGCCGAAGAGGGCGGCGCCATGTACGTCTATCTCGTCTGCATCACGCGGAGCGGCGAGTACTTCCTGACCTCCGACACGGTGAACGAGGCCGTCCGCGCAAGGGTCGCCGACGCGGCGGACAGCTCCTGCCTCCGCTCGACGGAGCAGTTCTGGAATCACGTCATGCTGAGGGACGCGCCGCAGCAGAGCGCGGGGGAGGCACAGGCGCGGCCGAAGGACGCGAATGGCGTCATGATCGTTCCGTATTACAACCAGTCCAGAGGCTATCTTGTCAACGGGACGTGGATGTACACGGAGTGGCCGCACGTCTCCTTCAATGTGAACGGCCACACGATGAGCCAGGCCGGCTGCGGGTTCTTCTCGACGGCGATGGCCCTCTCCTACATCCTGCAGAGAGTCGTGGCGCCGATCGATTTCAAGGAGAACGGGCAGTATATCGCCGGCGGCGGCTCGGCCGTCACGGTGGGCGTGACCTCGGCGTCGATGTACAGGGTGCCCGCCTATCTGACGAGCGATATCGGCGAGGTCCTGACGGCACTCAGAAACGGGCAGCCGGTGATGGAACACGTCGGATCGCCGCCATTTACGCTGAACGGGCACTATATCCTGCTCGTCGGCCTATTGCCGGACGGAACGATCGCCGTAAACGATCCCGGCCACGTGGAGAACAGCTACTGGTACTGCGGCGTCTCATTTCCGCTCGAGACCATCGTCGGCTGCATGAAGGATCCGTCGACGGCCTTTACCGTGTTCGGCTGACGGATACAAAGCCGGATGCAGGCTTATCAGGCATCCGTTAAGAAAATGGTTGCATGAAATAAAACTGACTTGTAAAATGAAATACCGTAAGGTCATTGTAAGACTTTAAAGTATGAAAGGTGGTTGAAGGAGGGAGAGCCCATGAGTTTTGGACAGATTGTTGGAACAATCGACAGTTTTCTATGGGGATGGCCGCTGATCATCCTGCTGTTCGGGACACATATCTTCATGACGTTCCGGACGGGATTTATCCAGAAGGATATCTTCAAGGCGATCCGCATGTCCGTGACAAAAGATCCGGACGCGGAAGGCGACGTCTCGCAGTTCGGCGCTCTGACGACGGCTCTGTCGTCGACGATCGGCACCGGCAATATCATCGGCGTCGGCACGGCGATCGCGATGGGCGGCCCGGGCTCCGTGCTCTGGATGTGGCTGACGGGTATCTTCGGCATCGCGACCAAGTACGCGGAGACACTCATCGGCGTGAAATACCGCGTGAAGAGTGAGAACGGATCCATGATCGGCGGCGCGATGTACGCGCTCGACAGAGGCCTTCATGCGAAATGGGCCGGCATTCTCTTTGCCATTCTGGCCGCCGTCTGCGCTTTCGGGATCGGCTGCACGGTGCAGGCAAATGCTGTCGCCGCGAACTTCACCACGAATTTCGGCACGCCGGCCGTCATCATCGCCGTCATTCTCGCCGTGGTCGTCGGCCTTGTCATCATCGGCGGCATCAAGTCGATCACCAAGGTGTCTGAGGCGCTCGTGCCCTTCATGGCGCTGTTCTATATCGTCGGCTGCATCATCATCCTCGTCATGAACCGCGACGTGCTCGGAGAGGCAGTCGTGACGATCTGCTCCTCAGCTTTCACGACGAAGGCCGCAACCGGCGGATTCGTCGGCTCGACGATCACCATCGCCTGCCGTTACGGTTTCGCGCGAGGCCTCTTCTCCAATGAGTCCGGTATGGGCTCCGCCCCGCTCGTCGCGTCGGCGGCGCAGACAAGGAACCCGAAGAGACAGGCGCTTGTCTCCATGACGGGCACCTTCTGGGACACGGTTGTCATCTGCCTGATGACAGGTCTTGTGCTCACGACCTCCATCATCAAGCACCCGTCGATCGACGGTCTGTCCGGCAACGGCAGCGAACTGACGAGCAAGGCATTTTCGATGATTCCTTACATCGGCCTTCCGATTCTTATTGTCGGTCTTATTACCTTTGCATTCTCTACGATTCTCGGCTGGTATTACTACGGTGAGAGATGCGCGGTCTATCTCTTCGGAGAGAAGATCATCTTCCCGTATAAGATTCTCTGGGTTATCGGCGTGTTTGTCGGCTCCATGGTGGAGCTGAACCTGATCTGGGATCTGGCGGACCTGATGAACGGTCTCATGGCGATCCCGAACATCATCGCCGTGCTGCTCCTTTCGGGCGTGATCGCCGCGGAGACTAAGAAGTATTCCGGGACACATATCAACGACAAGGACGAGACGGAGATCCCGACGCTGAAGAACTCCAAGAGCGGCGTACTCGGATAAGACAGGTGAATTGTTGATGAAGGCTGCAGGCAGGAACCGCATGTTCCTGCCTGCGTTTGCATAAGAAGAAAGGCAGGTGGCTTTATGGCGGCCGGCATCATTGAAAGGATCAAAGAGAATATCGGAACTGTCATCGTGGGCAGGACGGAGGTGATCGATCTTGTGCTCGCCTCCTTCGCGGCGGGCGGACACGTCCTCCTTGAAGACCTGCCGGGGACAGGGAAGACCGTGCTCGCGAAATCACTCGCACGATCGATGGATCTTATATTTTCGCGGATTCAGTTCACGCCGGACCTCCTGCCGAGCGACGTCACCGGTCTCAGCTACTTTGATCAGTCAAAGAGCGGCTTTGTTTTCCGGGAAGGGCCGGTTTTTGCGAATGTGCTGCTTGCCGACGAGATCAACCGTGCGACGCCGCGCACGCAGTCAGCGCTCCTTGAGTGCATGGGCGAGGGTCAGGTGACGGTCGACGGCGAGACGAGGCGCCTTAAAGAACCGTTCTTTGTCATAGCGACGCAGAATCCCGTCGAGACACTGGGATGCTTTCCTTTGCCGGAAGCCCAGCTGGACCGCTTTCTCATGAAGCTCAGCATCGGCCGGATGAGCCGGGAGGAGGAGCGGAGGATGCTCGACCGCTTTATCGTCGATGAGCCGCTTGAAACACTGAAACCGGTTGCCGATGCTGCGGAAGTGCTCTCGCTTCGCGAAGAGTGCCGCAAGGTGTTCGTGCACGGGGATCTCCGCGACTACATCGTGGCGCTCACACAGTCGACAAGGCAGGGCGAGGGCGCGGAAGGAGCCTCGCCGCGCGGGACGCTGTCCCTCCTTCGCGCATCCCAAGGGTATGCGCTCGTTCAGGGACGCGCGTACGTCGTCCCCGAGGATATCAAAGAGGTGGCGATCCCAGTGCTGGCGCACAGGATCATCACGGACGCAGTAAGGACGGGAGAGCGGGAGGACCGCATCCGGATACTGCTTGACAAGGTCCCGGTGCCGACCGAGGACTGGAGCGCGAGATGATCCTCATTGTTCTTCTGATTGCGGCTGCGGCGGTCCTGATCTGGGAGCGCCTGATGCGGCGCGCCCTCGCGGAGGCCGTGGAGGTGACGCTCGATGCGGACGCGTCCGAGATCAATGCCGGAGAAGAGCTTGGCTTTACGGAGACCGTGGTCAACCGCGGCGCCATGCCGGTGCCGGTCATGGAAATCCGCTTCCGCATCGGCAAGGGGCTTCGGTTTATGAACGCCGAAAACATCACAGAGAGTGATTATCTCTACAAACGGGACGTTTTCTCGCTTCTTTCCCATGAGCAGATCACGAGGGAATACCGGGTGCTCGGGGAGAAACGGGGATTCTATCAGGTGTCGGGCGCTGACATCTCCATGCGCGCGGTGCCGTCCTTCAACGAGTACGTGCGTGCGCTTGACGCGGACTTGTCCTTCTATGTCTATGCGCGCCGCGTGCCTGTCAGGGACATCCTCGCGGCGATCGAGACGCCGCTCGGACAGCTTGCGGCTGCCAATCGTCTCTACGAGGATCCGTTTTCCTTCGCGCAGATCCGCGAATATCAGCAGACGGATCCGATGAAGACGATCAACTGGAAAGCGAGCGCGAAGACGGGACAGCTGATGGTCAACACCTATACCTCCGTGCGCTCGGAACAGATCGCTGTATATCTGGATCTCGAGGAGCGAAGGATCGTTAAGACGCCGGACAGGACGGAGGAATGCATCTCCGTCGCGGCATCGCTCATGGAGATACTGCTCACGAAAAATCTCGAGAGCGCGCTTGTCATCGGCATCAGGGACAGCGCGCACGGGGATCATCCGCAGCCGTACGTCTTCGGGCCCGGCAGGGGCAGCACGCTTTTAAAAGAACTGGAGCAGTTCCTCACCGGTGACTTTGCCGAAGCTGAGACAGTGCCGATGGATGTGATGCTGTCGCATTTTCCGCCGGGAGGCAGGGTCCCGGTCATCATCACGAAAAACGCGGACAGTGAGATGATGCGGAGCATAGAAGCGGCGCTTCCGGGCGGGCAGAGCGCGATCGTTGTCGCCGTTTCAGGTGACGGCGAGATGCTTCCGGCTGCCGGCGGGCAGATCCGTCTGATGAGAAGGAAGGTGACGGTCTGATGCGCGCGACGCGTGTTGTGATGTGGCTTCTTGAATGGCTGCATCTGGGTATATTTCTTCCGGCGCTCTTTCCGGCGGCCTATCTGATTCTGATCGACAGAGAAGATGCGCTGATTCTGCCGCTGATCTGCGCCGGCACGCTGGTGCTTATTCCCGCCGGAATTGCCAAGCTCATGATCCGCTTCGTGAAGAGCTTTGTGGTCTATCTGCTTCTCTGCGCGGCCCTTCTCTACGGCACTTACCTGCTGAGCGGGGCGCTGCTTTCCGCGTGGGCCTTTGAGCGGTCTGTGGCGGCGGGCTTCCAGGTGGCCCTTCTGATCGAGACGGCGATTGTCATGCTCTGCTATGTGCAGATCCGCCTGCGGGAGAATGCGCGGTACCGGGCCAGAATAGAAAATGACATCTCCTTTACGGAAAGGGAGTATGTCCTGGAAAAACCTTTCTGGCCGCTGATGATCTATTTTGTGATCCTTTATATACTTTCAAGAAATTACGACTGCAAGGCGGGATGCGACGCGTCGGTCGCCTGTTTCATCGCCTACGCGGCAGTCACCTGCCTCTACAGGCATCTGGAAAATACGGAGGCCTATGCGGAACGGTTAAGCTATATCCGGAGGTTCCCCTATAAACGCGTGCGCAGAATCGGGGCGGCATTTACACTGACCTTTCTGATCATTACGGGAATCGCCTGTACGGTGCCGGCCGTGCTGACGCAGGGACTGCGCAGCTACCGCGACCTGCGCGCGATCTCCGCGGAGCACGCATCCGCTGACGATCCCTACTGGCAGGAGGATCCGCTCGAGCTCCGCTACATGAATGAAGAGCTCTGGCCGGATCTCGTCGGCATTCGCCTGATCCGGATTCCCCCTTGGCTTGATGCGGTCGTGAAAGGAATCGCCTATGTGGCGACGGTTGCGGTTCTCATCCTCTTCCTCAAGGCCTTCTGGCATTTTCTGGCGGATTTTCGCGCAGTGCCTGAAGAAAATGGCGACATTTCCGAAGATCTTGCCATGGAGAAAACAAAGCGGGGGATGAGGAGAGAAAAACGATACGAAGATCTGCCCTCGGACGCGATGCGCGTCCGCAGGCGCTATAAAAAAGAAATCCGCCGGCGCAGAAAGGATCTGCCGAAGCCCCAGGAGACGCCGCATGAGATTGAGAGCGCGACGGACCTCATCGGGACGCCGGAGGGAGAGGCGCTCCATACGGCCTATGAGGAAGCGCGCTACGCCGCGGCGGAAGAACCCTACAGGTAATTTACATGAGACTATCAGAGGAGAACAAACGTTTTTACAAGAGGGCCATGCTGATCGCTGTGCCGATTATGATACAGAACGGGATCACCAATTTCGTCAGCATGCTCGACAATATCATGGTCGGGAGAGTCGGAACGGATCCCATGTCGGCTGTCGCGATCGTCAACCAGCTGATCTTTATCTGGAACCTGTGCATCTTCGGGGGCCTGTCGGGGATCGGTATCTTTACCGCGCAGTTTTTCGGAAAAGGAGATGAGGAGGGCATCCGCTACACGTTCCGCCTGGAAATGTATCTCGTCACGATCCTTCTGATCGGCGGTATTTTGCTGCTCCTTTTCGGGGATACCCGCCTGATCTCCCTGTATCTGAAAGGAGAGGCCGGAAGCGGAGATCCGGCGGCGACACTGGCCTTCGGAAAAAGTTATCTGCATGTCATGCTTCTCGGCTTTCTCCCCTTTGCTGTCACGCAGGTGTATGCGACGACGGTGCGCGCCATGGGGGAGACCGTGATGCCGATGGTCGCCTCCGTGACGGCCGTACTCGTCAATCTTGCCGGCAATTATATCCTGATCTACGGGAAGTTCGGGGCGCCGGCCCTCGGCGTGACGGGCGCGGCCGCGGCGACAGTGCTTTCGCGCTTTGTCGAAGGCGTGATTCTGATCGGATGGGTGCATGCGCACACGGAGAAAAACCGCTTTATCGTCGGCGTATTCCGCAGTTTTTATGTGCCTGTCGGGCTTCTGAAAAACTGTGTGAAGAAAGGGCTGCCGCTTCTCATTAATGAGACGCTCTGGTCTTCCGGGATGGCAGTGCTGACGCAGACCTATTCGCTCCGTTCGCTCGATGTGGTCGCGGCAAACAACATCGCGCAGACCATCTCAAATGTTTTTAACATCTCGTTTATTGCCATGGGATCCGCGATCGGCATCATCCTCGGCCAGGAGCTAGGGAAGGGGCACCTGAAAACCGCAAGGAGAGACGCCGAGCGGCTGAGCCTCCTCTCGGTGCTGATGAGTGTTTTCTTCGGCGCGGCTCTGTTCTTTATGGCGGGGCTTTTTCCACAGATTTACAACACAAGCGGAGAGGTACAGCGTCTTGCGTCCGGATTCATCCGGATCGCGGCGGTGTGCATGCCGCTCTACGCCTACACTAATGCGGCGTATTTTACGCTGCGTTCCGGCGGCCGCACGCTGATTACGTTTCTTTTTGACTCCTGCTTTGTGTGGGCTGTGTCCATTCCGCTCGCCTACGGCCTCGTACACGGCACCGCGCTGGGCATTCTTACGATCTTCCTGATCGTACAGCTGGTGGAGACGGTGAAATGCCTGCTCGGATTTGTGCTTGTCCGGCGGGAAATCTGGGTGAGAGACATCACACAGTACGGACAATGATTTGCCCGTATAATGATTTTCCGGAAAATGTCTTATTCGGACAATGACGCATCAGGATCATGGCGCAAAAGGACGGGAAGAATGCTATGATTCGGGCATAAACTCCAGGATCTCATCCGACGCATCGCTCTGCGGCGCGCGGTCCGCAGGGCATGTTAAGCGGGCTGCTTCCGCAGCCGCATTATAAAGGACGATCATGCGGCCGTGATCCCGGGAAATGGCGTCGCGCCTTTCCTCACCCGCGGCCTTCTCGAGACCGGCGGCGATCTCCGAAAGAGAGGAGGCCCCGATCATCCGGGATGTGCTCTTTATGGAATGGACAAGGATCGCGTACTGATGCAGGTCATTGTCTCCAAGCGCTCTCATCAGGCCGCGCCGCTTTTCCGCGGCGCTGTCTGCATATTCTTCAAGCAGCGTCAGATACAGCTGGTCATCTCCCTGGCAGTAGCGAAGTCCCACTTGAGGATCAATGCCGGCATCCGTGAGAGGCTCGTAGAGACCGCCGGAGGCGCCTTCTCCTTTATGATTCACGTCGTGATCCCGGTCCGCCTCATGGTGAACCGGTTCCACTTTCTCCGCCGGCAGATACTTCATCAGCGCTCTTTCAAGATCCAGGCCGTCTACGGGTTTGCACAGATAGTCGGTGAAGCCTTCGGCGATATAGCGCTCTTTTGCACCGATGATCGCGTCGGCCGTCAGACAGATGACCGGCGTCTCCCGGTTCTTTCCATCCGCCTGCCCGCGAATGACTCTCAGAGCCTCAATGCCGTCCATCTCCGGCATCCGCTGGTCCATAAGAATCACGTCATAGGCATTTTCAGCGGCTTTTTTAACTGCCTCGTAACCGCTTGCGGCCGTATCCGCCATGAGCATCGTATTCCGGAGAAGCCCCACAGCCACGGTGAGATTCATAGGCGTATCGTCCACGATGAGAATCCGGCCTTTCGGGGCGTGGAACAGTTCGTGATATCCTTTGGTTGTTTCGAGGGCTTTTTCATACTTGGCGAGATAATTGCCGATGGGCTCGGCTGAGACGACCTTCTGCGGGAGCTTAACAGTGAAAGTCGTTCCGACGCCGTACTCGCTTTCTACATCGATCGTTCCGTGCATCATGGCCAGTAAGCTGTGGGTGATGGCAAGCCCGAGCCCGGTTCCTTCTACGGTACTGTTGGCTTTCAGGTCCAGACGCTGGAACTTGGAAAAAATCTTTTCCTGATCTTCTTTCCGGATCCCGATGCCCGTATCGCTGACCGTGATCTTAAGCCAGATGATATCGCCGGGAGATATGTTTCCCGCGTTGTCAGTGCCTGCTTTAAGCCGGACACTGCCGCGGTTCGTATATTTTACCGCGTTGGTCAGGAGATTGGTGATCACCTGCCGCACGCGGACTTTGTCGCCGCACAGTTCATCCGGCAGATTTTCATCAACTTCGATGTCGAAGCGGAGCTCCTTTTCTTTGGCCCTGAAGAAAAACAGGCTGCTCACGTCGTTTAAGAGGGAGCTGAGTTTATACGGGTTTTCGGCAATATCGATTTTGCCGGCTTCAATCTTCGAGAAATCCAGAATGTCATTGATGATGGAGAGCAGGCTGTTTCCCGCGCTCTCGATGTTGCGGGCATAGGTGCCGATGCTGAGGAAAGCTTCCGCCGCCTTTTCGGGACGCATGTCCTGATCGCTCCGGGTCTGCCCGATTTCCCGCAGAATCATCTCATTCATGCCGAGCACGGCGTTGATCGGCGTCCGGATCTCGTGCGACATATCGGCGAGGAAATCGCTCTTGGCCTGATTGGCCTGATCGGCCGCCTCTTTCTCAAGCTTCAGCGCTCTGGCCTCAAAGGCCTGCTTCTGCTCCTCCGCGCGCATCTCTTCGATGCGGCGTGAATACCGCTTCTCGTTTTTATAGCCCAGCAGATAGAAGAAGGCGATGAGGCAGAAGATCACGATACTGATGAGTATATTCACCGCCAGCTGATGCCAGACTTCGGCGTAGAGTTCCTGATTGCTGACCAGAATGACGGCGTACCACTGTCCCAGGATCCGGTGGACAAAGGCCGTGTTTTTCCGGCCGTCCGCATCGATCTCAAAACTGCCGTCGCCGGTTTCGAGTGCTTTTTCCATAAGGATGCGGCCGTCTTCGCTGCCGGCCATGTAGGTCCCTTTGAGCGACTCGTTCTGATGCGCGATGATCATGCCGTCGTTGTTCATCACAAAGCCGTAGCCCTTGCCTTTGATCTGGAGATCCGAGACGATATCCTGGATGTGATTCATCGTCACATCGAGAGAGAGCACGTCTGTGCCGTTCGACAGCATGCGGCTGATGGAGATGATGACGGCGCCCGTCTGCGCATCCACGTAAGGAGATACGATCGTTGACTCTCCTTTCGCCCGGATGGCTGATTTATACCAGTCGCGCGTCATCGGGTCGAAGCCTTCCGGCGGAACCCAGCCTACGCCGTCCAGATATTCTCCCATGACATAGCCGTAAATGCCGGAGTAGTTTTCATCGAAATGGGATTCCTGATTGGTGGATTCTTCTGTGATGTACTGCAGAATTTCCTGTGTTGTCCGGCCGGTCTGCGTCATATGATCGACAGCGTCCGCCGTGACCCACAGGACGCTCTTTGTGGTGTCCAGATAGTTCTCGAGCTGGGCCGTGACGCTGGTGATCCTGTCCTCGCCCACATCGTGCACGTTTGTCACCGCGACGTCCTGAATGACCCGGGAGGTGTAGATCATCATCAGCACCATCAGGAGGAAGATGATGACCATGGGGATCAGCAGGCTTAATCTGCGGCGGAAGAGGTCGATGTAAGGCTGTGCCTGCACCGGATCAGATCCGTCTTCTTCAGGCTGCACATGATCCTTAAGTACGGGGGAAGGCTCCGATACGGCTCCCTGCCGCATGCGGATGACGAGGACAATGGTCAGCGCAAATGCCGCAAGAAACAGGGCGATCATGAAGAGCATCACGGAGATAATGTGATACTGGTTTCCCCCGGCGGGATCCTGGGCGCCGGCATTTAAGATATCTCTCATCCACACGCCCAGCAGGATGCCCCCTACACAGCACACCAGCACGACTGACAGGTAGATCAGCTTCAGTGT
The DNA here is from genome assembly GCA_002350625.1 of Lachnospiraceae bacterium UBA2860. Classification (GTDB taxonomy): domain Bacteria; phylum Bacillota; class Clostridia; order Lachnospirales; family Lachnospiraceae; genus Chordicoccus. Next base: position 60,018 of record DEFE01000053.1, read on the forward strand.
CTGCTGTATATGAAGATCGGGCAGATGCGCGGTCTCTTCTCCTCTGTTTTGATCTGTGCGGTTTAAAGACCAGACGAGAAGAAGAAAGCTGGCGCTTACGAGGAAGGAAAAGGGATAATAAAGGCTGGCATAAGGGTCGTCAAAGCAGGTGGATGTCCACATGCCGAACTCGAAGACGACGAAAAGCAGGGCGGCGAATGCCGCATAGGGGCGCTGCGCGCCGGCTTTCCGGTTTTTATTGTACCAGAGAAGACTTTGCAGGCTCAGCACTGCGATGAGGGTACAGACGATGACCTGATAAATGCTGTTTGCCTCACCCCCGTAGGGCAGATAGAGCTTGAGCTGCCAGAGATTGAGCGGAACGGGAAGAAGCATCAGGGGATGAAAATACCGGCGCTCCACAGGGGTCTTCAGATAGAAGACCAGCGCAAGAAGAAAGAGGTACGCCATATCCCAGCCGGAATAAGTCAGGGATGCGGAGACACTGGGCGACTCCCCCATGATCACCAGGTAAGTCGTCCAAGAATAGCTGCTGAGAAGAAAACACAGGAAAAAGAAGAGCGCGAGCAGCCAGCTGCGCCGCCTGGTATTGATGTAGCGGAACAGGCAAGTGAGCATGGCCACAAGGACGGCCAGCAGCTGAATGATGTTCTCGGCGTATTCCAGCAACATGGTGCTTTTCTCCTGTCAGAATTCCCGCATCCGGTACTCCGGATCGTCGTCCATCATCTGCAGCATGATCCCGGCGAAGACAGGGTCGAACTGGGTGCCGCTCCCGTCAATGATTTCCTGCCTGACGGCGTCCTGGGTGAGAATATCCCGGTAGCTGCGGCGGCTGGTCATGGCGTCATAGGCGTCGGCCACGGCGATGATCCGCGCCTCCTCCAGAATATCCGTCCCTTGAAGGCCGTCCGGGTAGCCGGTGCCGTCGTAGCGCTCGTGATGCCAGCGGGCGCCGATCGAAAGCTTTGGCATCTCCTTGATTTTTTCAAGAATCCGGGCACCCATGACCGGATGCTCTTTGACGAGCGCGAACTCTTCCTCCGTGAGTTTCCCCGGCTTATTGATCACGGCGTCCGGCACGCCGATCTTGCCGACGTCGTGGAGAAGGCCCATCATGTAGAGATCCTCCTGCTGCTTTATGGTGTAGCCGTAGCGGCGGCCGATGTCGCGTGCGTACGCGGCCACGCGGGAGGAATGACCGTTTGTATACCTGTCCTTGGCGTCGATCGCTTCCGCCAGGGTCTGTACGACATGAAGCGACAGGTTTTCATTTTCTTCTGTTTTTCGGGAGACGAGCTCTGCCAGATGATTCTGCAGATCGATGAGCTCCAGCGTATGCCGCACCCTGAGGACAAGTACGTCCGGCAGGATCGGCTTTTTGATGAAATCCATGGCGCCAAGATCCAGGCACTTAGCCTCCAGTCCTTCGCTTTCGTCGGCTGTCAGGAAGATGACCGGCGGTGTCGCCTCCTCGTATTCCTTTCTGACCAGCCGGAAGGTATCGACGCCGTCGAGGTGCGGCATCTTCATATCAAGAAGAATCAGGTCAGGCAGCTGCCTGCGCAGCAGATTAAGGAGCGCCTGCCCGGAAGAGAGGGTTGTCACTTTCAGCCGCTGCTTAGCGAGGATGCCTTCCGCAAGAAGCAGATTACTCTTATCATCGTCGACCACGACGACATGGTGGACGCCATCCTGCCGGCTCTCCCTGGCCACACGCTGCGTCCCGTTGATTTTTTCGCATTCAAAGGAGAGCTCCGTCCCTTCGGCGAGTTCGTTCTGCCGCCAGGCGCTGCGGAGCCGGGTCATCACACGCTCGATATCGTAATCCTGCACCTCGGGAAGAAGAAGAAACTGCTGGTTGTCCTTGCATTCCATCATGACGTCGCTGCTGCGAAGGGCAGAGCAGACAGTCTTTCTGAAAGCGGCGGTAATGGCGGCCCGCGCCTCAGTTTTTTTGTCTGCAGGGACAAGAAGCGTCAGAAGTACCTGATAGGCGCTGCTGTGGTAGCGGTCCATATAGCGGACCATATATTTGTAGAAGCTTCCGAAAAAATCCCTGCCCATCCACAGGGTGTTCGGAACGTTTGACTGCTCGCTGAGAAGCGCAGTGATGGTTTCAAGGGTAAAATCAGGCGCCTCCCCCGGACTCGTTCTCGCGGAGGACTCGCCGCGTCGGTCCAGAAGCCGGCGGATGCGGCTCACCAGAACCTCCGGCTCATAGGGCTTTCGGATAAAGTCCGCCGCACCGGCTTCCAGGGCGCGGACTTCCTCGAGATGTCCTTCCTCGGCCGTGAGAAAGATGACAGGAACCTTCCGGTTTAGAGGCATTTCCGATGAGAGCTTCTCAAGCGTCTCAAAGCCGTCCATCTCCGGCATGTTCATGTCCATCAGAATCAGATCGGGGAACCCGTTTTGACGGATGTAATCCAGAGCGACCCTGCCGGATCTCAGCGCCGTTACCCGCATGTTGTGCCGGCTGAGAATGGTCCCTGCAAGCTTCAGGTGCGATATGTCATCGTCGATCACAATGATCCAGTCCATCATGCTTTCCTCCCTCAAGAAATACCTGTCCGGAGTCCCTTTTATTATACAGTATAGGCGCTTTGTTCAGCAACAAAATGGCGCAGGAGCGCAGGACTTGCCGCAGAGGATGATTTGAGATACAATATGGTCGTATATGCTCATTTATACAGGGGTTATTTTCTTGAAGGGAAAATAAGGGGAGGTAACAGACTTGGCGAAAAAAAGAAAGAAGAAAAAGAGTCATGTTCTCGGACATGTATTTCTGTTTCTTATGCTCGCGGCCTTTGCCGGCGGCGCTCTCTATTACGCTTATGAATATCAGCAGTGGGTCGGGAAATTTCTGCCGAACACGACGGTGAACGGAATAGATTACAGCGGCATGACGGCTGAGGAAGCTGAAGCCCGTTTTAAGGAGACTTATGCGGGGCGCGTTCTTGACATTAAGGAAATGGGCGGTTCCGTGGAGAAGATCAGCTATGACGATCTCGATTATCATTTCACGACGGGTGAATCCTTCCGGGAACTGATCGACGCGCAGGATCTGTATCTGTGGCCGCTTGCCTACACTAAGAAGACCGCGCTCACGACGGATCAGGGCTTCGCCTTTTCTGACGAGCTGCTGGTGGAGAAGGTGAAGTCACTTCAGGCGATTACCGGCGACAGCATCCAGGATCCGGTTGACGCGTATATCGAAAAGACAGCGAGCGGGTACCGGATCGTCGAAGCGATCGACGGAAACCGCCTGATCGAGGACAGCGTCATCGAGGCCGTTCGAAATGCGATCAACACAGGGGCGAACGAGATTAATCTCGAGGAGCTCGGCTGCTACAGGAAGGCTTCCGTATACGCGGACAATGAGGCGCTTCAGAATGAATTCGCGACTGTCGACCGCTACCAGAACATGGAGATCACGCTCAGCATGGAAGGAAACACGTATGTGCTGCTTGACAAATCCGTGTTCCTTCCCTGGATGAGTTTTGAAAACGGCAGGGTGTCCTTTGACAGCGACGCAGTGATCAACTACACGCAGTCATTGGCTGATCAGTATAACACGCTCGGCAAGACAAGGCAGTTCCACACGACCGGCGGGGACGTCCTTACGGTGGGCGGCAGCAACTACGACACTTACGGCTACAAGATGAATGTGGAGCAGTCTGCGGATCTGATTGCCGGTGCGCTCGCGGGCGCCACGTCGCAGATGATCGCGCTCGCCTGGGATCATTACGGCCTTGCCAGAGATGAGGGCGGCCAGTCGGATTTCGGGAAGACCTATATCGAGGTGAGTCTTGACGAGCAGCATATGTATTACTATAAGGACGGGGCGCTTGTGCTCGACACGAATATCGTTTCCGGCACGGCTACGCCGCAGAGAGCTACGCCGACCATGGTCACACAGGTGCTCGATAAGAAGACGGATCACACCATGAAAGGCAGTTACGGTGAATCACACGCGGACTTCGCGCTCGTCATCCACGAGAGCGGCATTCTGATCCACGACTCCTCCTGGCGGGATGAGTACGGCGACGATATCTGGCTCTACGACGGCAGCCACGGCTGCATCAACACGCCGCTCAGATACATGGAAGAGCTGTATGATCAGGTGGATATCAGCACGCCGGTCATCATCTACGATCGTTATAACCATGTCACGTCCTTTGAGAACACGATGTACACCGGAGGCCCGGTCGAGGATGAGGACGACGAGGACGATGATTATGATGAGGATGATTACGACGAGGACTTTGAGGTCTTCAACGAAGATAATTACTATGAAGAAGAGAACTACAACACGGACAATTATGACAATGATTACGACGAGGCATTTTTGAATGATGCCGACGCTGATTACGAGGACTACGAAGACTATGAGTGAGGCGCTTAGCGCGTCACCGGCACGGATTGGAGTTTAATGGAAGACGGAAAGAAGAGCAGAGGAGAGAAGGCGCTTGTCGCCGGAATCCTGATTCTCGGCGTACTGATTCTGGCGGCGGCCGCCTATCTCTGGCTGTTTATCATGAACAAGCCTGTCATGGTGCTGACGGCCCCGTCGGTGACCGTAGAGGCGGGAGATACATTTGACGAGTGGACGATGGTCAAATCTCTGGAGCATGTCAGAGACGAGCAGGTCACCATCGACAGAGAAAATCTTGATACGAATACGCCCGGTGAGTATGAGGTTGTCTATACGCTGAAGGGCCTTACGGGGGAGGAATCTCTGCCGGTGAGCGTGAAGGTTGTCGACACCGTCCCGCCCGTTCTTAAGGTCACGGAGGAGGTCTATGAGGGCCAGCCCGGCGACGTGGTGAATATTAATCAGTTCGTCGTCGATGCGAGCGACAGGACCGGGGTGACGTGTACTTTTGAGGACGGCAGCACGGAGAAGGCGCTTGATGAAGGCAGCTATGAGCTGGGCATTGTGGCTCGCGACGGCGCCGGCAATGAGTCGCGTGCGTCTGTCAGCGTGCAGGTGATTGTCCCGGATCAGGAGGCGCCGGTGATCGGCGGCGCGGTCAATACGGCCGTTAAGCTGGGGGAGAGTTTCGACGTGATGAGCGGCATCTCCGTGAGTGACGACAAGGATCCTTCGCCGTCGGTGACGGCGGATGTGTCTTCGATTGATACCGGCACTTTGGGCGCGACGGTGATTCATTACAGTGCTGTTGACAATATGGGGAAGACTTCCGAGGCGGAGCGCATCGTCACGGTGGCGAATGACGTGATCGAGCATGATGGCGCCAGATACGGGGTATACTGGGATTTGACCGGGGTCGCCGGCCAGCCTTATCTAGTCGCGGTCAACCGGACGATGAATACGGTGACGGTTTATGGTCTGGATGAGAGCGGGCGCTACACGAATCCTGTTGCGGCTTTTGTCTGCAGTACCGGCCCCAATACGCCGGAGGGGTATTTCCGGACGCTGGAGCGGTCGAGATGGCTTTATCTTTTTGAGGACTGCTGGGGGCAGTATGCGACCAGAATCATCGGGCATATTTTGTTCCACTCGGTGCCGTATTTTACGCAGAACCAGGCGAATCTTGAGTTTGATGAGTATAATCTGCTCGGGACGCCGGCGTCTCTCGGGTGCATCCGTCTGTGCGTTGCGGATGTCAAGTGGATTTATGATAATTGTCCGACGGGGTTCCCGTGCGTGATTTATGATGATTCCGTGACGGCCGGTCCGCTTGGGAAGCCGGTGCCGATTACGATTGATACGGCGGATGAGCGGCGCGGTTGGGACCCGACGGATCCGGATCCGGCGAATCCGTGGAATATGTAAGGAGTTGTGTTTGCTAGCACTCGGCGAAGCTGAGTGCTAGTTTTTTATTGACTTTCTTTTTCACGGGGACTATACTCTCTTAAGTGATAAATCATCAGTTTAATTGTAATGATTCGATCGCGAAAGTCTGTCTCGCCGCAACTGTATATATCCGGCAGACGGCTTCCGCGCCTAAGGACTTCTAAGCCCGACGAAAATCACTAAAGGCGGTTCAGCGAAAAAAACCTAACTCGCTTCGCTCAAACAGGGTTTTTTTCTGGAACAACGTGATTTTCGACG
>DEFE01000024.1 GCA_002350625.1 Lachnospiraceae bacterium UBA2860
TACGGCGGCGGCTTCTACGACCGTTTTCTTTCCGCACACGGAACGATGAAAACAGCCGCGCCGGCCTACGATTTTTCCGTCTTTCCCACGCTTCCCGCCGAAAAGACGGATCACAAAACAGATCTTATCGTGACAGACAGGCGGATGATCCGATCAGCGCCTGAGCAAGGAGGAATCATATGATGAGTGATACGATCATAAGCGGAGAGAACGAAGCCCTTAACGAGATGGGTTCGCGCGCCAGGAAGGCGGCCTCCGCACTGGCAGCGCTCGACACAAGGATCAAAAACCAGGTGCTCCTAAGCGCCGCGGATCTGCTCGTTTCACACACGGAGGAGATCCTCGCCGCAAATGCCGTCGACTGGAAGTACGGCGCCGCCCACCAGATGCCGGAGGGGCTTCTGGACAGGCTCACGCTGACGGCGGAGCGCATTGAACAGATGGCCGAAGGCCTTCGCACCGTCGCCGCGCTGGACGACCCCATCGGCTCCGTCGGCCCGCTCACGAAGCGCCCGAACGGCCTTCTGATCGGCCGCATGTCGGTGCCGCTCGGCGTCATCGGCGTGATCTACGAGGCGCGGCCGAACGTGACCTCGGATGTGTTCAGCCTCTGCTTCAAGACCGGCAACGCCGTGATCCTTAAAGGCGGCAGCGACGCCATTCACTCGAACATCGCCGTGACCGCCGTTCTGAAGGAGGCCCTCCGCGCAAACGGCGTGACTGAAGACGCCGTCCAGCTGATCGAGGACACCTCCAGAGAGACGACGCGCGCCTTCATGCATCTCGACCGCTACGTGGATCTGATGATCCCCCGCGGCGGCGCGGGACTGATCCGCACGGTGACGAAGGAAAGCACCATTCCCGTCATCGAGACGGGGACGGGAAACTGCCACGTCTATGTCGATTCGCCGGCGGACATCATGATGGCCGTAGACATCATCGAAAATGCGAAGACCCAGCGCATCGGCGTGTGCAACGCCGAGGAATCGCTGGTCGTCCACAGGGACATGGTCTCTACACTCCTTCCGGAGCTGGAACTGCGTCTCAAAGAGAAGCATGTGGAGCTCAGGGCGGACGCCGCAGCCGCGGAGCATCTCACCTCCTCGGTCCCGGCGACGGAAGAGGACTGGGGCGCCGAGTATCTGGATTATATTCTCTCCGTGAAAACGGTCAGCAACATCGACGAGGCGATCGCGCACATCAACCGCTACAACACGGGGCACTCCGAATGCATCGTCACGTCAAATTACGCGCACGCGCAGCAGTTCCTGCGCGAAGTGGACGCCGCTGCCGTCTACGTCAACGCTTCTACGCGCTTTACGGACGGCTTTGAGTTCGGCTTCGGGGCCGAGATCGGCATCAGCACGCAGAAGCTGCACGCGCGCGGCCCGATGGGGCTCGAGGCGCTGACAACCTACAAATACATCATCTACGGCCAGGGACAGATCCGTTCCTGAAGGATAGCCATGCTAAGGACAGAAGATACAAACGAAACATCCGGTCTTTCTCCGGATGAGAGAACCCGGCTTGCCATCGAACAGGCGGCGACGGAGGTCCGCGCACTCACGGCGATCAAGGGCCGGAAGCTGAAAAGCGCCGTCGTGACCTTCGGCTGCCAGATGAATGCGCGCGACTCGGAGAAGCTCCGCGGCATTCTTGAGAGCGCAGGCTTTATTGATACGGACAGCGAAGAGGAAGCGGACTTCATCCTCTACAATACCTGTACGGTCCGCGAAAATGCCGACCAGCATGTCTACGGGCGGCTCGGCATTTTGACGGGACTGAAAAAGAAGCGTCCCGACCTGATCGTGGGCCTTTGCGGCTGCATGATGCAGGAGCCTCACGTCGTCGCGAAGATCAGGAAAAGCTATCCCGTCGTCGACCTGATCTTTGGCACGCACAATCTGTTTACGTTCCCGGAGCTGCTCGCGAAAATCCTCAGGGAGAAGAAGCGGGTCATCGAGCTGTGGGACGGCACGGACAGCATCGTCGAGAACCTCCCGGTCAAGCGGAAATACGCCTTCAAGTCCGGCGTCAACATCATGTTCGGCTGCAACAACTTCTGCAGCTACTGCATCGTTCCCTATGTCCGCGGCCGGGAGCGGTCGCGGCTCGACACGGACATCCTCGCTGAAGTGAGGGCGCTCGCGGCCGACGGCGTTAAAGAAATCATGCTGCTCGGGCAAAATGTCAATTCCTACGGGAAAACACTTTCTCAAGGGACCTCTTTCCCGCAGCTTCTTGCGAAGGTCGCCGAGACCGACGGAATCGAGCGGGTGCGCTTTATGACCTCCCATCCGAAGGATCTGTCCGACGAGCTGATCGACGTCATCGCGTCGCATGAGAAGATCTGCCGCCATTTTCATCTGCCGGTACAGTCCGGCAGCACGCGGATTCTTGGCATGATGAACCGGCACTACACCAGGGAAACGTATCTTTCCCTGATCGAAAAAATCCGTGCGGCCGTCCCCGAGATTTCTCTTACGACGGATATCATCGTCGGCTTCCCCGGCGAGACGGAAGGGGATTTTCAGGACACACTCTCACTCGTCCGCGAAGTCGGCTTTGACAGCGCATTTACGTTTCTCTATTCAAAGAGAACGGGAACGCCGGCCGCCGAAAGAGAAGACCAGGTGCCGCCGGATGTCGCCCACGAGCGCTTTGAGCGGCTGCTCGCCGCCGTCAAGGAGACCGGAGAGGCGGCGTCCTCGCGTTTCCTCGGCAGGGTCATGGACGTGCTCGTGGAGGAGCAGAATAAGGATCCCCGTCTTATGAGCGGCCGCATTTCGCAGAATATCACCGTGCACTTCCCCGGCGACAAATCCCTGATCGGGAGCATCCGGCCCGTGCACCTCACGGAGTCAAAGGGGTTCTATTACTTCGGGGAGCTCGCTTAAGATCCATTTGACAGGTAAGATAAGGCAGGTTAAGACATGGCACTTTCTCCCATGATGCAGGAGTACAAGAAAACAAAAGAGGAGATCGGGGACACGATCCTGATGTACCGCGTGGGCGATTTTTTCGAGATGTTTTTCGATGACGCGCTCCTCGTCTCGAAGGAGCTGGAGCTCACGCTGACGGGTAAAGAGTGCGGTCTCCCCGAGCGGGCCCCGATGTGCGGCGTCCCCTATCACGCTGTGGACGCCTACATCGGCAGACTCGTCCGCCTCGGTCATAAGGTGGCAGTCTGCGACCAGGTCGAGGACCCGAAGGAGGCAAAAGGTCTTGTGCGCCGGGAGATCACGAGGATCGTGACACCCGGCACTCATTTTGATGAAGCCTCGATGGAAGAGGGACGCAACAACTATCTCGTCTCTGTCGTCAGTACCGAGGACCGCTTCGGCATCGCCGTCTGCGACGCGTCGACCGGCGAGTTCATGCTCACGGAGACGGACAAAAGAGAGAAGCTGCTCGATGAGCTCTTAAAGCTCTCTCCTTCGGAAATCATCTGCAACGAGGCGTTTCTTCTTTCCGGCATTGACAGCGAGGATTTAAAGGAGCGTCTCCACGTCATGCTGACGACGCTTCCGGACAGCGAGTTTTCCGACGAGCGCTGCGAGAAAACGCTCCGCGATCACTTTCACGTACAGAGCATGGAAGGGCTCGGCATCGACGGCATGCCCTGCGGGATCTCCGCCGCGGGCGCGGTCATCACATATCTCTTCGAGACACAGAAATGCGATCTCTCCCACATCTCACAGATCCGTCCGTACCGCCTCGAGGAGACCATGGTCCTCGGCGCCTCCACGATGCGGAATCTGGAGCTGGTCGAGACGATGCGCGAGAAAGAAAAAAGAGGCTCGCTGCTCTGGGTTCTCGACAGGACAAAGACGGCGATGGGCGCGAGACTTCTGCGCGCCTTCATCGAGCAGCCGCTGATCGAGAAAAAGGAGATCGTAAGAAGGGACGACGCCGTGGAGGCGATGCTCGGAGACCCGATCTCGCATGAAGAGCTGCGAGAGTATCTCTCTCCGGTCTACGACCTGGAGCGGCTCGCCGGGCGCATCAGTTTAAAAAGCGCAAACCCCAGGGATCTGATCTCACTGAAAACATCGCTCTCCATGCTGCCGCATATCCGGAACCTCCTGCCGGCATTTTCGTGCGATCTTCTTAACGAGCTTTCCGATACCTACGACGACCTCGCCGATATACACGAGCTCCTTGAGCGCGCGATCGAGGACGATCCGCCGCTCGCCATGAAGGAAGGCGGCATCATCAAGGAAGGGTACTCAGATGAAGCGGACGAGCTCAGGCGCGCCAAGTCGGAGGGCCGCAGATGGCTCATGGAGCTGGAGGAGCGGGAAAAAGAAAAAACCGGCATCCACACGCTGAAGGTCAAGTTCAACCGGGTGTTCGGCTACTGCATCGAAGTCACCAATTCCTTTAAGGACAAGGTGCCTGAGCACTATATCAGAAAGCAGACGCTCGTCGGCGGCGAGCGGTATACGACGCCGGAGCTGAAAGACCTGGAGGACAAGATCCTCGGGGCGCAGGACCGCCTCTACGCGCTTGAGTATGAATTGTACTGCTCCGTGCGCGACACCATCGGGGAGAATCTCAGGCGCATCCAGGAGACCGCCCATAAGGTGGCGCTCATCGATGTCCTCGCCTCCTTTGCCTCCGTCGCGCGAAGCAGCCACTATGTGCGGCCGGTGATTCGCGAGGACGGCGTCATCCGCATCCGCGGCGGCCGGCATCCCGTCGTCGAGAAGATGATGCGCAGCGACAGCTTCGTGCCGAACGACACGGACCTCGACAACAAAAAGAAGCGGATCTCCGTCATCACCGGCCCGAATATGGCGGGAAAATCCACCTATATGCGGCAGACCGCGCTCATCGTCCTCATGGCGCAGATCGGTTCCTTTGTGCCCGCGGACGAGGCGGAGATCGGCATCGTGGACCGGATCTTTACGCGCGTGGGAGCCTCCGACGACCTCGCGAGCGGGCAGAGCACCTTCATGGTCGAGATGACCGAGGTGGCCGGCATCCTCCGGAACGCGACGGAGCGCAGCCTTCTCATCCTCGACGAGATCGGGCGCGGCACCTCCACCTTCGACGGGCTGGCGCTCGCCTGGGCCATCATCGAATACATCGCCGACAGAAAGCTGATCGGCGCCAAGACGCTCTTCGCCACACACTATCATGAGCTCACGGAGCTCGAGGGAAAGATCGACGGCGTGAACAATTACTGTATCGCCGTCAAGGAGAAAGCGGACGGAATCGTCTTTTTGCGGAAGATCATCAAAGGCGGCGCGGACAGAAGCTACGGCATACAGGTCGCGCGTCTGGCCGGCGTTCCCGAGGCGGTCCTCGCAAGAGCGGACACCCTGGCGCAGGAGCTGGCCAAAGCCGATATCACGGAGACCATCGAGATGGTCGCGGGCACGCCGAAGAAAAAGACAAAACCCGCGCACTACGACGATGTGGACCTGGAGCAGATGTCCTTCTTCGACACGGTTTCGGACAAGGACGTCACCGACGAACTGCGCGGCCTCGATCTGCAGACGCTCACGCCGATCGACGCGCTCAATGAACTCTACAGACTGCAGAGCAAGCTGAAAAACCGATGGAGAAATGAATGAGTAAAATACATGTACTCGACCGCGCGACGATCGACCGCATCGCCGCCGGGGAGGTCGTCGAAAGACCCGCTTCGGTCGTCAAGGAACTTACGGAGAACGCCATTGATGCGGGAAGCACGCGGATCACCATTGAACTGCGCGACGGCGGCAAGTCCCTCATCCGCATCACGGACAACGGACAGGGCATAGCCCCGGACGAGATCCCGATCGCTTTTAAGCGCCATGCGACAAGCAAGATCAACACGGCGGAGGATCTCACGGGCGTCGCCACGCTGGGCTTCAGAGGCGAAGCGCTCTCAAGCATCGCGGCGGTGTCCCGCGTGGAGCTGATCACGAAGCGCGCGGAGGACTTAAGTGCCTCCAGATACCTGATCGAGGGCGGAAGAGAGCGCCTCATTGAAGAGATCGGGGCGCCGGACGGCACCACGATCATCGTGCGCGACCTCTTCTACAACACGCCGGCGCGTGGAAAATTCCTGAAGAGCTCCGTCACCGAGGCTTCACACGCCGGAGAGGTCGTCGAGCAGCTGATCCTTTCACATCCAGAAATCGCCATCACGTTTATGCTGAACGGGCAGACCCGGCTTGCGTCCTCGGGAAACGGCGACCTCAAAGAGACGGTCTACAGAATCTACGGCCGGGACGTCGCGAAGCTCGTCACCGAAGTCAATTTCGCCGAAGATGACATCCGCGTGCGCGGGTTTATCGGAAAGCCGCAGATTTCGAGAGGGAACCGCAATTTCGAGAGCTTCTTCCTCGACGGCCGGAACATTAAAAGCCGCCTCTTAAGCCGCGCGTCAGAGGACGCCTACGGCACCATGCTGATGCAGCATCAGTATCCCTTTGTCCTTCTTTCGATATCTCTTCCCGGAGAAATGTACGATGTCAACGTGCATCCGGCGAAAATGGAGGTGCGCTTCTACGACGAGAAAGCGGTCTACGAGGCCGTGCGGTCCGCCGTACACGGCGCGCTTTTCGGTCTCGAGATGTGTGTCACGGAAACGGAGGGCGCGAAAGAGATGGCAGCACAGGCGGAGACGGATGCGGCGGCGCCTTCCGTTCGTCCGGCGGAGCCATTTGAGACGATCGCGTCATCAGAGACTGCTCCTCTGGCGTCCCGCGCCGCAGGGCGGCTCGCAGACGCGCTGATCATGGAAGAGAGCGCCCCCTATGCGGCTTCCTCTGCGATCAGAGACGAAGAGGAGGGCAAAAAGAGCGGCCGCTTCACGCAGCAGACCTTTGTCCCGCGCTTTCTCACGGAGGAGGCGCGCCCGGGAAGAAGAATGGTGGGAGACGTGTTCTCCACCTACTGGATCTGCGAATACGACGGGAAGGTCTACGTGTTTGACCAGCACGCAGCCCACGAGCGCGTTCTTTTCGAGAAGCTTATGCGCGCCTATGAGCAGCGGGAGATTTCCCGCCAGGAGCTGAGCCCTCCGCTCATCATTACCTTAAGCGCCCAGGAAGAGGAAGCGTATCTGACGCACGCAGACGCCTTTGCCGCGCTCGGGTTTGAGATCGAAGCCTTCGGGGAAAGAGATTACGCCGTGCGGGCTGTCCCGTATGCGCTCGGCACGCTGCGGTCCGACGTCCTCTTCCACGAGATCATCGACCAGGCGGCGCTCACGACGGAGATTGCGGACAATAAGCAATACATAAAGAAGGTGGCGACGGAGGCCTGCAAAGCGGCGGTCAAGGGCGGCCGGAAGATCACCGAGCGAGAAGCGGAGGCGCTGCTTGACGACCTGATGCGCTGCGAGGATCCCTACCACTGCCCGCACGGGCGGCCCACTCTGCTCACGTTCACTCAGGCCGACATCGAAAAGCGCTTCAAGAGGATCTAAGTCCATGGATAAACCTGTACTCATCGTGATCGCGGGGCCGACGGCCACCGGCAAAAGCGCCCTGGCCGCGGAGCTTGCAAGAAGAATTGACGGAGAAGTCGTGTCCGCCGACTCCATGCAAGTGTACCGGCATATGGATATCGGGTCCGCCAAAGTGACGCGCGAGGAGATGCTCGGCGTGCCGCACCACATGATCGACGTGGCGGAGCCGACCGAGGAGATGGATGTCTCCCGCTATGCGAAAGAAGCGAAAGCGTGCATCGAGGATATCCGGGAAAGAGGGCGTGTTCCCATCTTGTGCGGAGGGACCGGCTTCTATATCCAGGCCGTGACGCGGGACATCGATTTTACGGAGACGACGCAGGATACGGCCTTCCGGGAGGAATGCCGCCTGTACGCGGAGACGAACGGTCCGGAAGCCCTGCACAGGCGGCTTGCGGCTCTCGATCCCGAAGCCGCCGCGCAGATTCATCCGAACAATATCAGGCGCGTGACCCGTGCCCTTGAATACTACAGGGAGACCGGCGAGCCGATCTCCCGCCACAATGAGATCGAGAAGCAGAAGAAAAGCCCTTACCACCTTATCTTCTTCGGGCTTACGGATGAGCGCGAAGCGCTCTACGCCCGCATAGACGGCCGCGTCGATTTCATGCTCGCATCCGGGCTCATGGATGAAGTCCGCTATTTGAAAGCGATGGGGCTGACGAGAGAGCACGTCTCCATGCAGGGCATCGGCTACAAGGAGATGCTCGACGCGATCGACGGCAGGATCACCGAAGAGGAAGCCGTCCGTCTGATCAAGCGCAATTCAAGGCACTACGCGAAGCGGCAGATGACTTATTTCAGGCGGGAGGACGGCGTGATCTGGCTCAGCCGCGCGGATTACGGCGGCGACGATGCCGCCATTTTAGCGGCCGTGATCGCGGTTGTTCAGAAAGAAACAGGCATAAAGGCTAAGAAAGTGAGCAATCCCTATGCATAGAGAGGATATCTATAAAGAAGCCGGGATCGACGCGCAGATCTACGCCATCGGGAAAGCCGCGGAAGATGCGCTTTCCGAGCGCTTCCGCCGCATCGACGAGACGGCCGAATATAATCAGATCAAGGTGCTTCACGCCTTTCATGAGGCCCGCGTGTCCGAGGCGTGCTTAAACGGCACGACGGGCTACGGCTACAATGACGTCGGGCGTGATGCGCTCGAAGAGGTCTACGCCCGCTGTTTTCACACGGAGGCGGCGCTCGTAAGGCCTCTCATCGCCTGCGGCACGCACGCCCTGGCCATCACGCTGCACGGCAATCTCCGCCCGGGTGACGAGCTGCTGTCCATCACGGGCAAGCCGTATGACACGCTTGAGGAAGTGATCGGCATCCGCCCGTCCGCCGGTTCGCTTGCGGAATACGGCGTGACCTACCGCGAGGTGAAGCTGCTCCCGGACGGCTCCTTTGATTTTGAAGGCATCCGCGCCGCCGTGAATCCGAAGACGCGACTCGTCGCGATCCAGCGCTCAAAAGGCTATGAGACGCGGCGCACCCTGTCCGTATCCGAGATTGGCGAGGCCGTGCGCTTTGTCAAGTCGATCAGAGAAGACCTCATCGTCATGGTGGACAACTGCTACGGGGAATTCGTCGAGCGGGAGGAGCCCTCCGATCAGGGCGCCGATCTCATCGTCGGCTCACTCATCAAAAACCCCGGCGGCGGCCTCGCCCCGAGCGGCGGCTATATCTGCGGCACCAGGGCCGCTGTGGAGCGCGCGTCCTACCGCATGACCTGCCCGGGACTCGGCGCGGAGATCGGGCCGACGCTCTCGATGAACCGCGCTTTCCTGCAGGGCTTTTTCATGGCGCCCGTCGTCACCGCGTCGGCGCTGAAGGCCGCCATATTCGCATCTCTGATCTACGGCCGGCTCGGCTTTCCGGTCCTTCCGAAAGCGGAAGAGGAGCGGCACGACATCATCGAGGCCATCACGCTCGGCTCCCCCGAAGCCGTGTGCGCGTTCTGCCGCGGCATCCAGCAGGGAGCGCCGGTGGACGCGCATGTCACGCCGGAGCCCTGGGACATGCCCGGCTACAGCGACAAAGTCATCATGGCAGCAGGCGCCTTCACCATGGGCAGCTCCATCGAGCTGTCCGCGGACGGACCGCTCGTCCCGCCGTATAATGTCTACTTTCAGGGCGGGCTCACCTGGCCGTCCGCAAAATACGGCATTCTGAAATCGCTCGCGGCCCTGAAGGAGGCCGGTATCGCTTGCAATTGGTCTCAGTTTCAAGTAGAATAAATCGATGACCCGCTCTTTGGGCATACCCGGCCGGAAAGAGAGGGATCATCTGATGAAAGATTTGTTGACAAGAGAAGGGGCGGATCTTGACCGCCCGTATGAGAAATGTCTTATGTACGGAGCGTCGGCACTGACCGACGCTGAGCTCATTGCTGTGGTTCTTCGTTCCGGCACGCGCGGCGTAAGCGCGCTGGAGCTGGCAAGGAAGGTTCTTGCGCTCACGAAGGACGGGAGCGGCCTCACCGCCGTGTGCTCCCTGTCCGCGGCGGATTACATGACGCTTCCCGGCATCGGAGAGGTCAAGGCGATCCAGCTCATGTGCATAGGAGAGCTGTCAAAGAGAATTGCCACAAGGAGAAGCAGAACGCTGCTGAAATGCACGGATCCGGAAGCGATTGCCGCCCTCTACATGGAGCAGCTGCGCTTTGACCCGCAGGAGCATCTGATCTCCGTGCTTCTTGACACGAAGATGCGCATGATCGGGGAGGAGCGCATCGCGAAGGGAACGGCCAATGCGGCGATCATCTCGACGAGAGACATTTTCCTCGCCGCGCTGAGACACAGGGCCGTCGCGCTTCTTCTCATTCACAATCATCCGAGCGGCGATCCTTCGCCGAGCGGACAGGATATCGCGCTTACGGAAAAGGTGCGCCGGGCAGGGGAGCTGCTCGATATCGCCCTCGTCGACCACATCGTGATCGGGGACGGGTCCTACGTAAGCTTTGCGGAAAACGGCCTGCTCGAGGACGAGGGAGGCTGCATTTAAGGGGATGCACATATAAGGGGACGTATGATAAGGAAGAATGCTTTCGGCGTGGATCTTGGGACCAGTGTCGTCAAGATCTACAGCCTTCGCAAAAACCGTCTCTTAAGCGAACACGACATGATTGCCATCATGGGCGGCACACAGGTCATCGCCGTCGGCAACGAAGCTTTTGAGATGTATGAAAAAAACCCGCCGGGAATCACTGTCGACCGGCCGATGGTCGGCGGGCGGATTGCCGATGTTGCGGAAGTGGAGATGCTGCTGAAGCTTCTTCTTAAGAAGACGGACCGTCACGCCGGAAAACGTCCGCTCATCTATTTTTCCGCGCCGGTCAACATGTCGGAGCTTGAAAAGCGCGCCTACTACGCGATCAGCGACGCCGGCAATCCGGCGAATCCCCGCGTTTTTCTCGTGGACAGACCGATCTGTGACGCCATTTCACTCGGCATTCCCATCAAGCGCACGAAAGGCAGCATGATCCTCGATATCGGCGCGCAGAGCACGGAAGTGTCGGTCATCGCCGGAGAGCAGATCATCGTCAGCGACTCGCTCCCGATCGGCGGGCAGCAGTTAAACGACGCCATCTGCGACGAGATCAGAAGAAGCAGGAATCTGCTCATCGGCAAGCGCACCGCGAGACGCCTGAAGTCTTCTCTGGCCACCTTTCTTTCGACAGGCCGTGAGGAGCGCATCGTCACCGGGATCGACACCTTGTCCGGCCTTCCAAGAAAGGAAGTCATCGACGCGAACCTCGTCAACAAGGCGGTGGAGGCGGAGATGCGGAAAGGCGCCGTAATGATGCGGACTTTCCTTGAGCGCACGCCGCCGCAGATCTCCGGCAGCATTTTAAACGAAGGCATCTATCTGACGGGAGGAACCGCCAGAATCCCCGGCATCGAGAGATATCTGTGCCGCATGATCGGCAGCAGGATCAATCTCGGAAAAGATTATGAATTCAGCACCGTCAAGGGTCTCGAAGAGCTGATGCAGCACAAAGAGTACCGTCGATGGGCTCACTCGGTAAAGGACACGAAATGAAGAAGAAAACAGATCCATCAGGCAGGGGACGCCATCTGCTCGTGATCATGATCATTTTGTGCGTGGGACTCATGCTGGCGACTATGACGTCAAAGCGTGTGACACCTCCCGTGCGCAAAGCGGCCGGCGTGATCGTCACTCCCTTTCAGAACGGCATCAACGAGATCGGAAAGTGGCTGACGAAGCAGCTCACCGGTTTCCAGGACGTCATGAAGCTGGCGGAGGAGAACAAAGCCCTGCGCGAGGAGATCAACGAGCTGACGCAGAAGAATAACGAGCTGATCCAGAACCAGGCGGAGCTCAGCCGTCTGGAGGAGCTCTATCAGATGGACAGAACCTACAGCGAATACCCGAAGATCGCCGCCGAAGTCATCTCCAAGGACCCCGGCAACTGGTACAGCAGGTTCGTGGTCAACCGCGGCACGAAGGACGGCGTCGCCGTCAACATGAACGTGCTCGGCCAGGGGGGCCTCATCGGCATCGTCACGGAAGTGGGAGACCACTGGGCTTCCGTCCGCTCTCTGATCGATGACGAGAGCAACATCAGCGGCATGGCCTCCAACACGTCCGAGCCCTGCGTCGTCACGGGGAATCTCCTGATGATGGACAGCGGCAAGATCGATTTCAAGGGCCTTCGCGACAGCGATAACGAGGTGACGGAGGGAACGAGCATCGTCACGAGCAACATCAGCGACAAGTATCTGACCGGCCTCCTCATCGGCTATGTCTCCGAGATCTCGCTGGATTCCAACAACCTGACGAAATCCGGGACCATCATACCCGCTGCCGATTTCCGGAATCTCCGGGAGGTTCTTATCATCACCGAGCTGAAACAGACGAAGGAGAGCTGACGCCATGAAACGCAAGCTGATCATTCTTCTCATGCTCTGGATCTGTTTCCTCCTGCAGACGACGGTTTTCAACATGCTCGATTTCCTCGCGGCGACGCCGAACCTTCTGCTCATTCTGACAGTTTCCATCGGCTTTATGCAGGGCAAGCAGGAGGGGCTTCTCACCGGCTTTGCCGCCGGGCTCATGATCGACCTGTTTTACGGCGACATTTTCGGTTTCTATGCGCTTTTATACATGCTCGCCGGGTACTTCAGCGGCCGCTTCAGCCAGATCTATTTCGATGAGGATGTGAAGATTCCGCTCATGCTGACGGCGCTTTGCGATCTTTTTCTGAATACGGCGATCTATTTTCTCCGTTTTCTTTTGCGCGGGCGCGTTCATTTTTTCAGCTATCTCTCCGGCGTGATTTTCCCGGAGGTCGTGTGCACGGTGCTTTTTACGATCGTGTTCTACAGAATATTCTATAAAGTGAATCATTCGCTGCTTGAGAAGGAAAAGAGGGGCCGGCAGTCTCTCTGGATTAAAGACTGACAGGCAGTTTCTTTATGAGGTGTTTTCGATTTGAATAAACGACAGCGCAGATTTCATCTAAACCGGCCTTTCCTGCTTGTTGTTCTTTTTGCGCTCATGTCTGCCGTGCTGATCCACAGGCTCTATGTGCTGCAGATCATAAACGGAGAGAATTACCGCAGCAACTTCAGCATGAAGACGACGCGGACGAGGACAATCAAGAGCACGCGGGGCAATATCTATGACAGAAACGGCAAGCTCCTTGCCTATAATGAGCTGAGTTATTCTCTGACGATCGAGGACTCCGGCACCTACAGCTCCAACCGCTACCGCGACCTGTCCCTGAACGGAGAGGCCTATCGCATCGCCAATATCCTGGCCGAGCACGGCGACGCGCTCAGCAATGATTTCCATGTCGTGCTCGATGAGAACGGCAATTACACCTATAATGTCGAAGGCACGTCTCTCGCCCGCTTCAAAGCGGACGTCTACGGCCGCGCCAAGATTTCGGACCTGCTCCCCGAAGAGGAGGAGAGCACGGCCGACCAGATGATCGAGAAGCTCTGCAGCAGGGAGCGCTTCGGCATCGTGCGCGCGGACAATCCGTATACGGAGGCGGAGCTCACGTCTGTCGGCCTCCCGCTGTCGCTCACGAGGCAGGAGATCCTCAGCATCATCTACGTGCGCTATCAGCTCTTTACCACCCAGTACAGAAAATACATGCCGGTCACAATCGCCCGCCACATCTCGGACGGTTCTGTCGCCGCGCTCAGCGAGGAGAAGGACCGCCTCACCGGCATAGAGATCGTCGAGGACTCCACCCGCGTCTACAATTATCCCATCGCTTTCGCGTCTCTCATCGGTTACACGGGAAAAGTGTCCAGTGAGGATCTCTCCGAGCTCCAGGCCAGGAACTCCCGCTACAACAGCGAGTCCATCGTCGGAAAATCCGGCATCGAGCGCGTGTACGAAGAGACGCTGCAGGGCAGCGACGGCCAGGAGACCGTCTATGTCGACCGCTTCGGCAAGGTGCTCCAGGTCGACGAGGCGCAGACCATCCGGCCGACAGCGGGCGGCAATGTGTATCTGACGATCGACGCGGACCTGCAGATGGCTGTGTATAAGATTCTGGAACAGCGAATCGCGGGCGTGCTCGAGCATGTGATCATCGACGCCGAGGAATTCGACAGCCAGTCTCTGTCGGACCGCGACAACATCCGCATCCCGATCACGGACGTCTATAACGCCATTTTCGAAAATGGTGTTCTCGATATCGCCCACCTGAGCTCGGAAGAAGCCAGCCAGACGGAGAAGGAGATCTATCAGCTCTTCCTGGAAAAGCAGGCTTCTGTCTTCGCGGAGATCAACTCCCAGCTCACCGGGGCGAATCCGTATCCTTACAACGAGCTCGATGACGAAACCAAGGAATATGAGTCCTACATCGTCAACGACAT
The DNA here is from genome assembly GCA_002350625.1 of Lachnospiraceae bacterium UBA2860. GTDB lineage: Bacteria > Bacillota > Clostridia > Lachnospirales > Lachnospiraceae > Chordicoccus. The sequence goes on from DEFE01000024.1 coordinate 14,323, forward strand.
GCTGATGAACGACACGAAGATCCTCAGCAATTCGAAGATCGATAAGACGGATGAAACCTATCTGGCGTGGACGCGCGACGAGACCATTTCCCTCAAAGAGTATCTGACCTATGCCGCGAGCCGGAACTGGATCGACATCTCGGAAATCGCCGCAGGCGACGCCTACCTGGACTCCAGCGAGACCTATGCGGCGCTTTCCGCCTATATCGAAAACTATCTGCGGGACGACCTGCGCTTCTCCAAGATCCTTTTCAAATACATGATCGAGGAGCACACCTTAAGCGGCAAGTCCATCATGAAGGCACTCTATGACCAGGGCGTGTTCGACAAAAATGACGACGAGTACGAGGACTTCATGGACGGCACCATCGAGAGCTACGATCTGGTATTGAGCAAGATCAATTCCCTTGAGCTGACGCCCTCCATGCTGGCGCTCGATCCCTGTTCCGGCTCCGCCGTGGTCACGGATCCGAACAGCGGCGAGATCCTCGCCTGCGTGACCTATCCGGGCTATGACAACAACCGCCTCGCCAACACGATGGACGTCGCGTACTACAGAAAGCTGGCGGCCGACGCCTCCGGGCCTTTCTACAACAAGGCGACGCAGCAGGAGACGGCCCCCGGATCCACCTTCAAGCTTATCACGACCACCGCGGGCCTCGAGGAGCGCGCCGTGACGACGGATACGATCTTTAACTGCACCGGCACCTTCGATCTGACCGAGACGCCGCTCAAGTGCTGGCTGACGACCGGTCACGGACCGCTCAACATCCTGGGCGGCATCCAGAACTCCTGCAACGTCTTCTTCTGTAACGTGGCCTACACGCTCGGGACGAACGAAGAGGGCAACTGGTCCGACTCCCTGTCGCTAAGCAAGCTCAGACAGTACGCGAACCTCTATAATATGGACAAGCCCTCCGGCATCGAGGTGCCGGAAAACGAGCCGCACGTCTCCGACCAGTACGCGATCCAGTCCTCGATCGGGCAGGGCACGCACTCCTACACGACGACGCAGCTCGCCAGATATGTCACGACACTCGCAAATGGCGGCACCAGCTACGACATCTCCATGGTCGACAGGATCACCGACGCCGTGGGCAATGTCGTCGAAGAAGTGAGCCCGCGCATCGAGAGTACGATCTCGATCAACAGCAGCACCTGGGATGTGATTCACCAGGGACTCCGCGCCGTCATCGAGAGCAAGACGGAGTTTGCCGACATGACGCTCAAAGTGTCCGGCAAAACCGGAACCGCGCAGGAGAGCAAATCGCGTCCGAACCACGCGCTCTTCATCTGCTATGCGCCGTCGGATGCCCCCGAGGTGGCCATGGCGGTCCGTATCGGCAACGGCTATTCTTCGACGAACGCCATGCTGACGGCAAAAGATATTCTGCAATATTACTTCAAGCTCACGGATGTCAGCGACATCATCACGGGCAGCGCGAGAACAGACTCCGTCGCTTCCGTCAACGTCGACTGACGATCGCAAAGAGGATCCTATGTTCAGACAATACAGACTCAGAGATTACAATTTCAGACTTGTTCTGTGGCTCATCGTGCTGTCGTCGCTCGGCGTCCTGCTCGTCGGCAGCGCCGACGCCTCGCTGAGAAACAGGCAGATGGCCGGCGTGATTGCAGGCCTTGTCGTGATGCTGATCACGTCGCTCATCGACTTCTCCTGGATCATGCAGTTCTACTGGGTCCTCTACGTGCTCAATATCCTGATGCTGGTCGCGGTGCGTCTGACCGGCAACACCTTAAACGGCGCGACCCGGTGGATCAGTATCGGCGGCCTGCGCTTTCAGCCGGCGGAGCTGTCAAAGATTCTCATCATCCTGTTTTTCTCGCGCTATCTGTTTGACCATGAAAATGACCTGAACAAGTTCACGGTGGTTCTGCGCTCGCTGATTCTGCTCGCCGTCCCGCTTCTTCTCATTTTCATTCAGCCGGACCTGAAGGACACGATCCTGATTCTCTTTGTCTTCAGCTCGATGTACTATGTGGCCGGTTTAAGCCATAAGTATATTCTTGCCGTCCTTCTCGTCGTCGTGCCGCTCGGCATCATCTTCATGAGTATCGTCGTCCAGCCGGAGCAGACGCTGGTCAAGGACTATCAGCGGAAGCGCATCATGGCTTTCATCTATCCGGACAACGAGGAATATACCGACGACACCACGCAGCAGAACAATTCCGTCATCGCGATCGGCAGCGGGCAGCTGTCGGGCAAAGGCCTCAACAACAGCAGCGTATCCTCTGCGAATAAAGGCAACTTTATCGCCGAAATCTATGCCGATTTCATCTTCGCCGTGGCGGGAGAGGAGCTCGGCTTCCTCGGCAGCGCCGGGATTGTGATTCTGCTCCTTCTGATCGTGCTTGAATGTCTGCTGCTGTCGATGCGGGCCAAGAACCTGGCGGGCCGCGTATTCTGCTGCGGCATGGCGTCCCTGATCGCCGTGCAGAGCTTTATCAATATCGGCGTAGCGACGCGCATGCTTCCCAACACGGGCACGCCGCTGCCATTTGTCAGCTACGGCCTGACATCGATTATGACGCTGTTTCTCGGCATGGGCATCGTGCTGAACGTCGGCCTGCAGAGCAAGATCCGCATCAGCACCTATGCGGATCGTCTGAGGAAGGAGGCGCGCGCAAGATGAATGCAGCAGCCCCGAAAAAGCTGAACGCGAGACAGAAAAGAATCCGTCAGACGATTATCCTTATGCTGCTCTTTGCCGCGGCCCTGATCCTTCTGCTTCTTGTACTTCTCATCGGGAGGGGAACGAAGCGCCTCCCGGTTCCGCTCCTGTGGACAAACGAGCGCATGGCGTATACATCAGCGGAGCAGTCTGCGATGCAGACGAAAGAAGCCTTCTCGACGGACCTGTGCCTCGGCGGTAATAATGTGGTAAATGAAGCCATCACCTACGAGGGATCGGAGAGGGGCGGACTCTTTTCCCTCGACGACAGGCGCGTCATCTTCGGCAAGGACATCTACGAGAAAGTCTACCCGGCCAGCATCACCAAGCTGATGACGGCGATTCTCGCGCTGAAATCCGATAAGCTGAACGAGACCGTGACGATCAACTGGCAGGATCTCGAGCTGGAAAGCGGCTCCCAGGTGGTGGGCCTGCGCATCGGCGACCGCGTGACGATGCAGTCGCTCTTAAGGGGTCTGCTCATCCACTCCGGGAACGACGCGGCGCAGGCGATCGCGCGGACGGTCGGCGGGACACAGGACAAATTCGTGGAGATGATGAATGACGAGCTGCTCGCGATCGGCGCGACCGGCAGTCACTTCACTAATCCGACGGGACTTCATGACGACAATCACTACACGACGGTCTATGACATCTACCTGATGCTGCATGAAGCCATGAAGTTCGATGAGTTTGTCAACATCATCCAGGTACCCGTCTACGACTTCATGTACTATGACGCGGACGGCAACGAGAAGCACGTGACGCTCGACTCGACCGACCAGTACCTGACCGGCCAGGTGGAGCCGCCGAAGGACGTCACGGTGCTCGGCGGAAAGACGGGAACGACGTCCGCTGCCGGAAATTGTCTGGCTCTGATCTCGCAGAACGCCTACGGACAGTTCTATATTTCGATCGTCGTCGGGGCCCTGAACAAGGAAACGCTGTACGCCGAGATGAACACCATGCTGACCCAGATCAATGAATAGACTTGTTTTTTAACCCCCGTTCCTCTATAATCAATTTAGGATTTTTCCGTATTTTAGGCACTTCGCATGAAGGAGGTAATGCGCACATGGTTCAGTTAATTGTTGGGCAGAAAGGAAAGGGCAAGACAACTGAAATCTTAAGCAAGGCCAATGAAGAGATCAAAACAGCCAGCGGCAGCATCGTTTTTATCGATAGAAACAGCGCACACATGTATGAGCTCAGCAACAAGATCCGCCTCATAGACATGTCCCGCTACCCGATCACAAGCAGCGACGAATTCATCGGATTCATCAGCGGCATCATCTCTCAGGATCACGACCTGCAGTCGATGTATCTTGACGGGTTTTTAAAATGCGCCAGACTGGAAGGCTCTGACATAACAGACACCATCCTTAAGCTCGACAAAGTAAGCAGCATGTTCAATATCAACTTCATCATCTCCGTTTCTCTGGATAAGGATGAACTGAGTGAGGAGATCCGCGACAAGGTTCTGATCAGTCTCTGATGCCTTCTACATTATTCAAAAGCAGAACAAAGCAAGCCAAAAACAATCCTTCCGGTGTGCGGCGCGTCTTTACGCTGAACATCGGAACGATTGTTTTTGGCTTGCTTTTTATTTATATCCTGATCAGCATCCTGCTTTATGTCACGGCCACGCATGTGCGATCCTTCCAGGTCACCGCCGGGCCGCTGGCAAGAAACGCTGAATACACCGGCATCGCCGTCTACACGGAACACGTCGTCTCGGCCGATGCTTCCGGTTACGTCGACTACTATGCCGGGGACCACGCCAAGGTAAAGCGCGGCGGCGTCGTCTACGGAATCAGCCCCGTGAAGAACGAGGCCAGCCTCACACCTGTCTCTGATGCCGCGACGCTCAAGGCGATCCGGGAGGATTGCGAGCAGTTTTCCCAGGTGTTTGCTCCTCAGAACTTCCATGATATCTATTCGCTGAAGTACATGACGGAAGGGGAGATTTTAAACACGCGTCTCGCGGAGCGCCATGCGGGCGGCATATCCTCCACGTCGCTTTCCTACGGCGACGCGACGATCTCCGTCGCCTCGCACGACGGCATCGTGTGTTACAGTACGGACGGCTGTGAAAATCTCGATTATAAGTCCATTTCACCCTCCGCCTTCGATGAAAAGAATTATTCGATGACAGCGCTGAAGACGGACCGCCGCGTCGCCGCGGGTGATCCGCTCTACAGGCTCATAGAATCCGAAGACTGGTCCCTTCTGATCCCGCTCACCGCAAAACAGATCGTCAAGATGAACAATCTGTCAAACGTGCGCGTCAAATTTCTGAAGGACGGCGTCACGCAGAACGCCGATTTCACCATCCTTACGATGAGTGACGGCACTTACTACGGAAAGCTTGATTTTAATAGCGGCCTGATTCGTTATCTCGACAGCCGTTTCATCGATATCGAGCTCGTGACGAACAGTGAGGTCGGCCTCAAGATCCCCGTCTCCTCGATTGTCTCCAAGCAGTTCTTCACGATTCCGGAGGAGTACGCCACATACGGAGGCAACAAGAAGAACATCGGTTTCCTGAAGGCGACGGCAGACCGCGGAGGAAACGCCTCGACGACATTTGTGCAGCCCACCATCTACAACAAGGCGGACGGGCGCTACTACGTCGATGACTCCGTGTTCCGCGAGGGTGACATCGTCATACGCGACGGGTCGACCGACCGCTTCATCATCCGCGACCGCGCGGTGCTTGAAGGCGTCTACAGCATGAACAAGGGATTCGCCGTCTTCAGAAAGATCGTCATTCTCGATAAAAACGAAGATTACTGTATCGTCGAAAAGGGCACGCCCTACGGCATCGCCCAGTTTGACAACATCGTAGAAAATGCGTCTTCCGTTAAGGATTCGCAGATCACCGCACAGTGAGGAAAACTTATGCTGATCGACTCGTACAATCTCGTAAAGACACGCGTACAGGAGGCTCTCAGGCGAAGCGGGAGAGAAGAAGACGTCCTGATCCTCGCTGTCAGTAAGACCAGGACAGTTGAGGAAATTCGCGAGCTCTATGACGCCGGCGTGAGAGACTTCGGAGAAAACTACGTCCAGGAGCTCATGGCGAAGCAGCCGCTTCTGCCATCCGATATCCGCTGGCATATGATCGGCCATCTGCAGCGCAACAAGGTCAAGTACATCGCACCTTTTATCTACATGATCCATTCGGTCGATACCGCCTCCCTGGCCGATACGATAGAAAAGGAAGCCGCGAAATGCGGGCGCGTCATCCCTGTCCTCATCGAAGTCAACGTGGCGGGAGAGGAGAGCAAATACGGCGTATCTCCCGAGGAGGTGCCTGCGCTTGCCGCGCAGATCGGCCGTCTTCAGCACGTTTCCATGAAAGGACTCATGACGAGCGCACCGCTTGCGGATGACCCCGAAGAGGTGCGGCCCGTCTTCAGGAAATTGCGCCAAATAGGTGTTGACATGAATTTGGAAAATGTTAATAATGTTAGAGTGGATGTGCTTAGTATGGGGATGTCCAACGATTTTGAGGTCGCTGTCGAAGAAGGAGCCGGCTGTGTGCGCATCGGTACCACGATATTCGGTCCGCGCGATTACAGCGGCAGATGACAGGACCTTTTTGTCTGTAAAGAATGGAGATGCATAGACATGAGCTTTATCGACCGTTTTCTGAATGCCATCAAGTTGAATGACGATTATGACGACGATGATGATTTCCTTGACGATGAGGATGCATCAGACTTTGACGATGATGACGATTCGGACAGACAGGGCCGGAAAAAACGCTTTTTCAGCAGATTCGTTCCGGATGATGACGATGATCTGGATGATCTTGACGACTACGAGGAGCCGCCGAAGAAGCAGACGGCACGCAGCGCCTCTTCTTCGTCGCGCAGCGCCTCCTCTCAGGCCCGCAAGAGTGCGGAAAAGAAGCGGAGCGCGCAGAGCACTCCTGCAAGAAATGTCAGCTACGCCTCAAGAAGTTCCGGGCGCGAGGAGCGGAGCGCCTCCACTGCCGACACCAGGAAAAAACAGCCTAAAGTGACGCCCATCCGGAAGAAGAGCTCTCTTTCCAACATGGAAGTCAATGTCATCCGCCCTTCCTCCATGGAGGATACGCGCGATATCGCCGATACGCTCATAGAGAACTGCACCGTCGTGCTCAATCTCGAAGGGCTCGATGTGGATATAGCGCAGCGCGTCATTGATTTCACCTGCGGTGTCTGCTATTCCCTGAACGGGAACCTGCAGAAGGTGTCCAGTTATATCTTTATTCTGACGCCGGAGAACGTGGAGCTTTCCGGTGATTTCCAGAGTATCTTAAGCGGCGCGTTTGATATTGCACCGATGCGTTCGGGGTTTTAAGAGTTTCGTAAGATCATGAGGCATCAGCACCGCTGCTGGTGCCTGTTTTATTATTTGACAGACAAGAGGAATCATTGTGTCAGACAGTAAAGTTCTAAAAGATCAGGCGCACAGCGCTTTCAGTCCGCTCATCCGCGCATCCTATGGCGATCTGGGCAGCGAGATGAGAAAGGTGCTTCCCGAAGCCGGCCGCGTCATGATCGTCGGTGACGATCACACCGTGCCGCTCTACGCGGAGGAGGTTTCACAGGCGCTCTCCGCGGTCTGCAAAGAAGTACACGTATACATGCTGCCGTCCGGAGAGGCGCACAAACAGCTGCGCACGGTGGAGAGGCTCCTCGTCGCGCTTGAGGAGATGCATTTCGACAGACACGACGTTGTCGCCGCACTTGGCGGAGGCGTCGTCGGCGATCTGGCGGGCTTCGCCGCTGCCATCTATCTGAGAGGCATTTCCGTGATACAGATTCCGACGACACTGCTCGCACAGGTGGACTCGAGTATCGGCGGAAAGACCGGCGTGGATCTTGACGGCTATAAGAATATGGTCGGCGCCTTTCATCTGCCGGCGCTGATCTACACGAATCCGTCCGTGCTCTCAACACTCGACGCGCGTCAGTTTGCGGCCGGCATGGGAGAGGTGATCAAAACCGCGCTCCTTAAAGACAGCGCGCTCTTTCACGCGCTGAGAGCTTCGGGAGAGGCCGTCATGCGCCGGGAGAGCGGCGCGCTCTTACAGATTGTATCCGCCTGCGCCGAAATCAAAGCCGGCATCGTGGCGCGCGATCCGAAAGAGAGAGGAGAGCGAGCGCTGCTCAATCTCGGCCACACGATCGGGCACGCCATCGAAAAATATATGTCCTTTTCGCTGCTCCACGGCGAATGCGTCTCGATCGGCCTTATTGCGGCAGCTCAGATGAGCGCGGCAAGAGGACTTCTTGCTGCGGACGATGTCCGCCTGATCAGGGACACCTGCCTGTTCTACGGGCTTCCGGTGTCTGTGGCCGGGGCGGATGCGGAAAGGATCTTCGACATCACAAAATCGGACAAGAAGATGAAGGGCGGGCAGATCCGTTTTGTCCTCCTGAAATCCATCGGAGAGGCTTTCTACACTGATGACGTCACGGATGAGGAGCTCCGTTTCGGGATCCGGTCCGTGCTAGAAGACGGGGGCATAAAATGAAGCGCGTCCCCGGATTGATTGCAGCCGCACTCCTCGTCGTCATTGACCAGCTGACCAAGTTCTTCGCCGCCAGGCATTTAAGCGGCGGGCCGTGCGTCCTCATTCCCGGCGTGCTCGAGCTGCGCTACGTTGAAAACCACGGGGCAGCTTTCGGCATCCTTCCGGGAAAGCAGTGGTTCTTTATCCTGCTGACGGTCGTCATGCTCATCGCATTTCTGGTCATCTACCTGCGCCAGAATGAGGAAAGCCGGCCTCTGCCTCTTAATCTCGCGCTGATCGGCCTGATCGGCGGCGCCGCCGGCAATCTGATCGACAGGGTTTATTTTCACTTTGTGCGGGACTTCATCTATTTCCGGCTGATCGACTTTCCGGTATTCAATGTGGCCGATATCTGCGTCACCGTTTCTGCGGTCATCTTCATCATCTACGTGCTCTTCTTTGGAGACGATGAGAAGGCAGAAGACCGGCAGGGGAAAGGCAAAAGCCATGAGTGAGATAAAATCCGTGACATTTTCTCCGGACACGGACGGCCTCCGCGTCGACAGCGCGCTGGCGCTCCTTCTGCCCGAGTACTCGCGCACTTATATTCGCGAGTTGATAGACGGCGGCCGCGTCACCATTTCCGATAAAGTCGTCAAGGCCAGCCGGAAAGCAGCCGCAGGAGAAACAGCCTGCCTGTCGGTTCCGGAGCCGAAGAGCGTGGATATTCTCCCGGAGAAAATGGATCTGTCCATTCTCTACGAGGACGACGATCTTCTGATTGTCGACAAGCCGAAGGGACTCACCGTCCATCCGGCGCCGGGCCATGAGAGCGGGACACTGGTCAACGGCATCCTGGCGCACTGCGGCAGTTCCCTCTCGGGGATCAACGGTGTTTTAAGGCCCGGGATTGTACATCGCATCGACAAGGATACGAGCGGGGCGCTCATCATCTGCAAGAATGATGTCGCGCACAGGCACATCGCCGAGCAGCTGAAGGAACACTCTATTACGCGCCGCTATCGCGGCATCGTGATCGGGAACGTGCCGAAGGACGACGGCACGATCGAGGGAAACATCGGACGAAATCCGTACGACCGAAAAAAAATGTCGATCGTGCGGGAGGGCGGAAAGCCGGCCGTCACGCACTATCATGTGCTCGAGCGTTTTCCCGGCTATACTTACTGTGAGTTTTCCCTGGAGACAGGGCGCACGCATCAGATCCGCGTGCACATGGCGTCGATCGGCCATCCGCTCGTCGGGGATGCGGTCTACGGGCCGGCCCGCTCGGCCTTCCGCATCGAAGGGCAGGCGCTGCACGCGATGACGATCGGATTTATACATCCGACAACAAATGCCTATATGTCTTTTACGGCCCCGCTGCCGGCGTACTTTACGGAACTGCTTGATAAGCTCGATAAGAAGACGAGAGGTTTGAAATGAGCTGGAAACCAGATAAAAATATGAGGACCATCGCAGTGACGGCCTTTCTGGTCATCGCTGCCAGTATGCTGTTCTACTTTTTCCTCTTTCGGACCACGACGCTCGGGTTCGGCCTGTCGAAGGTGTTCTCCGTTCTGAACCCCATTATCTACGGTTTTGTCATCGCCTACATCCTGAACCCGCAGATGATCGTCTATGAAAAAATCGTCTGCAGGATCCTGCTCCGCCTCCACAAGCATCCCGGGCGGAGGGGGAAGAGAGCGATTCGCATATTCACAGCATTTTTTGCGCTCTTTGTCATGCTGTTCATCCTGTATCTGATCATCTCAAGCATCATTCCGGAGCTCATTCACAGCATCCGGAACATCGTGCTGAACTACCAGACCTATGCAGACAACGTGAACCGCTTCATCAACGATACCTTTCACAATCCGGAGCTCGACGAGCAGACGGCGGCATTTCTCGGAAATGCCGTCAGCTCCGTGGAAGATTGGTTTTCGTCGGAAATGGTGCCTCAGATCAACTCTCTGGCCACCTATCTCACGAGCAGCGTCGTGGACTTCATGACCTTCATGAAGAATATCCTTCTCGGCATCATCATCTCTCTATATATCCTCATCGCCAAAGAGGGGATGCTTGCCAGGTTCCGCCGCTTTGTCTATGCGATTCTTCCCGTGGAGAAGGCTAACCGCCTGCTGCACACGCTGCGTTTTGCGGATGAGAAATTCGGCGGCTTCCTGATCGGTAAAATCATCGATTCCCTGATCATAGGCCTCATCTGTTATCTGGCCTGCCTGATCATGAGAATGCCGTATACGATCCTCATCGCCGTCGTGGTCGGCGTGACCAATATCATTCCGTTCTTCGGGCCTTTCATCGGAGCCATCCCGTGTACGGTTCTGATCTTCGTGGTCAGTCCCATTAAATCGCTGATCTTTATCATTTTTATCCTCTGCCTGCAGCAGTTTGACGGCAACTTCCTCGGGCCCAAGATTCTTGGTACCTCGGTCGGCGTCTCCAGCTATATGGTGATTCTTTCCATTCTGATCGGCGGCGGCTTCTTCGGGGTTCCCGGCATGGTGGTCGGCGTGCCGCTCTGCGCCGTCATCATGGCGCTTGCACAGACAGGCATCCTCCGTAGGACGAAAAAGAAGAACCTTCCCGGCGATCTCGAGTCCTATCACTATGTCCAGCAGATCAATCCCATAAGCGGGAGATTCGAGGAGGAATCCGACGCCGAATTCGGCAACGGCCTCTATGTGAGAATCCGCAGACGAAGCGAGGATCTGAAGCAATTTGAGATGCCGATCGAAGGCCGGACCTGGGACCGCACTTACGAGCAGATCGAAGAAGAGGACAGAGTGATCCGCGGCACTTCTTCCGGAGAGCCGGCGGAATCTGCCTATTTTGAAGAAGAAAATGCCGCCGGATCCGGCGACACAGATAAGCAGAATTTTGAAGATTGATTTGTTTTATCGCGATTTTCTAAAAATGTCTAATCGCGCCGCAGATGCACAGCAGATGCGGCGCTTCTTCTTCTGTCATCATCCATCGCCGCATAGTGACGGCGCGTCGTATCCACATTCTTGTGTCCGAGCACGTCGGCAACAAGATAGATGTCTCCGGTCTCCCTGTAGAGGGCCGTGCCATAGGTGCTGCGCAGCTTGTGCGGGGTGATCTTCTTTGTCGTCGTCACCGAAGAGGCGTACTTCTCCACCAGGTTTTCGACGGAGCGCACATTCATGCGCTTTCGCTGCACGGAATAGAAGAGTGCGTGCTCATGGCCGGCGGCCGGCTCAATCCCCGCGCGCACATCCAGATAGCGGCGAAGCGCCGTCTCCACTTCCTGTCCGAAGTAGACATAGGCTTCATTTCCGCCTTTCCGCACAATCTTGAGACGATTCTCGCGAAAATCCACGTCTTCAATATCAAGTCCCACGCATTCGGAGACACGGATGCCCGTGCCGAGAAGAAGCGTGATGAGCGCGAGGTCACGTTCCTTTGTCTTCTGATAGTAGGCGGCGGCCTGGCCCGTCAGGCTTTCCCCGCAGTTTTCTATGTAGTCAAGAAGCGCCGCCACTTCGCCGGCATCAAGACGAACGATCGTCTTCTCGTGGATCTTCGGCATATCGATGAGCACCGTCGGGTTTGCGGTAATCATCTCGTGACGGTAGTAGAACGCGTAGAAGCTCCTCAGAGACGACATTTTCCTCTTCAGGCCTCTTTCCCCGTTGGTCTGTATTTCCTCGCGTCCTGAGGCATTCTCGCGGGCGCTGTACAGCTTCAGATACTCCATGTACTCGACAAGATCCTGGGCAGTCACATTTTCGAGGTCGGAGAGCTTAAATTCGGTGAGATCTCTGCTTCGATAGAGCGGATTGCTTTCTTTCAGAAACTGCAAAAACACGCGCACATCATAGGCGTAGGAAATACGCGTGCGCGTGCTTGTCGTCGGCTCAACGGCCCTGAAATATTCTTTGGCAAAAGGCGGGAGAGTAGCGAGGATCTCTCTGAGACGAAGAATATTATTTCTGTCGCTCTGTTCGTGATAGGTCACTCTGGCGCTCATATCTTATGCCGCATCCTCCGTCTTTTCTTCAGGATTATCCGTTGGGCTTTTCTCCGTCTTTTCTCCTGGATTTTCAGTCGGATTTTCCTCTGTCTTTTCCCCGGGATTTTCCGTCGGGCTTTCCTCCGTCTTTTCTCCTGGATTTTTAGTCGGACTTTCTTCCGTCTTTTCCTCAGGATTTTCAGTCGGATTCTCCTTCGTTTCTCCTGTTTTTTCCGGATCCGTGACTGCCGGCTCTCCCTTGTTGATCTGATCGGGAAGCGGAGCCTCTACAGTCGCCATAAAGGAGGCCGATGTGCAGGAACCGTCCAGCGCTGTACAGGTGATCCGGCAATTTCCCGGAGAAAGCGCTGTCAAAAGCCCGTCCTGATTTACAGAACAGATATAAGGATCGGAGGAGGTATACATAACATCTTTATGTAAAGCTTTTGTGGGAGAGCATTCATGCTTGATGCTGAATGTTTCCCCCGGTGCAAGCGAGAGATCTGCAGATACATTGAGGACGATCTTCTGGACTTTTGTCGTGCGGTCCAGTTTGCTTATGGCCTTGGTCAGGGCCTGAGACAGGAGTTTCTTGCCCTTTGTGCTGGGATGATGTCCGTCTTCAGCAAAAAACTTCCTATTATTCCTTTTTCTAAACGTCTTTTCGATGCTCAGATAATAAACGCCGTTCTTTTTACAGGCCTCTTTATACCACTTAAGTCTTTGACGCAATTGTTTCTGACACGCTTTGGTCTGGGCTTCTGATAACCCCTTTGATTTATTCGCCTGCCAGTTTCCGGCCGCGTACATGATGCGGGCGTTCGGGTACCTTTTTTTTGCAGCGATGATCAGTTTGCGGAAGGCTGACATCACGGAAGGCTTAGTGCACATGAAATCATTTCTGATCCCGCCGAAGAACAGAACATCGGTGACGTCATCAGACGCAGGCAGTTCCATGAGCAGTGTGTGAAAATTCCTTTCCGGCTCCCCTATACCGAAACCGCCGTGACAGCTCGCCATAAAAGAACCGCCTTTTTTACTGACCTTCAGGCGATCCATTGTCATTCTGGGTAAAAACGGGGCGCTGGTACAGTAGGAGTCGCCGATGACAACCCAGAGAGGTTTTCCTTTTCTTATGACGACACTGGCCGTGTAATACGTTTTGTCTCCGGTGACGCGCAGCGCTTTGATCTGCGTATTCCCGGACTCGGACAGGTCTGAATAGTTGCTTAGAGAAGACAGCGATACATCTTTATGGAAAGAACCGGATGCGAAAACAGCAGCCGCAGAAAAAGCGCAGAACATACAGCACATAAGAATTGCTGTAAGCATCCTGCGGAGAAAGAAAGAAAAACCACGTCCGGCAATGAGATTGTACATTGATATATTGTATTCCTTTCAACTGAACTGATGAACGGCTATTGAGGCACAAGCATGCAAAAGCCGTGAAACACAAATAAAAAAGTGCCTGCATCTTCAGAACATCATAGCAAAATGAGCCCCTTGATGCAAGCACAATCTATTCGTTAAACTGCGGTTTGGCGAATAGATCTATTTCTCTTATTTCACGGTCACGACACACTGTGCCTTTCTTCTGCCGCTTTTTGTGATTACGGTGATGACTGCCCGTCCCTTTCTGAGCGCCGTAATTCCTCCCTTTTCACTGACCTTTGCAACGCGTTTATTAGAGGATTTCCAGATCAAAGTCGTATCGCTCGCATTTAACGGCCGGATCTTCACCTTGGGCCAGAATGATTTTCCGACCTTAAGCGTGAGCGTCTTCCGCATGGAAACGGACTGGACCGGCACATACTTCACTGTCACGCTGCAGACGGCCTGTTTTTTACCCGCTCTGGCCGTGATCTTAGCCGTTCCGGATCTCAGGCCGATGACCGTGCCGTCCTGCGTCACGGAAGCAACTCGCGGCTTACTTGATATAAAAACAACTGTTCGATTCGTCGCGTCAGCAGGTGCAACCGTCGCGCGCAGGCGGAACGAGCTGTTTTTACTGATTGTCTTCGTTCTTCTGTTCAGTTTGACCTTAGTTACCGGAACCTCCAGCACCTCGACGCTGCAGGACGCCTTCACGCCGGAATCCGCTGAAACTGCCTCAATCACTGCTTTTCCCGGCGCAAGCGTCTTCACGACGCCGGTATCGCTCACTGAAGCCACATTCGGATCCGAGGACACCCATTTCACCGTGCGGTTTGTCGCTGTCTCCGGCTGAACGGAGGCATTGATCTGAAAGCTCTGCCCCGGCAGCATTACCGCGTCATTCGTATCAAAGCTGACAGACGTCACATGGAGAGCTTCCGGAATATTAAAGATCAGCACAGTGTTCTGATAATACCAGGGTTCATTGCGGAAAGGCTGTGCCGCATTGATCCTGGACTGCGTGCCGCAGTCATACTTCACAGATATCCTCGTGGAAGGATCATAGCTCTCCGTGACAAAAGTGTGGCTCCAGTAGCTGACTGAGCCGACTTTGACGATAACGATCGAGCCATAACCGATATCTGCAGGATTTGTCGATTCCGTGAAACCATGCGACCGCAGGTAGGAAATCATGCTGCCGACGGTGATGCCGCCGACCGGCTGGTCCCTGAATCCGAGGTCCCACAGAGCTCTGGCAATCAGCCGGTCACAGCTGATCTTTTTATCCTGGGTCGGAATCTCGGTGCGGGAATCACCATAAGTATAATTGTTGACTCTCGCATACCTGGCCACTGCCGCCACAGCCTTGATAAAATCAGCCTTCGTAATCTCTGAGGCGGTCTTCGCTTCCGCTGCAGCCGCTCCGGACATAAGAAAGATGAAGCATATGGCTGCCGTAAGTATCATGCGGCGGAAAACGCGATTTGCTTTTTGTTTTCTCTCTTTACAAATACTCATATATATTACGTACCCGAAATGATTTCTTAACATTTTCATAATATATTGATAGTCTACCTTCTTTTCCTTAAAGGTGCAAGTGGCATTTCAGAAACTAAAAAGCGCTGCAATCGTTTTCCAACTGCAGCGCCCATGGGAAGAAGCTTTCAACAGCCTGGCCGTGCACGGACCAAGTTGTCATAATATGATTATGTCGCCCAGGTAAGGGAAACAGCGATTGGGGATTCGCTGTCGGGCGAACAAAGGGGACTAAAGATAATAAGGGAGGATCAAATAGTTTCCTGCTTTGATCTCTGATCCGCTAAGACCGTTGATTTCGATTACTTCACTGATAAAGGCTCGCGGATCACTCCAATCCCGGCTCATTTCCCGCTCCGCAATCGACCACAGACTGTCATCCCGTTCGATCAGCATACTCCTGTAGCACTTGACACGAGTCTCTTCCATACCCTGAGCAGCGGCTGTTCTCTCGGAAAGTCTGAGTCCGATGAAAAGTGCTGATGTGAGAATCATAGATAACAGGACTGCAGCACAGATCATCCTGTGAAAATGTCGTTTTGCCTGTTTTATCGCTGCTGCTCTTCTGCTCCTCATATCTCTCATCTCCTGCTCCGTGCGAACGTTTGTTCTGATCTGATCATACTGCAGGAACATATGTTTGTCAACAAATATTCGAACATTTGTTTCGAATATTTGTTTGCACGGCGCGGCATTCTGTGGTAAAGTAAATTCAGAAATTCAGAATAAAATCAGCAGACCGCACTTGCGGAAGCGGGAGGTGCTTATGTCATACGGCAGCATTTCTGCAAAGCAGAGAGAAATCCTCGAGTTCATCAAGAGTGAAATATTAAATAAAGGATATCCACCGGCCGTACGTGATATCTGCGAGGCGGTGAACCTGAAATCCACCTCGTCCGTTCACGCACATCTCTCCTCTTTGGAGAAAAACGGCTATATCCGCAGGGATCCCACAAAGCCCCGGGCGATCGAGATCGTCGATGACAGCTTCAATCTGACGCGCCGGGAAGTCGTGAACGTCCCGATGATCGGAACCGTCGCCGCCGGGCAGCCGCTCCTCGCCGTGGAGCACATCGACGGCTACTTCCCTATTCCGTCGGAGTATCTGCCGAATAAGCAGATCTTTATGCTGAAGGTTAAAGGGGAAAGCATGATCGAGGCCGGCATCCTCGACGGTGACCTCGTGCTGGTCGCACAGCAAAATACGGCGAGAAACGGGGATATGGTGGTGGCTCTCATCGATGATTCCGTCACGGTGAAGACCTTCTACAAAGAAAAAGGTTACTTCCGTCTGCAGCCTGAGAATGCCTCTATGGAGCCGATCATCGTGAAGAAAGATCTCACCATTTTGGGAAAAGTGATCGGCGTCCTTCGACTGATGTAAGATATTGCAACCGCAAGAAAAGACCGCGAAGGCGGTCTTTTTCTTACGGTCTAATATTTTGCAAATTTCAAGCAAGAGGTGAAATCACGCAGCTTCCGCCGTACGTCCTCACCTCCTACAGGGT
>DEFE01000034.1:0-16411 GCA_002350625.1 Lachnospiraceae bacterium UBA2860
AAGCGCCCCTCGGCGGGGCCGAGCGGTTTTTGCAGAGCTTGAAATCGCAGTCTGCAAGTACGTGAAGGGAGCGGAGCAAAGAGAGAACATGGTTCTGTTGCTGCGCCGATATTACTATATATGCTTAGTTTGGTGAAAAGAGACCTGATACACAAGTCATGACTGCGTTTCGACAGATACGGGATAGGAATCATATTTCTCCGCGAGGTCCCGCGGGATCTCCGCAAAGAAAAGGTAATCATACGTTTCGCCTTCTTCGGCGCCTGAGGGATAGAAGAAGATTTTTATCTGCAGCGCATTCTTTCCGGCGTCAGAATCTTCCGCGGAGTCAGCCGCGATCCTCCCGGCCGTATGACCTGTTGAGAGCAGGGCGCAGCCGATGAGATTCTTTTCAAAGAAGGCCGATTCGTATTCGGAGACCGCTGCCGCGGTGTTTTCTCCGGAAGGATCGACCATGTGGAGTATCTCTGAGAGGGCTTCCGGCGATTCGACGAGCTTCAGCTGAGAAGCCCAGGCTTCATCCGCGCCGTGTGCCGGCGCATTAAATCCTTCAGCGGCCTCAGCGCTGAAATCCAGTCTGATGAGGGAGAAGGAAACCTTCTTTCTGAAGTAGCCGAGCGAGTGGAAGATCACGAGCAGGATCGCGATGCCGACCATGATCCAGGAGACGTAGTAGAGCGTCCGGTAGGTGCGGTTTTCCTTGAGCGCGTTCGGGTTGCCCCTGAAGCGGACGCGCATGACCGCGTATATGGCGTCCAGCAGGACCAGGCCGAGGGCAAATCCGATTCTGGCAGTCATGGAAAAATCGCCGCCGGGGCTCAGGATGACCGTAAGCAGCGCTATATTGCAGATAATGACAGAAAAAGTCTCCTGTCTGAAACGCGTCCGCAGCATCTTCTCGTCATTAAAATCAGGCGTCATATCCGTTCCTCCGATTCGTCCTTTCCAAAGGGAATGTCCGTTTCATAAAGTATAGTTGAACAGAAAAAGCATTGCAAGTAAGGCGGCGGCACTTAAGTGTTCACGTCTTTGCATTGCGCCCTGTCTTATGCTAAACTGAACTGTGTATGCAGTTATGTTTTTTGAACGGAGGCCGGTACAGATTATGAATATCATTATCTACGGCATGGTATATCTCGGCAGTATTCTTATGGTGTACAACATCTACGGGTTTGTGCACTTTGCGCGCTACGTGAAAGGGAGAGAGAAATGGGGCAAGGAGAGCCGCATTCTCTATATTCCTATTGTGCTGCTCGTTCTTTTTTTGATCGGCTATCTCCTGGTCGGCATCTTCGGAAAACCCGATCTGATCATTGCGGGAATTCTGTTCGGCGGCAGTATCTTCGTCTTTGTCATCTACAGGCTCCTCATGGACATCACGGAGCGCATTATACAGAATGAGAAGATGGAGGGTGAGCTGAAGGCCGCGGAGGAGAGCAGCCGCATAAAGAGCAGTCTGCTTGCCGGCATCAGCCACGAGATGCGCACCCCGATGAATGTCATCCTCGGCATTACGGGAATTGCCCTGCAGAACCCGGAGCTTGCGCCGGAGACGAGAAATCAGTTTCAGAAGATCGAGCAGAGCGGAAAACATCTCCTCGGACTCATCAACGACACGCTGGATCTTCAACAGATGAACAGCGGAGAGCTGAAGGTTAAAGAGGAGCCATTTTCTTTAAACGAAATGCTCTCCCAGGTCAATGCCATCGCCGGCACTCAGTGTGAAGAAAAAGGACTCAGCTTTAAGACGGAGATTTCCGGGACAGGGGACGCTTACATCGGAGACGCCATGCTGCTGAAGCAGGTGCTGATGTCCCTTTTAGACAATGCGGTCAAATTTACGGATGTTCCGGGTTCGGTGGGGCTTTCCGCCGAGAAATACTCCGACGACGGGACGACCGCGGAGATCCGCTTCACAGTGAGCGATACCGGGATCGGCATGAGCCCGGAGTTCCTGCCGAAAGCATTTGACATGTTCTCTAAGGAGGATGAAAGTCCGACGGGCCGTTACGGAGGCAACGGCCTCGGCCTTGCGAACGCGAAAAACAAGACGGAGCTTATGGGCGGCAGGATCATCGCCGAGAGCAAGCAAAATGTCGGCTCTGTCTTTGCCGTGACGATCCCGCTGCGCATAGCTTCTGACGACGAGGTGTCCCGGGAAACCAAGGATGAAGCTGCGCCGGTCTCACTTGAAGGAAAGCGTATCCTGATCGTGGATGACATTGACGAAAATGCCGAGATCGTCGCGGACCTTCTGGAACTGGAGGGCGCTTTATCCGATCACGCCGTCAACGGCAAAGAGGCCGTGCGGATGTTTTCAGAATCCGCCGCGTCTTATTATGACGCCATTCTCATGGACCTGCGCATGCCCGTCATGGACGGGCTCGAAGCCACGCGGCGCATTCGTGCCCTTGACCGCCCCGATGCTTCTGTAATCCCGATCATCGCGCTCACGGCAAATGCCTTTGCCAGCGATATGGAGCAGACAAAAGAAGCGGGAATGAACGCGCATCTGTCGAAACCGACCGATGCGGATTTCCTTTATTATACGTTGCAGCTGTGTATACAGAATAGTTCATCATCGAGGAGAGACGGAAGATGATCGAAGGGAAGCAGATGCAGCGCCCTCAGCTGGTGCTGGTGGTCGATGACCAGGAGCTCAACAGAGATGCGATCGGCGTCATCCTTGAGGATGATTACGACCTTATCTTCGCCGAGAACGGACAGGAGGCGCTTGCGCTCATGCGGGAGCATATAGACGACCTGTCCCTCGTGCTGCTTGACCTGATGATGCCGGTAATGGACGGCTTTGCCGTTCTTAAGGCCGTCCGTCAGGACGAGCAGCTCAGCAAAATCCCGATCATTGTGCTCACTGCGGACAAGAATGCGGAACTTGAGGCGCTGGAGGAGGGCGCGGCTGATTTCATCACCAAGCCATTCGATCTGCCGGAGGTTGTCATCGCCCGCGCGGGAAGAATCATCGAGCTAAGTGAAGGCCGGAAGCTGATTTCCGCCGCGGAGCACGACCGGCTGACACAGCTGTATACCAGAAGCTTTTTCTTCGAATACGCGAAGCGGCTCCATCTGTACCACAGCGACACGCGCATGGACGCCATCGTGATGAATATCGAGCAGTTCCATATCATCAATGAGCTGAACGGCCGACACTTCGGCGACGAGGTCCTTAAAGCCCTCGGTGAGGAGATCAGAAGCTTTCTGTCGGAGACGGAGGGAATTGCCAGCCGCTCCGAGGCTGACCGTTTCTATATCTACTGTGCGCAGCAGCCGGATTACGGCGCGCTCCTTGCCCGCTTCCAGAACAGAGTCCACGAGATCTACGACAGTGTCAGAATCCACCTGCGCATGGGAGTGATGCCCTATCAGGAGGGGTTAAGTCTCGTCCAGACCTTTGACAGGGCGAGAGCCGCCTGCAACATGGTGCGCGGAAACTACCAGCATCCGGTGCTGATCTATGATGAAAGCATGCGGGAAAGAGAACACCTGAACCAGCGGCTCCTCGACGATCTGCGCCAGGCGGTCGAGAAGAAGCAGTTTAAAGTGTACTATCAGCCGAAGTATGATATCCGCACGAATCCGCCGCGGCTCTCCAGCGCGGAAGCGCTGATCCGCTGGAATCATCCGGACATGGGACTCATCTCTCCAAGTGAGTTCATCCCTCTCTTCGAGGGAAACGGCCTGATCAGCATCATAGACAGCTTTGTGTGGCAGGAGGCGGCGCAGCAGGCGGCCAGGTGGCGGGATATGTACCATGTGACCCTTCCGATTTCAGTGAATCTGTCCCGCGCGGATATGTATGATCCGGCGCTTACGGACAGGCTGCAGCTCCTGGTTAAAGATAATGGGCTCCGCTTCAGCGACCTGAAGCTCGAAGTGACGGAATCGGCGTGTACGGACAACGCCAATCTGCTGCTTGAAAAAGTCAGCAGGCTTCGGGATCTTGGCTTCGACGTGGAGATGGATGACTTCGGCTCCGGCTACTCATCCCTCAACATGCTTTCCTCCATGCCCGTCGACGTGCTGAAGATGGATATGAAGTTCGTGCGGAATATTGAATACAGCGAGAAGGATCTGCGCCTTGTAAAGCTCATCATCGACATAGCGTCCTATCTGGACGTGCTCGTGGTCGCGGAGGGCGTGGAGAGTGAAGGACAGCTGGCTCTTCTTAAGGATGCGGGATGCGATCTTGTGCAGGGCTTCTATTTTTCCAGGCCCTTGCCGGCAGAAGAGTTTGAAAAACTGATTGAGAGAGAACAGACGACGGAAAGAGAGGCGTGAAGCATGACACTTGCAGAACTTTACGAGACAATTGACGGCGATTATGAAAAAGCACTGCGCGTGCTCAGAATGGATAAACTGATCGATAAGCATATCCGCAAACTGACCAATAACGGCGTGATCGACAAGCTGCTTGCGGCCGGGGCTGCATTTGATGCAGTCCAGCTCTTTGAGAGCGCGCACGCCGCGAAGGGCGTGTGCGGCAATCTCGGCCTCATGAAGCTTTCCAACGCAGCGTCCGAAATAGCGGAGGAATTTCGCCCGGGAAGCGTACGGAAGATGACGGATGAGGAAGTAAAAGAGAAAATTGCTGCGATCGCAGCGCTTTATGAGCGCACTTCAGACGGAATAAGAGCTTACGAAGAGAACTAATCCACAAAGAGGAAGAGAAGCATGCAGGAGAGCAATGAAAAGGCAAAGGCAGCCGGAGGCACATCTTATCTGTCTTCTCTTGGCGCGTTCGCGCTTGCATTCGGCTGTTGTGTCGGCTGGGGGGCTTTTGTCATGCCCGGCTCGACCTTTCTTCCGATCGGCGGACCGGCCGGAGCTGCAGCCGGCCTTATCCTCGGCGCCGTCGCGATGCTGATTCTGGCCGTCAATTATCATTACCTGATGGGTCACTATCCGGACGGCGGCGGGACTTATACATATACCAAGAAATGCTTCGGCTATGACCACGGGTTTTTGTGCGCGTGGTTTCTGATCCTCACTTATATCGCGATCATCTGGGCAAATGCCACGGCGCTTCCGCTCATCGCAAGAACCGTGCTCGGCAGTACCTTCCAGTTCGGCTTTGAATATGAGATTGCCGGATTCCACATCTATCTGGGCGAGATCATGCTCGCCGAGATATCTCTTCTCATCGCCGCGCTGATCTGCTTGAGAAGGCGCTTAGCCGTGCGGACGCAGATCCTGATGGCAGGCATCCTGCTTGTTTTTGTGGTGATCTGTTTCGCTGCGACATTTGCAAAAAGCGGCGGCACGGCGGCCTATGAACCGCCATACCCGTCCGGCCGCAGTCATTTCGGCGGTATTTTTACCATGTTTTCTCTGGCCCCCTGGGCTTATGTGGGCTTTGAGTCGATTTCTCACTCGGCGGGAGAGGCGGCATTTTCGCTGAAGAAATCCTTCCGCATCATGGCATGTGCCATCGCTGCGGCCTGTGCGGCGTATGTATTTCTCATCCTTATTTCTGTTTCTTTTCTTCCGGAAGGGAGCAGCTCCTGGGAGGCCTACATCGATCAGCTCGGCACCTATCAGGGAATCTTCTCGCAGCCGGCCTTTTTTGCAGCGAAGTCTGCGCTTGGCCGCGCGGGAATCGTCTTTTTGAGCCTCGCGGCGCTCGGCGCCATTTTCACAGGGCTGATCGGCAATTATATCGCCCTCAGCCGTCTTCTTGCCGCACTGTCTGATGACGGGATGCTCCCGGCGTGGATGGGCGAGCGGAAGCATATGGTGCCCGTGAAAGCCGTGCTCACCATCTTATGCGTTTCAATGATTCTGCCTTTCTTCGGCAGAACGGCCATCAGCTGGATCGTCGACGTGACGACGATCGGCGCGACGATCGCTTACGCCTTCGCCTCTGCCTGTGCCTTAAGAACGGCGCGCATCGAAGGGAAAAAAGGCTATTTCATCATAGGCGGCATCGGCGTGGCCGTATCTGTCCTCTTTGCGCTGGAATTTCTGATCCCGAACCTGATCGCCGTAAAAACACTTTCCACGGAATCTTATCTGATACTCGCCGCGTGGGGCATTCTGGGATTTGCCTGCTTTCTCTTTGTCCTTAAAAGAGACAAAGAGCACCGGATGGGGCGCTCCATCGTGGCCTGGGTCGTGCTGCTCGCGCTCATTATCTTCACCTCCAGTGTCTGGAGGCGCCAGTCCATGTCTGCTTCTTTCGATCAGGCCTCCGCGAGCATCCATGCGTATGCTGATGAGGGAGCAGCTGCTGACAGAACGCATGAGGCGGCGGGAGAGACTGAAGCATCGAACGCGGCGATTGACCATGAACTGCTTGCTGCCGAGCGGCAGCTGAATACAAGCTCCTTCATTCAGACCGCTCTCGTCGTCGTCTCCTTATTTATTCTTCTCGTGATCTATACGATCATTCAAAGACGTGAGAAGCAGACGGAGGTGGAGAAGGTTCTCGCGGAAGAGAGAAGTCTTGCCAAGTCAAGCTTTCTCTCCAACATGAGCCATGAGATCCGCACGCCGCTGAACGCGATCATCGGACTTGACAATATCGCATTAAAGGACGAGGACCTGACAGAAAGGACCAGGGATCATCTGGAGAAGATCGGCGCGAGCGCAAAGCATCTTCTCGGGCTGATCAACGACATCCTTGACATGAGCCGCATCGAATCCGGCCGCATGGTATTAAAGAGCGAGGAGTTCTCTATCGGGGAAATCCTGAAGCAGGTGAATATCATGATCGGCGGCCAGTGTGCGGACAAGGGACTCGTCTATGAGTGCCGCACCGATGAGAACCTGAGTGATTATTATGTCGGCGACGACATGAAGCTGAAACAGATTCTGATCAATATTCTGGGAAACTCTGTCAAATTTACCGATCCTCCGGGGGAAGTGATTCTCAGCGTGATGGAGACGGCGAGGACCGACAGCGCTGCGACATTGCATTTTTCCATGAAGGACACCGGCGCGGGCATGGACAAAGATTATATTCCGAAAATCTTTGAGGCATTTTCGCAGGAGGACGTCTCCGCCACGAACCGCTACGGCGGCAGCGGCCTNNCAGATCAACATCATCATCAACGGCCAGTGCCAGGACAAGGGCCTGCACTATGAGTGCCAGATCGTGGGCCGGGTAGGGGACTACTACTTCGGCGACGATATGAAGCTCAAGCAGGTGCTCATCAACATCCTCGGAAACTCCGTCAAGTTTACCGACGCCCCGGGCGACGTGACCCTGACTGTGGAGCAGACCGCGCGTGAGGGCGATGTGTGCACCATGCGCTTTGTCATGCGCGACACCGGCATCGGCATGGACAAAGCCTTCATCCCCAAGCTCTTCGAGGCATTCTCTCAGGAGGACGCCACCTCTACCAACCGCTACGGCGGCAGCGGCCTCGGCATGGCCATCACGAAAAATTTCGTGGAGATGATGGGCGGGGAAATACGCGTTGAGAGTGAAAAAGGAGTCGGCACCACCTTCTTTGTCACAGTGACGCTGGGAACTTCCGAGCGGCGTCTTGACGCGGCGGAAGAACTGGAGGAGACGGCGTACGCAAGGGAGAAAATCTCACAGCTCATCTCAGGGAGACGCGTGCTGATGGCGGAGGACGTCGAGCAGAACGCGGAAATCCTCGCGGATCTTCTGGAGATGGAGGATGTGCTTTCGGAGCATGCGCCGGACGGAGAAAAAGCCGTGCAGATGTTTGCGGAGCATCCGGAAGGATATTACGACGCCATTTTAATGGATGTGCGGATGCCGGTCATGGACGGCTTAAGCGCCGCAGGCGCCATCAGGGAAATGGCAAGGCCCGACGCACGCACCATCCCCATCATCGCTATGACGGCCAACGTATTTGACGAGGATGTGGAGCGCTCGCTCGCTGCGGGCATGGACGCACATCTCTTCAAGCCGGTTGAACCTGAGCGGCTCTATGAGACGCTTGCATCGTTTATGGAAAGGAAGGAGGAACCGCTTCCCGAGGCTCATGCATAAGCCGGAATAAGCGCAGGACGGAAATGCCGGCGCCGATTCTTTGGACTTGCAAACGCGTGTTCGAAATGGTATAATGCCCTCGCCAAGCACACCATATCTTGTGGCAGGTGTGCCTGTGCGGGGGGTATATGTTTTATGGCAAAGAAAACGACTTACGATGCGTCGAGCATCCAGGTGCTCGAGGGGCTCGAAGCCGTGCGCATGCGTCCCGGTATGTATATCGGGAGCACTTCGCGGAAGGGGCTCAATCATCTGATCTATGAGATCGTCGACAACGCGGTCGACGAGCATCTCGCGGGTTTCTGCAAACATATCACGGTGACACTTGAGAGGGACGGCTCCTGCACGGTCGAGGACGACGGGCGGGGCGTTCCCGTCGGGCTTCATGAAAAGGGCATGCCGGCGGAGCGGCTCGTCTATACGACGCTGCACGCGGGCGGGAAGTTCGACAACAGCGCATACAAAACCTCCGGAGGGCTGCACGGCGTCGGCTCCTCCGTCGTCAACGCGCTCTCGACCGACATGGATGTCATCATCAAGCGGGACGGCGCGATCCATCATGATCACTTCAGCCGCGGCACTGCGGACATGCCGCTCGTGAACGGACTGCTTCCCGTTCTAGGCAAAACCAAGGAGACCGGCACGCGCGTGAATTTCACGCCGGATCCGGAGATCTTTGACGTGACGCGCTTTTCGGCGACAGAAGTCAAATCGAGACTTCACGAGACGGCATATCTCAACCCGGCGCTCACGATTCTGTTCCGGGATCTGCGCAAGGAAGAGCCTGAAGAGATCACCTTCAGCGAGCCCGACGGCATCATCGGCTTCGTGCGGGACCTCAACAGGAACAAGGAGACCGTCTCCGAGCCGATCTATCTGCGCGGCTCGGACGAGGGCATCGAGGTGGAGGTCGCCTTTCAGTATGTCAGCGAGTTTCATGAAAATGTCATGGGCTACTGCAACAACATCTATAACGCGGACGGCGGCACGCATCTCACGGGATTCAAGACGGCATTTACGCAGGTCATGAACACCTATGCCCGCG
This sequence comes from Lachnospiraceae bacterium UBA2860, assembly GCA_002350625.1. Taxonomy (GTDB): domain Bacteria; phylum Bacillota; class Clostridia; order Lachnospirales; family Lachnospiraceae; genus Chordicoccus. The sequence goes on from DEFE01000034.1 coordinate 9,027, forward strand.
AGATCGGCGTGCTGAAAGAAAAAGACGCCAATTTTACTGGGCCGGATATCAGAAACGGCATGACGGCCGTCGTCTCCATCAAGCATCCGGATCCCCGCTTTGAGGGACAGACGAAGACAAAGCTGGATAATCCGGATGCGGCGCGCGTCGCCGCCAAAGTCGTCAGTGAAGAGGCGCCCCACTACTTTGACAGGAATCTTGAGGCGCTCAAGAACATCCTGAGCTGTGCGGAGAGATCCGCCAAGATCCGCAAGACGGCCGAGAAAGCGAAGAGCAATCTTCTGACGAAACAGAAGTTTTCCTTTGACACGAACGGGAAGCTTGCCAATTGCATCTCGAAGGATCCGTCAAAATGCGAGATCTTCATCGTGGAGGGTGATTCAGCCGGCGGATCCGCCAAAACCGCGAGAGACCGCGATTATCAGGCCATCCTGCCGATCCGCGGCAAGATCTTAAATGTCGAGAAAGCCAGCATCGACAAGGTCCTCGGCAACGCAGAGATTAAGACGATGATCACTTCCTTCGGCTGCGGATTTTCTGAAGGCTACGGCAATGATTTTGACATCTCCAAGCTCCGCTACGACAAGATTATTATCATGGCGGACGCCGACGTGGACGGCGCCCACATCGGGACGCTGCTCCTTACGCTGTTCTACCGCTATATGCCGGAGCTGATCAACGAGGGGCACGTCTATGTCGCGATGCCGCCGCTCTATAAAGTGATCCCCGCGAAAGGAGAGGGAGAATACCTCTACGACGACAAGGCGCTCGAGCAGTACAGAAAGAAGCACAAGGATAAGAAGTTTACGCTTCAGAGATATAAGGGACTCGGAGAGATGGATCCCGAGCAGCTGTGGGAGACGACGCTGAACCCGGAGACGCGGAGACTCCGCAGGATAGAGATCGATGATCCCGGGCTTTCCAATGACATCACGGATGTGCTGATGGGAACGGATGTGCCGCCGCGGCGCGCCTTTATCTATGAACATGCGCGCGACGCTGAGCTTGATATCTGATAAACGCATAGAATGAGGGAGACATGGTAAGAACCGAGGATCGGATTATCCGCACGGATTATTCCGAGATCATGCAGAAAAACTATATTGACTACGCGATGTCCGTCATCGTCTCGCGCGCCCTGCCGGATGTGCGCGACGGGCTGAAGCCCGTACAGCGGCGCGTCCTCTACGACATGTGGCAGCTCGGCACGAGATCCGACCGCCCCTACAGAAAGTGCGCGCGTATCGTCGGCGACACCATGGGCAAGTACCACCCGCACGGCGACAGCTCGATCTACGACGCGCTGGTGGTCATGGCGCAGGAATTCAAGAAGGGCAGAGTCCTCGTGGACGGCCACGGCAATTTCGGCTCGATCGAGGGAGACGGCGCGGCGGCCATGCGCTATACGGAGGCGCGCCTTGAAAAATACACCGAGGACGTGTTCCTCGCGGACCTCGACAAGGATATCGTCGACTTCATGCCGAATTTTGACGAGACGGAGCGGGAGCCTTCCGTGCTTCCCGCGAGGCTTCCCGGCATTCTGATCGGCGGCTCCGACGGCATCGCCGTCGGCATGGCGACCTCGATCCCGCCCCACAACATGGGAGAGGTGATCGAGGCTGTGAAGGCGCTCATCCTCGACGACAATCTGTCGAACGCGGATCTCATGAAGTATCTGCCGGGGCCGGACTTTCCGACCGGCGGCCTCGTTGTCAACGCGAGCGAGATCGCGGAGATCTATGAGACGGGGCAGGGAAAGCTGCGCATCCGCGGAAAGGCGGAGGTCGAAAAAGGGAAGAACGGCCGCGTGAATATCGTGATCACGGAGATCCCGTTTACCATGATCGGCGCCGGCATCGGCAAGTTCATGAGCGACGTGGCCGCTCTTGCGGAATCCCGCCTCGCCTCGGATATCGTCGACATTTCCAACCAGTCCTCGAAGGAAGGCATCCGCATCGTCATCGAGTGCCGGAAGGGGACGGACACTGAACGCCTCATGAATCTTCTCTACAAGAAGACGAAGCTTGAGGATACCTTCGGCGTCAATATGCTCGTGGTTTCGGGCGGGCGGCCGGAGACGATGTCCCTCAAGCAGATCCTTGAGGCGCACATCGATTTCCGCTTCGAGATCGCTGACCGAAAGTACAGCAACCTGCTTGAGAAAGCCCTCGAACAGAAAGAGATCCAGGAAGGCCTCATCCGCGCGGTCGATGTCATCGACCTGATCATCGAAATTCTCCGCGGATCCAAGAACCGCAAAATGGCGGTTGACTGTCTTGTCATGGGCAAGACGGAGGGAATCCGCTTCCGCTCGAAAAAGAGCCGGGAAGAGGCGGAGATGCTGATGTTTACCGAGCGCCAGGCCAACGCGATCCTCGACATGCGTCTCGTAAAGCTGATCGGCCTTGAGATTGAAGCGCTTGAAAAAGAGTACGCGGAGACGCAGAAGCAGATTGAGCGGTACAGACTGCTGCTCGACGACCACGACGAGATGGCCAAGCTCCTCATCAGCGAACTCGATGAGATGAAAAAAGCGTACGGCAGAGAGCGGCGCACGCTCCTTACGGACGCGGAGGAGATCGTGATCGAGGAGAAGAAGGTGGAAGAGGAAGAGGTCGTGTTCCTTCTTGACCGCTTCGGATACGCCAAGCTTCTCGACGTATCCGTCTACGAGAAGAACAAAGAGGCCGCGGATGCGGACAACAAATATGTCTTCCGCATCATGAACACGGACAAGGTCGCTCTTTTTACGGACATCGGGAAGATGCACACCATCAAGGTGCTCGACGTTCCCATGAAGAAGCTCAGAGATAAAGGCGTGCCGATCGACAATCTCAGCAACTATGAGACCGCGAAAGAAGAGCTGCTCTACGCGGGTCCGCTCGCCGAGGTTGTCAAAAGCGAATTCTTCTTCGTCACGGAGAAGGGCTTTGTCAAGAGGACGAGCGGCGCGGAGTTCGTATCCTCCGTGCGCACGATCCAGTCGACAAAGCTGCAGGAAGGCGACCGCCTGATCCTGGTCTCTCCGGATGACCACATGGAATACGCCGTTCTCATGAGCTCGGACGGCTGCTTCCTCAAGTTTGCGCTCCTTGAGGCGTCAGAACTGAAAAAGACGGCGGTCGGCGTCAAAGGCATGACGCTTTCTGCAGGAAGCACGGTGAAGCATGCTTATCTCCTCGAAAATGCCAGAGAGTTTACGATCGATTATCACGGCAGCCGGCTGTCGCTCAACCGCCTCAAAACCGCGAAACGCGGAGGCAAGGGAACCAAAAGCAGGAAATAAACGAAAAAACGCATGAAAATATTAGATTTTCCGCTTTTTATCCTTGCTTTTTAAATAGGGCGGTGCTATATTGACAAAGGTACTGATGATAAGGTTTGGAGCGGACGGTCGTCCGCTCCAAACTGTTGTAATAAGGACCGGAGGCTTCGGCGATATTTTGAGCAAAAAAGAGGCTGTTGAGCAGAAAGCATGGGAACTGCTTGAAGGAATTACGAAAGAGCTTTCTCTTGTTCCCGTAGACGCGGAATACGTGAAAGAAGGCGGCGAATACTTCCTGCGGTGCTATATCGATAAAGACGGCGGCGTCATGATCGACGACTGCGAGGCGGTGAGCCGGCGGCTTGATCCGCTGCTCGATGAGGCGGACTTTATCGAGGACGCCTACACGCTTGAGGTGAGCTCTCCGGGTCTTGGCAGACAGCTGAAGCGGCCCCGCGATTTTGCTTATGCTTCCGGCCGCGAAGTGGAGCTGTCTCTCTTCAGGGCCGTGGACGGCAGGAAGGCGTATACGGGAACGTTGACCGCCAGTGATGATAAGACTGTTGCCGTTCTGATCGATGGCGAAGAGAAGACATTTTCGAAAAAGGATCTGGCAATGATCCGTCTGAAATTTGACTTTTAATCTTTCGGGCACAAGGCGAAAGCATAAAGGAGGTAATCATGGCAACGGAAAACACGGAACTGAAAGCGGCGATCGAGCTGCTTGAGAAGGAGAAAGGGATCAGCAGGGAATCCCTCCTCGATTCGATTGAGCAGTCTCTCATGACGGCGTGCAAGTCCCATTTTGGAAAGAATGACAATATCATCGTCAGAATCGATCCGGAGACCTGCGCCTATACGGTGACCGCAGAGAAGGAAGTGGTCGAGGACGAAGCGCATATCGTCGACGCAACGCTGCAGGTGACGCTTGAGGAGGCACGCCGCACGGATCCGCATGTGATGGCCGGCGACATTATTACAATGGATATCAATTCCAAAGCTTTTGGCCGCATCGCGACGATGAACGCCAAGAATATTATTCTGCAGCGCATCCGCGAAGAGGAGCGGAACGCGGTATTTAATCAGTATAACAGCAAGGTGAAGGAGATCGTCTCCGGCGTCGTGCAGAGGATGCAGGGAAAGTCCTATTGCATCAATCTCGGAAAGGCGGACGCGCTGCTCAATGAGAACGAGCAGGTGCGCACAGAGCGCTTCCAGCCGACCGAGCGCGTGAAGGTGTACGTGATCGACGTCAAGAACTCCACTAAGGGCCCGAAGATTCTCGTCTCGAGAACACATCCCGATCTCGTCCGCAAGCTCTTCGAGGAAGAGGTCTCGGAGGTCCGCGACGGCACGGTGGAAATTATGGGAATCTCCCGCGAGCCCGGCTCGCGCACGAAGATGGCCGTCTGGTCCAACGATCCCGATGTGGATCCCGTCGGCGCCTGCGTGGGCATGAACGGCAGCCGTGTGGGCGCGGTCGTTTCAGAGCTTCGCGGCGAAAAGATCGATATCATCGCCTGGGATGAGAATCCTGCCGTGCTCATCGAAAATGCGCTCAGTCCCGCCAAGGTCATCACGGTCGGGGCCGATCCGGATGAGAGAAGCGCCAAGGTCATCGTTCCGGATTACCAGCTTTCTCTTGCGATCGGCAAGGAGGGCCAGAACGCGCGTCTTGCCGCGAGACTTACCGGCTACAAGATCGATATCAAGTCAGAGACGCAGGCAAGAGAGTCCGGTGACTTCGACGACCTCTATCTGGATGACTTCGATGAAAATGGTGTCTATTATGAAGAGGGGGAGGACGAATATTATGACGAATCCGGACTCATCCCGGAGGATGCCGTCCCGGACGTGTCTGGCGTGCAGGAAGAAACGGAATAAAGAGGAGCTGCTCAGGATCGTGCGTCTTCCCTCAGGCGAGACGGTTTTTGATGAAAAAGGCCGCCTGAACGGACGCGGCGCGTATCTGTGCAGGAACAGGGACTGTATCCTGAAGGCGGAAAAGAGCGGCGTGCTCGCAAGGTCGCTTAAGATCAAGGTCCCGGAGTCGGTGTATCAGGCACTTGAAGAAATGCCGTTTTTCAGAGGAGAGCCCTCATGACAAAGGACGAAAGAATCCGCGGTTATCTGGGCCTTTCGGCCAGAGCCGGCAAGGTGGAGAGCGGAGAGTTTTCCACGGAAAAGGCAATAAAGAGCGGCAGGGCTTACCTTGCGGTTGTCGCCTGCGACGCCTCTTCAAATACAAAAAAGAAATTCAGCAACATGTGTGAATACTACAAAGTTCCTTTCTGTGAGCTGTTTGACAGGGAGGTACTCGGCCGGACGGTCGGCAAGGAGTTCCGCGCGTCACTCGCTGTGACGGACGCAAAGCTTTCCGAAGCGATCAGAGGCCTTCTGTGCGGGGAAGAAGCATGAAAGCCCGCGCGTGAAGAAGCATCAGAGTAATAAGGGAGAGATACTTTATGGCAAAAATCAAGGTTCACAATCTGGCGTCTGAGGTTGGCAAATCCAACCGTGACATCATCGACTATCTGACCGGCAAGGGATACGAGTCGGTCACGGCGGTGAGCGCCGTACCGGACAGCGAGGTGGCTAATATCCGCGCGATGTTCGGTGCTGTGGAAAAAGCGCCGGAGGCACCTGCCGCATCAAACGAAAAAGAGGCCGGGCAAGCTCAAAAGGCGAAGAAAGAGCAGCCGCAGGCGGCCTCGGATGCGGATAAGCCGAAGAAAAAGAGCGGCATTGTGCGTGTGGTCCGCCAGCAGAACGCGACGCGCCAGCTGCAGCAGAGACGGCCGAGAAAACCGGCATCTCAGGCGAAGCCGGCTCCGATCGCACCGGCAGAAGCTCCTGAGACGGAACCGCTCGAGAGCCTTGTTCCGTCTGCGGCGCCGGTGAAGGAAGAAACAGTTTCCGCGGCGGTGGAGACAGCAGGAAAGCAGGAGCCCGCAAAGAAGGATGCTCCTTCGAAGGCTGCTGCTCCGAAAGAAGCGCCTGTGAGCGAGGAACGCGAAGCGAAAGCTTCGGAGAATCAGCCGGAGACAAAGGCTGAGGAGACCGGCGCGCACTCTGCGGCCGAAAAGAGCGCTGAGCCCGCCCTGGCAGAAACCGCTAAAGCTGAACCTTCGAAAGCAGAGACCGCAAAGGCCGAAGCACCGAAGACCGAGGCGCCAAAAACCGATGCTCCGAAGTCTGAGGCTCCGAAAGCGGAGGCGGCTAAGAGTGCGGAAGCACCGGCGGATACCGGTTTCCGCAACGGCCGCGTACTGCGTTCCTACGGGACACAGATGACGAGGGAGAGCTCCTCTCAGGGGCGCACGCAGCGCGGTGAGAGAAGCGGTGCCCCGCGCGGGCCAAGAGGCGGCGCGCAGGGCGGCAGAGGTCCTCAGGCAGGCGGCCGCAGCTCATCCTACGGCCAGGGCGCGCAAAGAAGCGGAGCACCGGGCGCGGGGCGCGGCGGTGACAGACCCTACGGCGCCGGTCGCACCGGACAGGGTGCGGCAGGCAGAGGCACATCCGCTGTCAGAAGCGGTGCCCCAAGACCCGGCCAGGGCGGTTCCTTCCAGGGCCGCGGCGGCGGAAGACCCGCTCCCGCAGCCGGAGACGGTGCGCTCGCCCACAAGACGACGAGAGATTTCCGCAAGGACGGAAAGGATCGCGAGAGATTCCGCGAAGAGAGACGGGAGCTCGGGCACGGCCGCGGCGGCGAGGCGGCAGGCAGAGGCGGCCAGGGCGGCAGAAAGCAGTTCAACCGCGTGCCAAAAGCACTCCAGAACAAAACGCCGCAGGCGCCTCAGAAAAAGGATGAGGTCGTCGTCACGGAGATCCGCGTCCCTGAGAGAATCACGGTTCGCGATCTCGCCGAAAAGATGCATATTCCGGGAGCCCAGATCGTCAAAGAACTCTTCATGAAGGGCGAGATGGTCACGCTTAATCATGAGCTTCCCTACGAGAAGGCTGAGGAAATCGCGCTCGAGCACGATATCATCTGCGAGAAGGAAGAGAGAGAAGACGTCATCGGCGCGCTGCTCGCCGAGGCTGAGGATGACGAGTCCGAGATGACGGACCGCCCGCCGGTCGTCTGTGTCATGGGCCATGTCGACCACGGCAAGACCTC
>DEFE01000034.1:16480-20266 GCA_002350625.1 Lachnospiraceae bacterium UBA2860
GGCATCACGCAGCACATCGGCGCTTATATGGTATCGATTGACGGAAGGAAGATCACGTTCCTCGATACGCCCGGCCATGAGGCATTTACGGCGATGCGTATGCGCGGCGCTAACGCGACGGATATTGCCGTCCTCGTCGTAGCGGCGGATGACGGCGTCATGCCCCAGACCGTCGAAGCGATTAATCACGCCAAGGCGGCGGATGTCGAAATCATCGTCGCTGTGAATAAGATCGATAAACCCGGCGCCAATGTCGACCGCGTCAAGCAGGAGCTGTCCGAGTACGGGCTGATCTCTGAAGACTGGGGCGGCTCCACGGTATTCTGCCCCGTCTCCGCGAAGACGCGCGAGGGTCTTGATGATCTGCTCGAGATGATCCTGACTGTCTCCGAAATGCATGAGCTGAAAGCCAACCCCAACCGGAAGGCGCGCGGTATCGTCCTTGAGGCGAAGCTCGACAAGGGCCGCGGCCCGGTCGCTTCGATCCTGATCCAGAAGGGCACGCTGAACCAGGGCGACTTCATCGCCTGCGGCGCCGCTTCCGGCAAGGTCCGCGCGATGACGGATGAGAAGGGAAGAAGACTGCAGAAGGCGACGCCTTCGATGCCGGTGGAGATCATCGGCCTGAGCTCTGTGCCGGAAGCCGGCGAAGTGCTGGTTTCTCTTAACAGTGACAAGGAGGCCAAGGAATTTGCCGCAGTCTTCGTGAGCGAAAACAAGAAGACGCTGCTTGAAGAGACGAAGACGCAGATGTCTCTCGACGATCTCTTCAACCAGATCAAGGAGGGCAGCCTCAAGGAGCTTCCGCTTGTTGTCAAGGCGGACGTGCAGGGCTCTGTCGAAGCCGTTTCCCAGTCGCTGCTCAAGCTGTCGAATGAAGAAGTTGTCGTCAAGGTTATCCACGGCGGCGTCGGCACCATCAACGAGTCCGATGTTTCACTTGCGGCAGCTTCGAATGCGGTCATTATCGGCTTCAACGTGCGCCCGGATAACACGGCCAAGATGATGGCAGACAATCAGAAGGTCGATATTCATCTCTACAGCGTCATCTACGAGGCGATCGAGGATGTCGAGAGAGCGCTTAAGGGCATGCGGGCGGCCGTGTATGAAGAGAAGGTACAGGGCCACGCCGAGATCAGACAGATCTTCAAGGCGTCCGGCGTCGGCAACATCGCAGGCGCTTACGTGAAGGACGGCATTATCACAAGAAGCAGCAAGGTGCGTGTATTCCGCGGCGATGAGAAGATCTTCGAAGGCGAGCTCGCCTCCCTGAAGAGATTCAAGGACGACGTCAAGGAAGTGCGCGAAGGCTTCGAGTGCGGCCTTGTGTTTGACGGCTTCGGCGATATCGAGGAGTTCGATACGGTTGAGGCTTATACGATGGTTGAGGTGCCCAGAGAATGAGAAAGATGAGCGCCAAGAATCTGAGGGTAAACGGGGAGGTCGCGCGCGAGCTCTCCTCGATTATCCGCGATCTGAAGGATCCGAGAATTTCGATGATGACTTCCGTGATGAATGCCATTGTCTCTCCGGACCTGAAGACCTGCAAAGTACATATTTCCGTGCTCGGGTCGGATGAGGAGCTCGGAGAGACCATGAAGGGACTTGAGTCCGCCAAGGGGTTCATCCGCAGAGAGCTGGCGCAGAGGCTGAATATGCGCATGACGCCCGAGCTGACTTTTATTGCGGACAGGTCGATTGAGTACGGCGTGGAAATGTCGAAGAAGATCGACGAGGTGATAGCGGAAGATGAGCGCAGGGTGCTTCTGTCCGGACGCTCTTTAGAGGATGAGGAGAATAGCGGCGATATATGAAAAAGATCGGAGAAATCCTATCCGAAGAGATTCGGTCCATAGCGATCGCGGGGCACATCAATCCGGACGGCGACTGCATCGGCAGCTGTACGGCTCTTTACGGGTATTTGAAAAAGGCCTGCCCCGCAGCGCGAGAGATTGATCTCTACCTGGAGACGGTGCCGCATGAACTGCGCTTCCTTAAAGGCGTGGATGAAGCAAAATCCTCCGTTCCGGAGAACAAGGTCTACGACCTTGTAATCGTCTGTGACGTCAGCAGTTATGAGCGGATCGCAGTAGCGATCCCTCTTTTTGATCTGGCGAAAAAGACAGTATCGATCGATCACCATATCAGCAACGCGAACTTCGCGGAGATCAATCACGTGGAACCTGATGCAAGCTCCTGCGCCGAAGTGCTGACGGGGCTGTTTGATCCGGATCTGATCGATGAAAAAATCGCCGAGTCGCTTTATACCGGCATCATCAATGACAGCGGCGTTTTTCAGTATCAGAATACGTCCCCGGATACCATGCGCAAGGCGGCGTTTCTCATGGAGAAAGGGATCGACTTCAGCCGCATTATAGAGGATTCGTTTAATAAGAAGACATTTGCGCAGAACCGCGTGCTTGGCTATGTTCTGATGAAGGCGGAGCTTGCTTTTGGCGGGCAGTGCATCGTTTCCTCGCTGACAACCGAAGAGATGGACAGGTGCGGCGTGACCCGGCAGGATCTGGACGGGATCGTCTCGCGCATGCGTTTTACGGAGGGCGTGGAGGTCGCTGTTTTCGCGTATGAGACTGATGAAAATGTCTTCAAGCTGTCTCTTCGCAGCAAGGAGCGCGTCAATGTTTCGGATGTGGCGGCGCATTTTGGCGGCGGAGGCCACGTGCGGGCTGCCGGCTGTACGATTGCCGGGAGCGCCGGGGAAGTGCTTGATAAGATGGCGGATGTACTTAAGGGGTATCTGTCTTTATGATCAATGGCGTTATTAATGTCAGAAAAGAGAAGGGGATGACTTCGTTCGGCGTCGTATCGAGGATGCGGCGCATCTTTGACCAGAAGAAGATCGGCCATACCGGCACGCTCGATCCGGATGCGGAGGGCGTGCTTCCTGTCTGTCTCGGGAAGGCTACGCGGCTTGTTGAAACGCTCAGCCGCGGTACGAAGTCTTACCGGGCCGTGCTGCTTCTCGGCATGACGACGGACACGCAGGATGCGGGCGGGACGGTTCTTTCCACGTCTGATCCGGCAATCAGCGAGGAGGCGCTTCGCGCGCTGATTCTTTCTTTTCAGGGAAAGCAGCAGCAGCTGCCTCCGATGTACAGCGCGCTGAAGGTGGACGGGAAGAAGCTTGTCGATCTGGCCCGCCGCGGCATCGAGGTGGAGCGGAAGACGCGCGAGGTCGAGTTTTCGGAGATGGAGGTGCATTCTGTCTGCCTGCCGCGGGCGGAGTTTTCCGTGACGTGTACGCACGGCGCGTATATTCGGACGCTCTGCCACGATATCGGGGCGAAGGCCGGCTGCGGCGCTGTGATGGAAAGTCTCCTCCGCACAAGGGTCGGGGAGTTTTTTCTTGAGGATGCCTGTACGCTTGACGAGCTTCGGGAGATGAAGGCGCGTGAGGACGCCGCCCGGGACTGCTCAGACGGGAGGTATTCTTTTGTGCGGCCGATTGATCATTTTTTCCGCGATCTGCCTGCGCTGACTGTCAGCGGCAGCGCACTGCCGAAGCTTTTGAACGGGCGGGATGCTCTGCTGAGATCGCTTGAACCGCGTAGTGATGTGCCGGAAGAGGGGGGACGCATCCGCGTCTATGCGCCGGATGGGGCGTTTGTCGGGATCTATGAGAGGAGAGGCGACGTCTGCAGGCTCCATAAAATGTATTATTCTTAATACATTTGGAATCAAATCAATATCGGCGCAGCATCAGATTCATGTTCTCTCTTTGCTCCGTTCCCTCCACGTGCTTGCAGAATGCGATTTCAAGCTCTG
>DEFE01000048.1:0-13077 GCA_002350625.1 Lachnospiraceae bacterium UBA2860
TCTGCAAGCACGTGGAGGGAGCGGAGCAAAGAGAGAACATGGAACTGGCGATGCGCCGATCCCATCTGCTTAAGAAAGTATTCATGATAAGCAAACCAACCGGAAAAAGACATTATGAATGATGTTCCATGAAATTATGTAAACATGTTTATGTCAACCGAAAGGAGGTCATCTATGTACAGTTCCATCATGTCCGCGGCCATCTCCGGCCTGACCGTCACCGACGTCCGCGTCGAGACCGACATGGGCGACGGCCTGCCACTCTTCACCATGGTCGGCTGTCTCTCCTCCCAGATCCGCGAAGCGGAAGCACGCGTCCGCTCCGCCTTTCGCAATCTCCGCTTCTCGATGCCGGCCAAGCGCATCACCGTCAATCTCTCTCCGGCGGACCTGCCGAAAAGCAGCAGCCGTTTCGACCTTCCCATCGCACTTACGATCCTCGCCGCCTCGGGGCTCATTCCGGAAGAATCCCTTCACGGCGTCATGGCCGTCGGCGAACTATCATTGTCCGGGGAACTCCTCCGCATCAAAGGTGTCCTACCGATCGCCATGAAAGCAAAGGAGACGGACATCCGCCTGCTGATTGTCCCGCAGAGCAACGAAGCCGAAGCCCGCGCCGTAGACGACATCGCCGTCATCGGTCTTGGCTCACTCACCGACGCGGTTGACTTCTTCCGCAACGGCTGCCTGCCGGACACGCCCGCTGCGCCTGCCCGCAAACAAAAACTTAACATTTACACCGAAGACTTCTCCGACATCCGGGGCCAGTCCTCCGCAAAACGCGCCGCCCTCATCTCCGCAGCCGGCTTTCACAATCTCATCCTGATCGGTGCGCCCGGCTCCGGGAAAACCATGATCGCAAGACGCATGCCGACAATCCTCCCCTCTCTCACGCGCGAGGAAAGCCTCGAAATTTCACGGATCTACAGCATTGCCGGCCTCACAGACGACAGCATGCCCCTCATCGGCACGCGGCCCTTCCGCCACCCGCACCACACGATCTCTCCGCAGGCGCTCGCAGGAGGCGGGAAAATCCCATCCCCAGGAGAAGTCTCCCTGGCGCACAGAGGAATTCTCTTTCTCGACGAAATGCCGGAATTCCAGCAAAAAACCATAGAAATCCTGCGGCAGCCGCTCGAAGACCGCGAAATCATCATCTCCCGCTCCGCAGGCTCCTTCTGCTTCCCGGCCAACTTTCTGCTTCTCGCCGCCATGAATCCGTGCCCCTGCGGCTGCTATCCCGACATGAATCGCTGCACCTGCACGCCCCGGGCTGTCACGGAATACCGGAACCGCATCTCCGGTCCGCTCCTCGACCGGATCGACCTGAGCGTGCAGTGCCCTCCGGTAACCTATGAGGATTTAAGCGGAGAGCGCGCCCGGGCAAGCTCCGTCTCCTCAGCGCAGCTGCGCGCGCAGGTGGAAACAGTCCGGGAAATCCAGCGCGACAGATTCAAAGGGACCTCTCTCCACTTCAATTCGGAAATACCCTCCTCAGAAATATCCCGTTACTGCGCCATGAGTCCCGCTGCGGAAACGGCGCTGGAACACGCCTTCCGCTCAGGCAGCTTAAGCGCGCGCAGCTATTACCGGATCATCCGCGTCGCGCGCACGATCGCAGATCTCGACAGTTCTCCCGGGCTTCTCCCGAGACACGTGGACGAAGCGTTGACCTACCGTCCCCTCGACAGCGGCTTCTGGCGTCTTTAATCCATAAGCAGATCAAAAAGGAGAACAAAACATGACAGGAAGAGAAATACGAACCATTTTGAAAGACGATCCGCTCTATCCGGAGAAAATGAAACAGCTCAGCGATATGCCCGACACCCTGTACGCACTCGGCGCGCTCCCGGATCCGGAACAGCCGACAGTCGCCATCGTCGGCGCCCGATTGTGCAGCGCCTACGGAAGAAACACCGCTTACGACTTCGGGCAGATTCTGGCGAGCCACGGCGTACAAATCATCAGCGGCATGGCGGCCGGCATTGACAGCAGTTCACAGGAAGGCGCACTCGACGCGGGCGGCCGCTCCTACGCCGTTCTTGGCTGCGGCGTGGACGTCTGCTACCCGCGCGCCAACACCACCCTCTACCACCGCCTCATAAAAGAAGGCGGCGTCCTCTCGGAACAGCCGCCGGGAACACCGCCTTTACCCTATTATTTTCCTTCCAGGAACCGCATCATCAGCGCCCTTGCGGACATCGTGATCGTCGTCGAGGCAAGAGTCCGCTCCGGCTCGCTCATCACCGTCGATTTCGCGCTCGCGCAGGGGCGAAGCGTCTATGCCGTGCCGGGGCGGGTGGGCGACGCGCTGTCGGACGGCTGCAACGCGCTCATCGCCCAGGGAGCGGGCATCGCATATGCGCCGGAAGCGATCCTGAATGAACTAAAAATGCTGGATGACGCCCTCTCAGGCGAGAAACGGCGGAAGCGCGCCGCCCGCCGCGCGACGGAAAACGAAAAACGCGTGCAGGCCATGGAAACGATCACCGCGGAAGCAAAACAAATCTACGCCCTCCTTGAGGACAACGAGACGCAGCACCCCGACGCGCTGGCCTCCCTCTCATCACTCCCGCTGCCGCAGGTTCGCGCCGCCCTCATGGAGCTCATAAGAGAAGGCCTCGCCGAAGAGTCCGCGCGCGACAATTATCTGCGCAGCTCCCCGGTCAGAGAATAAACATTTTTCGAAAATGCCTACGCCTCCCGCCTCCGAAGAAGATCGAACGGTTCAGCAGCCTCGTCCAGTTCCACGCGGATCCGCTGCTGCGGATGCGGCGCCGATGGCAGGTCCGTCCCCTCCTCGTCGAGGATGCGCCTCACCTCGCTTGTCCGCACGGAGCCGTCCGGCTTCATGATCTCGATCATTTCCCCGACGGAGAACTTGTTCTTCTGCGTGAGCTCCGCCCGGCCGTCCGCATCCACGCCCTCGACGATGCCGAGGAAGGTATAGCTGCGGATGTATGTATTGCTGTCATAGATCAGCGCGTCGCGGTCCGGCCTCCCGTAGTAGAAGCCCGTCGTAAAGCGCCTGTAGGTACCCTCCGACACGCGCGCCCTGTACTCGTCAAGACGGGATTCGTATAAAGCCGGATCCGTCTCATAATCGCGCATGGCGGCGCGGTAGGCGGAGGCCATCGTCGCCACGTAAAGCGCCGTCTTCATTCTCCCCTCGATCTTGAAGCTGTCAATTCCCGCCTCATAGAGGTCCGGCAGATGATCGATCATGCACAGATCCCTGGAATTGAAGATGTACGTGCCGCGCTCATTTTCTTCGATCGGCATGTACTCCCCCGGCCGCGTCTCCTCCATCACCGCATACCGCCAGCGGCAGGGATGCGTGCAGGCGCCGTGATTGGCGTCGCGCCCCGCGAGGTAATTGCTGAGCAGGCACCGCCCCGAATAGGAAATGCACATCGCGCCGTGCACAAATGTCTCAATCTTAAGCTCCTCCGGAATCTCCTCCTTCATGCGGCGCAGCTCTTTGAGCGAGAGCTCTCTCGCCGCCACGATGCGCTTCGCCCCCAGGCGGTGCCAGAACCGCGCGGACCCGGCGTTCGTCGTGTTCGCTTGTGTGCTGATGTGGATGTCCACCTCCGGGCACACGCGGAGAGCGAGATCAAAAAGGCCCGGATCCGAGATGAGGACCGCGTCGGGCCGGAGCTCCTTAAGCTCCGCAAAATAGCGCTCGGCCTCGCTAAGGTCCGCCTCATGCGCATAGATATTGGCCGTCACATAGACCTTTTTTCCGCGCGCATGTGCAAATGCGATTCCCTCCCGCATCTCATCAGCCGTAAAATTCTTTGCCTTTGCCCGAAGGCTCATGACCTCGCCGCCGATATAGACGGCGTCCGCCCCGTATAATACCGCGGTCTTAAGGACCGGGAGGCTCCCCGCAGGGAGCAGAAGTTCCGGATGTCTCATTGCTTCACCGTTAACGCGAGCCCGTCCCCGACCGGCAGAACCGTCGTCGCAAGGCCCTCTCCTTTCATGACCGCACACAGGTATTCCCGCATGCGTTTGTGAATTGTCCGTTTTCTCCTTGCCACCGCATAATGTGATTCGAGGAGATCGCCCCCGATCATCACGTTGTCCGCGGCGAGAAGTCCTCCGCATCTGAGGAGTCTCAAAAGATCCGGCAGAAAATGAATATACTGCCCCTGCGCCGCGTCAAGAAAGACCATGTCGAAGGGACCGCAAAGGCGCGGGAGGATTTCCCCGGCGTCGCCCTTAAGCAGCGTGATGCGGTCGGAAAAACCGGACGCCGCAATGTTCTTCTCCGCACAGGCGATCCGCCTCTCGAAATTCTCGATTGTCACCACGGAAGCCCCGGAATGCCTGCAGAAAAAGACAGAAGAAAAACCGACAGCGGTCCCGATTTCCAGGATCGTCCCCGGTTTATGGAGCGCAAGCAGAAACCGGAGCATCCGCTGCACATCCTTCCTTATGACAGGCACGTCGTCAGCGAGGGCTTCCGCCTCAAGCCGTTCGAGAAAAGGATCATCCTCATCCGCAATCGACGAGAGATAAATCTCAAGCCGCTCGTCATATCCGCTCATGACGCGCCCTCGCCCGCTGCAGGCGCCGCAGAAACCGCATTCGCTGCAGGCGCCGCAGAAGCCGCATTCGCTGCAGGCGCCGCGGAAGCCGCATTCGCTGCAGGCGCCGCGGAAGAAGCAGCCACCGGCATTTCTCCGTGGAAAAGCCCGTATCCTGCCGTATAAGCCGTCCGCACGATCAGAATGATGAGCACGATAGCGAGAAGCAGCACCATCACGCGGATCAGCACGGAGACGCCTGCCTCCGCTGCCCGCCTGCCTTTTCCCCTGCGCTGTTTACCCGACATAAGCTCCTCTTTCCACAAATAAACCCCGTTTACGGCGATCTCATTCCGGCAGATACAAATTCACTGCGTCGAAAAGCGCCGCGCGTATCTCCTTCAGCATACTGACAAGCGCCTCCTCCGACTCGAGGAAACGGTTGACCTCGGGGATCCGCTGCAGTTCCTCATAAGCCTCGGCGATTCTCTCCGTTCCGGAGAGCAGCTCCTCCTCCTGATCCCCGGCGTAGATGTCGATCGTCTCGGACCTGAGGGCCAGGATCTTCTCGAGCACGCCCGGCCTCTCCTTGAGAAGCTCTGCGCTCTCCCGGTATTGTCTCGCGGCGGCGCTCTCGGCAACCGCCGTTAAGAGAGCCGCCTCCGCGTCTTTAACCCTTTGCTCCATCAGATCTCCGCCTCCATGATAATCGGCAGGATCATCGGCCGGCGCTGTGTGCGCTTCCACACAAAGTCGCTGAGCTGATCCTTCACCTCGGACTTGATCTTGGACCAGTCCGTAATATTCGCGTCAAGACATGCCTCCGCGGCCTCCCGCACCGTGCGCGAGGCCTCTTCCATGAGGTCCTCGGACTCGCGCACATAGACGAATCCGCGGGATACGAGATCCGGTCCGGCGAGCAGGTGATTGCTGTGCTGCTCGAGTGTCATCACGACGATGATGATGCCGTCCTCCGCAAGCCTCTGCCGGTCGCGGATGACGATATTTCCCACGTCGCCGACGCCCAGGCCGTCGACTAATATGCCGCCTGTCTGCACCTTCCCGATAATGCGGGATTTCTCCTGCCCGAGCTCCAGCACGTCCCCCGTGTGGAGAAGCCAGATGTTCTCCTTCGGGATGCCGATGGATTCGGCAATCTGCGCCTGCGCCAGAAGATGCCGCCGCTCCCCGTGTACGGGGACGGCATAGGTCGGCTTAAGAAGCGAGTAGATCAGCTTGATCTCCTCCTGGCAGGCGTGGCCGGATACATGCGTGTCCTGGAAGATCACTTCCGCCCCGATATCCGCAAGCTCATTGATCACGTTGGAGACCGCCTTCTCATTTCCGGGAATCGGATGCGAGGAGAAGACGATCACGTCGCCGGGCATCAGCTTTACCTTCTTATGAATGTTGGCCGCCATGCGGGAGAGCGCCGCCATCGACTCGCCCTGGCTCCCCGTCGTGATCAGCACCACCTTCTCCGGCGGGTAATCCTTCAGCTGGTCAAGCTCGACAAGCGTGTGTCCGGAATCATCGATGTATCCCAGCTCTACCGCCGTGCCGATGACATTGACCATGGAGCGGCCCTCGAGGCACACCTTCCGGCCGTATTTCCTCGCCGTATTGATGATCTGCTGCACGCGGTCCACATTGGAGGCAAAAGTGGCGATGATCAGCCTCTGCTCCTTGTGCTCGGCAAAGATTCTCTCAAATGTCGCGCCGACGCTTCGTTCTGACATGGTGAAGCCGGGTCTCTCGGCATTTGTGCTGTCGCACAGAAGGGCCAGAACCCCTTTCTTCCCGATCTCGGCAAAGCGCTGCAGATCGATCGCGTCGCCGAAGACAGGCGTGTAATCGACCTTAAAGTCACCCGTATGGACCACAATGCCGGCCGGCGAGTAGATCGCCAGCGCCGCCGCATCCTGGATGCTGTGATTTGTCTTGATAAATTCTATTCTGAATTCCCCGAGATTGATCGACTGCCCGAAGCGGACGACCTTGCGCTTTACGCTGTCAGCCATCTCGTGCTCTTCCAGCTTCTTCTCAATCAGAGACATGGTGAGCCGCGTGGCATAGAGCGGGACATTCAGCCGCTTGAAAACATAAGGGATCGCGCCGATGTGGTCCTCGTGTCCGTGGGTAATCACAAAGCCCTTGACCTTGCTGTAATTCTCCACGAGATAAGTCACATCGGGAATCACAAAGTCGATCCCCAGCATATCATCCTCAGGAAACGCCAGACCGCAGTCGACGACGACGATACTGTCCCCGTACTCAAATGCGGTCATGTTCATACCGATCTGCTCGAGTCCACCGAGCGGAACGATTCTAAGCTTCTCCGTATTCACTTGTAAGTCCTTCAAAAAAAACTCCTTTCTTTCTTCAAACACACGGTCCCGACATCTCCGTCACATCAGGATATCCGTGTCGTCAAGCATCTCCTCAAAGATCTTCATCAGCGCTTCCAGCTCCGTCTCATCTTCGACAGGGACATAAGAAGCTTCCTCCGAAGCCGCCTCGGAGATATCTTTAAAAATGAAGGCATTCGCGTCACCCTCCGCGCTGTCAGTCACGAGGAGGTAATCCGTGCCGTTTACCCGCGTCTGCTCTTCAACAAAAAACCTGCATGTGCTGCCGTCATCGGCGATCAGTTCAATTGTCTCCGGAATCTTTTCGTTCATGTGCGTTCAAATAATCCTGCAATATAATCGCTGCCGCGATTGAATCAACATATTTCCCGTAATCCTCACGGCGCACGCCGCTCTCCCGCATCACTTCCTCGGCCGTGACAGACGTCAGCCGCTCGTCCTGCATGACGACCGGAAGTGAGAGGCGCGCCTCAAGAATGTCCCGGAAAGCCAGCGTCTTCACGGCCCGCTCGCCGACCGAATCGTCCATGTTCAGCGGAAGTCCGAGCACAATGAGGCGAACATCATAGGTGCTGACAATCTCCGCAAGACGCCGCAGCGTACTCCTATGATGTGTCTCTTCCTTTCTCCGTATGATCTCAAGGGGCTGTGCCGTAAGAAACAGCGGATCACTCAGTGCAGTGCCTACCGTCCTGGCCCCGTAGTCGAGGCCGAGGATACGCCCGCCCGAATCAGTCATTCCAGGCCTTGTTGCGGATGTACTCCGTGAGCAGTTCCTCCACGAGTTCGTCCCGCTCGACCTTCATGATCATGCTGCGCGCGCCCTGATGATTGGTGATGTACGTCGGATCCCCGGACATGATATAGCCCACGATCTGATTGACCGGGTTATATCCCTTCTCCGCCATGGCCGTGTAAACTTTGCTGAGGACATCCTTCACACGGATCTCCGGTTCCTTCTTGACACTGAAATACTGTGTGCTTCCAATCTTTTCCGCCATAATCAAAACCCTTACTAATTAGCTTTCGACAGTGGTTCAAAAAGTCTCGCCGAGAACGGCAGTTATCGCTATTTTATACCTAAATGTCTTATTGTTCAAGTGTCGGCGGACGGCGTGACCAGAAGGCCGCCCGCCTCCGTGACGGATGTGACGCGGCACTTGATGAGCTGCCCCGTGAGATCCTGCGCCGATGCGGCACAGGCAAGGAGCATCTCCCTCGTATGGCCGGCATTTTTGACGATCCCGTCCACGCGCTTCCTCTCCTCAAACAGCACCTCGACCTCGCGGCCGAGAAATCCCTCCGCATAGCGGCGATGGTTCCTTATGTCAAGGTCGATGAGGACTTCGCTCCGCTGCCTTCTCACCTCAGCCGCCACCCGGCCCGGCATGTCGGCGGCTTTTGTGCCCTTCCGCTCGGAATACGGGAAAATATGCGTCTTCTCAAAGCCGATGCGCTTTACAAACGCCACCGTCTCCGCGAACTCCTCCTCCGTCTCCCCCGGAAAGCCCGCGATGATGTCCGTCGCGATCGCGGGATTCGAAAATGCCGCCCGGAGGCGCCCGACGATTTCCTCATAGGCGGCTGTATCATACCGGCGCCTCATGCGCTGAAGCGTCGCGTCGCAGCCGCTCTGGAGAGACAGATGAAACTGCGGGCAGATCACGGGAATCTCCGATAGCGCGCGGACAAATTCCTCCGTCATGATCCCGGGCTCGAGAGAACCGAAGCGCAGCCGCCGGATGCCGGGAAGAGACGCGACGCTGCGCACAAGAGACAGGAGCTCCCTGTTGGTCTCAGCCTCCCGCGCTTCCGGTGTCCGCAGATTTCTCCCGGGCTCCCTCAGATCCAGGCCGTAGGAGCTCACGTGGATCCCCGTAAGTACGAGCTCCTGAAAACCGCCCGCAAGAAGACGCTCTGCCTCGGCGAGCACATCCTCCGCCCGCCGGCTGCGCACGCGTCCCCGGACATAGGGAATGACACAGTAGCTGCAGAACTGATTGCACCCGTCCTCGATCTTCAGAAATGCCCTTGTCCTCCCCTCCGTCTCCGTAATGAAGAGCGGACCGTAGTCCGGCCGCGCGCAGTGCTTAAGAAACCTCGTCTCTTCCGGGCGTCCTTCCCTGTGCGCGCGTATGATGCCGGCCAGAGAGGCTTTGTCGGCATTTCCGATCAGGAGATCCGCGTCGCCGCTTGAGAGGAGCTCCTCTCCCGCGTCCTCGACATAGCAGCCCGCCGCTATGATCAGCGCGTCCGGGTTCATCCGTCTCGCCCTGTGCAGCATCTGCCGCGACTTCCGGTCCGCGATATGCGTCACGGTACAGGTATTGATGATATAGACGTCCGCTTTCTCCGAAAATGGCACGATCACGTATCCGTCTCTCTTCAGCTGCTCCTGCATCGCCTCGGTTTCATAGGCGTTGACGCGGCAGCCAAGGGTATGAAATGCCGCAGTTTTCATAGGCTCTCTCTCACGGGGGAAGTCGCTCTTGACGCCCTCCCTCTCTTTGGGATATGATTGTCTCGACCGATATAGATAATAATAGAAATGTGAAGATACCCGGAGGTTATCACTATATGAAGACAGTAAAAGTATCTCTCAATTCCATCGATAAAGTCAAAACATTCGTCAATGAAATCAGCCGTTTTGATTTCGACTTCGATCTGGTCTCAGGCCGCTACGTGATCGACGCCAAGTCAATCATGGGCATTTTCTCTCTGGATCTCTCCAAGCCGATTGATCTCAACATCCACGCGGACGATGACTCTCTTGAGGAAGTCCTTGAGACGCTGGCCCCTTACATCATTGAATAATTCTCACGTTTTTGCGATGACAGCCTGCCGGATACGGCAGGCTGTTTTTTTTCGGTTTCCGTTCAGGGCTTCACCGTAAATGTCTCTGTCGTACGGATCGCCGTCTCAAAAAGCTCTTCGATCGTTCCTTTTAGCTTCGCCTCCGACCGCTCGATCACCTCCGGCAGCGGCTTCGTCACGGGATGCCTCGCGACGAAGATCGTGCAGCAATCCTCAAATGGCAGGATCGATGTCTCGTAAGTGTCGATCTTTTTCGCGATATCCACGATCTCGCTCTTGTCAAACCCGATGAGCGGCCGGTAGACCGGCATATGCACCGCGGCGTTTGTCGTCATGAGCGACTGCATGGTCTGGCTGGCCACCTGTCCGATGCTCTCTCCGGTCACGATGCCGAGATCGCCGTCCTTCTCCGCAAAATGCTCCGCGATCCGCATCATGTAGCGGCGCATGATAATCGTCAGCTCCTCATGCGGACAGGTGTCGTAGATAGCGAGCTGGATGTCCGTGAAATTCACGACGTGCAGGCGGATCGGGCCGGCGTAGCGCGCCACCGCCCTCGCGAGGTCGACCACCTTCTGCTTTGCCCGCTCGGATGTATACGGCGGGGCGTGGAAGTAAATGGCGTCGATCTTCACGCCGCGCTTTGCGATCATCCATCCGGCGACCGGCGAGTCGATCCCGCCGGACAGGCACAGCATGGCGCTCCCGTTGGAGCCGACCGGCATGCCTCCCGGTCCCGGCAGCTGTTTCGAGTAGATGTAAATGCGGTCGCGGATCTCGAGGTCAAAGAGGATTTCCGGATTGTGCACGTCCACGCGCATCGCGGGGCAGGCCATGAGAATCGCCTCGCCGAGCTCCGCGTCGATCTCCATCGACGTGAGCGGAAACTCCTTGTTGATGCGGCGCGCTTTCACCTTAAATGTCGCCGATGCGTCCGGATATTCCTCATGGACATAGGCGACGATATCCCTGCGCATCGCCTCGATATCGCTCAGCGCATATGTGTGGACGGGACAGATCCCGACGATGCCGAAGATTCTGGAAAGCGTGCCGATCGTCTCCTCCTCGTCCCAGGCGCCGCCGCACTCGACATAGATGCGTCCCCTCTCCTTGCGGATCTGAAACTCTCCTTCGATATGGGCGAGAGACAGGCGGATCTGCTTTGCAAGCGCGTCCTCAAAGACGTGCCTGTTGTTTCCCTTGATGCCGATTTCCCCGTATTTAATCAAAAATGTGTGGTACATGGATTCTTTTCCTTTACATCCTTATTTTGCCCGGTAGCGTCTGAGCACCGGGAGCAGTTCACGAAGCGCCGCAAGTGCCGCGTCAACCTCATCCTCCGTATTGTCCTCGGAAAAACTGAAGCGGACGGCAGAGCTCACCTCTTCCTTCGGCGCGTTGATCGCCGCCATCGTAGGCGACGCGTGCCGCTTGTGCGTCGAGCAGGCAGATCCCGCGGAGATATAGATCCCGCGGTCTTCCAGCGCGTGCAGCAGCACCTCGCTTCCGACGCCGAGGAAGGAGGCATTTACGATGTGCGGCGCGCCCTCACGCCCCGGCATGCCGTGGATGACGACATCGGGAAGTGCGCGGAGGCCTTCCGTCAAACGTTCCTTCAGCGCATAGAGGTGTTCTGTTTTTCTCTCAAAGTCGCGATAAGCTTCCTCCGCCGCGACGCCCATCCCGGCGATTGCGGGCACATTTTCCGTGCCGGAGCGAAGCCCGTTCTGCTGGCCGCCGCCCATCAGGAGCGGAATGAGGCGCACGCCGCTTCTGATGTACAGAAATCCGCTGCCCTTCGGGCCGTGGAACTTGTGGCCGCTCGCGCTTAAAAGATCGATTCCGAGCTGCCGGGGACAGATCCTGTATTTTCCGAACGCCTGGATCGCGTCGACATGATAGAGCGCGTGCGGGGCGCGCTTATGCACCTCTTCCGCGATCTCCCTTACCGGAACAACGGCCCCGATCTCATTGTTGACGTACATCGTGGAGACAAGAATGACGTCCTCGGAGAGCATCCCGCTAAGTGCGTCCAGATCCACGCGGCCCTGTCCGTCCACGGGAATCTGCTCCACGGTAAAGCCAAGGCCTTCGAGATATTTCAGCGGCTCCGCGACGGCGGGGTGCTCCATCCCGGTCGTGAGAATGCGCGTGCCTCTCCTTTTGAGTGCTCCCGCCGCGCCGAAAAGCGCCAGATTATTGGCTTCCGTCCCTCCGGACGTGAAGCAGATCTCCCCCGGCGCCGCCTTGAGGGCAGAAGCGATCTGCTGCGAAGCGCGCCGCAGATACTGTTCGGCCTCCACGCCCTTTTTGTGCATGGAAGAGGGATTGCCGTAGTCTTCCGTGAGGGTCCGCAGCATCACCTCAACAACCGCGGCGGAGGGCTTTGTCGTTGCACTGTTATCAAAATAGATTTCAACCATAGTTTCTCGATTATACCACAGGAATGTGCTAAAATACAGTAATGAGCAGTTTTTTTGGAGGCGCCCGCTATGACGAATTACCGCATGATCGTTCAGTATGACGGCACGAGATACAACGGCTGGCAGAAGCAGGGAGACACGGACAACACCATCCAGTGCAAGCTCGAGACGATCCTCAGTCGTCTTGCAGAGGAATCTGTCGAAATCCACGGCGCCGGAAGAACAGACGCCGG
This sequence comes from Lachnospiraceae bacterium UBA2860, assembly GCA_002350625.1. Lineage (GTDB taxonomy): Bacteria > Bacillota > Clostridia > Lachnospirales > Lachnospiraceae > Chordicoccus. The sequence continues at coordinate 12,375 of DEFE01000048.1, forward strand.
CGTGCACGCCCGCGGCCAGGTCGCGCAGTTCCGCTTAAATAAGGAGCTTCCTCCCGCGGAAATCCGCGATTATTTCAACGCCTATCTCCCCGACGACATCGGCGTCCTCTCCGTGGACAAAGCCGCGCCGCGCTTTCACAGCCGCTACAACGCATCCGAAAAATATTACCTGTACAGGATCGGCAAAAATAAAGCCGCGCATGTCTTCGACAGAAAATACGTCTACACATGGCGCGGTGCGCCGCTCGATACGGCGGCGATGAAGCTCGCAACGCTCCAGCTCATCGGAACACATGATTTCCGCAGCTTCTGCGGCAATCCCCGCATGAACAAATCCACGGTCCGCACGATCCGGACGATCCGCATCGAAGAGACGGATGACGAGATCCGCATCGGCTTCTTCGGAGAGGGCTTTCTGCAGTACATGGTCCGCATCCTCGTCGGCACGCTGATCGAAGTCGGCGAAGGCCGCCGCGACCCCGAGTCCATGGACGTGCTCCTCGCCGCCCGCTCGCGCCGCATGGCCGGCCCGACCGCGCCCGCCAAAGGACTTACCCTCATGGAAGTCCGCTATTCATAATATATACCTTTTGAACAAAAAACATTCCACGCAGCTTCCGCCATGCATCCTCGCCTCCTCCTCTTGTTCCGCCTGCAGTCTGCAACGCGATTTCAGAAGCCGCTAAAACCGCTCGGCCGCCTC
>DEFE01000048.1:13341-15588 GCA_002350625.1 Lachnospiraceae bacterium UBA2860
AGAGCCAGGTAGGCGTAGTACATGAAACCAATAAGTGGAATAAAGCGCCCCTCGGCGGGGCCGAGCGGTTTTAGCAGAGCTTGAAATCGCATTCTGCAAGCACGTGGAGGGAACGGAGCAAAGAGAGAACATGGCTTTGTCGCTGCGCCGCATTAGTATTCTTCAAGCCATATACATGATGACAAGGCGGCAGCCCCTCTGTCATAAAGTGAATACGATCGAAGACCACTCTCCCATGCGCAGCGTCTCCAGCGGCTGCATGCCCGCGCGCCGCGCGGCCTCAAGCACAATCTCCTCTTTCTCCGTGAGAATTCCCGAGGTGATATAGATCCCGCCTTTCTTCAGATGCTTCGGCACCTGCGGCGTGATCTCCGCGAGAATCTCCGCGATGATATTCGCCGCCGCCACGTCATAGCAGGCATAGCCGGCCGCGTCCTGCACGCTCCTGTCGTCGGCGATATTGCCGAGCACGCGCGTAAACACGTCCCCGTTAATCCCGTTCTGCGCAAGATTATCCTCAATCGCCGGCAGCGTATTCGGATCGAGATCCGTGCCGAACACCTCCGCTGCGCCGCTCTTTAACGCCACGATGCCGAGAATCCCGCTCCCCGTGCCGATATCAAGAAAATGGTCTCCCGCCTTCAGGTATTTTCTGAGCGCGCGGATCGCGAGCTGCGTCGATTCATGCGCGCCGGTTCCAAAAGCAGTCCCCGGATCAATCCTCAGCACCATGGACGCCTCCGCGTCATCCGCGCCCGTCTCCTCCCAGGTCGGCCGGATCAGGATATCGTCCACGTGGAAGCTGTGAAAATGCGCCTTCCAGTTATTGATCCAGTCCTCCTCCTTCGTCACGAAAGATTCAATAGTGCCCTCGCCGACATTAACCAGGTCCATAAGCTCACGGAGCCCCTCGCGCACCCGCTGCCTGACGTCTTCCTCGTCCGCATCCGCATCCGCATAAAAAAGGATCTCGGCTTTGTGATCATCCTCCGGCATCTCCGGCACCACATCCCCGAAGAGCCCGCCGCTCTCCTCCGGAGCGACCGGCTTCAAATCTTTAATTTCAATACCGTAAAAGCCGAGGTCAAACAGCATTCCGCTGACAAGATCCTCGGCTTCCTCCGTCGTATGGAGTGTAAAGCACTTCCACTGCATAGCGTCTTACTCCTCACCGCAGGCCTTCGCATACGCCTGCAGCGTCTTCTTCTGTTCTCTGTTCAGTTTCGTCGGCACCGCCACGACCAGTGTCACGTAATGATCGCCCCTGCGATCCTTGTTGTGCACGGAGGGAACGCCCTTCCCTCTCAGGCGGATCTTCGTGTCTGTCTGCGTGCCCGCCTTTACCTCGTACTCGACCTCGCCGTCTACCGTGCGGATCCTGATCTTGCCGCCAAGCGCCGCCTTTGTAAACGGAATGGATACCGTCGAGTACAGATTCGTGTCGTCCCTCTGGAACACCGGATGACGGGCGACGCGCACCTCCACGAGGAGGTCGCCTCTCGGTCCTCCGTTTGTTCCGGGCTCGCCCTTGTCGCGTATGCGCACGGACATCCCGTTGTCGATGCCGGCGGGGATATCCACGCTCAGGCGGGTCTTCTTCGTCACATACCCCGTCCCGCGGCAGTCCGGGCACTTCTCCCGGATAATCTTGCCGGTCCCGCGGCAGTCCGGGCAGACGCTCTCCGTCTGCATCATGCCGAAGATCGACTGCTGCGTCGTGATCACGCGGCCGGTCCCGCGGCACTTCGTACAATTCTCCGGAGACGTCCCCGGCTTCGCGCCGCTGCCTTTGCAGGTCTGACAGGGTTCCCTGAGGTTGAGCTCCAGCTGCTTCTCGCAGCCGAACACCGCTTCCTCAAAAGTAATATTGACAGACGTGCGCACATTGGCCCCGCGCATAGGACCGTTAGAAGCACTTCGCGAGGAACGTCTCCCGCCGCCGAAGAGGTCGCCGAACAAATCGCCGAATATGTCACCCATATCCGCGCCGCTGAAGTCGAAGCCTCCGAATCCGCCGGGGCCGCCCTGCTCGAACGCCGCGTGTCCGAACTGATCGTACTGCGCGCGCTTGTCGTGGTCGCTCAGCACGGTATAGGCCTCGGAGGCCTCCTTGAACATCTCGGCCGCCTTGGCATCTCCCGGGTTCATATCGGGATGATACTTTTTGGCGAGCTTCCTGTACGCCTTCTTCAGTTCGTCGTCCGACGCGTTCTTACTTACGCCGAGCACCTCATAGTAATCTCTCTT
>DEFE01000048.1:15661-16037 GCA_002350625.1 Lachnospiraceae bacterium UBA2860
CCCCCCCCGCGTTAAAGAGCCCCGCCGGTATTCCCACGAACAGCCCCTCCGAAAAAAGGAGGAGCTGCCCGGATACCTTTATACTTTTTTATGATCAGACTTCCTTGAAGTCCGCGTCGACGACATCGTCATCTCCGCCGCCGGCTGTGCTTCCGGCATTCGCCCCGCCGGTAAAACCGCCCATATCCGGGCCGGCGCCGCCGGCCGCGCCCTGTGCCTGCTCATACATCTTCGCAAACAGCTTCTGGGCGCTCTCGAGGAGCTTCTCCTTCGCAGCTTTGATTTCGTTCACATCCGCCTCGCTGAGAACCGCAGACGGATCCGTATGTTTGGCAAGAATGCTCTTCAGTGCCTCGAGATCGCTCTCCACCTGGGA
>DEFE01000048.1:16141-16266 GCA_002350625.1 Lachnospiraceae bacterium UBA2860
TTCGCATCGACGCCTTCCTTGCGTCTCTTGTCCTCGGCCTCATACTGCTGCGCTTCCTTCACCGCGCGGTCGATATCGGCATCAGACATATTGGAGCTTGCCGTGATCGTGATGTGCTGTTCCTT
>DEFE01000048.1:16308-17219 GCA_002350625.1 Lachnospiraceae bacterium UBA2860
ATGTGCTGTTCCTTGCCTGTGCCCAGATCCTTCGCAGAGACATTGACGATGCCGTTCGCGTCGATGTCGAAGGTGACCTCGATCTGCGGCACGCCGCGTCTTGCGGGCGGGATGCCGTCGAGACGGAACTGGCCGAGGGACTTGTTGTCGCGCGCGAACTGGCGCTCGCCCTGCAGCACGTTGATGTCAACAGCCGTCTGGTTGTCCGCCGCCGTCGAGAAGATCTGGCTCTTCTTCGTCGGGATCGTGGTGTTGCGCTCGATCAGTCTCGTCGCGACGCCGCCCATCGTCTCGATGGACAGAGACAGCGGCGTGACATCGAGCAGCAGGATGTCGCCGGCACCCGCGTCGCCCGCGAGCTTGCCGCCCTGGATCGACGCGCCGAGCGCCACGCACTCATCCGGGTTAAGGTTTTTGCTCGGCTCCTTGCCGGTCAGCGTCTTCACGCGGTCCTGCACCGCCGGAATACGGGTGGAGCCGCCGACGAGCAGCACCTTCGTCAGATCGCTTGCCGTAAGGCCGGCGTCCTGCAGCGCCTTGTTCACAGGCGTCACGGTTCTCTCGACCAGCTCATGCGTCAGTTCGTCGAACTTCGCGCGGGTCAGGTCCATGTCGAAATGCTTCGGTCCCTCGGAAGTTGCCGTGATGAACGGCAGGTTGATATTGGTCGTCGTCGCTGTGGACAGCTCCTTCTTCGCCTTCTCAGCCGCTTCCTTGATTCTCTGCATCGCCATGTTGTCCTTGGACAGGTCGACGCCTTCCTTCTTTCTGAACTCATCGATCATGTACTTCGCGACCACGTTGTCGAAATCGTCGCCGCCGAGGAGGCTGTCGCCATTGACGGCCAGAACCTCGATGACACCGTCGCCGATCTCGATGATCGAGACGTCGAATGTGCCGCCGCCGAGGTC
>DEFE01000048.1:17224-31529 GCA_002350625.1 Lachnospiraceae bacterium UBA2860
ACCATGATCTTCTGGTCGCTCTCGTTGTCGAGGCCGTAAGCAAGCGCCGCTGCCGTCGGCTCGTTAATAATTCTCTTGACGTCGAGGCCCGCGATCTTGCCGGCGTCCTTAGTCGCCTGGCGCTGCGCGTCGTTGAAATACGCCGGAACCGTGATGACCGCTTCCGTGACCTTCTCGCCCAGATAGCTCTCAGCGTCGCTCTTCAGCTTCTGCAGAATCATCGCGGAGATTTCCTGCGGCGTATAGCTCTTTCCGCCCGCAGTGACCTTCTCGCTCGTGCCCATTTTTCTCTTAATGGAAGAAATGGTGTTTTCCGAATTCGTGACGGCCTGTCTCTTGGCCGGCTCGCCGACAAGTCTCTCACCTGTCTTCGTAAATGCCACGACCGACGGCGTGGTTCTCACGCCTTCCGCGTTCGTGATGACGGTCGGCTGACCGCCTTCCATAACGGCTACACAGCTGTTGGTTGTGCCCAGATCGATACCGATAATCTTGCTCATAGTTTGTTCTCCTTCCTTATCTCACCGCTGATAAAAGCAGTCTGTTTTCTTAATCAGTTCGCGACCTTGACCATGGCGTGTCTGACCACGGTGTCGCGATAAGTATATCCTTTCAGCAGTTCCTCCGCGACGACGTTCTCTCCGAGGCTCTCGTCCTCGACATGCATCACCGCGTTGTGCAGGTTCGGATCGAAGCTCTGTCCTTCGGCTTCGATCGGCTTCACGCCGATGTCATCCAGCGCCTTTACAAACTGCTTCAGAATCTTGTCCATTCCCTCCGCTACCGGATCGTCTCTCCCCTCCTCCGGTATGGCGGCCATGCCTCTTTCGAGGTTGTCAAGCACCGGCAGGATCTTTGTCATCACATCCTTGACGGCGTAGCTGTAGAGATCAGACTTTTCCTTCTCTGTCCGCTTCCGGAAGTTTTCATATTCGGCGAGCGTCCGCATGTAGCGGTCTGTCAGGGAAGCCAGCTCTTCTTCTTTTTTTGCCAGTTCTTTTTTCAGTCTGCGTCCGGGAAGCATCCCTTTTCCACCTTCTTCGGTTTCTGCTTCTATATCTTCTGCCGTCTCTGAAGGAGCGTCCCCGCTCTCCGGCGCTGTCTCTGCTTCAGCTTTCTCCGCCTGCGCATCTTCTGCCTGCGGCGCTTCCGCTTTTTCCGCCTGCGTATCTTCAGCCTGCGGCACTTCCGCATTTTCCGCCGGTGCATCTTCTGCCTGCAGTGCTTCCGCTTCCTCCGCCTGCGGCGCTTCCGCTTCTTCCGCCTGCAGTGCTTCCTCCTTCAGCTCTTCCCCATCCGTCAGGTCTTCGGCAGATCTGATCCTATCCTTATCGCTCACTTTTCTAACTGTCCTCACTTTCCGTCCGTGCCGGATCCGTCTTATTTCCGAACACATCGCTTAATGTGGCCTTCACGGTCTTCAGGGACTTCATGACGTGCTCGTAGTCCATCCGCTTCGGCCCGATGATGCCGATGGTGCCCTTCATGCCGTCGCCGAGCTCGTAGGTCGCCGTGACGACGCTGCAGTCCTTCATGGATTCCACGGGGCTCTCATCGCCGATATAGACCTGGATGCCATTGCTCGTCTCATCCTCTTCCGCGCTCTTCACGAAGTCGGCGAGCACATCCTTCTCCTCGAGTGTGGAGATGAGGCGGCTTGCATTCTCCGAATCCGCCAGCTCCGGATACCGGAAGATATTGTTGGCGCCGCTCGTGTAGATCTGCATGTTCTCATCTGTCTCCGCCCGGATCACCTCGGCGATCGTATCGAGCACCTCGCTCACGATCTCGCTGTGGATGCCGGCCTCCTCCTTCACGTTGGAGATGAGGCCGAGATTGATCTCTCCGAGCGTGAGCCCGTTGAAGCGGGTGTTGAGCAGAAGGTTGAGCTTCAGGATCTGCTCGTCGTCGATGTCCTCCTTGAGATCGATCAGATGATTCTTCACGATGTTGCCGTCCACGACGACCACATTGAGCAGCTGTCTGGGCGCGACGCGTGAAAGCTGTATGAACTTGACCTTGTTCCCCTTATAGGACGGAGCCGACAGCATGGCCGTGTAGTTCGTGTTCGCAGCGAGCAGCCGCACGACCTGCTTGAGGATCTCCTCCATGCGGTTCGTCTTGGCAATCATGAGCGAATTCATCGCCGTGACCTGCTCCGTTCTCTCCTCGACCAGACGGTCCACATACAGGCGGTACGCCTTATCCGTGGGAATACGTCCGGCGGACGTATGCGGCTGGATGATGAATCCCATCTCCTCGAGATCAGACATCTCGTTCCGGATCGTCGCCGAGCTCAGGTTCAGATCGGTATACTTCGAAATCGTCCTCGAACCCACCGGCTCCCCGGTCTTCAGATAGGTCTCAATGATTGCATTGAGTATGGTTGTTTTTCTAGCATCCAGTTCCAAAATGCCTTCCTTTCTCCGGCTATTAGCACTCGGTCTTTTAGAGTGCTAATACCTTAGTACAGAATATACACCCGCACCTCCAGGATGTCAACATAAAAAAACCGATTCACTTTCTTTTTTAATCACAGGAAGTGAACCGGTTTTTCCGGCCCGCACGGCCTCCGTGCGGGTTCATATACATCTGTCAGGAATTCAGGATTTCTATCATCTGCTCCACCATCTCCTCGTCCTTCAGGCGGAACTTGACCTCCACGCGTCTCGACGCGTCCATGTTGATCGTTCCGTCTTCATTATAGATGGGGTTGCTGTAGGAGCGCCCGTTGGCTGTGACAATATCGCGCAGCGTCTCCACGACGCCGGGGTCGATCACGCCGCCTTCATCTTCGAGGCAATACCTCGCGACGGCCAGCGCCCGCTGCTGCGAAATCTCAAGGTTGGTGAGGTAATCGCCGTCCGTGTCCGTATGTCCCTCGATGATCACCTCTGAGACATAGTCCCGGAACTCCGGACTCAGCAGCACGTCAAAATACTGCGGCAGGAACTCCTGCAGGAATTCTTCGCCCTCCGGCCTCAGCTCCGACTCATTGAAGTCGAAGAGGACGTTGGAGTCAAACATGATCGCGCCCGTCTTCGCGTCGACAGACACGGTCGCCGTGCCCTCGAAAGCCTGTCGCAGCGCCTCGACAAGCTCCGCGCGGATACCGATCAGCTCCTGCATCTGCACCTGCTGGCTCTCGATCTGTCCCTGCTGCTCCTCCAGCTGCTGCGTCTGCGCGAGGAGCGCGGCCTGCTGTTCCTCCATCTGCTTCTGCTGGCTGGAGAGCTGTGCGGCCTGCGCGTCAAGAAGCTGCTGCTGACTGATCAGCTGCTCGCTCTGCGCGTCGACCGTGGACTGCTTCTCCTCGAGGGCCTTCTGCTGGACCGCGGCCGCCTTCTGCTGTTCCTCAAGCTGCTTCTTCTGGCTCTCTAGGGTTGTCTGCTGCGTCTCCAGCTGCGTCTGCGCCGAGGAGAGCTTTGTCTTCTGCTCTTCCAGCTCTTTCTGCTGGCTGAGGAGCGCCGTCTGCTGGGTCGTCAGGGTCTTCTCCTGCTCCTTCAGCGTCGCCTCCTGCTCGGCCAGTGTCGCCTCCTGTTCGGCCAGCGTCTCCTCCTGGGTCTCCATGCGCGTCGCCTGCGACTCCAGCGTCTCCTGCTGCGCTTTCAGCTGTCTCGCGTCTTCCTCGTACTGAAGCCTCGACTGCATCATCGTGAAGGAGATGATGATCACAAACATAAGAAGCAGGCCGGCCATCATGTCGGAATAAGACAGCCAGTAGGAGACTTCCTCGTCTTCTCTTCGTTTTTTTCTTCTTCCCGCCATATCGATACTTCCCCTTATCGGACGCCGCCGTCTCCTTACGACTCGCTCACCTGTGCTCTCAGTTCACGGCGAAGCTGGTCCATCGAGCGAACCATCGCCGCCGTCTCCCTCGCCATGAGGTCAAAGGATTTCTGCATCCCCTCATAAGCGTCCGATACCACCTGCGGCACCTTGTTCGTCGCATTTTCGATGCGCGAAGCGGTCGCATTGAGCTGCCCGATGATCCGCATGAGGCTCTTGTCATAGGCTTCGAGCGTCGCGTTCAGCGAGCTCACCAGCTGATTGTTGAGATTCGATGTCGCGCTCACGATGCTCTGCGTATTGTCGCTGAGCGTCGTATTCACGCTGCCGGCCGAGCGGAGCATGCCGTTCACCTGCGACTGCGCGCTCCTCGTCAGCGTGTCGGAGATCTCCGCCGCGCTTTTTGCGAGGGCTGCATTCGCCGCCGCCGTGCTCTCGCGCATCTCGCGGTTCGTCTCACGAAGCGAGGCAAATGCCTCCTCCATATTCGCCTTCGCCTCCGAGGACACTTTGCTGTCCATCTCCTGCAGAATTCTCAGCTGTTCCGCCATCTCGTTGCTGTACCTTGTCGAGGAGTCGCTGATCTCGCGCGTGTACTCCACGAACTGGTTCATGTACTTCTGCTGTTCCTTCGTCTCCTCCGTCATGGCCCTGAGCTCCGTCTCCATCGCGGAAAGCGTCCCGCTCATTGCCTCGTTCATGCGGTTCATCCACTGGACGTACTGCGACATCTCTTCCATAATTGTATGCTGCAGCTCGCCCGCTTCCGAGAAGTCGCGCGACATCCGCCCGATCTCCGTCAGGCAGCTGCGCATATACTCCCGGTTCTCCTTCTCCCACTTGGCGCTCTCTTCCATCGTGTGCTGCAGGTCCGTGAAGGCGCCGTTCAGCGAGCGGTTCATCTCCGCGATGAATTTCTCCACGATCGCGTTGACGCCGTCGACCTGCGCCCGGCTCGCGACATACGCGAATTTCTCGATCGTGTCGTTCATGCGGTTCATCTGCGGCGTCATGATCTCGTTCACGCGTTCCCCGACGACCCGCGAGAAGTTGGTACCGATTTCGGTCATGCCGTCCGCGAGCGTCTTCTGGAAGACGAGCATCTGGCGCTGGCTCTCGTTTTTCGTATCCGGCACCACATAGTGCTCATACGCGTCGAGGAACTTCTCCATCGCCTCGCCGGCTTCGTCGATCTTGTTCTTATAGATGAAGCTGAAGATGAGCGAGAACACCATGCCGTAGATCGAGGTGTGGAAAGCCACCTTGATGCCCTGGATCAGCGGGGAGATGCTTCGCGTGATCTGATCGGCGCTGCCCGTATTGAACTGCTGGAGGCCCAGTGTAAGGCCGATAAAGGTGCCGAGAATACCGAGTCCCGTGAGCGTCCCGCTCACAAGGTTAAGGACGTTGCGCCGGATCGTGTCATCGATGAGCTCCTGGTTGATGTAGTCCTCGATGTCGCAGCGGAACACGTCGCCGGAGAGAAGTTCAAGTCTCTCGATCTCCGCGCGGTACTCCGAGTAGCGCTTTCTGAGCGTGTCTTCGGAGAAGAGATTATCCTTGTTCTCATAATACTTCCACAGATACTGTCTCTTCATGCCGAAGTCGTCGCGGATATTGTCCGTCGCGTCCTTAAGATCCTCGATCATGTGGTCGATGCGGGCAAAGCGGCTGAACGCATAAGCGAACAGAATGAGGACAATCAGAAACAGTGCCCCGCTTACGATCACATTGGACAATTCGATGGATTCGGCCGTCAGATTGAGATAGACGCAGACCGCCGCCATGATCAAATAGATCAGGATGAGTGTGAATTTCGAACGAAAGATCCCTCTCATGAGTGCTTTTGCCTCCCCTTTCCTAAACGCCAGACGCACATAAGGATGTTACCAATCTACTATAGCCGGGTGAACGTTCTGTGAACGTCTTTATCCCGCGCTTCTTTCCGCGTTGTCTGTACCTTCTTGCACTGTGCTTTTCGCCCTTACTCAGTCTTTTCCTTCTTGCACTGTGCTTTCCGCCCTTGCTCAGTCTTTTCCTTCATGCACTGTGCTTTCCGCCCCTCTGGTTGCCTCTTCATGCATTATGCTTTTCCGCCCCTGTTGTATCTTCTTTTCTTATTATATCCCCTGCCGGTCCGCTTCGGCTGTATATCCGGCGCTCCGGAAGGTCCGGCAGTGCGCTTCCTTGCGCGAATCAGCGCAGCCGCGCTGCCGGAAGCGTCCTCCAGGTTTTCCTTAAGAAGCACCATTCTGTCTCTCAGCTCCGCCGCCATTTCAAAATTCAGCTCCGCGGCGGCCGCGCGCATCTGCTTCTCGATGAGGGCAATCATCTCGAGGAGCTCCTCCTCGCTCATGTCCTCGGGCTCCTTGCCAAGCTTCTCCTCCGTCTCGGCGACCTCCTTCGCCGTGGAGATGAGATCGCGCACCGCCTTTTTAATCGTCGTCGGCGTGATCCCGTGCTCCTCGTTGTAAGCCTGCTGCAGCGAGCGGCGGCGCTTTGTCTCATCGATCGCGCGCCGCATGGAATCCGTCATGACATCCGCGTACATGATCACGCGGCCGTCTGCATTTCGCGCCGCGCGGCCGATCGTCTGGATGAGAGACGTCTCCGACCGGAGAAAGCCTTCCTTATCCGCATCCAAAATGGCGACGAGCGTGATCTCCGGGATGTCGAGGCCTTCCCTTAAGAGATTGATGCCGACCAGCACGTCGAATACGTCGAGCCGCATCTCCCGGATGATCTGCGTGCGCTCGAGCGTATCGATATCCGAGTGCAGATAGCGCACGCGGATCCCGAGCTCCTTCATATAAGCCGTCAGATCCTCCGCCATGCGCTTCGTCAGCGTCGTGATCAGCACCTTGTTGTGTTTATCCGTCTCCTTGCGGACCTCCCCCACGAGGTCATCGATTTGTCCCTTCACGGGCCGCACTTCCACAGCCGGGTCAAGAAGCCCTGTCGGCCGGATCACCTGCTCCGCCCGGAGGAGCTCATGGTTTGCCTCATATTCGCCGGGCGTGGCCGACACGAACAGGATCTGGTCGATCCGCTCCTCGAATTCCCCGAAGTTCAGCGGCCGGTTGTCCAGCGCGCTCGGCAGGCGGAACCCGTAATCGACGAGCGTCGTCTTCCGGCTTCTGTCCCCGTTGTACATCGCGCCGATCTGCGGCAGCGTCTTGTGCGACTCATCGATGATGATGAGGAAATCATTCCGGAAATAATCAATCAGCGTGTACGGGGGCTGTCCCGGCGCGCGCCCCGTCAGATGGCGCGAATAATTCTCAATGCCGGCGCAGATCCCTGTCTCCCGCATCATCTCCACGTCGAAGTCCGTGCGCTCTCCGATCCTCTGCGCCTCGAGCAGCTTGTCCTCCGATTTGAAATACTTTACCCGTGCTTCCTTCTCTATCTCAATCGCCACACAGGCCTCCCGCATGCGTTCCTCCGGGACGACGTAGAACGAGGCCGGATAGATCGGTGCATAGGTCAGCTCCGACAGCACGTCCCCGGTCAGAAGGTCAACCTTCCGCACGCGGTCGATCTCATCACCGAAAAACTCAATGCGCAGCGCGTACTCATTGACATCCGCGGGTATGATCTCCACCGTATCTCCCTTGACGCGGAAGGAGCCGCGCCGGAAGTCGATCTCATTGCGCTCGTACTGCATGTCGATCAGTTCTCTCAGCAGCGTGTCGCGGTCCTTCGCCATTCCCGGCCGCACGCTCGTCATCATGTTCATATAGTCGTCGGGGGCGCCGATACCATAAATACACGAAACCGATGCGACAATGACGACGTCTCTGCGTTCGCTTAAAGAAGACAGTGCCGACAACCGAAGCTTGTCGATTTCGTCATTGATCGCAGAATCTTTTTCGATATACGTATCAGACGACGGAACGTATGCTTCCGGTTGATAGTAATCGTAATACGAAACAAAATACTCCACCGCATTCTCCGGAAAGAATTCCTTAAACTCGGAATACAGCTGTGCGGCAAGCGTTTTGTTGTGCGCGATCACGAGTGTCGGCTTGTTCAGCTCGCGAATCACGTTGGCCATGGTAAAGGTCTTGCCGGATCCGGTCACGCCGAGCAGTGTCTGCGCCTGGTTTCCCTCCCGGAATCCCCGGACCAGCGCCCCGATGGCTTCCGGCTGATCGCCCGTCGGTTCATATTCGGAATGCAGAATAAAGTGATCCATAGTCTCCTACTCTTCTCTTCTTCCAAAAAGAGGCACCGCACGCGCCCGCAAGCGGCGATGCAGTGCCCCTCCCATTTTAAACGTCAAGATGTCTTTTTACGGTGATCCACGCCCCGAAGAGGCCCACGCCCAGTCCCAGCATGAGGCCGATCGGGCAGAGCACGGTAAAGACCGTCGCCGGGCTCAGCAGCGTATTCTGCATGTCACCGAGAAAGCCGAAGCGCAGAAGGAGGCTCCCGACGAGACCCCGGTAGACGAGGAACAGGATGCCGAGCGGCAGGAGCGTTCCTATGAGGCCGATGATCAGTCCCTCCACGACGAAGGGCGCGCGGACAAATCTGTCGGTCGCCCCGATCAGCTTCATGATGCCGATCTCGTTCTTTCGCGCCGCGATGCCCATGCTGACCGCATTGGCGATCAGGATAATTGACACGATCAGCAGCACCACGATGATGCCGACCGACACGATCGTAAAGAGGCGGTTGAAACTCGCCAGATTTTTGACGGCGCCTGAGCTCTGGTTGATCTGGCGCACGCCCTCGATCTGCCGGATCCGGCTCACGACGTCGTCCTGTGCCTCGACATAGTCGACAAGCACGGTGTAACTCGCAGAGTTCGCGAGCGGATTCTCCTTGAAGCCCTCCGCCAGCTGCGGGTTGTCGGCAAAATGCTCCGCCTTGTAATTCTCCCAGGCTTCGTCGGCCGAAGTAAATGTCGCTTCCGTGACGTGATCGATCGCGCGGATCTCGTCTCCGATCGCCGCCATGCGCTCATCCGTCGTACCCTCTTCGAAGAAGACCGTCACGCCGACCTTTTCCTCCAGAGAGCGCCGCACCGAATCGACATTCATGATGATCGAAAAGAGGAGACCGAATAAAAAGATGCAGGCTGTCATCGTCGCGATCGACGCGATGGAGAACATCTTATTCCGTCCGATATTCCTGATGCCCTGCCTGATCTGGTAAAACAGTGAACTAGGCTTCAATATAACCACCTTCCTCGACGTCCCGCGCAATCGTCCCGCGGCGCATCATGATGACGCGCTTCTTGAACTGGTCGACAAGTTCTTTGTTGTGTGTCACGACGAGCACCGTCGTTCCCTGATGATTGATCTCATCGATCAGTTTCATGATCTCAAAGGCGTTGTGGGGATCCAGATTTCCCGTCGGCTCGTCCGCGAGCAGAATCTTCGGCTGATTGACGATCGCGCGGGCGATCGCGACGCGCTGCTGCTCGCCTCCGGAGAGCTCCCGCGGCAGGCTCTTGTACTTCTCCGCCAGGCCGACCTCGTGGAGCACCTGCGGCACCCGCTTCTTGATGAGCCGCCCCGGCGCCTCGACGGCGTGCATCGCGAAGGCGACATTTTCGTAGACATTCATCTCTTCAAGAAGGCGGAAGTCCTGGAAGACCACGCCGATCCCGCGCCTGTACTTCGGGATCTGCCGCCTCCTCATCGTGTTGAGCACGCGTCCCCCCACGGTGATGATGCCGCTCGTCGGCTCCAGTTCTTTGAGGAGAAGGCGGATCATCGTCGACTTGCCGGAACCGCTGTCCCCGACGACGAAGACAAACTCCCCCTGGTCGACGTGAAGCGAGATCTCGTCGACGGCGGGCTGCCCCTTCTCGTATTGCTTGCTGACACGGTCTAAATCTATCATATATGCCTGCTGTCCTTCTTCCTGTCCTTTGGGGGACACATCTCATATCGTGTAAAAACGCATCCGTCCGGATTGCCCGTAAGGCGGATGCGCCGTTTTGTTCCGATGCTTTGATCAGTAATCAAGCGTCTCCATATATTTCATGTACTTGACGACCATAAGTGCAATCTTGAATGTGATCGCGTCGTCGAAAACACGAAGGTCGAGTCCCGTGCTCTTCTGGAGCTTGTCCAGCCGGTACACCAGCGTGTTGCGGTGGATGTAAAGCTGGCGGGACGTCTCGGAGACATTCAGCGAATTCTCAAAGAACTTGTTGATCGTCGCCAGCGTCTCCTCGTCGAAATCATCCGGAGATTTATCGGTGAAAATCTCCTTGATAAACATCTTGCAGAGCGGGATCGGCAGCTGGTAGATCAGTCTCCCGATGCCGAGCTGGCTGAACGCGATGATGTTGAGCTCCTCGAAGAAGATCTTGCCGACATCAAGGGCCATGCGCGCCTCTTTATAGGAGCGCGAGACTTCTTTGATCTCGCCGACGGCATTGCCGTAAGCGACGTGGACGCCGCCGTGATCTCCCTGCTCGAGCGTCGAGACGATCGACTGGGCGATCGCGTCCATCTCTTCCTGCCCGTCATCGGCCTGCAGCTCCTTGATAATGATGATGCTCTTCTCGTCCACCGCCGTGATGAAGTCGTTCTTTGACTGTGAAAACAGGTTCTTGACGGCCTCGAGCGTGCTGTAGTCCTTGCTCTGTTCGGACTCCAGGATGTAGACGACGCGGCGCCTCTCCGTATCGATGTGCAGCCGCTTCGCGCGGTTGTACACGTCGACAAGAAGGAGGTTGTCAAGAAGCAGGTTCTTGATAAAATTCTCCTTGTCGAAATGCTCTTTGTAGGCAATCAGCAGATTCTGGATCTGGAAAGCCGTCATCTTGCCGACCATCACCGTGTCCGCCGTCCCGGACGCGATGACGATGTACTCGAGCTGATAGTCGTCGTACACCTTGAAGAAGCGCATGTCCCGGATCTCCTGCGAGTCGGCCTGCGACTCGGCAAAGCTGATGATGTCGCTGCGGTTGACCGTGACGTCATCCCTCGTCGAAGCGACGACCTTGCCGTCGAGATTGACGATGGTCAGTTCGCACTTTGTAATGTTTCTGATCCCGTTAATGGTATCCTGCAATACCAGATTAGACAGCATCCTTTCCCCTCCGATTCAACATCCCGCACTGCGGGCTGTGTCTACAGCCTTTGTCAAAAATAGCAGAAAAGTTGCCTATATCATATCGCATGTTGCACAAAAGTGTCAAGTTTCTTTCTGGTACTTACACTTCAAACATCAAATCCGCATAAGACGGAATCGGCCACAGCCGCTTGTCCACGATCATTTCCGCCTCGTCGACAGGTCTCCTCAGCGCTTCCATCGCCGGGACGACGCGGTCGCGGAACACGACAGCCTGCGCGCGTCCGGAAACCGTCATATCCGCCTCGTTAATCGCATCCCGGAGGGCTTCTTCAGCCTCGTCCGCTTCCCGGATGAGGGCTGTCAAAGTTCCGAGCAGTTTTTTCTGTACGGAGGCGTCCGCGCCTGCTTTTTCCACCGAGAGCGCCGAGTTCGCCAGCTGTTCGGCGCCGCGGATCATGGCGGGCATCAGCTGCTTGCTCATCAGCTCGAGCATCGTGCGCGCCTCGATGCGGATGTCCTTGGAATACGTCTCATACTTGACTTCGACGCGGCTCTCAAGCTCTTTTTTGGAGAAGACGCCGTACGTGTCGAACAGGCGCACGGCCTTATCCGTGATGAGCGCGGGAATGGCGTCGACCATCGAAGGAAGATTCGGCAGCCCTCTGCGGCGCGCTTCCGTCACCCAGCTCTCGGAGTAGCCATTTCCGTTAAACACGATGCGGATATGCTCCTTGGCGTAGGTCTTGATCAGACTATGCACCGCTTCCTCGAAGCAGTCCTCCCCTGCCTTCTCAAGGACTTCGGAGGCTTCGTGGAAGGCTTCCGCCACGATCGTATTGAGCACGACATTAGGCGAGGCGATCGAGTCTCTCGATCCGACCATGCGGAACTCGAACTTGTTGCCCGTAAAGGCAAAGGGAGACGTCCTGTTCCGGTCCGTGGCGTCCCTGCTGATATCCGTGAGTGTCGACACGCCCGTGAGCAGTTTGCCGACGCCTTTGGTCTCGTCGGCGCGGCCGGTCGAGATCAGCTGCCCCAGCACGTCCTCCAGCTGCGCGCCGAGGAAAACCGAGATGATGGCCGGCGGCGCCTCGTTAGCGCCCAGACGGTGATCGTTGCCCGCCGTGGCGACCGAGCAGCGGAGCAGATCCGCATATTCATCCACTGCGGTGATGACCGCCATCAGGAAGACCAGGAACTGCATATTCTGATCCGGCGTTGCGCCCGGATCGAGCAGGTTGACACCCGTGTCTGTGATGATGGACCAGTTGTTGTGCTTGCCGGATCCGTTGATCCCCTCAAACGGCTTCTCATGAAGCAGGCAGGCGTAATTGTGCTTGTCCGCAACCTTCTTCATCATCTCCATCGTCAGCTGGTTGTGATCCACCGCGACGTTGGCTGTCTCGAAGACAGGTGCAAGCTCATGCTGGGACGGCGCGACCTCGTTGTGCTTGGTCTTGGCCGGGACGCCGAGCTTCCACAGCTCCGCATCCAGATCATGCATGTATTCGGACACCTTCGGCTTGAGGACACCGAAGTAATGATCCTCCATCTCCTGCCCCTTCGGAGCCGGCGCGCCGATCAGCGTGCGCCCGCAGAGCAGCAGATCCTTTCTCTCCTTATACAGATCTTTGTCAATCAGGAAATACTCCTGCTCGGAACCCACGGTGGTGTCCACATGGGAGACCTCTTCATTGCCGAGAAGATGAAGCACCTTGACTGCCTCTGTGCTGAGTGCCTCCATGGAACGGAGCAGAGGCGTCTTCTTGTCCAGCGCCTCGCCGCCATAGGAGCAAAATGCGGTCGGGATGTACAGCGTGCCGTCCTTGATGAATGCCGGCGAGGATGGATCCCATGCCGTGTATCCTCTCGCTTCAAATGTCGCGCGCAGTCCGCCGGACGGGAAGCTCGAGGCATCCGGCTCGCCCTTTACCAGCTCCTTGCCGGAAAAGTCCAGAACCACGCCGCCATCCCCGGTGGGCGAAATAAAGCTGTCGTGCTTTTCTGCCGTCAGGCCTGTCATCGGCTGGAACCAGTGCGTATAATGCGTCGCGCCGTGCTCGATTGCCCAGTTCTTCATGACAGCCGCGACCGTGTTGGCCACATCCAGCTCCAGATGCGTTCCATTCTTGATCGTCTGATGCACCGCGCGGTACACATCCTTGGGAAGGCGTTCCTTCATGACCCTGTCATTGAAGACCAGGCTGCCGTACAGTTCGGGGATGCTCTTCGTGCTTCCTGTCTCTTCCATAATGTATCCTCCTCGTCATTGTCGTCTGCTCGGATCTGCGCGTCGGCTGCCCGGCACTGCGGCAGTCCGGACCTCCTGTCCGCCAGCCTCATGCCTCTCTCAGGCCTCTGCACATTCCTTTTACAAAGAAAGGCGCTGCAAAATCCATCCTGCATATGGATTTTCCAAGCGCCGTTGCTTTATGCGCCTATTATACACATTCATCCCAAAGTGTCAAGCGAAATGTATGCCTGTATACAATTCGCTCTTGACACCGGCGCCCTCCCGCATCATAATCATTGACAACGCTGGAGCGCCGGTTTTATGACTGCTGCCGGCCCCTGCGGATCAGCGGAAGCAAGCGGCAATGGCGCCGGTTTTTTTGTTGTGCCATTGCCGCTTTTATTATGGTTCTGCCGCGTGGCTTACGGTCAGTGCCGTGGAAAAGGAGAGCTTACCCATGTGTTCCATTCTTGCCTACTGCGGAAAATCCGCAGACATCGAAACCGTTCAGAAGATGCTTCAGGAGACGACCTCGAGAGGTCCGGACGATTCCCGGATTCTGAATACTGGTAATGGATACCTGGGCTTCAACCGGCTTGCCATCATGGGACTGACCGCATCCGGCATGCAGCCGTTCAAGCTGAACGGCAGTGCCGTCGTCTGCAACGGCGAGATCTACGGCTTCCGTCCGCTGCGGGACTATCTCAAACTGAACGGCTATACCTTCGCCAGCGACAGCGACTGCGAAATTCTTCTTCCTTTATATGAGAAGGTCGGCGTATCCATGTTCCGCATGCTCGACGCCGAGTTCGCCCTCGTCCTCTACGACGCCAGACAGAACACCTACATCGCCGCCCGCGATCCGATCGGCATCCGTCCGCTCTACTACGGATATGACAGGAACCAGGTGATCGTGTTCGCCTCCGAGCCGAAGAACCTGATCGGCGTCTGCGACCGGATCATGCCCTTCCCGCCCGGCCATTATTATAAGGATGGCCGCTTTGTCTGCTACCGCGACATGAGCGATGTGGAGTACTACTCTCACGACGATATGGATACCATCAGCCGGAACATTCACGACCGCCTGATGCGCGGCATTGAAAAGCGGCTCGACGCCGACGCGCCGGTAGGCTTCCTTCTCTCCGGCGGCCTCGATTCCTCCCTTGTCTGCGGTGCCGCCGCCAAAATTCTCGACAAGCCGCTGGAGACGTTCTCTGTCGGCATGGACATCGATGCCATCGA
>DEFE01000048.1:31684-50078 GCA_002350625.1 Lachnospiraceae bacterium UBA2860
CTCGTCTGCAAATGGATTCATGAGAACACCGATATCCGGGTGCTCCTGACCGGCGAAATCTCCGACGAGCTGTTCGGATACAAGTATACAGATTTTGCACCAGACGCCGAGGCCTTCCAGAAGGAGGCTGAGAAGCGCATCCGTGAGCTTCACATGTACGATGTGCTCCGCGCCGACCGCTGCATCTCCGTGAACTCCCTCGAGGCGCGCGTGCCGTTCGGTGATCTCGATTTTGTTGACTACGTCATGCACATTGATCCGGAGAAGAAGCTCAACCACTATGGCATCGGCAAGTACCTGCTCCGCCACGCGTTCGAGGAGGATGCTCTCATCCCGCACAACATCCTGATGCGCGAGAAGGCCGCGTTCTCCGATGCAGTCGGCCACAGCCTCCGCAACGACATCATCGACTACGCGAACGCCCATTACACCGACGAGGAATTCGAGGAGAAGCGCCGCAGATACACGCACGCCCAGCCCTTCACGAAGGAATCCCTGCTCTACCGCGAGATCTTTGAGAAGTACTACCCGGGACAGAGCGAGATGGTTGTCGGCTTCTGGATGCCGAACCGCGACTGGGCCGGCCTCGAGAACGTCAACGATCCCAGCGCCCGCGTCCTCTCCAACTACGGTGCGTCCGGCGTCTGACCTTTGGCATCTGGTATCAGACGTCTGACCTCTGGCTTCTGGTATCGGACGTCTGACCTCTGGTGTTTGGTATCAGACGTCTGACCTCTGGCTTCTTCCATCGGAGTCTGACAGACTGGTGCCCCCCTGCCGTATTTTCAGCGCCCGTGCGCAGGGTTCTTCCGGGTTCTCCCCGGAAGCAGCGTCACTGCCCGCTGTCTGGGATATCCGGAATCAGCTCCACATAGAGCTGATCAAATTCCGGCCGCAGCGCCTCCTGAATTTTGCTGCGGATCGATGCCCAGTGCCGCACATCAATCGTGCTCGTCACCTTGTCCGGCGTGACATAGACCTCAACCCACACCTTCCGGCCGGTCTTGATGACATCGAGGAAGGAGCAGGTGTATGGGTATGTCTCCATCGCCCGGTCCACCGCATCCCGGATCATCGTCATGGTCTCCTCATCCGGCGCGAACAGCACCAGATTGCGGAAGCCGCTCCCGATCGAGGCGATCGGCTCCCGGATGAGCACCACTGCCATCACGAGTGCCACGCTGGAATCGATATAGGGAATGATTCCCGAGAGCGGTGTGTGCTTCAGAACGATCTGGGACAGAAATGCCAGGGACACGCCCATACTGCTCACAATATCCTGTTTCCACAGATATAGCTCGGACTGGATCGTCGGAGAAGTGTACCGGCGGCTCTCAATCCGCAGAAAGACATACACCGCAATGCACAGCAGTCCGATTGCCATCTCATAGAGCGCAACGCCGCTGTAATTGACCGTATGACCTCCTGACAAAATGACGCGGACGTTCTCCACGATCATCGTCACCGTCACTGCCAGCAGAATGCCGTATTTAAAGATCAGGAATAAAGACTCCAGCTGGGAATACCCGTAGGGGTGCTTCTCCGTCACCGGCTTGTACAGCAGCGGCACCAGGACCAGGAACGGCCCCAGAAGAATCAGGTCGGCGCAGTCATACACACCGTCCATCATCACGGAATAGGAATGGAGCAGCAGCGCCATCACCACCTCGGTGATCGTGAACAGCGCGCTGCACAGGAACGAAAAGCGAAGGATCCTCTCCTCCGCTTTTTCTTTTGCTGTAATATTTCGTTCGGCTTTCTGTTTCATAAAGGAATGGATGCCCGGACTCCGGGCATGAGTCCGGATCCCCTGACCCGGCACAATCGAATCGGAAGTGTGGCGCCGGAGCGCCGCACCGTCTCCGGCCTGTTCTGCAATTACGATTCATTATATCATACGCCATTTCTCCCGCGGAAGAGGCTCCCGACTCTTTCTGTGCCGCGGAAGAGCCTCCCGACTCCTACTGTGCCCGGCAGCATCGCACAGTTCTTTCCTCACCTGCCGGGCTGTGCCGGCAGATGATGCATCTCCCATCCTTCCGCGCAGAATCCGCTGTCTCAGCTGTTTTCTCCGAACGTGGTGCTTGTTCCGTAATATTTGTCAAAATCCGTGCGGTCTATGGTATCGGTGCTGATTTCGTTCGCTTCTGAGGTAGAAACCGAGGTGCTGTATGTACCGGTCACAGTCACGGTGATGTCGGAGGTACCCTTCACGGCCGTCTTGCCGTCCGCCACGATGGTCACCGTCTTGCCGCTCTCATCAACCAGCCTTGCACCGTTCTCCACATTCAGATTGGAAACCGTGCTGTCCGCAGTAACCACCCAGGTGGAAGAACTGTCAACATTGACCGTGACAGGGGCAGCCGATTTCTCGGACGCAGCCTCATTCTCTGTGATACTGACTGCTCCCGTGTAGGTTGTTCCATCCAGAAGATAAAGGTCAAGGCTCGAGATCGTATCCACAGAGATCCCGCCTTCCAGCGTCTCATCGCGCGCTGTGAAGGTCACAGTACCGCCGTTTTCACCCTCTTTCCCCCAGTTATTGGAGTCATTGCCTTCTACGGTGAGCAGCTTTGCCTGATCGGAGTCAAACGACAGCTGCGTATTGGACAGCAGGATGTCCGCCGTTGTATTGGTGACGTAGAAGAAGGATCCTTCCTGAATCGAAGAAGTCAGCTTTGAATCGACCGCCTGAAAAAGTGCTTTTTCTCCTGTTGCAGTGTCCGCATCTCCGGAGGTGGATTGATAAATAATGACTGCATTCGCGACCGGATCGCTGGCCGTCCTGCCCGTGATGGTGGAGGTCAGGTCTGAATTCTGGATGAGGATCGTGTTATATCCCTCCATCCCGGCAATCTGACTCCCGGAAGCGGTGCCCGTCACATTGTCCGCCTCTATATCTCCGGTGGAGTACAGCAGCGGGGAACCGCTGCCCTCTGTCTCCAGACTGCTGTTCGTGACCGATACATTTCCGCCGCCGCGGTCTGTCGCGGCAGCAGCACTGTGATCGCCTTCCGTGTGAATTTCCATCCCGTCGGCAAGAATCGTGCCGCCATATGTCGCATCAAGTCCTCTTGAATTGCCTTCTGTCGTGTGAATCGTATCGTCCGAGGCATAGATGACACCACTGTCCGTCGCAAACAGGCCGTTGGACCCCTCACTGGAGGCAGAAAGTGTACTGCCCGAAACATACGCCCTGGAACCCTCTCCCATGGTCAGCAGGACCGAGTTAATGCCGTAGAAATTGCAGTTATCTCCGTTGGTATCGTCCCCGGATTTTGTGAGCGTACCGCCGGTCAATGTAAGTGTGCCGCCGTTCTTTACCAGTGCGGCATTTTCATCCGCAGTGTCCGATTCCGTCTTTTCCTGATCGCTGGTGACTGCCTCTCCGTCCGCGGTGAGTGCGCCGCTTGTGTCCCCTTCATAATCGTAGGTCTGCGTATCGGCGCCGCCTCCCGGTCCTCCATTTCCGTCCGGCGCCTGCCCGCTTCCCGGCCCGCCGTTCCCGTCCGGTGCCTGTCCGTCTCCAGGTCCGCCGTTTCCGTCCGGTGCCTGTCCGTCTCCCGGCCCGCCGTTCCCGTCCGGTACCTGTCCGTCTCCCGGCCCGCCGCTCCCGTCTGTCGTCGTGCCGTCAGAGGAGCCTTCCTGCTGCGATGCAGTTTGTCCGTCTGCCGTGCTGTCCTGAGATGTGCTGCTCTCCTCTGCCGTGTCCGCGCCGGTCGTATTCCCTGCGCTGCCGCATCTGGCAGCTGCCAGACTGATCCCCGCTGCGATTCCGATCGCTGCAATCATCGTTCTTCGTTTCATTCTGTTTCCTCCTCCATCCTGCATGCAGGACTGTCTGCTTTTGCAAAATCAGTCCCTGCCGTCATGTCGGAGCAGTATCAGGGCGATTCCATCCGGACCGCTCCGCTTCTGTTCCCTTTGGATAAAAGAAGAATAAACGTCGAACCTTAAAATTTCCTTAAAGGATGCTGTCTCATTCCAGCTCATCCGCCAGCTCGTAAATCAGCCGCTCGCTCTTGTCCCAGCCGAGGCAGGGGTCGGTGATGGACTTCCCGTAGACGCCCTCCCCGATCTTCTGGCTGCCATCCTCCAGATAACTCTCGATCATCAGACCCTTCACCAGGCCATGGATATCCTTTGACATCCGCATGCTGTGCAGTACATCTTTGGCAATCCGGATCTGCTCAAGATACTGTTTGCCCGAATTCGAGTGGTTGCAGTCCACGATCACAGCCGGATTCTCCAGATCCGTTTTCTGATATTCATCAAACAGATTTTGAAGATCCTCGTAGTGATAGTTCGGATGGCTGCGGCCGAACCGGTCCACATAGCCGCGCAGAATGGCGTGCGCGTACGGGTTTCCGGTCGTCTGCACCTCCCAGCCGCGGTAGATGAATTTCTGCCGGCTCTGTGCCGCCACCATGGCATTCATCATCACACTGATATCGCCGCCGGTGGGATTCTTCATGCCTGCCGGGATGCCGATGCCGCTCGCCACCATGCGGTGCAGCTGATCCTCCACCGAGCGCGCGCCGATCGCCACATAGCTGAGCAGATCCGACAGATAGCGGTGATTCTCCGGATAGAGCATCTCCTCCGCGCAGGTGAAACCGGTCTCCCGGATCACCCTGCTGTGCATCTCGCGGATCGCGATAAGCCCCGCCAGCATGTCCTCCCCCTTGTCGGGATCCGGCTGATGCAGCATGCCCTTATAGCCGACGCCCTTGGTGCGGGGCTTATTCGTATAGACACGCGGGATGATAAAAATTTTGTCCTTCACCTTCTCCTGCACCCGGGCGAGCCTCGTCATGTAGTCGAGTACCGCGTCCTCCCGGTCTGCGGAGCACGGACCGATGATCAGCAGAAAGCGCGGATCCTCGCCGCGGAAAATTCCGGCGATCTCCTCGTCCCGCTGCTCCTTGATCTCCCGAATCTTCTCCGTCACCGGAAATTGCTTCTTCAGGTCCGCCGGAATCGGAAGCTTCCGGATAAATTCCATCTGCATCTCCATAACGCTGCTCTCCTCCCGCCCCGCAGGGCGCACAATTATCATCTTTCAGACATTTGAAGAAACTTTAACACAAAGCCTCTTCCATTGCACGGAATTCCACAACTTCTGCAACCCTGTTTCATGATCTGATCATTCAGTTTCCCTTTCTCAGGATATAAAGAAAGACCGACGTTCTTCTTTATGAAAACAAATCGGTCTCTGATTTTGGATGCATGAATGCCTTTGGTTATTGAATCGGCACACTGGGAATCCCTGTCATTAGCAATGCCCGCTGGGGTACCCAGGAGACTTGGCAGTATTGCTTTGGCGGAAATCCGCGCAGCAATATGCTCGCCATTGGAACCGTGGCAAGTGGAATTTGGAAGGTGAAACCGCCGTCACTTGTATCACCTTCAAGCCAGCAAAGCTCCGGATACTTCCTGGCAAATTATTGTAAGGGCTTCGGAGCATCCGGATCGGCATCCGCGATCTTCTCAAGCTCACAGATCTTCATCTTACGAAGTTCCGCAAGATGACTGCGCTCCTGCTGTTTTCTCTGGCACGGACCACTGTCTTCATCCGCTGTCTTCCAATGCTTTATCGCCCGACCCTGGCAATGGTTCCTGACAATGCCGCATATTATTATATCTATATTATATTATTAATGCTTTATAATATGTATTTCACATATTATCAGTATAGTGTTATACCATAATCAGAACAAGAGAGGCGAATGAATAGCTTCTCCATATGATAAGTAGGGGATGAACAGAGGAACGGTATGTTCCGGAAAGGAGTTCGGTATGAAATTCTTTAAAGAAATCGCATCGTTTCTGAAGGTTTATGGAGATCAGTTCGAGAATCATATGTACATCGGAAAATGACAGCTCCGTCATTCGTACCCGCTGACCCCCGTGTGCGAGGGAGATGGCTTATGAGTACCAATAACGAAGTGAGAAAACTCAACAAGCGAGGCTTGAAATAAATGAAGTCATGGATTCATTCCGATCGAACGGATATCCAATGATCCCCGGCACAGACAATGCATTCTGATGCCGGGGATTTTTATGCTACTGTCGCCCTGCAGTACGCCGGTCGAATGCATTCTGATGCCGGGGATTCTTATGCCGGGGGTTATTATACCCCATTTTCACATATCCGCGCCGGATTTCCCGGCGCCGGTCTCCCATCTTTCCCGTCAGCGTTCGGCCTTTTCTTTCTCGTTTTCCGCTGCGCCGTCCATTTCGTTTTCCGCTGCGCTGTCCATTCCGGCTAGGATCCGCGGAAAACGCCTGACAAACAGCAGCGTACAGATCACGGCCGCCGTGCCGTCCGCTACAGCCTCTGCACCGTAAATTCCCATCACGCCGAAAAAGTGCGGCAGAATGAGTGCAAGCGGCACCAGCAGAAACACCTTCCGCAGCAGTGCGATAAATACAGAGACCTTCGCCTGATTGAGCGCCACAAACGTATTCTGACAGGCACGCTGCAGACCGAAGATCGTCATCCCGAGGAGGAAAACCGGCATCACCCGGCGGACGACGGCGATGAGCGCCGGATCTGACGTGAAGATGCGCGCAATCAGTCCCGGATTCAGAATCATAAACAGAAACAGGGCAAAATTATAGCTGGCCATGACGGTCATGACCACCCGGGCGCCCTGCCTGACGCGGCCCCTGTCCCCATGCCCGTAGTTGTAGCTGAGTACCGGACTTGCTCCCTGTCCGAATCCCTGCAGCGGTATACTCACCATCTGCATGGCGCTCTGCATAATGGTGAGTGCGCTGACATAAATATCGCCAAAGGATCGCAGCCCGCTGTTCATGACAAGGCCGATGAGACTCTCCGTGCTCGTCATCACAAAGGGCGAGACCCCAAGCGCCAGCATTCCCTGGATGATTTTCCTCTCAGGCTTCATCCTGCCCGCAGAAATCCGGAGAGCCGCCTTCGGAGAGAACAGACTGTGCAGAATGATCCCAGCACTGATCCCCTGCGAGATCACCGAGGCTGCTGCCGCGCCGACCACTCCCATGCCGGCACCGAACATCAGAATCGGATCCAGCACAATGTTGACTCCGGCGCCCACAGACACTGCCGCCATCGAGAGCGCCGGCCTCCCCTGAATATTCAGAAAGGCTGCCAGACCTGTGTTCACCATGACGAAAAACGTCCCCACCAGATAGACAGACAGATACGATTCCGCATAGGGAAGCGTCGCCGGCGACGCGCCGACCGCAAAGAGAATGGGACGCAGAAACAGATAGATCGGAAGCATCGTCAGCACCGTAAACAAAATCAGAAGCGTCATCCCCTGACTCAGGATCCGGCCCGCGCGGTCCCGGTCGCCCTGTCCCAGCGCGATGGAGGCAATCGGCGCGCCGCCTCCTCCGACAAACTGGGCAAATGCTGACACCAGAATGATCACCGTGCTGCAGACACCCACCCCTGCGAGAGCGTCCGCGCCGACGTCCGGGATATGGCCGATATAAATCCGGTCCACTATGCTGTACAGCAGATTCACCAGCTGCGCCGCCACGCACGGCAGCGCCATCTTTCCCATGAGCGGCCACATCGGCGCCGTGGCAAATTCCCTGTCAAAATTCTTCATCTCATTTGCTTTCTTGCATAAAAAGGCGGCTGCTCCCGAAGAGCTGACGCCGCCTTGCATTACCTTGAATTATTTTGCTGCTCCGGCTACAGCCCCGGCAGTCTTACACTTCCTCTCCGCGGTGCATCCGCACGTGCTCCGCGTCCTGCATCTTCAGATTCTCATGCACCTCGCGCTTGTCCGCCCGGCCAATCATCGCATCGCGGTCCTTGGTGAGTTCCTGCAGAGATCTCTGACGGCTCGGTCCCTGGACGCAGCCGCCCTCGCAGGCCATACCCTCCATGAACTTCTCCGGCAGCCGTCCCATCTTCATCAGCGTGAGCGCCGTCTTGCACTCCGCTGCACCGTTGGCGACCTTCACCTTCAGGTTCGACGTATCGACACCCTGCTCCTTCATGCACTGCAGCACAGCTCCGGCGACACCTGCACTGTTGCCGAACCGCTTGCCGAAGACCGATGCCTGCTGTGTGAACTCCTCCACCGGCTCCAGGTCAATTCCCTTGCCCTGCAGCATCTGGAATGCCTCATCGAATGTCAGAACATAGTCCGCATTCCCGGAAATGCTGGTGTCGAGGATCTCGCTCTTCTTTGCCTGGCAGGGCCCGATAAATACCGTGATGGCATCCGGCTCCTTTTCCTTGATCATGCGGGAGACAGCGCACATCGGGCTGACTGTCGTGGAAATCTTGTCATTCAGCTCCGGGAAATGCTTGTGAATCATATTGACGAACGCGGGGCAGCAGGATGTCGTCTTGCCCTCTCCGGCCTCCATCGCCTCGGCCCACTCGTCCGCCTCGGCTGCGGCCGTCAAATCGCCGCCCAGTCCTACCTCGAGCAGATCGGCAAAGCCTGCCTTTTTGAGCGCAGCTCTCCAGGAATCCACCGTGATGTCCTTGCCATACTGTCCCTCGACGGCAGGTGCGATCATGGCGTAGACCTTCTCTCCTGCGCGGATCATATTGATGACATCGACGATAAAAGTCTTCGCTCCGATCGCGCCGAACGGGCACGCATGAATGCAGTGGCCGCACTGAATGCACTTGCTCTCATCAATCTGGCAGAGTCCGGATTCCGGATCCATCGTAATAGCGCCGACCGGGCAGGCCTTCTTGCAGGGACGGACCAAATCCACAATGGCCCCGTAAGGGCAGGCGCGGGAGCACATACCGCACTCCTTGCACTTCGCCGGATCAATATGCGCCCGGTTCTTGTTTCCGTCGTGTGAGAAGGAAATCGCGCCGAAGCGGCAGGAATTATAGCAGGCATGTCCAAGACAGCCGTGGCAGTTATCCGTCACCGTATAGGAGGACAGCGGGCAGTCGTCGCACGCCGCCGGGATGACCTGCACAATATTGGTTGTGTCCTTCGTTCCCGGGCACATACCGCGGGCCATTCTGACTCTCTCCCGGATGATCTCCCGCTCGCGGTAGATGCAGCAGCGATACTGCGCGTGCGGTCCCGGAATCATCTCCTCCGGCAGATTCTCTTTCTTCTCCTCGAGCTCTCCGTTCCATGCAAGCTTTGCCACCTCATAGAACACCCTCTGGGTGATGTCGAAGGTTGTCTTGTCATTCGTAACCATAGATTCCTCCCTGGAATGCGGTTGTTTCTGCAAAATCTGCTCCGCCGTGCCTGCTCAGACACCGGTGCATTCCCTTCCCGGCATGACGGCGTTTATTGCTTCCGGGCTTCTGCCCGGTCTGTTTCCACAGGTATGATAATTGATTAACAATCTTCCTTCAAGGGGAAAGGGTCCGTCCCGCTGTACATATTTCTGAACAAAGCCGGGCAAACGTTCATCTGTCATGGACACTGCTCTCCCAGCCAGGAGACGCTCAGCTAGTACAGATGCAGTTCAACCGGCCTGCCGATTGCCCTGAGCGCATCTGTCAGCTGCCTTGTCAGATTCTGGCGCATGCCCAGCTCCAGCGGCAGGTCCGGATTCTGATAGGCTGCGTTTACCGCCGTTCCCACATACAGCACGACGCTCGTGCAGTCCTCAATAAACACCCTGGCAATCCGCGCCGCGGCGTTCGGCTCATCCAGCTTGCGGAAGAAAGCCCGGTTCACCTTGTTCGTGTCCGCATATTCCCGGATGAGACGGATCACCTCCGCCAGCGTGAGCACACCCTCTGTCACCAGATCAATGCCCTCGATCTCTCCCATCGGCGGAATGTCCGCATCCTCGTAATCCAGCGATACCTGCAGAGGCCGTCCGAGCACGCGGGACACAATCGTCGCGCTCGTCCCGCCGGACACAATGCGGGTCACACCGTCATCCCCGGACATGAACTCCCGCACCATTCTCCCGTCGTCATCCGGATTTTTGGCCGGTCCCGTCATGAGGTGCACGACCTTCTCCTCTGTCACGCGGATGCAGGCGACCGTGGTATCGTCCCCCGGTCTGCCGTCGTACAGCTCGTTGCAGGCATCGCACAGCCGGATCGCCTGCCGCATCGGCGATTTCCCCTTCTTCCAGCTCTTCAGGGCAAAATCCGCGATGTCCTCCCACGGCCATCCGAAGCTGTTCTTCTGTCCGACCCCGGCGTGAATCGTCCCGTCGCTCATCAGAAGAAAGGTATCCCCGGTCCTCACCGTGAAACGGTAATCATTGACCACCTTTCCGTGTGCGATCCGCTCATGCTGCGGAATCCTGAGGACCTCTCCGTCCCGGATAAAGACGCATTCCGGATTCTCATACTCAATCAGTGTCGCCCGTCCGTCATGAAAAATCTGCAGCACCGTGAAGGTCGAATACGACACATGGGTCACCGGATCGTTCGGCAGCGTGTCTACCACCGTTTCCACACACTCATCCAGGTGCGCGCCTTCCTCCAGCATTCTGGCGAAAATCTGGCTCGTCAGCGTCGAAAGCATGTTGGCGCGCACGCCGCTTCCCATCCCGTCCGCCAGTACCACAATATCCGAGTCCCTCCGGTGCACGATCTGCACGCGGTCTCCGCAGAGAATTTCGCCGTAGTGGTTCAGGCTCTTATATGCGATTTCTGTCGTGACGCTCATGCTGCCTCCGGCCCGCTCTCCGTTCCATGGCTGTCTGGTATCTGCAGCGCCGCCTGTCATCCTCGGCAGTCTCCGTTTTGCCTGCCTCGGCCATCCACAGACCAGCCCTTCTCGACGCGCTCCATGATCCGGAGCGTTTTGCTAACTTCATCCCGCAGACGGCTTATCCCTTCTTCTGATACTTCTCCACGATGTGATATTTTTTCACCGGATTGGCCGGATTGCGTTTTTCAGCCGCCACATCAAGATTCAGACCATCCAGACGAAACGCATCTGATACAGGCTGACCGCCCTGCATCTCTGTCTTCCTGTCAGATTTCTCATCCGGTCCGCACGCCGCGACTGTTTTTCCATCTGTCCCTGCTGTACCCCGTTGGTCTGCAGCTCCGCCGCGGAGAGCAGCCTCCTTCGTTTTCTTCTCTGCACCACCCTTTTCTGCCCGCTCCAATATCCCGGCGTCTGTACTCTCCGCCGCCTGGTCATCCATGCCGTCGCCTTCCGCGCGGATGGAATCACACAGCCTCGTCAGGGTGGTCTTCGTCTCGGCCGTGGTCTCTCCCAGCAGGGAGGCGATCTTCTGCGCCGTGATCATCTGCTCCCGGATGACCTTCCCGGCCATATTCATATAATGCAGGCGGTTCTCATATTCCTCACGCGCCTTCTTCTCCTGCCCGGTGATGTCCGTGATCGTCATCAGGACACAATCCTGCTTCGGAATATAGACGATGTTCTGCAGGGTGATCAGGCCGTAGGCCGGATAGGC
This sequence comes from Lachnospiraceae bacterium UBA2860, assembly GCA_002350625.1. Taxonomy (GTDB): domain Bacteria; phylum Bacillota; class Clostridia; order Lachnospirales; family Lachnospiraceae; genus Chordicoccus. The sequence goes on from DEFE01000048.1 coordinate 43,073, forward strand.
GACCTTACAGCCGTGCACGCCCACTCCCGTCTCAAAGACGCGCTGCACGCCGGACGGATCGAAGAGGTCCCCAAGCTTTTTGGTCAGGGCGTCGGCTCTGGAAACACCGAAAAATTTTTCGCCGATGTCGGAGTACTCGAGAATCTGCAGATCCCGGCTCACCATGATCACGGCATTGGGACTTTCCTGGAGAATCATGTTCGCCATGGATTCCGCCTTCTGGTGCATGTACGGAATACACATGTCGAGCTCCGCCTTCCCCTGAAAGACCGCAATCGCCTTGTCACGGCAGGATCGGTATCCGCAGGCGCCGCAGTTCAGCTCATCCTCCGGCCTGAATTTCCCGATTTTGGCAAGAATTTCCCGGATCTGCTCCTCCGTCGGCACCGGGTCGTGCAGGGACCGGTCCTCGAACGTCTTGGCAAAATCAAGGCCCTCCATCAGCCTACGCACCGTTTCCTCCGATGCTGCCTGCTTTGGAATCGCCTCGCTCATGTCCAGCTTGATCTTATATTTGTAGACATCCCGGTCGTCCACCGCAGGTCCCTTGATGCAGCCGTCCGCACACATATTCATCTCAATGAAGCAGCCGGACACGCCGCCTGCTTCCATATCGTGGCACAGGTCAATGCAGTCCTGCGCGCCGTGCACGTAGAATTTGCGGTAGTGGCTCCACGTGCCGTCCGGGCGCTGTGCGTCCCAGACGCCGCTCTTTGCCTGTTCCTCCGGGTGATTGCGGGTCTCGCTGAACAGAGTCGCCCGGACGGATTTCAGAACGCCGCCCGTCACCGGATAGAGTCGGTTGATACTCGGATCCATGGTGAACGGTGTGTCGTCGCATGTGCCGATGTCGATGTGCTTCTCCGCGAGCCAGCTCTCCAGGTCCTCAAAGGTGAGAACCGCGTCAATATATCCGGCGTGGCGCGGATCGCGGGCCTCCCTCTTCTTGGCGATGCAGGGGCCGGCGAACACAACCTTCACCCCTGGCATTCTCCGCTTGATCAGCATCCCGGACGCAATCATCGGGGAGACGACCGGCGCCAGATACTTCACCAGCGACGGATGATACATCTCGATCAGGTTGTTCACGCTCGGGCAGCAGGTCGTGATGATGTTCTCCATCTTTCCCTCGCGGATCAGACGGACATACTCCCTCGTCACCACCGCGGCGCCCTCGGATGTCTCCGCCACATCGGCAAATCCCAGCCGCATCATCGCATTCCGGACCTGACCGATCGTCCGATACTTGAGCAGTCCCACATAGGAGGGAGCCAGCGTGAGCACCACCTTCTGCCCCGCGGCGATCATGGCCTTCACCTCTCCCAGTTCGGAAGAAAGCGTCTTGGCCGACTGCGGACACACCTGAAGACAACGGCCGCAGAGGATACAGTGGCTGCCGATGATCTCCGCCCGCTCGTTTCGGATCGCAATAGCCTTCACGGTACAGTTGCGGACACACTTATAGCAGTGCTTGCATTTGGTGGAATTAAACTCAATGATTCTCATACGATGATTCAGGCACTGACTCTGGTCATGATTTCATTCCGGAAAAAGTCCTCGGTGGTCTCCGGTGACAGCGAATACAGAGTGTCTCCGATCGTCACACAGACAGCATGCTGGCAGTTCCCGGTGCAGAAGGATCCGCTGAGGGAGACCTTATCCTCCAGATGGTTCTCCGCGATCAGCTTCTTGAGGCGCGCAATCACCTCCTTGGATCCCTTCATATGGCAGGCACTTCCGATACAGATCGATACGTTCAGCATAGGTATTTCCTCCTTGCAGGATTTCATTTTTTGACACACCGGCCCCCGCGAACCGGACAGAACATGGCAAAGCTCCTCCGTTTTCTGCAGGCGGCGCGGTACAGCTAAGCAGATTTTACCACAGAAAAAGCGGGAAAAACATTTCCCGCCGTCAAAATGCATTCAGCTGCCCGGTCCGGAATGCTCCGGTTCCCCGGCTGCCTGCTGCTGTCTCACGCTATGAATATACATATCCGGCTGCCCGGTCCGGGTCAGTCCAGCTCCCGGAGCACCTGCTGCGCCACCTCCCGCTTCGTGAGCGAATGATTCATTGCCTCAGTCTCCAGATAGCGGTGCGCTGTCTCCTCCGTCATGCCCTTCTTCTCAATCAGCAGACATTTTGCTCTGGTAATCAGTCCCAGCTCCTCCATCCGGCGGCTGAGACGGTCGTTGTCCGCCCGGAGCTCCGCAATCCGGCGGTGCGAGGTCAGCAGGAGATTTGCGCTCTGCACCAGAATCTGCCCGCGCACCGGTCTTGCGAGGACAAAGACACCGGCGCCCCGTGTCCGGTATACCGCGCGGTCATAGACATCCGCGGGGACCAGGACAATAACCGGCACCTCGTGACTTGCAATATCCACTGCCGACTCCACGCCGAACTCGTCCACTGCCGGCGTATTCACGATAAGCGCCATATCTCCCTTTTCGAGGAGCTTCTGCCTGGCCTGTGCCATGGAAGTCGCCTGCACGGTCGTCTGAAACACGCCGGCCAGCACCTCCCGGATCGAGCTGTATGTAGCTGTGCTCTGCGTCACGATCACCGCGCCGCATTTATCCCTGCCAGTCATCATAATTTATCGTTTCCCGTACAGTCTGATAATATCCTCCGGCACATATTTCCGGACAAACTCACTGCGCTCCGCCACTGCTGCCGCGGCCTGAAGCGTCTCCGGCAGGCGGGCAAGGCCGTCGGTGACTGCTGCATCCGCTGTGAACAGATTCATGTCGAGACTCGGCGCAGGCTCCAGATTTTCCTCTATACCTGACAAACCTGCATAAATCAGCAGCGTGTATGCCAGATACGGATTGCACGACGGGTCAGGCGAGCGGAGCTCGATCCGCCTTCTCTCCTCCTCTGAGGCCGGAATCCTGATCAGCTGGGAGCGGTTCTGCTCAGACCAGCTCACGTATTCCGGCGCCTTCTGGCGGCCGAGACGGCTGTAGGATTCCTCCCGCGGATCGAGGAACAGGGTGATATCGCGGATATATTTCATGATGCCCGCCATGAACGCCGGGGAACGATCCACCCCGTCCTCACATTCGACGGACATATTGATATGCATGCCATTGCCCGGCGCATCCTTGAGCGGCTTCGGCGAGAAGTCCGCGGACAGCCCGTTGCTCTCGCAGATGCTGCGCACCGCCCATTTGAAGGTGGAAGTGTTGTCGGCCGTGGTCATGGCGTCGCTGTACCGGAAATCAATCTCATTCTGTCCCGGCCCCTGCTCATGGTGCGAAGCCTCAGGCGTGATCCCCATGTCGATCAGCGTGAAGCAGATCTCCCTGCGGATGTTGTCCCCGCGGTCCATCGGCTCGCAGTCCATATATCCGGCGTGATCGATCGGTTCAGTAGTCCGGTTCCCGTTTTCATCCTTCCGGAACACATAGAACTCCAGCTCCGGGCCAAAATTCACACTGACCTTCTTCTCTGCCGCGGCCTTCACCGCCTGCTTCAGCATGTAGCGGGTGTCCTTCTCGTAGGGTCGCCCATCCGGATAGCAGATGTCACAGAACATCCGCACCACGCGCCCGTCCACCGGTCTCCAGGGCACGATGGATACCGTGCTCACATCCGGCTTCAGAAAGAGATCGGATTTCTCCTCCGTGCTGAACCCGTGAATCGCCGAGGCGTCGATGGATATCCCATACTTCAGCGCTCTCGGCAGCTCGCCGGGCATGATCGCGATATTTTTCTGATTCCCGAATACATCAAAGAATGCGAGGCGGATGAATTTGACGTTCTCCTCCTCCATGAGCTCCATCACATCTTCATTTGTCTTCATGGCTGTCTCCCGATCCGGTCTGATTCTTCCACTGGATCATCCGCTCCACCGCGGCCACCGTGTTCTCGTAAGTGCCGAATGCCGTGAGGCGGAAGAAATGCTCCCCGTGCGGCCCGAAGCCGGATCCCGGCGTTCCGACGACGCCCGCCTCCGTGAGCAGACGGTCGAAGAATTCCCAGCTTGTCATTTCTCCCGGCGTGCGGAGCCAGATGTACGGCGCGTTCTCCCCGCCGTACACCGTGAAGCCGGCATCCGCCAGATGCGTACGGATGTAAGCGGCATTGCGCATATAATAGGCGACCTGGGCCCGGGTCTGCTCCTGTCCCTCAGGCGAATAGACTGCCTCGCCTGCCCGCTGGACAATATACGGCGCGCCGTTGAATTTTGTTCCATGGCGGCGGGTCCAGAGTCTCTGCAGCGGCACCGCCTCCGTGATGGTTTCCCCGGTCTCCGGGCTGGTATAGGTTACCGTTCTTGTGAGGTCCGCCGGCACAACCGCCGCGCCGAGGCGCAGTCCTGTGAAGCCGGCATTCTTGGAGAAGCTCCGCAGCTCAATAGCGCACGTTCTTGCTCCCTCGCACTCATAAATGCTGTGGGGCACGCCCGGCTGGGTGATATAGGCCTCATATGCCGCGTCAAAAATGATCACCGCGCCGTTCCGGTTTGCATAATCCACCCACGCCTGCAGCTGCGGCTTCGTCAGCACCGCGCCGGTCGGATTGTTCGGAGAGCAGAGATAGATGAGATCACAGGTCCCGTCCTCCGGAATCTGCGGTGCAAAACCATTTTCCTCGCTGCAGGGCAGATACAGTACGCCGTCAAACCCTGCCTTCTCCCGATTGTACTCCCCGGTTCTGCCGGCCATGACGTTCGTATCGAGATAAACCGGGTAGACCGGATCGCAGACCGCCACCGTGTTGGAAAGGCCGAAAATCTCCTGAATATTACCCGAATCGCTCTTGGCGCCGTCCGAGATGAAGATCTCATCCGGGCGGATATCACAGCCGCGGGCGGCGTAGTCCGTCCGAACCATCGCCTCCCGGAGGAACGCGTAACCGTTCTCCGGTCCGTAGCCGCGGAAGGTCTCCTGCTGCCCCATCTCATCGACTGCACGGTGCAGCGCCCCGATGACTGCAGGACACAGCGGCTGGGTCACATCTCCGATGCCGAGCCGGATGATCTCAACCTCCGGGTTCTCCTCCTGATAGGCGGAGACTTTCTTTGCAATGGTCGAGAAAAGATAGCTTCCCGGCAGCTTCAGATAATTCTCATTGATTGTAAACATAGACTCAGCCCCTTTCCTGTCCGCCTTACAGCTCCATCCTGTCCTTGGAGTAAACCTCCGGCACCGCCGTCGGATAGTCGCCGTTGAAGCATGCACAGCAGAAATCTCTGCCCGGCTCCGGCTTTTTCCCGTCCGCACGGATGTTGGCCAGCCGTTTTGCCGCCTCCACGCTCAGATAGCCGAGCGAATCCGCGCCGATGATGTCTGCGATCTCCGGAATGGTGTGATGGCAGGCGATCAGATTCTCCCGAGAGTCAATATCTGTGCCGTAATAGCAGGGATTCAGGAACGGCGGTGAGGAGATACGCATATGCACTTCCTTCGCTCCTGCGTCCCGGACCAGCTGAATGATCCGCGCCGATGTCGTGCCGCGCACAATCGAGTCATCGATCAGAACGACCCGCCTGCCCTCGATGACGCTCCGGATCGCGTTCAGCTTGAGCCGCACCAGATTGGTGCGCTCCTGCTGGGACGGCGCAATGAAGGTTCTGCCGATATATTTATTCTTGATGAGGCCGAGTGCATACGGGATCCCGGATTCCTCGGCAAAACCGGTGGCTGCATCGAGTCCGGAATCCGGAACGCCGATGACCAGATCCGCGTCTGCCGGATGCTCGATGGCCAGTTCCCTGCCCGCTCCGACGCGGTAATCATGCACCGACACGCCGTCGATGACAGAATCCGGTCTCGCAAAATAAATGTACTCAAAGATACAGTGGCTGGTCTTCTGCGGCGCCTGTTTCATGCCCTCAAGGGTCGACAGAACCGTCTCCTCCGCCGTCTCGCCCTTCGCGTCCTCCAGAGCGGACAGAATCATCTTTTCCTCCGCACCGGTATCTGCTGTCATCTCCGCCCCTGACGATACTGCCGCTGCCAGCAGAGCAGGGCTGCAGTGGCGCCGGTCTGTCCGGATGCCGTTTTTATCCGCAATGACGATTTCCCCAGGAAGAATATCCCGCACGAATTTTGCCCCGATGGCGTCAAGCGCGCAGGATTCTGAAGCAAAAATGATACTGCCGTCCTCCATGGTGCCGATGCACAGCGGCCGGAAGCCGTGCGGATCGCGGCAGGCGATCAGCTTGGCTGGCGACATGACGACCAGAGAGTAAGCGCCCTCCAGCTCGTTCATCGTCCGGCTCACAGCCTCTTCAATGGCACCGCAGTTCAGGCGCTTGCGCGTAATCAGATAAGAAATGACCTCGGTATCACTGGTGGAATGGAAAATGCAGCCCTGCAGCTCCAGGCTGCGGCGCAGGGCGAAGGAGTTTACGAGATTGCCGTTATGGCAGATGGCGAGCTGGCCCTTGACATGACGGACCACCATGGGCTGCGCATTTTCCCGGGTCACGGAACCGCTGGTGGAATACCGCACATGGCCGACTGCCATCGTGGCGTACGCCTCTCCGCCAGAAACAGCGCTCCCTGCCTCTCCGGCCTCTGCTCCGCCGCAGATTTTGTCCGGACGGTTATATTCATCCAGCTCATCCAGCATCTGGCGGCTGAACACCTCATGAACCAGCCCGAGGTCCTTGTGACAGACAATGGTCCGTTCCCGGTTGACCGCAATGCCTGCGGATTCCTGCCCGCGGTGCTGCAGCGAGGTCAGCGCGCAGTAGGTAATATGTGCGACATCCGTATCCTTCGGCGCCCGGATCCCGAAGACGCCGCATTCCTCATGAATGCCGTCCGGCTCCTCCCCCTCCTGGAACCGGCTTTCACAGAGAGCGCGGCGCGCCGCCGCGCTCTCCCGGACACTGCCATGGCCGGAGCGGCCGATCAGACTTCTGTCTTCACTCATCAGCTTTCTTCTCCTCCGCAGATTCCGCGTGCTCCACCGCTGCCTTCACAAGTCCTGCAAACAGCGGGTGTGCATGGTTCGGGCGGGACTTGAATTCCGGGTGTCCCTGTGTCCCGAT
>DEFE01000031.1:0-19682 GCA_002350625.1 Lachnospiraceae bacterium UBA2860
TTGTTGACGTTGAACGCGCCGATCGCGTAACCACCGTCATAAGCCTTTTTAAACATTTCGGTTGAAGTAACTAAAGCCATGGGAATCATCCTCCTTGTGCTGTGTGCTGGTGCCCCGCTTTTCTCTGATAAAGGGCACTTCTAATCATTAAGTTTATTACGAAAACCGGCCGCCGTCAATGGCTGATCCTCCCCCTTGGGAAAGCGGCCGGGTTCCCTTCTTTTCTTTCCTGATCAGCGCGTGAGCTCCGGATAGGCGGCAAAGAACGGCTCAAGTCTCGAAAGGATGATGTCCGTGCCTCCCTTACTGCCGGCTTCCAGATTCATCGGGAGCACGGGGTCGTGAAGCGACATGCGGAGCAGCACCCAGCCCTTGACCTCGCTGTCGTCAAAAGCGATGCGGATGCCTTCGTAATTCGGCTCGACGATATGCCAGCCTTTGCTTTCGGCCATCCGGCGGAAGTCGGCGAGCACCTTCTCTCCCACGGCCCTGAAATCCTCCGCCGTGATGCGGAAGCGGACCTCGCGGGACTCCGCGGGCGACTTCATGTCGGCGATCAGGGATTCGATGCTCTTTCCTTCCCGCATGAGCTGCGCCATCTTGATGATGATCTTCACGGAGATATAGGCGCCGTCGTCAGAGAAATGGTTCTCCTTAAACGCGCCGTGCCCGCTCGTCTCGATCGCAAGCTCGCAGCGCTCTCCCGCCGCGTTCAGCTCGATGCCCTTGTCGATGACATTCTTGTAGCCGCGCTTGAAGCGGAGGTGCTTAAGGCCGAGCTTCTTCTCAAGGAACTCGGTGAGCTCGTCTGACGTCACGGAGTCGGTGACCACCGTCGACCCCGGCGCACTCTCCGCGACGATCGCGGAAAGAAGCCCGATGAGCGTGTTTCTGTTGACCTCCGTCCCGTCGGCAAAGACGACAGCGCCGCGGTCCCCGTCGCAGTCAAAGATGACGCCGAGATCCGCGCCGGCCGTCACCGTCGCGTTCCTCGCGGCCTCCATGGCCGCTCCGTCCTCGGGATTCGGCACATGGTTCGGGAAGTGTCCGTCCGGATCAAGGAAGACGCTGCCGGAGATATCCGCGCCGAGCGGCCTTAGGATCTGCTCCGCGAAGAAGCCCGACGCGCCGTTTCCGGCGTCGACGATGATTTTGAGGCCCTTCAGCGGGTGGAGGCGGTCCTCCGCCGCGACCGCTTCGCAGATAATCTGCTTCATCGCCTCCGCGTAGACGCCGGCCATGTCAAAGGGCACGGCTGCGCGCGAGGGCGCCGGAAGCGCCTCCGCCGACACAAACTGCTCCGCGTCCTCTCTGCCCAAGGCTTCCGCGCAGGCGGATGCGCGCCCGAGAATCTCTGTCAGCTGCGTCTTCTCAAGGCTCCCTTCCTTCGTGAAAAACTTCATCCCGTTCCTGTTGAACGGCAGATGGGACGCGGTCAGCATCACGGACCCGTCAAAATCGCTCTTGTGGAGAATCGTCGACTGGAACATCGCCGGCGTCGTGATCAGACCGCAGTCATAAACTTCCGCGTCCCCGAGGCCGCGGATCGCCGCAGCCATCAGCACGTCCGCCGTGACGCGGCTGTCGTGCCCGATCCCGATGCGCAGGTCAGAGACCTCCTTGCCGAGCTTCTCAGCGAGAAAAGCCGCGAAGGCATTTGCGATAAACGTCACGAGTCCCTCTGTCAGCGTGCGCTCCTCGCTCTCCGTCGCGATCGCCGCGCCGCGCACGTCGTTGCCGTTCTGCAGCCGCATGAAATACTTCTCAAAACGAGCCATAGTCCTTACACCTCCTGCTTTATGATGACTTTCCTTCAGGGTTATTTCCCTGTAAATCTCGATTCGGCAAAGCCGGGGATCGCCTGCTTCCACGACGAGATGCCGACCGTCTTCAGGGCGTCCGCCGTATAGCGCTTCCAGGATCCCGTATCCATATACTTAAAGACCTGCACAGCTTTCTTCGGCGCGTCAAAGGACGACCCGTAGATCCCGAGCCTGAAGCCGGCGGCATTTTCGCCGGGATCGTCCTTCTCCCTGTGGATCCCGATCATGTCGATGTCCGGATTGAACTCTGTCAGATAGTACGCGTAGGCGATTCCCGCCGCCTGCTCCGCCTGCATATCCTTCCCGTTATAGAGCGAATTGATCCCCGTCTCCGGGAGGATGATGTGGACGTTCGACCCGTAGGTCTTCTTGATATAAGACGCGACATAGGCCATATTGAGCGGCACATACTGCTGCGTGAGCGCCGAATCCGAAACCAGAGAGCTGCGGTTCCACACGCGCGGATCCTGCTCCGGCGAGGGATACGGGTGCAGCGCCACGTCGAAGTGTATATTTCCTTCCTTCTTCAGCTGGGCGGCGATCGACGCGAGCACCGTTTTCGCGTTGTAGCTGTATCCCAGGTCAAAGGAAAGATTCCAGTTGTGGTCGAAGGACAGATAGGTGCGCGCGTTGGCGTACCGGCTCTTGACCGCCGTGTTGAACAGCCGGAAGGAATCGCAGTAGTCCTTGATGAACCGGCTGTAGGTCACACTCCCGCTGAAGCAATACGTGCGGAACTGATTCGACTCATTGCCGAAGATCCAGTTGCCGACCAGCGCGCCGCCCGAAGTAAAATACTCCGCGACGCAGGCGAACATCGCCTCGAGCCTCTTCCTGTTCGCGTTCACCGTGTTGAGCCCGAAGATCGCGCTCTTCGACTTGTCCGCCTTCGCGGCGGACGGAAGCATATAATCGGTCAGGCCGGGATCAGACAGATAGAAGACGCCCGTCACGACGATGCCGTTGTCCCGCAGCTTCTTCAGATACGCCTGGTAGGAAAGAATGGACGCCGAGAACTCATAGGTCTTCCCCTCATACGTATACTTCAGGCCGCTGCCGCGGAGAAACTGCTCGATCGGGAAGTCGGCGATCACATGGCTTAAGTTAAGCTCTGCGGCTTTATTCACATAGAGATCGCCGGCGATCAGCATCTTGAGGCCCTTCTTCGTGCCCCGCTTTGCCTTCGGAAATGCCGTCCGCACGGGCGCGCAGGCCTCCGGATTCTCGATGTACCAGGGATTGCTCGCCACTTTATAACTGCTCCCGTCCTTCACGCCCAGGAGGAGCTTGCACATGAGAAGTGAATCCGCGCTGTCTTTACGGAGCGGCGCCGTCAAGGTGACGGAGGTTCCTTTGACCGTGGCCGAAGCGGCGGGTGAAGCATCCTTCAGCGACGAGACGTAGGAAGGTACGCCGAAGAGAGAGACGCTGAGCCCGTCCTTCTCGGTGGTCACTGCCGTCACGACGACATTTGCGCCGCTGATCCTCGCCGACGTGATCTCAAAGCTGTTCTTCGTCACGTTCTTCGCAGAGGAAGCCGCTTCCTTCGCGAGACGCGCAGCCTCCTTCGCGCTGCCGGCGCGGCCCTCTTTTCTGCCCTTCGTGACGTAATGCTTCAGAATGGCGTAATCGTCGTCCTTATACTTCTTCCTGACGTCCGCATTGTGCGCGCGGTAATAGGCGTAGCTGTAGACGGACTTGTAATCCTTTCCCTTGTAGACCGTCACCGGGTCCTTCATCTTTTTGATGCCGGTGCGGGTCGCCTTTCCCTTCGCGGTCTTATAGCCCGTCTTCATGTAGTGCAGATAGTACTTCCTGTAATTCAGGCGGTACTTCTTTCTCAGGGCGGGATTGCCGTAGCGGTACGACTTCACATTGAACGTGCTGATCGCCTGATGCTGCTTCATCATGCCCTTCGTGACAAAGTAGCGGATCGCCTTCTTGTCGTCGCCCCCCACAAGCTTCTTTACAGCCGGATACTTCTTCATGTAGTAGCTGTAATTATAGACGCGCTTGTAGTTGACGCCCTGATAGACCGTCGTCCCTTTCTTAGCCGCCATGGCCGGGGACGCGGTCGCAAAAAGGAGCATAAAAAGAAGAAGCACGTATCGTGCAGCTGTCACTGTTCTCCGCGTGCTTCTCTTCTTTTGACTTAACAGATATATCATGTTCATCCCATCTTCTTGTAGATGACCATCTCCACATCGCGGCCGCTGATGCTCACTTTGATCTCATCGGCCACATGGGTGACGACGGACTTCTCGAGTTCGTCATACGCTTCCTTCGCCTGTTCGTCCTGCTGCGCCATGCGCGCCATGATCACATCCTGATAGGCGTTCATCGACCAGCTCATGCTTGATGTCATGGTATCCGGCGAAACATTGGAAAACATCGGCATGCCGTCGATCGGATCGAAGAACGTGCGGATTCTGCCCATAAAGCCGCGGGCAGCCTCGTTCTTGCCGGTCGTGGAGGAAGCCAGAAGCTTCTGCTTCTGCTCGAAGTCCATAAATGTCTCCACGGCAAGATGCAGCTTAAAAAGCCCCTTGTCCGCCTCGATCCAGAAGCGGCCTTCGGCGGTGCCGGTCAGCGACCGCATAAGGCCGAGCATCTCCTCGGTCAAGAGACGCAGGTGCAGCGCATCCTTTCCCTGAATACCCACAAAAGACGCTGTCTTTTCCGCTTGCAAAAGCGCGGCGTCCATCCCGTCGCCGTCGCTTTTAATCCATATGACATCTGACTTCATCTGTGCCAGCGCCTCCGCTTACTCGATGGTCAGGATATCAGAGAAGCCTGTCACCTCGAAGATCTCCATGACCATCTCGCTGACATGGACCACCTTCATCGAGCCCTGCTGTGTCATCGCCTTCTGAGCCGTCAGAAGGACGCGGAGTCCTGCTGAAGAGATATACTCCAGATCGGCAAAATCAAATGTGAGCTCCGTAACGCCGTCAAGGCTCTCCTTGAGCTCCTTCTCGAGATCCGGAGCCGTCATCGTGTCAAGTCTTCCCTCGAGAGCGATTGTGAGTGCGGTGCCTTCCTGCTTCTTTGTGATTGTCATAGCTAACCTCCTTAATTTATCTATACTGCTCAGTTATTCCTGATTTTCTTTCGAATGGTTATGATGTTGCAGCCGTCCTCATATCTGTATGCGATATCATCCATCAGCTTCCGGACGAGGAAGATGCCGAGCCCGCCGATCTGCCGCTCGCTTGCGGACAATGTGACGTCCGGCTGTTCTACCATGAGCGGGTTGAAGGGAACGCCGCGATCCGTAAACCGGATCACTGCGTCGCCGGCCGCATCGTCATATGAAAAGCTTACCCTGCACTTCCCGCCGTCTTTCTCATAGGCGTAGTTGATTACATTCGCCAGCAGCTCGTCGACGGCAACCGCAATCTGGTGCCGTATTTTCTCACTGCAGTTCAGCGATGTCAACTCGCTTTCTATGAAGTCGGCCGCCTGCCGGATATCCTGCAGGGTCGCATTAATCGTCACTTCCTTCATAAGCCCGCCTCCGTCTCCAGACTGATAACTATTATATAGGATTTATCGTCTTTCAACAAGAGGATAGGTACATAAGATAAATTTCTCAAAAAAGCACACCGCCTGACCGGTGGTGTGCTTTAGAGTGACAGGTTGTGCGATCAGGCCTTTCTCTGAGCCGCCACTTCCTCTGCGAAGTTCTCGACCTTTTTCTCGATGCCTTCGCCGGTTTCGAAGCGGATGAAGCCTTTCACATTGACGTTCGCGCCATTGGCCTTGCCGACCTCGGCGATGTACTTGCCGACTGTCTGCTTTCCGTCTTCGGCCTTGACATAGACCTGATCCTGCAGGCAGATGTCCGCGAGCTCTTTGTTGATGCGGCCCATCACCATGCCGTTCCAGATCTTCTCGTTGGCGTTCGGCTTCTCGTTCTTGGCGGCGGCGAGCAGGACTTCCTTTTCCTTCTCGATGTAATCCTGGTCGACCTCGGCGCGGCTGTTGTACTTCGGGCGCATCGCCGCGACCTGCATCGCCACGTTCTTAGCCATGTCCACGATCGCGTCGTTCACGACGTCCGTCTCGACATCCAGGAGGACGACGATCTTGCCGCCGGCGTGCGTGTAGACCGTGATGAATCCGTTTTCCTCTTCCATCTTCGCGAAGCGGCGGATCTTCAGGTTTTCAGAGATCACGGCGATCGCCGCGACGAGCGCATCGTTCACGGACTTGCCGTCTTCAAACTTCCACGACTCGGCGAGGAAGTCCTCAAGGTTCTCTGCGCCCGATCCCATCGCCTGCTCGGCGACCTTGTTCACGAAGCCCTTGAAGAGATCATTCTTGGCAACGAAGTCTGTCTCAGAGTTGACTTCCACGACGACGGCCTTCTTGCCGTCCGGGGAGACGAGGCCCTGGCACAGGCCTTCCGCCGCGATGCGGTCAGCCTTCTTGGCGGCCTTCATCATGCCGTTCTCGCGGAGGTAATCAATCGCCTTCTCCAGATCGCCGAGTGTCTCCGTCAGCGCCTTCTTGCAGTCCATCATGCCTGCGCCGCTCTTCTCGCGCAGCTCTTTTACCATTGCAGCTGTAATTGCCATTTTATTATTCTCCTTAGTAAACTACAGTTTATATCCGACCTGCCCGCTTGATTACGATTCCTTTGCCGCCTGCTCCGACGCCTCATCCGGATACGCCGTGTAACCTTCGGCCGGGATCTCGGAAGCGTCTGCTTCCATCTGGCCCTGGTTCGCCTCGACGACGGCGTCCGCCATCTTGGAGACGATCAGCTTGACGGCGCGGATCGCGTCATCGTTGCCCGGGATCACGTATGTCAGCTCTTCCGGATCGCAGTTGGTGTCGCAGATGCCGATGAGCGGGATGTTCAGCGTGTGCGCTTCCTGGACACAGATGCGCTCCTTCTTCGGGTCGACGATAAAGATCGCGTCCGGGAGCTTCTTCATGTCGCGGATGCCGCCGAGGTTCTTCTCGAGCTTCTCGTGCTCTTTCTTCAGCTTCAGGACTTCCTTCTTCGGAAGGGCCTCAAATGTGCCGTCCTCAGCCATCGCCTCGATATCCTTCATTCTCTTGATACGGCTCTGGATCGTGCGGAAGTTCGTGAGCATGCCGCCGAGCCATCTCTCATTGACATAGAACATGCCGCAGCGGGCCGCCTCTGTGCGGATCGCGTCCTGCGCCTGCTTCTTCGTGCCGACAAAGAGGATCTTTCCTCCGTGCGCCACGATGTCGCCCACGGCGTTGTATGCATCGTCTACCATGCCGACCGTCTTCTGCAGGTCGATGATGTAGATGCCGTTGCGCTCCGTGTAGATGTACGGCTTCATCTTGGGGTTCCAGCGTCTCGTCTGATGACCGAAGTGGACGCCTGCTTCAAGCAGCTGCTTCATGGAAATAACACTCATTTTGCTTCTCCTTCTTTGAAATGGTTTTTCTTCCATATGCTTCCCTCCGGACAACCCCGCGGGGCACCTGTACCGGAATCCACATATGTGCTTTTTTTGCAACTTTCACATTTTAGCATGCTCCAAAAGGCACGTCAACAATTAAACAGCGTTCACGCGCCGTTTTTTGGCGAAGATGATCCACGCGGCCAGAATCGTCAGCAGCACCGTGGCCGCCTCGTAGATATAGGCGCCAAGCGGCGTCTGCCGCTTGAGGAACGGGATCGGAAATGTCGCCGACACGTTGTTCAGCGCGTGGGCGATGATCGGGATCCAGATCGTTCCGAAGTGCTCGTAAAGCAGCGCCATGATGATGCCGAAGAGGAACGCGTAGGCGCCCTGATAGAGATTGCCGTGCATCAGTGCGAAGATCAGGGCGCTGACGATCACGCCCGCGGAGACGCCCAGATAGTCGCGCAGCCTCCGGAAGATGAGGCCTCTGAAGAGCAGCTCCTCCACCACCGGGCCGGTGATGCAGATGGCGAACACCTGCACCCAGATATTCGCGGCGTCCATCGTCTGGTCGAACTGGTCATAGACGGCGCTGTCGAGCGGGATCCACGAAGTCAGGATGTTGATCACGGTGCTCACGCAGTAGGTGAGCACGATGACTGCCACGATCTGCAGCACATCGATTTTGCCGAGCTTCAGCAGCCGATTTGTCCTGCCCGACAGCCGCCGCCTTTTTTCGTCCGCGCGAAGAAGCAGCGCGAACACGGGCAGAAGCACCAGGTCGCAGATCCCGAGAATCAGCACGCTGTTCGCGTTGTAGATCTCCGGGTAGTTGCTGCCCGCGCCGAAGAGCGCGATGATGATCGCAAATGCCGCGTTCGTCACGATGACGGACGCCGCCGCGTCGAGAAGCAGGGGATACAGGATCCGCCACAGCTTGAAGAGGAAGGATTCCCCGTCCGCGCTGTTCAGGGCCCGCTCGGCGCTGTAAGGCGACCCGAAGGCCGACACGCTGCTGTCCGGATAAGGCGCTGCCCCGGCGCCAGCTCCCGGATACGGCGCAGGATAATACTGCGGGGGATACGCATACCCCTCAGGCGGATACGGATAGGCCTGCGGCAGGTAAGGGTATCCCTGCGGCGGGTACGGGTAGCCCTGCGGCGGGTACGTGTATCCCTGCGGCGGATAGGCATATCCCTGCGGCGGGTAGTTGTACACCGGCGCCGGGAAGGGTCCTTCCACCTCCCCCGTCACGGGGATGCTGTCCTTTAAATTTCTGTCACGCGCCTGGCCGATCAGCACATTTCTCAGCTCCTCGGTGCTGTCCACGATGCAGTCCGGCCACGCGGCCTCAAGCTCCTTACGGGATCCGTAGCCGTAGGTGACGCCGATGGACCCGATGCCGGCGGCCTTGGCGCCCTCCACATCGTATTTTCTGTCGCCGACAAGCACCACGCCCGCGCGCATGTTCTGCGCGCCGAGGCGGCGCAGCGTCTCCTCGAGCACGTCCTCTTTCTTCGTGCGCTCCCCGTTCATCTCGCTTCCGACGATGACCCGGAAATACTGCTCGATGCCGAAGTACCTGAGGATTTCCCGGCAGAACTCCGTCGGCTTCGAGGAGGCGACGGCGAGGGTCATGTGCTCCCTCACGAGCTGCGCAAGAAGGGTCGGAATGCCCTCGTACACGTGGTTCTCATAGATGCCGCGCGTGCGGTATCTCTCCCTGTAGGCCCGGACGGCGCGGTCCGCATCTTCCGCGGAAACGCCGGCGTACGCCATGAACTGCTCCTTCAGCGGAGGGCCGACAAAGGAGTCCAGTTCGTGCAGGTCCTGCACCTCGATCCCGAATTCCTTGCGAAGCGCGTACTGCACGCATCTGGTGATGCCCTCTCCGGAATCCGTCAGCGTTCCGTCCAGATCAAATAAAACGATATTCCACATAATCTTTTACTCCCGTGCCCCTTTCCTTCTTAAGCGGGGCGCTTTAAGACGCCTTCCCGCCATCTCCGCCGGCGAAGAAGGCGTCCACACCATTTGCCAGTCCGCCGGCGATCAGCAGCTGTCCGGTCTCCCCGGCAAGGAACATGTCCTCGTCCGGATTGCTCATGTAGCCCATCTCGACGATCACGGCGGGCATCGCCGCCCAGTTGATGCCGGTCATGTCGTCCCCGTCGAGGAGCCCCAGCGCGTTCTGTCCCGTCGCAGCTACCTGGCTCTCAAGCAGAAGGGCAGCCAGCTGCTCTCCGCTTTTGATCAGCGCCTCCCCGACGAAGGGGTTATTTGGCCCCGCCTTGTAACACAGCGCCCCGCGCTGTGAGGGGTCCGTCGAGCTGTTGCAATGAAGGCGGAGAAAGATGTCCGCGCCCGCACTGTTCGCCATGAGCGCGCGCTCCATGTTGCTGAGACTTATGTCATTTGTTTCCCGCGTCATGAGTACCTCGTAGCCGCGCTTAAGAAGCAGGTCCCGGAGCTTTAAGCCGACCTCCAGGTTCACCTCGTACTCGTGCTTTCCGGAGGCGGTGCCGTCCGTCCCGCTCGTCAGCTTCTGCTTCATCTCGCCGGAGCCGGGGCCGACCGGCTCGGTATCCGTCATCGCGTGATCCTGATGGCCGGGATCGATCATAACGATCTTCTTTTCTTTCGCGTCGCCGCCGTGCGCCTGCGCCCCGGTATTGCCGCTCTCCGCCGCGTAGGTCCCGACATGCGGCACCGCGGCCCGTATGACGCCTTTCAGCTTGTCCGCGTCTTCCTTCCGGGCTTCCCGCGACTGCTCCGCGAGCATCTGCTCCGTCCGCTCGGCTTCGTTTTCGTCTATCAGAGCGGGCTCCGTCACGGCAGAGGAAGCTGCAGAAAGCGCACTCCCGGTTCCCGCATCCGAAGCGGCGCCCTCCGTCTTCTCTTCAGACGGCGGCAGGCTCACCACGCCTTCCGCGTAAGATACGGAAGTTTCAGCGGAAAGCATTTCCTTCGTGGAAGAAGCCGCCTCGGAATCCTGAAGACTCTCCCGGCGGATCGTGCCGCGCCTGAGGCCGAACAGGACGCCGGCCGCAAGCACGATCAGGACGGCGATCACGGCCATGGCCGCGTAGAGCGCCTTGCCGGCGCCTCTTTTTTTTCTGTTCATCTCACATATGCTCCGGCGCCGTAAATCCGAGAAGGTCGATGCACTTCTCAAGGATCTGTCCGGCCAGTCTGATGAGCGCAAGGTAGGAGACGCGCCTTGATGCGTCCTCCTCGCTCAGAATCTTCGTCCCGTGGTAGAAGCGGTTGCATTCATTCGATACGCGGTAGATGTACGCGCAGATCCGGTGCGGGGCCAGCTCATGAGCCGCGTCCGACACCACCTGCCCGAAGTCGGTGAGAGACAGCATGAGCGCCTTCTCCTCTTCGCCCGCGGGCGGAAGCAGCTGCGGCGCAAGAAGCGCCTTTTTGTCCTCTTCCCCGCATTTTTCCAGGATGGATTTGATGCGGACGAGGGTGTAGAGGATATAGGGTCCCGTATTGCCCTCAAAGGAGGTAAACTTCTCCGGATCGAAGATGTAGTCCTTGATCGCCTGATTGCTGAGATCCCCGTACTTGACCGCGGCCAGCGCCACCTGTCTCGCGGTATCCGCCGCGTCGGATGCGCGCACGTTCCTGTTCTCCGCGATCTTTCCCGTCATGGTCTCCTCAATCTCGTCGAGGAGCCGCTCGAGGCGCATCACGCCGCCCTCTCTCGTCTTGAAGGGCTTCCCGTCCCGGCCGTTCATCGTCCCGAAGCCCGCAAAGAAGAGCTTCGTTTCCGGCGCCACCATATCCGCTTTCCGCACCACGCGGAAGACCTGTTCGAAGTGCATGGCCTGGCGCTTGTCGACGACATAGATGATCTCGTCCGGGGCGAAGAGCTTCATGCGCTCGACGATCGTCGCGATGTCCGTCGTGCTGTAGAGGGATGCGCCGTCCGACTTCAGGATGATGCAGGGCGGCATTTCCTTCTTGTCCGTCTCCTCCGTGACATCCACGACGAGCGCTCCCTGGTCCTCGCGGGCGAGTCCCTTCTCCTTCAGCGTCTCGATGACGCCCGGAATATAGGCCTGCGCGTCCGACTCGGACTTCCACAGATCAAAGTGGACGTCGAGCCGCTCGTAGTTCCGCTTCAGGTCCGCGACGGACACTTCAAGGATCTTCTGCCAGAGCGCGCGGTAGCCGGGCTTTCCGCTCTGCAGGTCGAAGGTCGCCTTAAGCGCCTCTTCCCTGTAGGCTTCGTCCGTCTTGGACTTCTCCGATGCGCAGGGGTAGACCTCCTCGAGCTCGCTCACGGTAAACGGTGCCTCCTCCGGGTAGCTGTCCGCCTGCTCGTCAAAATACGGCAGCTCCGGGTGTCTTGCGCGGAGCTCCGTGATGACGAGGCCGATCTGGAGGCCCCAGTCCCCGAGATGGATGTCGCCATAGACCTCGTGGCCGACCGCGCGCAGAATGCGCTTTAAGCTCTCGCCGATCACGGCCGATCTCAGGTGCCCGACGTGCAGCGGCTTCGCCACGTTCGGCCCGCCGTAATCGATGATGATTTTCTTCTTCTGTTCATCCGCAGGGACAGACGCGCCCTCATAAGCCATACGGGAGAGATAGGACGCGAGATACGCCGGCTTCACATCGAGATTGAGAAAGCCCGGCTTCACCGCGGAAGCTGTAAAAGCGGCGTCCTCTCCCACACACTTAAGGACATCCTCCGCAATCACGAAGGGCGCCTTGTGATAGGCCTTCGCCGCCGCCATCGCGCCGTTGCACTGGTATTCGCACAAATCCGGGCGGTCGGAGACCCGCACCTGCCCGTATTCGGCCGCATAGCCGGCCGCGGCAAAAGCCGCGGAGAGCTGTTCGCTGAGAATTTGCATGAGTTGCTTCATCGTATCTTTCACCTCGGTTCAAGTTTTTCAGCAAGCTGTTTCATCGGGATCAGTTCCACTTCCAGTTCCTCGGCCGCGCGCCGCACCTCTTCGCTGAGCGACGTGCTTCCGAAGCGGACGAGCACCTTTCGCACAGGGCCGTCAAAGAGCGCACCGACCCGCACGTGGAAGCGGTAGATCTGCTGCGCCTCCTCCTGCTCGGAGTAGATCGCGAGCACGAGCGGCAGGCAGTCGTGAATCCCGGTAATATATCCGAAATCGTGCAGGATGAGATCGTGATAAGCCGCGGACCTGCCGTACTCGCGCACGAAGGCGGCCGCCACGAACACGTTGATCACCGGGACGCGCTCGATGTGCCAGAAGAGGCGCATGGCGGACCTGTCCGCGAAGACAATCCGCGAGACGCCGTTCCGTCTTATGTACTCCTTCAGGATGCCGCTGTCCCGCATCTCCTCGAAGGCGCGGTCCGGCACCATGAGAAGCGACGTATCGAGCAGCAGCTCCGTGCTCTTCGGGAGCTCGCGGCCAGCCGCGTGCTTCAGGCGCTGCGACACGTCTCTCCAGAAGGCGGGCGTCTCGGCGTAGAGAACGCTGAGCGCACGGATCTGCCGGATGACCTCGCGCGTCAAGTCGGCGCGGCTCATGTCATTGTCCCCGGTAAGAGGCAGGTCCATCGCCCTGCCGTCGCGCAGGTAGAGAAGCTCGGCGTGCGTCAGATTCGGAAATGCCAGCTGCTTCAGATAATCGCCGTTTCTTAAAGGCAGGAAGATGCTGTCGCGCACGCGGTAATCCAGGACCGTTATGCTCCAGTACTTGTGGGCGCGCAGCACGATCCCGAGCGCCATGGTCTCGATCGGGTCCGCGTCGGAGATATCGACGACCGGCCGGCGCGCCTCGTAGCGCGCGAGCAGCTGCTCGAGCCTGATCTCGATGTCTCCCATCAGGTATTTTTCCAGCTGAACAGGCTCCGCGATGATGGTCGGGAGCTGTCTTACGTGGAAGAAATAGTTGTAGCGGCTGCGCATCGTATCCGTCAGAAAGGAGCCGTATCCCACCGGGATCAGGATCTCCGGCCCGAGCGCGGCAGCGCTGATAACATTTCCGGCCGGATGCGGGCTCATGAACTTGATCAGCACCTTTGTCAGTGGCATCTCATCTCCTAAGCGCCTCTTTCAGCGCGTTTTATCCTCATAGTTATCCGGGATTTCTTCACCCCACGGCGTTCCGGAGAGCGCAAACGGCGTGGACTGATAGACGTAATAATTCAGCCAGTTCGTGTACAGGTTGTTCGCGGCGGCCCGCCACGTAAGCAGCGGTCTCCGCGCGGGGTCGTCGTCCGGGAAATAGTTTTCCGGAAGCGCCGTGTCAAGCCCCTTTTTCCGGTCCCGCTCGTACTCGCGGCGCAGCTGCATCCGCCCGTACTCGGGATGGCCGGTGACGAACACTTTTCTCCCGTTCTGCGCCATGCAGATCGCGACGCCCGCCTTCTCCGACTGGGCGAGGATCGTGAGGTCCGGGCAGCGGACGATGTCGCGCGTCGCCACCTCCGTGTAGCGGGAATGCGGCATCTTGAAGCTGTCGTCGAAGCCTCTTAACAGCGGCGTCTTTCTGTTGAAAACCTTGTGGTCGAACACGCCGAACATCTTCTGCTTAAGGAGCCGCTTCGGCAGCCCGTAATAGTGATAGAGCGCCGCCTGCGAGGCCCAGCACAGAAAGAGGGTCGAGGTCACGCGCGCGTCCGCCCAGTCAAACACCCGCGTGAGCTCCTCGTAGTAGTCGACCTCCTCGAAGGCCATGAGCTCCACGGGCGCGCCCGTCACGATGAGGCCGTCAAAGCTCTTCTTTTTCAAAGCGTCAAAGGACTCGTAGAACGTATCCAGATGGCTCTTTGAGGTGTGCCTGGACTCGTGCGTCGACATGCGCATGAAGGTCACGTCGATCTGCAGCGGGGTATTGGACAGCTCCCTTAAGATCTGCAGCTCCGTGTCCTCTTTGATGGGCATCAGGTTGAGGATGCAGATCTGGATCGGACGGATGTCCTGGTGGACCGCCCGGTCCGTGTCCATCACGAATATGTTTTCCTTTTCAAGAATCTCCCGCACCGGGAGATCGTTCGGAATTCTGACAGGCATCTTCTCCTCCTCTGTGAACGAGTACTTAGATCCGGCTTAAGGCGGGGCGCGTTTTATGCGCCGTCCGCTTCTTCAAGACTTTTTACATAGGCGAGGAACGCTTCCTCCGTCATGACCGGGATGCCGAGTTCCATCGCTTTTTTATTCTTTCCCGACGTCGAAGCCGCGTCATTGTTGATGAGCGCCGACGTCTTCTTCGACACGGAGCCGGCGAGCTTCCCGCCTCTTTCCGTGATATACTCCGAAAATGCGTCCCGGTTCGCAAATGTCATGACGCTCCCCGTGATCACATAGGTCTTCCCGGCCAGCACGCCGGAGGACGCCTTCTTTTCCGCCTCCATGTTAAGTCCCGCATCCCTCAGTCTTTCGATCAGCGCGCGGTTTCCCGCATCGGCAAAAAACTGCAGAATGCCTTCCGCCGTGATGTCTCCGATATCCGGCACAAGGAGCAGCTGCTCTTTATCCGCCGCCATGAGGGCAGATATGGAGCCGAACGCGCCCATGATCGCCCGCGCGCTCGTCCGCCCCACGTTCGGAATCGCAAGCCCTGCAAGAAGCCGCGCCGGGTCATTTGATTTCGACGCCTCGATCGCTGCAAGAAGCTTCTCCGTGTTCTTCACACGCCCGACGAGGCCTTTTTCGATCAGCTCGTCCTTGTGCTCACGGAGCGTATAGATATCCGCGATCCCGCGGAGATAGCCCTCATCGGCGAGAACCCCGATCAGCTCCGTGCCGAGCCCCTTGATATCCATCGCATCCCGGCTCACGAAGTTGATCAGATGCCTCTTCAGCTGCGCGGGACAGTCGGGATTAATGCAGCGCACGTCCGCCTTGTCCGCCTCGCGCACAAGATGCGCGCCGCAGGAAGGGCAGCTTTCCGGAAGACGGAAGTTTTCCGTCCCGGCCGGCCGCTTTTCAGGGATCGCGCGGCGGATCTTCGGAATGATCTCTCCGGATTTATAGACAAGCACCGTATCTCCGATGCCGATCTGCTTCTCATTGATGAAATCCTGGTTGTGCAGCGTCGCGCGCGTCACGGTCGTTCCGCACAGGCGCACCGGGTCGAACACCGCGGTCGGATTGATTCTTCCCGTCATGCCGACCGAGACCTCGATGTCGCGGATCACCGTCTCCTTCTCCTCCGGGGGATACTTGTAGGCAATGTGCCCCGCGCTGTACTTGGCGCCGGCCGGGAACTCGTCCCTTATCTGCACCTCGTCGATCTTGATGACCGCGCCGTCTATGTCGTAGCCGAGTTCTCCGCGGCTCTCTCCGATCCTGTCGATCTCGCTAAGGATCTCCTCTTCCGTTGTACATCTCTTCGCGGGAACGACCCGGATCCCCTCCGTGTCCGCAAGAACTGCAAGTCCCGCCGTATGAGACGCCGTGAGCGAGGCGTCGTCGGCTCTTTGCACGTTGAAGACGAAGAACGAAAGGCCTCTCTCCTTCGTCATCGCCGGGTCCAGCTGTCTCAGCGTGCCGGCCGCACAGTTGCGTGGGTTGGCAAACAGCTTTTTCCCGAGCAGCTCCTGCGCGCGGTTCGTGCGGTCAAAGTCCGCTTCCGTCATGTAGACCTCGCCGCGCAGCTCCAGTGCCCCCTTGTGGGTTTTGAGGTGCTGCACCACATCCGGAATCACGCGCGCGTTCAATGTGACATCTTCTCCGACGTAGCCGTCCCCGCGGGTCTCCGCGAGCACAAGCTCGCCGTCCTCGTAGCGGAGGCTCATCGACAGCCCGTCGATCTTCTGCTCGACAGAAAACGCGGCTTCCGGATAGCGCGCGCGCACCTCGCGGACAAACTTCAGCACATCGTCCTTCGTGAAAACGTCCTCGATCGACAGCATCGGCACGTCGTGCTCCACCGTCACGCCGGCTTCTCTCTTCACCGGCGCCCCGGCCCGCTGCGTCGGCGAATCGGCCGCGGCATATTCCGGATGCTCCGCCTCCGCAGCCTTAAGACGCTGCATAAGAAGGTCATATTCATAATCGCTGACGAGGGGCTCCGCAGCCTCATACGCCTCGTTGTAGCGGGACACAAGCGCGGCGAGCTCCTCGTATTCCTTTTTTGTCATGCTTTCATATCCCTCACTCCCGGAGCATCCCGAGCGCTGAAAGGAGGCGTTTTGCCTCGGGATAGGTGAGCTTCTTCAGCTCTCCGCTCTTCATGCTGCCGAGCTTCAGATACATGATTCTTGTGCGGATGAGAGATGTCACGGTAAAGCCGAGCGCCTTGCACATGCGCCGGATCTGCCGGTTGTAGCCCTGCGTGAGCACGATGCGGAACTGCCTGTCCCCTTCGCGGCGCACCTGGCAAGGGCGCGTCTTCACGTAGAGGCCGTGCGGGTGCTTCTTCAGGTGCTCGTCGTCGTCCAGACAGATCTTGACGCCGCCGCGCATCGCCGCAAGAAATTCCTCGCTGACCGGGCGGTCCGTCGTGCACAGGTACTCCTTTTCCTTCTCCGCCGACGCGCGCATCATGCGGTCGATCAGCTCCCCGTCGTTCGTCAGGATGAGCAGTCCCTCCGTGTCCTTATCGAGCCGTCCCGCGTAGGTGATGTGCCGCGGGAGGCCGGTCGCCTCCGCGATGTTGCCGGGAACCTTCGGATCCTGCGTGCACACGATCCCCTTCGGCTTGTTGTACAGGTAATAGACCCGCTCCGGCACCTTCTTCGGCAGCTCCCGCCCTTCCACGAAGACAGTGTCCCCGTATCCGACGCGGTCTCCGAGGGAAGCGCGGAAGGTCTCCTGTTCTTCCTCGCCCTTTCTCGACTTTCTGCGGATCTCGACCTTCCCGGCCGCGATCAGCCGGTCCGCCTCTCTGCGCGAGCAGAAGCCGGCGTCGCTGATGTACTTGTTGAGACGTTTTCCGTCCTGCTCCATAATTCTCTCCGAAAAGGAGACCGCAAGCATCCGGTGGGATGTCTGCGGTCTTTTTAGATGCTTCAGTCTATAAATTTGCCGCCGATATAACCCTCGATCTCATCCGTGCGTATATGCCACCAGCCGTTTTCGATATCGCCGATCACAACCACGGAAGTGCCGGCTCCGACGCCTCCGATCACGCTGTAGTCGTAGCCCGCGCCGGAGCGCACGTTGCAGGAGGAATTGATGACGGCCGGCCACTCGTTGTCTGCCAGTTCCTCTTCCGTCCCGCTGCTTTCTTCCTCGTCTTCCTCCCCGGTCTCTTCTTCCTGAGCTTCCTCTTCTTCCGTTTCCGCCTCTGTCTCTTCTTCAAAGGTGGGCGTGATCGGAACCTCCTCCGGCGTCTCCGCGGTGCTCACCACGGCGTCTGGATCCGCGGCGATGCTCTCCGCCTTCGCGGCGGTGCTGTCATTCTCCTCCTTCACGGACTTGATGAGCGCCTGTACGTCGTCTGCGGCGGTCGCCGCGTCGATATAGGCCTGCGTCTTTTCGTCGAGGGCGGAGAAAATCAGCTTCCAGGCGCCGTCGGCGCCCTTTTTCGCGTACATCTGGGACAGTCCCGGAAGCGCGAGCGGCTGGCCGCTGCTCTTGTAATTATACTTGGCGTAGATGACGCGGCTGTCCTCATCCGGGCCGGCCTTTGTGTAGACGTCGACGCCGGTATAGGTCGTCTTCGAGGACGAGATCTTGTTCGTCATCTCATCATCCAGCACATCCGTAATCTTCTGGACCGCTGCGGCATCCCGGACGCTCATGGCGTCATAATAGTCGCGGACGAGTTTTGTCACATCCGCCTCTTTGTTCATCTCGAGCGGGGCGGATGCCGCAGGCGCTGCAGCGGCTTCAGACGCCGCCGGGGCAGCTGCATCTGCGGAAGAAACGCTTTCCGTCTTCTCCGCTTCCGCGCCGGTATTCTCCGCCGCGGAGGCTGCGCTCAGCGTCCGGTCCGATACTTCCTCCTTCGCGGCAGCTGCGCGGGCGGACGGCGCGCCGATTCTCTGCGAGACGGCCCTCACGCCGAAAAATAATCCTGTCAGAACTGCAAAAATACCAAAGATCAGCAGTATGTAGCGCAGATTATCGGAAAACCACTCCCGAAATCCCTCGTTCTTTTTCCCTTTTTTACTCACGATATTTACCCTCCGTGTTTAAAGCCCCTTTCAAGCTTTGTACTCCCTGCGCTTATGCGGCCCCTTCCCCAAAGGGCCGGAAAGCATCTCATAATAAACCGCTTACGAAAAGACCGAACCAGCCGATGTGTTCGACTAAGTTCGGTCTCACGCGTCTGACAGGAGTCGAACCCGCGCACCCGGAACCGGAATCCGGTGCTCTATCCACTGAGCTACAGACGCAAGACCTGTGTGACAGGTCTCATAGAAATGCAACGCATGTATTATAGCAAAATTTTGCGGGAGCGGCAAGTCAAAGATAGCGCTGCGAGGAGAAGGAGGAGGGCCGCACATGCGTACCCGCCGTATCCTCTGCCGCCGGCCATGAGCGGCACGTGGGCGAGATCCGTGATTTCGATATAGGCGCCGCCCGCGGCATAACCGTTTTCGACGGTCACTTTAAGGGGCGATGCGAGAAGCTCGTGCCCCTCGGCGGCGCGTATTTCCCGCAGGTAATAGACGCCGTCGCGGATCCCGTGAAAGACGGCTTTTCCGTCCGCGCCGGAGACGGCGGTCATCGCCGCTCCGCCGTGCATGACTGCCTCGCGGCCGCCTTCGTCCCGGGTAAGGGCAAAGGACGAGCCGGAAAGCGCAGCCCCCGTTTTGGCGTCAAGCTTTTTCAGGCGGATCTCGCCGGTGTAGACGTAGGGATCCGGCTGCACCGATCGCACTGTCTTCGTCTCGTCCGGCATGCCCTCGATCCCGTACGTGAGATCCGCGTGATTCGGGATCCGGATACCGGCTTCCGTCTCGTGGGTAATGGCGGTGTCGAAGGTCACCTTCACGGCGGATCCGCCGTCCGCCCGTTCCGCCAGCTTCTGAAGCCCGCTCTCCTTCATGCGGATGGAAAGCGTGCCGCCCGTGCTCTCCGTCTCCGGCTCCTCAAGCGTGTAGTCGGTGCCGCGCACAAGCGCGGCCGGCGCATCTCCGTCCGTGCGCTCGCTTATGCTCCCGCTGCCCGCATCGGCCGCCGCGCGGCAGATCGAGACAGACACATTTCCCCTGTAGGCGAGCCGCTTTTCCTCGGGATCAAGCCTGTCCCGGATCTCGTAGATGACGTCGCTGTCCGCATAGATTCCCTCCGGGATGGTGGAGAGGATCGTCCAGGTCTGGTTCTCCAGCGTGGCGTTTGAGATGCGGTTCACGGTCTTTGCGATCTGCGCCTCCCCGCTCATGCCGATGATCACGGTCTCCACCCGGTTGGATCTCACGTCTCCGTTCGGATCCCGCTGCAAAGAGCTGCTGCGGATGACATTGCCTCCCGCGGCGCCGGTGACCTGCGCCTTGCAGGTGATGACCGCAGTCTCCCCGGACTTCATGCTGCCGGAAGCCTGAAGGACGCCCGTGCGGTTGATCT
>DEFE01000031.1:19690-30268 GCA_002350625.1 Lachnospiraceae bacterium UBA2860
ATCTCTTCCGGGCTGCTGACCTGAAGGGCGCTGCCGGCGTCGCCTGAGATCGACACCGCCGTGACAACAAGCTTCGCTCCGCTCTTTAAGACAGAGCCGTCGTCATCCTCCGCATGGGGAATCACGTCCGTGAGGCTCAAGGGATGTCCCTCTCCGTAATTATTGGTATAAGAGATGGTGTAGGTAAGCTCCCTGCCTCTTTTGAGCTCGCTCACCTTCACTTCCTTCGTGTCCACGGTTTCCTTCAGCACAGACGCCGTGACTTCAACGAAGCTGAGGCCCGTGGACGCCATGTGCCGGTTGGCCGCCGTCGCCTCCTTGATGGGCGCATTCTCCGTGATAAAAGCCTTCTGCGTGACAAAGCTGTCTTTATCTACCAGCGACTTGTCATAGGTATATGTCAGATAGAAGGAGGGCAGCGCATACCGGTCGTCAAGGCCCTTAAGCCGGATGAGGAGACCCTCGGACGGGACCGTTTTCTGCTCAAGGATCCATCGCTGCGCCGCGCCGCCGCCCGCCGTCTTGAGCTCGGCCGCAGCGCCCGCCGCCACATGGGAGATGCGGAGATTGGTGGAAAGAAGGCCGATGCTGACCGTCCCGTCCTCATTCCGGAAGATCTGGAAGCGGTTGTGCAGGCTGTCCATGCCGCCGCCGAAAGCGAGCTTGTCGCCATTTGATGCGGCGCCGACATCTCCCCGCTCGCTCATGAGCGTTCTTCCTGTCTCGGCGCTGACAAGATTGTACCCGCCGAGGCCGTCCCGCGAAATCCGCCACTCTCCCCCGGGAGACGCCCCCTGCGCTCTTGTGACGGCATTTACGCCGCCCGCGTCGGACAGAACGAGCGACCGGTCAGCCGCGGATCTGATGACAAAGGTTTTCCCCGCGAAGGGATCGCCGCTGAATGCGCTTCCCGCCATGTAGTCGTCGAGGCCGGACGCCGTGATGCCGAAGGAGCCGGCGGCCCCGTCGGTAAAATCCGCAAGCGGCAGATCCGCCCCGTCTGCCTGCACGCGCGTAAGTGCACCGTTCTCTCCCTTCACCGCAATGCCTGTGAGCGTCATGACGCGCTGTCCGGCCTGATCCTCCGGCACGGGCAGGAGCAGTGCGGCCGCGGCGCCGCGCACGCCGTTAGACGTAAGAAACGAAGGCGTCACTTTATAGGTGACCTCATTGTCTCCCGACAGGTCGCGCGTCGCCGCTGCCAGCTCTGAAGAACCGATCTCTCCTTCGAGAATCCTGCTCTCGGTCTGCATCTCGTATCCCGTGATGTACATGGAGGTTCCCTCGTGAGGGTGATTGTGGGAGCCCATGGAGGCGTCTATGATGCTGCCTGTTTCATCGCGCTCCGTCTTCATGTAGCTGCGGGGCGCGTCGATAAACCAGCGCATGCGCACCTTACTGAGATCCGGAAGCGTCCCCGTCCCGTTCAGTCCTCCCATGGAGGAGGTCACGTTGTTCTTAAATGAGATGATCGACTGCGTGAACATGACAGACTGTCCGATCAGCGAAAGATCATCCTTCATGCGCATGCCGACCGTCACGGAGATCACGTTGTCCTTCGACGGCACGGACAGGTTGTAATTAAAGTTCTCCACGAGCACGCCGCAGATATGGCTCTCGTCAAAGCCTCTTCCGGCAAGAAAGCTGACGGCGGCGTCGTAGGTCTTCCACATATAGAGATCGTTGTAGTTGAGGAGCTGCACGCGTCTCATCTCGTCCTCGGAGCTCCAGTATGAGCCGTCCTTTTTCGTGAGGAAAACCATGCGCCCCTTCGCGCCTTCGGCGCCGTGAAGAATATCGGTATAGGACGGATTGCCTCCCGGGGAGAGCACGTTCCAGAAAAGATAATATAAAGCTCCGTCCTTGACGTCGAGTTCAACCTTCCTGTTGTCCCACAGAAGAAACAGTTTTCTCGAATGCTCGTTGTTCGCCTCGTCCGGAACGCTCAGGAGTTCCCTGACCGTCATCGTAAACGGCTTTCCGTAAGGGTACATGCCGGAGGTCTCAAAGAACCCGGACCCGGCCATGCCGATATCGGACGCCTCCGATCCCAGATACATATGCGAGTCCCAGCTGCCGGGCCTGTCGACCGTGTTCATAAGATCGTAGAAGGGATAAACCCGCCTTGTTCCTCCGGCGTCGCTCACCGTGTAGATCTGGGAGTATCCCGCTTCCGTGCCGTCTCCTTTCTCGGCCGTCGCGTACAGCACCTCCGAGGTCACTGTCACCCCGTACGTCGGATAAGTGCCGCCGGACGGAGCTTCCTTGACCTGCCTCGAAAAGAACAGCATGTCCCCACCGGAAAAAGTGTCTCCCGGATGAATGTTGCCGCCCGGCAGGATGTCGAAGGCGTAGACGCCGCCCGATGCGCTTAGGGATCCGGGATCGAGGCTCCCGCAGCCATCAAAGGGCATCATGCCGCCGAGCACCGTGGCTGCCGCAACGGCTTCCCCGATCGGCCCGTGCGGCCCGTTCAGGGCATAGAGATGGCCGTACTGTTCATAGTCGTACATATCCGCCGTGCGCAGATCGAAAAGACCCGCTTCCGTACTCTGTCCCCCGGTGGCGCTCCCGGAAAGCTTAAAGGTGACATGCACCCGCTTGTCTCCGGCGAGTGCTCCCGTTCCTTTCATCGTGCCGCCGGGTTTTCCGACGACGATGACGAATCTCACCTGTTTGATTCTGCCGCTGCCGCTCTTTGCGGCAAAGCTCCCGTCCCTGAAGGAAAATGCGGCCCACTTGTCAAAGGTTCTAGCAAAGCCGTTCTGATCCTCATAGCGGATCGCCACATAGGACCCCACCGTCACATACACGGGAGGAACCTCGCCGATGCTTTTTACGATGCCGCTCCCGCTCTCCGGCGCGCGGCTGTTGTCCGGCGCGGAAAGCCACGCCGAAAATGCCGGCCGGATCTCCTGCCTGAGCGCGGCGTCTCTTACGTTGATCACGCAGTTCAGCGTCCCTGCGCCAGGAACGTCATAGGCCTCTCCATGCTCATCCTTCCGGTCCGGCAGCTCGCGGTACCCGACGAGCCGCTGTGAGATAACCTGCGCGCCCTCCGGCACGGCAAGAACTTCCTCTCCTCCCTCGAGGGTGTAATAGACGACTGGTTTCCCGTCCTCTCCGTCGCCTTTCAGCCAGGGCATGGCCGCCGTGTTGAAGACCGCCTCCGCGTCCGCCATCGGCAGGGAATATTCCACATAGAGCCTCGTGCCCCTGATCGTGTTGTAGATGTAGGCCGGAGTCAGCGCCGTCGCGTAGCTGAAGACGTACGTCAGGTCGTCATAAGTGCGAACGACGCCATTTTTGTCATTGGAATCGTTGCCTTTCCAGTCGTACCCGTCCCCCTCCGCCGTGTAGGACGCCGGATCGTCATAATCTCCCGCCCCGTCGCGCACCTCCGAGAGAACGAAGGAAGACAGCACGCACATCGCGTCCTCCGCGCGGGCGGCCGGGACGAAGGCGACCGATTTCCCGTTCTGCCTGTCTTCGTCCGCATAGACTTCTTCTTCAAGAAGCGAGGCCGCGAGCGCAAGCAAAGACGTGTTCTCTTCGACCTGCTCCGCATCCGCATAGCCGGCGTTCCTTACGGCCTCCGCCGTCTCCTCGGGGAGCGCCTCATGCGCGTCAAGGAGAACCGCTGCCGCCTCTTCAGCCGCTTCCTCCGTGAGGCCGGCGTGCTCCGCAGCCATCTGGAGCAGCCCCTCGTCGTCCGGATGTCTGTTAAGGATCTCCATGACGGCGTCGACATGGGGATCCACCTCCGCGTCGACGCCGAGCCCGACGATATCCCGGAGATCTTCGGGACCGACGCGCTCCGCCGGCACGAAGCTTTCCTCTCTTACCACGATCTCCGCCGGGTTTTCCGGGGTGCTCTCAAGGGAGTCGCCGCTCATGGCGTCTGACGCGCCTTCGCCGGCATTCTCCGCGGCGCTCCCGCCCCGGTCCTCCGCATCCTGTGCAGCGCCGGGATCTCCTGCATCTCCGGCGTCTCCCGCGTAACCATCGTCTCCCGGGTTTCCGGCATTTTCAGGATCTCCGGCGCCTTCAGCGTCTCCGCCGCCGCAAGCATCTCCGGCATCTGCAGCATCTCCGGCGTCCCCTGTATCTCCGCCGCCTCCGCCCGGGAACATGTCTCCCGCATCCTGCGGCAGGTTCTGCCCCGCATCGTCCGGCAGGGACATTGTCTCCTGATCTAAGCCCCCGCCCTCCGGTGCTGTCTCTGCCTCATCTGCTCCCTGCGAAGCATCCCATCCGTCTTCTGCAGCCCCTTCGCCGCCCTCTGTCTCCCCTCCGTCATATTCTCCGTTCCATGTACCGTCCGGGCTTTCTGTCATCTCCGGGACCGTCCCGTCGGCAGAAGGCGCTTCCTCCGTCTCCATGAACGACGTCTCCTGCCCGTCTTCCTCCGCGAACGCCGGAATGATGTTTCCCATGCGTCCGGCCGGCAAGCCCGCCGTTCCGATCGTGAACACCGCGCACAAGCTCACCGCGGTCCTTGCCGCTCTCATCCATCTCTTTCTCATGCTTCGTCCCTCTCTCCTTTTTCTTCCTATGCCCGGAAAGCTCAGCGCCTTGTCTTCTTCCGGCCTGTCATGACGATCATCACAGCAGCCGCGGTCATGAGCAGAAGGTGCGCAAGAAGCGGATTTCCGTCTCCCGTCCGCACCGGCGAAGTGCTCTTCGTCGCCGCCGCTGCTGTCGGCGGCAGTGCGCGCACCGGCGCATAAGTCTCCGCGGCTGTCGTCTTCTTCACGGCGCTCTTTTTTTCATTCACAAAGCGGGCCAGCGCCTGCGTCTTCCTTCTGATGCGGCCGCTCGCGCCCGTCGACGTGGTCTTATAGCCGCCGGCGTTCGCCTCTTTTTCCCGCACGCGGTATGCTGTTCCGACGGGAATCGTATCGATGACGGCGCTCTCCCCGCCCTTCAGCGCAATCACGGATCCGCTTTTTACGCGGCCTGTCTTTCCGCCCGTCTTCCTGTAGTGAAAGCTGCCGCCGCGGTCAAAGGTCACCTCAAAATGGAAAACAGCCTTCAGATCGGCGCCGCTTCCCTTAAGCACTTTTGAGATGACAAGATCGCCGCAGGGCTGCGGCTTCGGTTCCGCTTCGGCATCAAAGCGCCACGTCTGCTTTCCCGTCCCGGTCTCCGAAGTAAATGGCACGGCCACAAGGAAGGGGGCCGACGGCAGATGCTCCTTCGCCGGCGCCGTCTCCCGGACAAGATAGATGCCCTCGGGGAGATTCGATGCGCGCGCGATGCCGGACGCGTCCGTGCCGGCGGTGACCATATAGCCGCCCGCGGGCGTCTTCCCGCTGTACGCGGACACGACGGCGGCATAGATGTCCGAAGCCTTCGTCCGCTCGTCGACATGCAGGAGATTGCCGCCTTGTGTCGGCACGATTCCCTGCCAGGAGGTCCCCACGCCCCGGTCGGCCGCCGTCTGCTTCAGCGACGCGACTCTCATAAAGGCAAATCTTGCGCCCGCGATCGGATCCGATCCCTCCGCGCCGTCATAATAGCGAAGTGTGATGCTGCACATGGCATAAGGATTCTGCAGATTGCTGTCCGCGTGCGCCGCCTGTGAAAACAGTGCGGTCAGCGCGAGGAGCAGCAGGCATTTTCGACTCTTTTTGGCTAACATGCGCGTCTCCTTTTCCTGATAATTCCCGCAAGCCCCGCTGTGAACAGCGCGGGACTTACGGCGAACAGAGCTGCTGCCCTTAAGGCGGGCAGAACCTGCAGCTCCCGGTCAAATACGTCTCCTGCTCCGCCGTCCTTAGTCCGGGGATCCGGCAGGACACGTTTTCCGCGCACAAGCAGCCGGTGGCTGTTGATGCCGTAAGGCGTACAGGTATAAAGCGTCACCAGATCTTCTCCGTCCGCGACCTGCAGATAAGCCGCTTCCTCCTCGGGAAGCACGACGCGCACCGCATCGACCCGGTAACGGTGGATCTCCCCGAGCACGCGGATATAGAAGTCGTCGCCTTTTTCGAGCTTTGTGAGATCCGTGAACAGCGCCGCAGACGGAAGGCCCGTGTGTCCGGCCAGAACGGCGTGCGTACTTCTCCCGCCGACGGGCAGGGAACTGCCGTACATATGGCCGCAGCGGTATTCGAGATCCTCCGCTTTCGTGCCGTGGACGACCGGAAGCATGAGGGAGATCTTCGGGATGCTGAGCGCGCACAGAACGCCGTCCGGACTTTCGCCAAGCGCCGCTTCATAAGCGGGGTCTGTCGCGTCCTCTCCCCGGTAGGCGAAGGGTGTCCTGCCCTGCTCCTTCGCGATCGCCGCATTATAGGCTTCCGCCGCGGTTCTTCTCTCCCTGCGCGTGAGCGCGGCGGCGCTTGATTCCTCCGCGATATATCCGCTAAGCTCCGTCCGCTGCCTGATCTGTGTCAGCGCGTCCGCAAAGAATGGATAAATGGCAATCGCGCAGGCGGCAGTCAGAAAGCACAGGGCGGCGACAGCGTATCTGGTGTTCACCGCGTTCTCCTCTTCTTCCCGGCTCTTAAGACAAGAAGACCCGCGCCCGCGGTGACGAAGGCGGCAAGGAGAAACAGGCCGATGCCCGCGCCGCCGGTGCGGAGGATGAGGGATACGCGGTTTCTGACCGTGACGCCGGCCGTTCCTTTGTTCACCGCAAGCGCCGTACTTGCCCCCTCCGTGGACAGCGTGGCGGAGCGGAGCATGCCGTCAGGAGGGCTCACGCCCGCAAGCGCAACCTGGAAGACAGACTTAAGGAGCTCATGCCCGCTTTCCGTCGTCCGCTCGGTCAGCTCGTAGGTGTCCGCGTCAAGGCCCCGGATGCGCAGCTGTCCGTTTGCGGCCGGTTTTATGCGCGTCACCGCCTGCGCCGCAGCGTCGAGATCATGGTCGAGCAGATGGTAGACGCCGGCGGACTCCTCGATAAATGAGAGCTCCGCCGTCCCCCGCCGCACGGAAAAGCTGGCTTTCGACGCGTCCGTGAGCCCGTTCTTCTTCACGTCGAGACGGTAGCTGTACACTTCCGGCGTGTTGCCGCGAATCGAAGCGCGGGACGTGTTGACGTGCTTCAGCGTGAGCGTGGGCGTATTCTTATTCGCCTCGGCGCTGCCGTCCTTCGCGTCCTTCGTGAGGAGCGCGTCGAAGAAAACGACCACCTGTCCGCCGTAGGTGAGTGCGTTGAGCTTTTGAAGTCCGCTCGCGAGAAGCTCCACGCGGAAGGCTTTGCTCCCTTTCGTGTTCGAGGCGCTTAAGGGCGTCTCCCCGCTTAGTCCCGCAAGCAGGCGGTAGTCACGGTTGAGGCTCAGGGTCTCAAAGGACGCAAAATCATCCAGCGAAGCCGGCGACGCAACGCGCGGTCCGACCTTGACGGCCGTAACCTCCTTCAGCGAAAGCCCCGCTTCCATCTCATCCGCGACCACGTATTCCTCATAGGCGCGGTTCTCCGCCGTGTCGCTGATCAGATGCAGCACGGCGGGCGCGTCCGGCGCGATCACCTGGTGCACCGTCTCGCCGATCTCATAGTCGCCGCCCGTCAGCAGCGTTTTTCCATCGTCCTCGCTCACGATGAATTTCGGCACGCGGATCGTCTGGTTCTTCGGATACACGGTCACGTCGTACAGCCAATAGCTCGCGTCGCCGTCATCGCCGGACGTCATCGGCAGGGAGACGAGAAAGGGACTCGACGGGTTGCTGATCAGCTCCTCCGCCCCGCTCCCGGCGGCTTCCCGATAAGCGCTGTAATCAGTCTCCGCCACCAGATACAGGCCCAGCGGGAGCCCGTTATTCACCGTTTTCCCGTCCGCGCCCGTCGGCGTCATATGGTTCGTGGCGCTGTGACCCGCGACGAAGCGGTTGAGCTTCACCTCTCCCGGCACCTCTCCGGAAATGGCGTTCATGCTGTTTACGGCCTGCACAAGCGTCTCTGTCTCATAGCAGGTTTTTCCGCCGATCGTCTGCGGTGTAAGCGTGATGCCGTTCTCTTGAAGAAGGCTCTGAAAGCTGCTGTCGATGTTCGTAAAATACGTCCCGTACGCGGCATCTCCGGCCGCATTTTCGATATCGGCGATCTTCAGCGCGCCGAAGCGGATCCCGGCCATGCCGGCGGCAGTGACCTGAGCGTCCGCCTTGCCGCTGCCCGTATAGACGTGTCCGTCATTTTCCTTCAGTTTGATGAGTGTCAGAGACGCGGTGCGGTTCCGGTCGATCACCGGCGAGCGCCCGTCGGACGCAGCGGACACGAGCTGCGCGGCGAACATCGTGACGACAGCCGGAACAAGCAGTATCTTACAGATTCTTTTCATAGCGGTTTTCTCCTTTGCTGCTGATTTAGCGATTCCCTCATATCCTGCAGTCTTCCCTTTGCTTCTTTACACGCAAAAAGGGAGACCCGAAGGTCTCCCTTTCCATACGTGCGCTTGCGAATCGAGTTTCATCCTAGCACAGCGGCCGCGGCCTGCCAAGCCGGCGCGCCTCATGCGGTGTCACCCGCTGTCATCCGCTGTCATCTGTTGCCGTTCGCTGTCATCCACCGTCAGCTGCTGTCACCTGCTATCGCCTGCTGTCATCTGCTGCCATCCACTGTCAACTGTGATCGTCTGCGGTCACTTACTGTCAGTTCATTTGCTCTCCTTATAAGTCTTCATTGCCCTGAGCAGGAACAGGAACTCCGCCTTGAAATCATTCTCCATGATCTCCGGGTCGTTCTTCAGGCGGTCGAAGATGCCCTCGAGCGTCGTCGTCCCTGCATAGGCGGAATCACGCATCACCATGCCCGCCTGCGCGACGCCGGCAGCCCAGGATGTGTCAGCATCCATCTCCTCAGCGAGATCCTCCATGCTGACCGGATAGACCCAGAGCCTGCTCTCGTCCTCATCCGGATCCTTCGCGCGGATGTTGACCGCAAGGAGTTCTCCCGTAAGATCCGTCTCCTCTTCCGCCGCGTCTTCCTTCTCCTTGGCATATCTGGAGGAAACCTCCGGGATCTCGAAATCGGAATCCGCGGGGATGACCTCGTAGAGGACTGTCACTGTCTGGCCGGATCCGACTTCGCCGCCGTCCTTTGTGTCGTCCGCAAAATCCTCTGCCGCCATTTTCCTGTTCTCATAGCCGATGAGGCGGTATCCCTTCACCGTGTCCGGATTAAACTCGACCTGGAATTTCGTGTCTTTCGCTACCGTATAGACCGTCGAGAAGAATTCTGTGCTGAGCGCTCTCTCCGCTTCCCTCTCAGAGTCGATGTAGAAGTAGTTGCCATTTCCGTTGTCCGCCAGCGTCTCCATCGTCGTGTCCATGTAGTTGCCGCCGCCGAAGCCGAGGCAGGAGAAGAACACGCCGCTCTGTCTCTTTTCGCTGATCAGATCCTTGAGTCCCGCCTCCGAGGAGACGCCGACGTTGAAATCACCGTCCGTGCAGAGGATTACGCGGTTGTTGCCGCCCTTCACATAGTACTTCTCTGCAATTTCGTATGCCTTCTGAATGCCGCCCTCGCCCCAGGTAGAGCCCCAGGCTTCCAGCCGGTCGATCGCAGCCATGATCTCATCATGCTGATCGCCCGGCGCGCCTTCGAGCACGACCTCCTCGCTGCCGGCGTAGGTCACGATCGAGATTCTGTCCTTCGCGTCCAGACGGTCGACCAGATAGCCGAGCGACGTCTTGACGAGCGGCAGCTTGTCGAAGTCGAACATCGATCCGGATGTGTCGATCAGGAAGACAATCTGGCTGCCGGCGTCCTCCTCGGCGATGCTCTCCGCGCGGATACCGACCTTAAGCAAAAGCGAATCCTCGTTCCACGGGCAGGGATTCAGTGTCGTCGTGACGCCGAATTTCTCGTCTCCCTCCGGCTCCTTGTAGTTGTAGGTGAAGTAGTTCATCATCTCCTCGATCCGGATCGCGGAATCGTCAATCCCCGCAAAATAGGGATTCGCGTCGTAGGCGTACGGCTCGAGCAGCTTTCTTCTGAGCGAGGAATAAGAAGCCGTGTCCACATCCGCCCCGAAGGTCGAGAAGGGCTGCGTCTTTACGGATACAAAGCCCGACTCGTCGATCGCATGATAGTTCTCCCGCTGGAAATCCGCTTCTGGAAAATCCGAGAACACATCCCCGATGTCAGCGGTGTAGCTCAGCCCCGCTTCCGCCTCGACAGCCTCATAAGCGCCGTCATCCGTCGCCGCCTCCGCCTCTTCATACACCGCTGTCGGCGCTGTGGACTTTCCCCTCGCGCTTCCGGTGGTCAGCGTGTTGAAAGCGCCGGCGAAATCCACGTCTTCTTCAATGACCGCCATCCCGTTCCGGTAAAAATCTATATAAGCCTCCCCGACTTCGTTGATCCTCTTTTCAATCTCCTCATCCGTATACGTGACGGCCTCAGCGCCCTGCACCGTAAATCCGCCCTGCAGCATCATCGCCACCGCCATAAGCCCTGCAAGTTTTCTTCTCCACATGATCGTTCTCCTTATTGATGTTGTTGTATCATCGGTTCCTTACCCATATAGACCGGAGCAGATTCCGGGCCGTCACAACATTTTTATTTTTTTTCTCCACGCAGCTTCCGCCATGCGTCCTCACCTCGCTCCTCTTGCTCCGCCTGCAGTC
>DEFE01000058.1:0-6535 GCA_002350625.1 Lachnospiraceae bacterium UBA2860
GCATGGGGATGGAGGTTCATGTTCTGGAGGTTACTATGGATAATCAAGATTTGAGAGAGATCGTCAATCCGGTTTTCAACACGGCGAAGTCCTGTGTCCAGCTTGTTGCTGCAGCCGGGGATGAAGATGCACAGCGTCTTCTTGATGCCCTGGGCTTCGAACCGTTCGGATCACAGGTGGCAAAGAGGCCCGTTCCGCCGGAGATGGTCGAGCAGGTCAAGCGGCTCTTCCCGGCATACACGATTCTTATAGAGTCTCGGTTTCAGGCGATGAACTGCCTGATTGATCGTATGGCAGATCGTCAGATCGTGGATCTGCCCTGTGGCTATACATCGCGAGGGATTCGTCTGTCCCGTCAGGGGAGGACCTATTATGGATTTGATCTTCCTGCGGTGATTGACGCCATCGGTCCGGCGGTGGAAGGGATCATCGGGAAGAATGAGAAGATTACCTATCATGCGGTGGATGCTACGAACTACGAGTCACTGGAAGCGGCGTTCACTGAGGACAGCAAAAATCTTCTGATCACTACCGAAGGGCTGCTGATGTATTTCAGCCAGTCTGAGTTGGAGGAGGTGTTCTCCAATGTGCATCGTCTCCTTAAGAAGTACGGCGGAAGCTGGGTGACCACGGACAGGGCATACTTCCTGCATGATAAAGAAGTTGTCAGCGGTGCGTTGGGGAATGATCCGCAGCTGAACGCGATGTATGCGGCGATTACGAACCAGGCCGCCGCCACGACAGCGGATGTCAAGTTTAATGACAGTGTGTTCTTCGATGCTGACGAAGACGAGGTCAGGGCGTTCATTAAAAAGATGGGCTTTGAACTGAACGAGATCTGCATGGCGGATTATCTGCCGGAGAAGTTTGGTTCCCTCGCAGGCAATCCGGAGGCGGATCAAGCCGTGCGGGATGCCTTCGGAAAGATGATGTTCTGGGAACTGACTGTGGCGGACACGGCTGCAGCAAAGCCGGCAGCGCCTGATCAGAATCTTCCGTTTAAGGTTGATGTAGAACTGAAGGACGGCGTATTTACTGCTTCCGTGCAGGGCCGCATGGATACGATGACAGCTCCGGAGCTGCTGGCGAAGTTCCAGGAGGCCGGAGAGGGAATCGAGGCGATTCATGTCGATGTGAGCCGGATGGCGTATGTGTCTTCGGCCGGCCTGCGCGTCCTGCTGATGATGTACAAGTCGCTGAAGGATAAGGGGCAGTTCGACTTATCCGGAGTGAGTGATGATGTCCGGGAGATTCTCGAGACGACAGGATTTGACCAGTTTCTTCTGAAGGATTAAGGGACTCATAGGGGACGGTTCCAAGTTCGGCTGAGCGAACGGAGAACCGTCCTTTTGTTCATCTGGACTTTTTCCTTTTCAGTCAGTATAATTGACGGAAGTATGATTGGTTAGTTAAAAAGGAGCGTTTATCATGCAAAAACTCGTGACTGTAAGGGAGCTTTTTAAGGAGACAGATAAGTTCATCGATCAGAAGATCACTGTGGGCGGCTGGGTGCGCAGCATCCGCGATTCGAAGACCTTCGGATTCATGGTGCTTCATGACGGCACTTATTTCAATACGCTGCAGGTCGTGTTCCACGACAAGATGGATAATTTTGAGGAGATCGCGCACTTAAATGTCGGCGCCGCGGTCATTGTGACCGGTACGCTTGTCGCGACGCCGGAGGCGAAGCAGGCATTTGAGATCCAGGCGGACAGCGTTGAGGTCGAAGGGACGTCGACGCCGGATTACCCGATGCAGAAGAAGCGCCACAGCGTGGAGTTCCTGCGCCAGATGCCGCATCTGAGACCGCGCACCAATATGTTCCAGGCGACTTTCCGCGTGCGCTCGCTGATCGCTTATGCGATCCATCAGTTCTTCCAGGACAGGGGCTTTGTCTACGTGCATACGCCGATCATCACGGGATCGGACGCTGAGGGCGCGGGAGAGATGTTCCAGGTCACGACGATGGATCTGGCGAATCTGCCGAAGACGGAAGACGGACGGATCGATTATGCGCAGGACTTCTTTGGAAAGTCCACGAACCTGACTGTGTCCGGACAGCTGAATGCTGAGACATTTGCGCAGGCATTCC
Source organism: Lachnospiraceae bacterium UBA2860 (assembly GCA_002350625.1). GTDB lineage: Bacteria > Bacillota > Clostridia > Lachnospirales > Lachnospiraceae > Chordicoccus. Next base: position 2,093 of record DEFE01000058.1, read on the forward strand.
GCAGCGTCTATACTTTCGGACCGACCTTCCGCGCCGAGAACTCGAACACGACGCGCCACGCGGCGGAATTCTGGATGATTGAGCCGGAGATCGCATTTGCGGATATCAATGACGACATGGATCTCGCGGAGGATATGCTGAAGTACATCATCCGCTACGTTCTTGAGAAGGCGCCGGAGGAGATGGAATTCTTCAACAGCTTCGTCGACAAGGGGCTGCTTGAGCGCCTGCATCACGTCGAGAGCTCGGCGTTCGGCCGCGTCACGTATACGGAGGCGATCGAGATTCTGCAGAAGTCCGGCAGGAAGTTTGATTATGAGCCGGTCTGGGGCGCGGAGCTGCAGACGGAGCATGAGAGATATCTGACGGAGGAGGTCTATAAGAAGCCGATCTTTGTCATCAATTATCCGAAGGACTGCAAGGCTTTCTACATGAAGCAGAACGATGACGGCAAGACTGTGGCGGCGATGGACTGCCTCGTGCCGGGCATCGGCGAGATCGTCGGCGGCAGCCAGAGAGAGGACGATTACGACAAGCTGGTCACGCGCATGCAGGAGCTCGGGATGGATCTTTCGCAGTATGATTTCTATCTCGATCTCAGAAAGTTCGGGACGACGCGGCACGCGGGCTTCGGCCTTGGCTTTGAGCGGTGCGTGATGTATCTGACGGGTATGCAGAATATCCGCGACGTACTGCCCTTCCCGCGCACGGTGGGGACCTGCGAGCTGTAAAGAGTAAAGTATATATGCGATTTAAAGAGTTGCCAGTCTGCTGGCAACTTTTTTGTGCGTTGATTTTGCAGGATCGAATATTGACAAAAGTGTATCATTGCTAATACACCTATGCCTGCTCGTGGAAAAATGTTTATAATAAGGTCAGGGAGCGCTGTCCCCACTGATAACTTTGATGGAGATCGAATATGGCTCTGCGTTTTTATATCGGCGGCTCCGGTTCAGGTAAGTCCCGGGCTGTCTACGAAAAGATCATAGAGGAATCGCTTCGGGAGAGACATCGTCGCTTCCTTGTCCTTGTGCCGGAGCAGGCGACGATGGAGACGCAGCGGCAGATTATCCGCCTGCACCCGCGCCACGGGATCATGAACATCGACGTGCTCAGTATGACACGCCTGGCGTATCGCGTGTTCGCTGAGGTGGGATACCGGAGAGAGGAGATGCTCGAGGAGATCGGCAAGACCTTTCTGCTCGAGAAGATCGCGCTCGCCGAGCAGAAGAATCTTCCGCATTACGGGCGGCTGCTGCCGCGACCGGAGTTCCTTGCGGAGATGAAGGCGACGATCTCGGAACTGATGGTCTACGGTGTGGAGCCGGAGAACATCAGGGCGCTGTTTGACAGTAGCGGCGCAGGGGATAAGCGTGGAGACAACAGTAACGCCGACGCAGCGGATCTGCTGCCCGCGGACAGCGTGCTTTCAAGAAAACTGCGCGATATCGAACTGGTCTACCGCCGCTTTCGCGAGCGGCTTGCGGGCAGCTACATGACCGCGGAGGAGCTGCCGGAGAGGCTGAGCCATCTGGCGGAGAAATCGCAGCTGATCCGCGGCTCGGTGCTGGTGCTGGATGGTTTCACGGGTTTCACGCCGCTGCAGGTGCAGCTCCTTGAGAAGCTGCTGCCGCTTGTCAGCGATATCTATGTGACGGTGACGATGGATCCGCGCATTAATCCGTTCGCCCCCTACAGGGAGACGGATCTCTTCTCGCTCGGCAGCCGGATGGTGCAGGAGCTGCAGGAAATGGCAAAAAAAGCGGGTGTGGAGACGGTGAAGCCTGTTTACATCGAAAATGGCGCAAGCAGCCGCCACGGCACTTCCCCGCAGCTGCAGCAGCTGGAGAAGCGGCTGTTTCGCAACGGCGGCAGACGTACTGCTGCAGCAGGCAGCGGCAGGACGGCAGACATTGCCGGCGGGACAATGCAGGTCATCGACCAGACCGCACAGGCAAGCATTGTCTCCGACCGGACAGCGCAAACCGCCGGCCCGGCCGCTCAGTCCTCCCCCGATATCCGCATCTTCAGCGCCGGCACGCCGCGCGGAGAGATCGCTTTCGTCGCGGATGAGATCTGCCGCATGGTGCGCACGGAGGGGCTCCGCTACCGCGACTTTGCGGTGGTGAGCGGTGACCTTGCCACCTACGGCCGCTACGTGCGCGAGCGGTTCGGCCGTGACGACATCCCTTTTTTCATCGACGAGAAGCGGCCGCTCACGGCCAATCCTTTTATGGAATACCTGCGCGCCGCGCTCGAGGCGTGCACGGAGAATTATACGTACAGCGGCATGTTCCGCATGCTGAAGAGCGGTATCACGGACTTCGACGGCGCCGCGGTGGACCAGCTGGAAAACTACGTGATCGCCTGCGGGATTCGGGGGAAGAACGCGTGGCGGAAGCCATTTGCGAGGATCTACGTCGGCGAGGACCCGGCGGAGATCATGCAGCTGAATGCGCTGCGCGAGGAGATTCTCGCGCTTCTCGACCCGCTCGCGGAGGCGCTCGCAAAGCGCGGCGGGACCGTGCGCGAGAAGACGGAGGCGCTGCGCGCGTTCTGTATCGCGAGCCGGGCGGAGGAGAAGCTGACGGCGCGCGGGGAGCACTTCGAGGCGGAGGGGCGCGGCGAACTCGCGCGCGAGTACGCGCAGGTCTGGCCGTACATCGACAGCTTCCTCGACAAGCTCACGCAGGTACTCGGTGACGAGAAGGTGTCGATGCGGGATTTTCGCGCGCTCATCGAAGCGGGCTTCGGCGAGGCGCGGGTGGCGGTGATTCCGCCCGGGAGCGACCGTGTCCTGATCGGCGACATGGAGCGGAGCCGCCTCATGGACATCCGCGTGCTGTTCTTCGTCGGCGTAAATGAAGGCATGATCCCGAAGACGCCGTCCGGCGGCGGTATCCTGAGCGAGGCGGACCGCACACAGCTGCTCACGCACAAGGTGGCGCTGAAGCCCACCGCACGGACGCAGCTCTTTATCGACCGCTTCTATCTTTACCTGACGCTCACGAAGCCATCGCAGCGGCTCATCTTGTCCTATGCATCCGCAAATGCCGCCGGCGAGGTCATGCGCCCTGCCTATCTGATCGGGACGCTCCAGCGCCTGTTCCCGGAGCTTCAGGTGGAGAAAGAGGCGGAGCGTGCGGGGCGGCTGCCGGAGCGGGAGGGCAGCGGCATTTCCGCGCTCACGCGCGTCATGGCCTGCCTCGACGACGCGCTGCCGGATGCAGCGTCATTGGAGCTTTTCGCGCATTACCGGAGACAGCCGCCTTATGCGCGGCGCTGCGGGACACTGCTCGAGGCCGCAAGTATGCGGAAGCAGACGGACAGCATCAGCCGGGCGGCGGCGCGCGCGCTTTACGGGGACGTCTTAAGCGGCTCGGCTTCGCGGCTCGAGAAGTATGCGGCCTGCAAGTACGCGCATTTCCTCGCCTACGGGCTGCGGCTGCGGCCGCGGCAGGAATATGAATTTTCGGGACTCGGTCTGGGATCGATCCTGCACGACGCTTTGGAGCATTTTGCGCTCATGGCGCGGCGCGACGGGAAGACCTGGGCGGATCTGAAGGAGGATGCGGACAGCCGGAAGCGCTATGCGGATGAGAGCATCCGCGAGGCGGTCAGCAGCTACGGCAGCGGGATTTTTGCGGACAGCGCGCGGGACGCGTACGCGGTGAGCCGCATGCAGCGGCTCATGGAGGAGACGGTCTGGGTGCAGGCGGAGCAGCTTGCCGCGGGTGATTTTGCGCCGGCGGGCGAGGAGGCTGCGTTCGGCGGCAGGGACGGCCTGTCTTCGTTCAATGCCGCGCTGCCCGGGGGCGGGCGGCTTGAGCTCATGGGGCGCATCGACCGGATTGATACCTGCGATGCGGACGGCAAAATCTATGTCAAGATCATCGACTACAAGACGGGGAATGTCAAATTTGACTTCAACGAGCTTTACCACGGGCTGCAGTTGCAGCTCGCGATCTATATGAATGCGGCGCTCCGGATGTTCGCCGCGGAGGGACGGGAGACGGTGCCCGCCGGCATGTTCTACTATCAGGTGCAGGATAAGGTCGTTGACTACGTGCCGCTCGAGAGCGCGGAGGAGACGAAGCGGCGGCGCCTGAAGGAGATGCGCGCCTCGGGGCTTCTTCTCAAGGATACGGACGTGGCGCTGCATTTTGACCATGACCTCGCATATAACGGTTCTTCAATCTATGTGCCGCTGGAGATCACGAAGAGCGGCAGCTTCCATCAGCGCACGAAGGCGGTCGCGGAAGAGGACTTCCGTCGGATCGGCAAGCACGCGGAGTATCTGGCGGTGCGATATGCGTCGGAGATCATGGCGGGGCACGTGGAGGTCGACCCGTATGCGCTGCAGAGTGAGACGGCCTGCGACTTCTGCCCGTATAAGAGTGTCTGCGGATTTGACCGGCGGATTCCGGGGTACAGGTACCGGCG
>DEFE01000058.1:6602-17151 GCA_002350625.1 Lachnospiraceae bacterium UBA2860
GGAAGAGCAGACGGACGGGGCGTAAAATTAAAAACGAAAAACCTGATGATAAATTTGAAGTCCGGTGATATACTTTCTTCAGAAAGAAAATATTAACGCAAAACACGTTTTTATATTGGAGGCGATTGATATGAAACTTCTGAGAGTTACAGCGGACGGAGTGCCGCTTTTTAAGGAAAAGCTTGATATATGTTTTTATGCACAGCAGAGAGTGTCAGATGAGCAGAAGGATATGCTTTATTCGCTGTTTTCAAATATATATTTGAATCCGGCTAATGGCTTTATTGGTATTAATGCTTCAGGAAAGACCTCCGTGTTAAAGCTGATCCTTTTGTCGCTGGGGATCATTAATAACGAACCGATCAACCACATTGAAACCAGGGATATTCTGGGAAATACCGGGAAGGCGGTGCTGAACATCTTCTTCTACTCAGAATCAAATAAGGAGATATGCCGTCTTGAAACAATGATTACTTCGAAGCAGACAAAGACGGAGGGGACTGTATATAGAATATTGTCTGAAAAAATATGGTCAAAGCAGGCTGACGAGGTGATTACGCGCAAATCTATGCTTGATTTTGAAGGCAAGGATCCTGTAATGATCAGAAGCGAAAAAGAGGATTTCCTGTCAGATGATGTCAGTATCATGATCGCCCGAAATAAAAAGACTGGGGAAAACATGAGGGTGGTGAATTTGCTTCAATTCACAAATATTAATGTTCTTCCTTTTGCCGACAATATACCGGCAGAGGTCATTACCTATTTGGATCCGACGATTGAAAGCCTGCGGTTTGATGAGAAGGATCAAAAAACGGTCATTCGGCTGAAATTCAAGGGTAAAGAAGAGATTGTGATGAATCATCCGATCCAATTGAACAATTACTTGTCCTCAGGGACGGTAAAGGGCATGATCATTTTTACGCTGGCTCAGGAAGTATTGCAGAAGGGCGGCTACATGATAGTTGATGAGATCGAGAACCATTTTAATAAAGAAATCGCAACTACACTGATGCGCTTCTTTATGGATAGCAAATTGAATAAGAATGGCGGCACTTTGATTTTCTCGACGCATTATCCAGAGCTGCTTGATGAGTACGATAGAAACGACGGGATTTTTATCATCAGAAACAGAAGCGGGATTACAGTTGAAAACTTGAGCACAATTCTGAAAAGGAATGATATAAAGAAGAGCGATGCATATCAGAGCGGCTTCCTGGAAGGAACGACTCCTATGTATGAAGCGTATATACGCTTGAAGAAAAGCATAGCTGCAGCACTTAAGTAGGAGGCTGCCTATGAAGTTAGCTAAATATATGGCCTGCATATGTGAGGGATCTGCTGAAACCGCCATCATGGACATTCTTTTGGATCATGATCTTTTGATTTTTACCAGAGAGGAAATGTTAGAAGAAAAAGTCATCCGCTGCAGAGATGGAAAGCGCTTTGAAGAGAAATACTTAAGAAAAGGATTCCTGGATAAAATCTCTGTCATTCGAATTCTTGATTCGCGTCGTGAGAATTTTAAACTTAGTAAAGCTTACGGGCATAAAGTCGACGTAATCAATGTGATCACTGCTCCGGAAATTGAGATGTTGATTATCCTTAATGAGAATAAATACAAGGAGTTTAAGAAGTCCGGAAAGAAACCAAGTGGATTCTGCAAAGAGGACTTAAGAATGCCAGACGTGAAGTCATACAGATTCGTGCAGGACTATTTCTCGGATCCTGATATGCTTCTGGCTGCAATCAAGAAATATCAGGAGATTTCAAAGATCCATAAGGATGAATATACACTGTTGGATCTGATAAAGAAGCAGGGATGATAGGACTCTGTGATTGGCACAGGCTGTCTCCGGGGAGGATGAGTGATGGCTGTCAATTGGACGGATGAACAGAGACAGGTAATCGAGACGCGAGGACGGAACATCCTCGTGAGCGCTGCCGCGGGCAGCGGCAAAACGGCCGTACTCGTCGAGCGGATCATGGAGAGAATCCTTGACAAAGAGGATCCGGTAAATATCGATGAGCTTCTCATTGTGACGTTTACAAAAGCGGCGGCAGGAGAGATGCGCGAGCGGATCACGGAGCGGATCGCGGACGCACGGGACGCCGACCCGGAAAATGCGCACCTCATGCAGCAGACGGCGCTGATTCCCGGGGCTCTCATCACGACGATCGACGGCTTCTGCGCCTTCGTTTGCCGGAATTACGGGCATCTGATCGGCCTTGTGCCGGGGCAGAGTGTCGCGGAAGCGGGAGAAGTGACGCTCATGAAGCAGGATGCACTCGCGGACGTGCTCGCAGCTGCACATGCGGAGGAGGACCCGGATTTCAGGGAGCGTTTCCTTACCTGCATCGAGACATACGCGACGGGAAAGAATGAGCGGCCGGTTGAGGATGCGATTCTGCGCATCGCAGGGGCAGCCGAGAGCGCGCCGGATCCCGAGGGATGGATGGAGATGTGCCAGACGGACGCCGGCGCGGATACTGTAGAGGAGCTTTTTGAGACCGCATGGATGCGCGAGATTATGGCTGATGCGGCGGCGGACGCGGAGAACGGATACTTCTACGCGAAGCGCAATCTCGAGCTTACGGAGGAGGCCGACGGGCTGGATGCCTACCGCGCAGTTGCGGAGTCGGAATATGCGCTCTTTGCCGAGCTTAGTCACATCCTGAAGAAGGCGGGCTCATGCCTCGCGGCTTATGAGAGATGCCGGCAGCTCCTCATCGACTTCCAACCGCTGCGCCTGCCGGGGAAAAAGCCCGCGGCGGGACAGGATTCCCGGAAGTTTGATCTTTTTAAGGAATACCGGAAGGTACATAAGGACATCCGGGATAATCTGCTCGCGGCTTATTTTCCGATGCCGGCCGAGGATGTACTTGCCTTTACGAAGACGGCGGAGGCGCCGCTGCAGATGCTGATCGAACTGGCGCAACGCTTTCGCACGCGCTTTCAGGAGATCAAGGCGTCGAAGCAGAAGATGGACTTTTCGGACCTTGAGCACTATGCACTTCAGATTCTCAGGGACGAGCATGGCAGGACCTATGCGGCGCGCGAGCTGGCGGCCCGCTTCCGCGAGGTCATGATCGATGAGTACCAGGACAGCAACTACCTGCAGGAAGAAATCCTGACGGCGGTCAGCCGCAATGAAGATGGAGAAGAGAATTACTTCTGCGTCGGCGACGTGAAGCAGAGCATCTACAGCTTCCGGCAGGCGCGGCCGGAGCTGTTCCTCATGAAGGAAGCGTCGTACGATAAGTGCGGTGGGACGTCGGACTCGTCAGACGTCGCCGGGACTTCAGCTGGTACTGAAACATCTGATTTGTCAGAAGCAACCGACGCCGCAGCTGTATTCGCAGATAACTCGGAAAAATATAACGCCTCCCACATCGTAAGCAGCGGTGTGCGCATCGACCTGCACAGGAATTTCCGCAGCCGGACGGAGGTCATTGACGCGGTCAATGGCATCTTCGAGCAGATTATGTGCCGCGGGATCGGCGGCGTAGAATATGATGAGGACGCTGCGCTGGTCGCTGGAGCAACCTATCCGCCGGCGCCTGGCATGACGACCGAGATGATCGCAGTGCTGAAGGAGGACGCCGACACGGATGACGCACACACCGGGGGAAAATCGGATGTGACGGATGTGCATGAGCTGGAGGCGCGCGCCATCGGTGCGCGGATCCGGGCGCTGGTCGCGGACGGGGAGATCTATGACCGCGCGATCGGCGGCATGCGGCGCGTCACGTACAGAGATATCGTGATCCTTCTGCGCACGATGGAGGGATGGGCGGATACATTCTCCGAGGTTCTGACGGGGATGCGCATCCCGAATTACTCCACGGCGAAGAGCGGCTACTTCACGGCGCAGGAGGTGCAGACGGTTCTGCAGTTCCTTGCGGTCACGGACAATCCGCGGCAGGATATCCCATTTGCGGCGGTGCTGACGAGCGCATTTGCGGGTGTCTCCGCCGAAGAGCTCGCGCTCATCAGGACGGCGGATCTCGCGACGGCGCTGTCGGGAAGCAAGAAGCGCGCGGACGTCCCGCTGTACGATGCGGCGAGGGCGTATGCAGCGTATGGAGAGACCGGACAAAGCGGCAGCGCAGATGCGGCCGGCCTGGCGAGCAGCGAAAGTGACAGCATACCGAAGGACAGCAGACATGGCAGTATGTCGGCGGACAGTGAACCCGGCGCCAGTCAGCAGATAAACCTCGCGCTTAAGGAGAAGCTTCGCGCCTTCTTCGCCTTCTACGACAGCATCCGCGAGGCGGCGCCGGACACGCCGCTCCACGAGCTGATCAGCCGCATTCTCATGGAGAGCGGCTTCTACGACTACGCGTGCGCGCTGCCGGGCGGCGCGCAGAGAGCCGTCAATCTGGACATGCTCATCGACAAGGCGGCGGCCTATGAGGAGACGAGCTACAGCGGCCTCTTCAATTTCATCCGTTACATCGACAACCTGCAAAAGTACAGCCAGGATTTCGGGGAGCTGAGCGCGATCTCCGAGCAGGCGGACGTTGTCCGCATATACAGCATTCACAAGAGCAAAGGCCTCGAGTACCCGATCGTCTTTGTGGCGGGGCTGAGCAAGAGCTTCAACATGCAGGACGCAAATGCCGACCTCCTGATTCACCCCTCACTCGGCATCGCCGCGAGCAGCGTCGATCTCGAGCGGCGCACGAAGGCGGGGACGCTGAAGCGGACTGCGATCCGCGGCCGCATGCTGAAGGACAGCCTCGGGGAGGAGCTCCGCGTGCTGTACGTCGCGCTCACGCGCGCGCAGCAGAAGCTGATCATCACGGGGACCGTCAGCTCGGAGAAAGCGCTTGCGGAGATGTCCTTGCTCATCCCGGACACGGACAGGCAGCTGCCGGCCGGTTATCTTCGAAAATGCCGCGACGCCTGGCATTTCCTCTACCCGGCAGCGCTGCGGATGTCTGACAGGGCAGCGCGGATCGGCGTGGCGCCGGCCGTGCAGCTGATGGTCCGCCGCGCGTCGGATCTGGTGGTCGAGGAGCTTGAGACAGGCGTCCGCCGGGAGGACGCGCTCGAGATGCTGCGCTCGGTGAGAAGCGGCGCAGTTTATGACGCCGCCGTGCGGGAGGAGCTGGAGAGACGTTTCTCCTATGTCTATCCGCACGCCATGAGTGCGGCCGTGCCGGTAGAGATCAGTGTCTCGGAGATGAAGAAGGCTGCGATCCGCGGCGCGGACGGGCCGCTCATGCAGGCGGAGGAGACGGCGGAGATCCTGCCGGCGACGACCGAAGGCCTCTCCGCCACAGAGCGCGGTACGGCCTATCACCGCGTGTGCGAGCTGCTTGACTTCGCCGCGCTTGCTTCTCTCAATGGAGATGCGCTCACCGCAGCCTGCGCGGCGCAGATGCGGGAGATGACAAAGAGCGGGAGACTGACAGAGGAAGAGATGGCAGCGGTGCGGCCGGAGGACATCGCAGGCCTTGCCGCAAGTCCGCTCGGGCAGCGGATGGCGGCGGCGCACAGCCGCGGCGGGCTTGTCCGCGAGCAGCCCTTCGTGCTTGGCATGGACGCGTCGGAGATCCGCGAAGACTGGCCGCGGGATGAGATGGTTTTCGTGCAGGGAATTATTGATGCTTTCTTCTATGAATCCAAAGATGCGCGCGCTGATGCGCAAGCGGACGCGCACGCAGCTAAGGAAGCAGATAAAGAAGCGGATAGAGAAACGGATAGAGAAACAGATAGAGAAACAGATAGAGAAACAGATCGAGAGACAGATCGAGAGGCGATCATTCTTTTAGATTACAAGACGGACCGCGTCAGCGAGGCGGAGGAGCTTGTCCGCAGGTACCGCGTGCAGCTCGATACTTACGCGGAGGCGCTTGAGCGCGTCACGGGCCTTCCTGTCGCAGAGAAGAAAATCTGGTCCTTTGCATTGATGCAGGAAGTGACAATCTAGAGTTCCGGCTTCACGCTTTCGCATGCAGGAACACTCTAGAGCCCCGGCTTCAAACGGCAGAAACCGATCCTTAAAAGACCAGGCGCTTCCCGCCATTGCCGGAAGCGCCTGGTCTCATCAGTCGTCTTCTATCTTAAACTGTGTCTCGTAGAGCTCCGTATACACGCCGCCGAGCGCGACGAGGTCCTTGTGCTGCCCGCGCTCGATGATGCGGCCGTCCTTGACGACGAGGATCTCGTCGGCGGAGAGGATGGTGGAGAGGCGGTGCGCGATGAGGATGCTGCTCCGGGTGTGGATGAGGGGCTCGATCGCATCCTGGATCGCCTGCTCGGAAATGGAGTCGAGGGCGGAGGTCGCCTCGTCAAAGATGAGGAGCGCCGGGTCTTTTAAGAGAATGCGCGCGATGGACACGCGCTGCTTCTCGCCGCCCGAGAGCTTCAGCCCGCGGTTGCCGACGACGGTGTCAAGGCCCGTCTCCTGTTTGGAAATGAAATCGTAGATGTTTGCTTTCTTGCAGGCCTCGATGAGGGCGGCTTCGTCCGCGTCGGGCGCGGCGTAGAGGAGATTGTCCCGGATCGTGCCGTTGAAGAGGTAGGTCTCCTGCGTCACGATGCCGACGTTGCTCCGGAGGAAAGCGAGGTCGAGCTTCCGCACGTCCGTGCCGTCGAAGAGGACGCAACCGCTGTCCACGTCGTAGAGGCGCGGGATGAGGTTCACCATGGTGCTCTTGCCGGAGCCGGAGGGCCCGACGATCGCGACGGAGTGCCCTGCCTCAAGCTTGAAGCTGATGTCTTTCAAAATCGGCTTGCCTTCTTCGTAGGCGAATCCCACGTGAGAGAATTCCACATTGCCTCGGGCGGAATTTGGGATGATCGCGTCCGGGGCATTTTCGATGTCCACGGGCATGTCGTAATATTCGAAAATGCGGGTGAAGAGCGCCATGGACCGGATCCATTCCACCTGGAAGGAGAGGAGCTGGTTGACCGGGCCGTACATGCGCCCGACGAGCGCGACGAGGACGGTGATGTCGCCGACGGTGAGGTTCGCACCGCGTTTGATCATGAGGAAGCCGCCCACGAGATAGAGCAGCATCGGGCCGATGCCCGCAAATGTCGAGATGACGACGCGGAACCAGCGGCCGGCCATGCTCTCGCGGATGCGGAGGCCGATCATCTTTTTGTTGAGGGATTCGTAGCGGTCGTATTCGTACTGCTCGCGGCCGAAGAGCTTGACGAGCATCTGGCCGCTGACGGACAGGGTCTCGTTCAAAATGCCGTTGATCTGGTCGTTGGTGGCCTGCGCGTCCCGCGTGAGGGTCCAGCGCGTCTTGCCGGCGGCCCGTGTCGGCAGGGCGAAGAGCGGGACGATGACGATGCCGAGAAGCGCGAGGAGCGCATTTTTCTGGAACATCGCGATGGCCGCGATGACGAGGGTGATGACGTTGGTGAGGATGTTGGTGAAGGTGCTGCTGACGACCATTTCGACGCCGTCGATGTCGCTCGTCATGCGCGTGATGATGTCACCCTGGCTGGCGCTCGTGAAGAACTGCTGCGACATTTTCTGGAGGTGCGCGAACATCGCGTTCCGCATGTCGTAGGTGATGTGCTGGGCGATCCAGGAATTGAGATAGCTCTCCGCGACGCCGATGAGATTGCTGAGGAGCGTCACGCCGAGGGAGAGAAGGATGTAGCGGATGAGCGCGCTTAAGCTGCGCCCGATGAGGCCTTCATCGACGATCTTCCCGGTGAGGATCGAGGGGAGGAGTGAAAATGTGGCGGACAGGATGATGAGGAGCAGCACGAGGAGAAGCTGCTTCGTGTACGGCTTCAGATAGGAGAAGATGCGGAGGAGAAGCTCCTTTGTCACCTTCGGCTTGTTCTGCTTTTCTTCCTCGGTGAGGAAGCTGCGCGCCCCGCGCCCGCCCGGTCCCGGCATAGTGGTTACCTCCGAACTGTGTTTGTCATTTATTATCGGAGCGCGGGAGGTGCCTGTCAAGATTATGACTTTTGCAGATGGCTTCTCCCTTTTCCTTGCATGTGTGTGCTATACTGTTGATATAGGGACCGGACGCGGCATGACCGCGGGATGCCTGCCGGACTTCAGGCTGAGCGGCGGCAATGCAGACAGGCGGCGGACGGAACCATTTTCACCAATACATATGTAATGACGGGAGATATATGAGTAAAACGGCATCATCGAGACGTTCTTTTAAACCGGTGGACATGACGGTCGGCGAGCCGTGGAAGCAGATCCTTGCATTCACGATCCCGATGCTCATCGGCAATATCGCACAGCAGCTTTACAACACGGTGGACAGCATCGTCGTCGGTCGCTACGTCGGCGACAACGCGCTTGCGGCCGTCGGCAGCGCCGGCCCCATCCTCAATCTGATCATCGTGCTTTTTATCGGCATCGGCATGGGCAGCACCATCATGGTGTCGCAGTATTTCGGCGCGCGCGATCGGGAGTCGCTCTCGTATACGATCGGCAACAGCATCACGCTGACGCTGATCTCGGGCGTCCTCGTCACGGTGATCGGCATTGTGGTTGCAAGGCCGCTGCTTGAGATCCTGAACACGCCGGCCGAGATCATCGACTGGTGTACATCCTATCTGTGGATTCTCTTCGGGGGCAGCATCGGCATGGCGTTTTTCAACATCATCAGCGGGATTCTGCGCGGACTCGGCGATGCCATTTCCGCCCTGATTTACCTCGTCATCTCGACGGTGATCAACATCGTGCTGGACCTCTTCTTCGTCGCGAAGCTCGGGCTCGGCGTGAACGGCGTCGCGCTCGCAACGATCATCGCGCAGGGAATATCCGGCGTGCTGTGCATGGTGCGGCTCTCGCAGATGAAGGACCTGTTTGATATGGGCTTCGGTTATCTCAAATGGAAACGCCGCTACGGTGCGGGCATCATCCGCCTCGGCCTCCCCTCGGGGATCACGCAGGCGATCCTGTCGATGTCGATGATCATCGTGCAGTCGCTGACCAATCAGTTCGGCGCGCAGTTCGTCGCGTCCAACGTGATCGTCATGCGCGTCGACGGCTTCGCGATGCTTCCGAACTTCTCCTTCGGCACGGCGCTCACGACTTATGTCGGGCAGAATGTCGGCGCGGGCAAGATGGACCGCGTGACGAAGGGCGCCCGCCAGGGACTTGTCCTGTCGGTGGCTGTAGCCGCGGCGCTCGTGGGGCTGATTCTTCTCTTCGGCAGGCAGCTCATGGGCATCTTCACGACGACGGACGAGCTGATTGATCTCAGCATGCATCTCATGCGGATCCTTGCGATCGGCTACGTCGCGATGGGTGTTATTCAGACGCTGGCCGGCGTTATGCGCGGGGCCGGGGACACCGTCACGCCGATGTGGCTGTCGATCCTGCAGACGATCGGGCTGCGCGTGCCGCTCGCTTACCTGCTCTGCTACCTGACGAGGACGCCGGAGCTGCCGAAGGGCAGGTCGGATATGATCTACTGGTCGCTGATGCTCAGCTGGCTGATCGGCGCGGTGATTCACGTCATCGTGTATAAGCGCGGCAAGTGGAAAGGAAAGGCGGTAATCTGACATGGCGTTGATCATTCTGCAGCAGATCCTCGTGATGGCGCTGTACATGCTGATCGGGCTTGCGCTTTACCGGGCGGGGAAGATAACCGATGAGGGCAGCGAGACGCTGGCCTCTTTGCTTGCGTACGTGGTCATTCCGGCGATGCTTGTCAACAGCTTTCTCGTGGAGTATTCTCCTGAGAAGCTCGCGCAGTTCGGATGGAGCTTTCTTCTTGGAACGGGGACCGTGGCTTTGTCGATGCTGGTCTCGACGGTCGTTTTTCGAAAGGGCGGGATCGACTGGTTTGCGGCGGCCTATTCGAATGCCGGCTTTATGGGACTGCCGCTGATCAAGGCGAGCATCGGCGACGCGGGCGTCTTTTTCCTCGTCGGGATGCTCATTCCGTTCAATGTGAGCCAGTGGGTGTACGGCTGTAAAAATCTGAAGAAGGGGGCGAAAGGAGAGGACACGGAGGAAGCGCACGAGCGCGTGCCGCTTGCGCAGACGGTCCGGCAGCTCGTGCTGAACCCGATGGTGCTCGCGTCCGCCGGCGGTTTTGTGCTTTTTGCCACGGGGCTTGGCACCAATATGCCGCAGATCCTGCGCACCTGTATCAGCGGCGTCGCGTCCGTGAACGCGCCGCTCGCGATGATCGTGCTCGGCGTCTATCTCGCGAAGTCGAATATCGCGGAGCTGTTCCGGACGAAGCGGCTGTATTTCGTGAGCGGGGTGCGGCTCATGCTGATTCCCGTGATCACGACGCTCGCGCTGGCGTTCCTGCCGGTGGACAACAGCATAAAGATGACGATGGTGATCGCTTCCGCCGCGCCGGTCGGCGCAAATGTCGCGATCTACTCGCAGCTCTTCGGGGCGGACTACGTCTACGCCTGCAAGACCGTGACGCACAGCACGCTGCTGTCGATCGCGGTCATGCCGCTCATGATCTTTTTTGCGGGACTGTTGATTCCGGTGTGAGAGGCACCGGCGGGATCTCTTTTTGCGGAGCTATTGCCGCCGGTGGGAGAAGCGTCGGCGGAGGCATTTTCATGAACCTCCATCCCCATGCG
>DEFE01000023.1:0-38065 GCA_002350625.1 Lachnospiraceae bacterium UBA2860
GGTACTCTGCAAATAATCATAGAGAATAGAAATGGAGCGTGCGGTGTCTGCCGTCTTCCGATGTGAAGACGCGGACATCGCAGTTTTTTGGCTTCGGGCGCCAGTAGACGCCGCTCTTTCTGTCCATGAGATAGCCGCTTAAAGGGCGGAGAATGCCGCCGTGGCAGGCGACGAGCACGGCGTCGTAATCCTTCTGCTCGAGCTCTTTTAAGAAGGCGTGGGAGCGGGAGATCATCGAGTCCAGCGTCTCCACGGTCTTCGGCGCGGGGAAGTATTCGGGATAGCGCCAGTAGAGCGTCATCCACGGGCCGAGCTGCGTGTAGGGGCGCTTCTCGTACTTGCCGAAATCCGCCTCGAGGAGCCTCTCGTCGGTGATGACTGCCTCCGCCGGCACGTCCGCGAGGATCGTGGCCGTGGTGACTGCGCGCTGCAGGGGGCTCGCGTAGACCGCGTCGAAATGGAGATCCTCCCCGGCGTCAAGAAGAATCCGGCGCATCGTCTGCGCCTGGCGGATGCCGGTTTCGTTCAGCGGCTCGTCCGAGCGTCCCTGCATCAGGTGGGCTTTGTTGAGGCGTGTCTCGCCGTGCCTCGCGAGGTAGATCTTCATAGCGTGGGGTCCTTCCCGTGATTGTGCCTTTCTGTGATTGCGCTTTCCTGTGATTGTCTTATCGTAGCAAAATTGAGGGGGAAAGTAAATCGCCCCTGACCGGGCCGCTTATCAAACCGTCCCCTTTTACGGGCGACACTATGATATAATATTCTTATGGATAATCAAATTTTAGAATCATTAAGAAATGAACACGAGAATTACATTCTCCCCTTCCTGTGGATGCGGGGAGAGGATGAGTCCCTCATCCGCCGCGAGATCGACCGGATCCACGCGTGCGGGATCCGCGCGCTGTGTCTGGAGTCGCGCCCGCACCCGGATTTCTGCGGCCCGCTGTGGTGGCGGGACGTCGACATCGTGCTGGACGAAGCGAAGAAGCGCGGGATGCGTGTGTGGATTCTGGACGATGCGCATTTCCCGACGGGGATCGCTAACGGACTCTTGAGAAAAAAGTATCCGGAGCGGGCGAAGCAGTACCTGGCGGTGCGGTGCTTTGACGTGACGGGCCCGCGCGCGCATGTGACGCTGGATATCGACGCGGCGATGCGGAAGTCGGAGACATTTGCGGATGTCATGCGGCCGGGACCGAAGGAGGAGCCGCTGCTTGACGCGCAGGTTATGGTGAGCGCCGTGATGATGCGCATGGCTGAGGGCGACACCGTGGCGGCCCCCGGAGAGGGCGCATCTCCTGCAGAGCTGTTCGCGGATCTCACGGATGAGGTGCGGGACGGGCGCGTGACGCTCGACGTGCCGCCGGGGGTCTGGCGCGTGTTCGTGACGTACACGACGTACAGGGACGGCGGCGCGGTGGATTACATCAATCTGCTCGACGAGGATTCCGTGAAGGTTCTCATTGAGGCGGTGTACGAGCCGCATTATGAGCGGTACGCGGCGGAGTTCGGCAAGACGATCGCGGGATTCTTCTCCGACGAGCCGGGCTTCGGCAACACGTACGGCTACTGCATGGATGAGATCATCGGCCGGAAGGACATGCCGCTCCCGTGGAGCAAGGACATGCCGGCATATCTTGCGGCGCGTCTCGGGGAGCACTGGCGGGCGGAGCTGCCGCTGCTCTTTTTCCCGTCGGCGGACGGCGGGCGGACGGCGCGTGCGAGGTACGCGTTTATGGACGCCGCGACGCGTCTTGCGGCGGCGAATTTCTCCGGGCAGCTGGGCAGATGGTGTGAGGCGCACGGCGTCCGGTATATCGGCCACATCATCGAGGACAACAACGTGCACGGCCGCCTGGGCTGCGGGGAGGGGCACTACTTCCGCGCGATGAGCGGCCAGGCGATCGCCGGGATCGACGAGATCGGCGGGCAGATTCTGCCCGGGAATCCGGATACGGTCCGGCACGAGTACATCAAATTCGACGGGCCCTTCTTCCACTACCTGCTCGCCAAGATGGGCGCCTCGGCGGCGCTCATGCAACCGAACAAGGAAGGACGGCTGCTCTGCGAGACCTTCGGCACTTACGGCTTCGGCTTCGGCGTGCGCGATATGAAATGGGTGATCGATTTCCTGATCTCAAGGGGCGTCAATCACCTGGTGCCGCACGCATTTTCGATGGGAGAATACCCGGATTTCGACTGTCCGCCGCATTTCTACGCGGGCGGGCACAACCCGGAGTTCCCGTATTTCGGGCGCCTCATGCGGTACGCGAACCGGCTCTGCCACGTGTTCTCCGGCGGCAAATGGATTCCCGAGGTGGGCATCCTCTACCACGCGGAGACGGAGTGGATGGGCGAGGCCATGACGGATGAGATCCCGGCGAAGAAGCTGTACGAGGGGCACATCGACTACGCGATCGTGCCGTCCGACGCGCTCTCGGATGCGGCGGGGACCGGCGACGGCACTTATCCGGCCGGGGTGGAGAACGGCCGCCTCGTGATCGGCGGCGTGCCGCTGAAGCTCCTCATCGTGCCGCGCGGCCGCTATGCGGACCCGCAGCTCGTCCGCTTCATGGCTGCCTTCCCGGAGGTGCGCGTGCTGTTTGTCGACGCGCTGCCGGAAGCGATCGGAGAGGACGGGACGCCGGACGAGGAGCTTTCCGCCGTGATTGCGCGCGCGCAGGCGGTGCCGCTTGACGAGCTCGTGCCGGTCATCCGGTCCATGGGCGTCATCGGCGCCAGAGCGGACGTCCGCGGCCAGGCGTCCTTCTTCCACTATGAGAAGGAGAGCGGGGATCTGTGGATGGTCTTCAACGAGTCGGTGACGGAGCCGATCCACGGGAACCTCCTCGTGAAGCTCGGCGCGGAGGACCGCCGCGTCTACCGCTACGACGCGATGAAAAACGCCGCCTATCCGGTCGAGCAGCTCCTCGCGAGAGGCTTTGACGAACCGCGTATGCTTTGCACCCTTGAGCTTGAACCATACGAGTCGGCCGTGTTTTTCACCGCGACGGAGGACGAGGTCGCCGGGATCGTAGAGGACATGGATCCCAAGGAACTGAAGGTTCTCCTGAAAACGGAGCTTTCGGACGGCTGGCGCGTCGAGACCGCGGCCGCATTGGAGACGCCGGTCTTCGAGCCGCTGCCCATGACGCAGCTGCTTCCCGTATCCGACCTCCTGCCGGATTTCTCCGGCACGGTGCGCTACACCCGGGAGCTCTTCGTCCCGGATCCGAAGCGGATCTATGCGATCGAAGCGGAGCATCTCTACGAGGCGGGACGCATCCTTGTGAACGGGGTTGAAACGGATTTCCGCCTTTGCGGGCCGTATGAGTTCCGCCTGGACAATCTGAAGGAAGGCGTCAACACCATCGTGATCGAGGCTGTCAGCACCCCGCTCAGGGACGCGCTGAAGGGCATGCGGCAGGCGCCGGGACATGAGACGTATGTCTACGAGCCGACCGGTATGTTCGGCGAGATCCGGCTTCTGGAATACGGAACGAAATGAAAAAACTTGACACGGGGTCTGACCCCTTGTCATAATTGTTTACATAAAAACGGCAGGGGCAATCCCCTGCCGTTTTTATGACCCCTGCCGGATTTTATCTGTCGGACAGCGGCACATGCTCTTTGATGGTGATGATATCCTTCAGTACGTAGTGGAAGTTCGGGGAAGAGGAAGCGGCGTTTTCGATGAAGACGTTCCGCAGGTCCCAGGTATCTTCCGGATCGGCCGGGCTGATGCCGACGTAGTCTCCGGAGAAGACGTTGACATTGCCCTTCTTGAAGGCTTCGATCGCTTCCGCCATCTTGGCTTCTGTGCCGTTGGCGGCGATGGGGCGGTTCAGCTCCATCATCTCCACCCAGTCGTGGTCGAAGCCGGCGCTGATGTCGTTGTTGTCGTGGACATGGCCCTCGACATAGGACTCGATGGTCTTCCCGGCGAGGAGCGCGCCGACCGCTTCGGTGACGTAGGGCTCCCAGTTGATGCGTGTGCTGATGAGCGCTGTCGTCGGCGCGATGTCGAGCATGCTGTAGTTGTAGCCGATGAAGTAGACGCGGCGCGAGCCGACGGCTTCTTCACAGGCGATGGCCGGCCCGATGGTGTCGGAGTGCTGGGAGATGATGAGGCAGCCGTCGTCGATCAGCTCCTTGGCGCAGGCCTTTTCCTCAGCGTAATTGCCCCAGCTGTTCGTGTAGCGCACCTGCATGGTCGCCTCGGGCGCGACCGAGCGCACGCCGAGCAGGAAGGCCGTGTAGCCGGAGATCACGGCGGCGGATGCATTGGCGCCGACGTAGCCGACGAGCGCCTGGTCCGCGCTGATGACGCGGTGGTCGATGAGCTCGCGCAGCTTCATGCCGGCCACGATGCCGCTCACGTACCGGCCCTGATAGATCTCGCCTTTGAAGGTGTGATAGTTCGCGGGCGGATCCTTCGGGGCGCGCTCGAGATAAGAGACCTGGCAGAATTCGACCTCGGGATGGTGCGCGGCCATCTTGAGGAATACGTTCGAGTGGCTGTTTGTGAAAATGATGTCGCAGCCCTTCCGGATCAGGTCGGCCAGAGGCTCCTCCGTGTCGCTCTCGGACACGTTATTCATCTCGTAAATGGTTAGCTTGTCAGGATACTGCTGCAGCAGAGCCTCCTCCGTGAGCGCGAAGTTGTATGTGTAGGGCGTGCTCTCGTCGTCCTCAAAGAGGAAGCCGATGGTCAGCGCGTCGCGGGCCATGCTCTTGTCCATGGAGCGGAAGCGGAAGAACACGGCCAGCACGATCGCAGCTGTTATGAGCGTGGTGATCCATACGCGTTTCATGCTTCTGCCTCCTTCCCGGCGGCATGTCCGTCAGTTTTCCCGCCATCTGTCCCGGCCTCGGGGGCCTTTTCATCGGAGGCCTTCACCTCGACACTTTTTTCCTCAGGCTTCTTTTCCGCCTGTTCCTTCTCTGCCGCCTTCGCAGCTTCGGCTTCCTTTTCCACCGCCGCTTTTGCAGCTTCGGCTTCCTTTTCCGCCGCCGCTTTCGCAGCTGCGGCTTCCTTCTCCGCCGCCGCTTTCGCCCTTTCGGCTTCCTTCGCAGCCGCGGCGTCCGCCGCTTCCTTCTCGGCCACAGCGCGCGCCTCGTTGTCATCCTTCGCCGTCTCGCCGGCCAGATGCACGGGGTACAGCTCCTCGAGATTGATCTTTCCTTCGTCCACGAGGCGGAGGAGGATGTCGTCCATCTGCGGGTCGAACTGTGTGCCCCGGCCCTTCTTCATCTCATTCAGCACGTAGCCGAAATCCATCTGCCGGCGGTAGACGCGGTTTGCCGTCATCGCGTCGAAGGCGTCGGCGACGCCGATGATGCGGGCGAAGAGCGGGATGTCTTCTCCCTTCAGCCCGTTGGGATAGCCCCTGCCGTCGTACCGCTCGTGGTGGTAGAGGGTGCCCTCGATGACGTGGTCGATCAGCGTGAAGTCCTTCAGGATCTCCCCGCCGCGGGTTGTGTGCGATTTCATGATGGCGTATTCCTCGTCCGTGAGCCGCCCCGGTTTCTTGAGGATGGCGTCGGGAATGCCGATCTTGCCGATATCGTGCATGCGCGCGGTTCTGCGGAGCGCCTCAAGCTCTGTCTTGGATAGTCCCAGCTCTTCGCCGATCATCACGGAATACATCGAGACGCGGGCGGAGTGCTGGCTTGTGCGCTCGTCCTTGGCGTCGACGGCTTTGGCGATCGCCATGATGGTCTCGTTGCCCATCTGCACCTGCTTGTGGGCGATGTCGAGTTCTTTTTGCTGGAATTCCATCTGCTTGCGGACCTGTCTGAAGACGAGGAACCAGGTGAGCCAGACGACGGCCAGAGCACCCACGACCAGCATGTAGAGCCTGAAGTAGGTGTTGTCGTACATCTCCTTTTCTTTCACGAGGACGTAGGTCCGCTCCTCGAGGATCCGCTTCTTGTTGCTGTCAAAGACGGCGAGATGGAAGTTGAATTCGCCGTTCGGCAGGTTCGTATAGATGATGGAGCTCACCGCGCTCTGCGGCAGGATGGTCCAGCTCTTCTCAAAGCCCTCGAGATAGTAGCCGACGTAGGGATCCTGGATCGTGTAATTGATGATCTCGGGATAGAGCTCGACGCGGTTGATGCCGCGGCCGACTTCGATCGACGCGCCGCCGCGCATGCGGTACGAAGTGCCGTCCAGCACATATTTTGAGATCGCCATGCGGTAGGAGCGGGTGTCCGCGCGGTAGCGGTCCGTGTCCGCGATGAACAGGCCTTTGTCCGTCGACAGGTAGAGATTACCGTCTCCGTCGTCATAATTCCAGGAATTGGCTGTGAGCGCGCTCGTCAGACCCTTTCTCACGTCGAGCAGGTCGTAGCTGATGTTGTCGATGCCGCTGAGCAGCTCGGTGCGGTTGACCACATAGATGCCGGAGCTGCCGGTGACGAACAGCGTCTCATTGTCCTTCATCCAGACATCGTAATTGTTGAAGTAAGGGAAGTTGGAGAGCGGGCGGATCGCCCCGTCTTTATCCATGTAGCACAGGCCGTTGCTCGTGACGATGAAGACGCCGTCGCTCTTTTGATCATATACGGTCCTGAGGACAACGGCAGAACTCAGGCCGTTCTCCCGCGTGATCATGTACTGTACTTCGTAGTCTTCGCTGATGACCGCGATGCCGTCGCCGTCCGTGCCGGCCAGGATCCGCCCGTCGGGAAGCTCCGTGATCGTGAGGATCATGGATCCGATAAATCCCTTGGTCAATCCGATCGTCTTGACGATCTCGTGATTGTGGATGAAGGAAATGCCGGTATCCCCGGCCGCGGCGATCGTGCCGTCGGAGAGCTCCTTGACGAGCCGGGCGCGGCTGCCGAAGCTGCCGTTGTCGCTGTTGTAGACGTACTGCTTTCTGTTCGGCAGGATCTCGAAGAGCCCCTTGCCGTAAGTACAGATCCACAGGTGTCCCGTGGAGTCGGTCAGGATGCAGCGGATCCGGATGTCCTTGAAGGCGTCGGTGAGCTCATTGTTGACCTGGAAGTGGCAGGTCGGGTCGACCACATCGAGTCCCTTGTCGGTGCCGACATATATGTTTCCCTGCCATTTCGTGATGCTGTTGACGACGCGCTGCGGCATCCCCACCGTGCTGTACACGTCCCGGAAGGACGACTGCGACAGGCGGAGGAGGCCGAGTCTCGACGAGGTGAACCAGAGGTTTTCCTGATAGTCGAGCAGGATATTGTCGATCGAGTTGTTGAAGCTGTTGACATTGATGGCCTTGAAGTGGCCTTCGCTGTCAATATAGCCGACGCCGGTGTCCGCGGAGATGATCAGATCCCCGTTTCCCATGAAGAACAGGTCATTGATACTTGACATCCCTTCGCAGGTGACCACGGAGGCCTCCTCGAAATAATCGTTGGAAATGTCAAAGCAGAAGATGCGGTTGAGCGTCGTTCCGACGTACAGCCTGCGATCGGATCCGAAGACGCAGCAGTTGAAGAGTTCACTGTCGTCTTCGAGCTGGATGGAGCTGAGCACCTGCCCCTCCCCGAGGAGGAAGAGCTTGCCGCTCTGCGTGACGACGGCGACGTGCCCGCTGTTGTCCGCTTCGCACTTGTCCGCGTAGCTGATTTCGCTCAAGGTGTTGACGCGCCGCATGCCGCCGTTCAGCGTCAGGATCTGCATGCTGCCGGTCGTGCCGATGTAGTAATAGCCGTCCGAGCTCTCCGTGATGCAGCGGACCGAGTTGGAGGGCAGGCCCTTGGGCTCGTCGAGCACGTTGACGATTTTCTCGTTGATCGCGATGGAGAGGCCGTTGTCGTTGGTGCCGATCCAGAGTCTCCCTTCCTTGTCGACATGCAGGCAGTTGACGTTGCGGACGGATTCATAGCCGTCCATCCAGCGGAATTCGGTGCCGTTGAAGCGGTAGAGGCCGGCGTAGGTGCCGATCCACAAAATGCCGTCCGTGGTCTCTGCGATGTCGTTGGCCTCGCCGCAGGGGAGGCCGTTGCTGCTGTTGTAGACGGACTGCACATAGTCGTTATAGGAAATGGCACTGGCCGCCGTATCGTTCGCCGAGACGGACGCGTGCGGGAGGAGGAGGGACCCGGCCGCCGCAAAGATCAGCAGCATCATGACGGCGCCGTCTGCGACGCTGCCGCCATTTTCTTCAAGTTTGGCCTTCTCCGCCTTTTTTCTGGCTTTTTTTCTCACGGCGTCGATCTGGCGCAGGACAGTGAACAGGACGAAGAGCGTCAGAAGCTTGTCCGTAAAGTCGATGTAGAATTCCGCGATGACCATGGAGAGAACATTGGGAATGCCGATCTCAAGGAGCAGATGATAGACGCCGTCGCCCCACGCGTTGCCGGTCGCGCTGTTGTTGTACATGTAGTTGATCGGGACGGCGATGGCGACGGACACGAGCGCCGAGAGCATGCCGACCGTCATCGTGCCGAAGAAGGTCCTGAGCGTATTCTTCCGGGCCGCGATGCCGACGATGACGGCGAGCGCGATGCTGATCACGCCGTACACGATGGAGACCTCGGTGTTCACGCCGTACATCAGGTTCGCGGTCAGGCCGACCACGGCGCCCGGAAACGGGCCCAGCAGGTAGGCGCACAGAACCGTGCCGAAGGAATCCAGCCAGAACGGGATGGAGAACTGTCCGGTCAGACGCCGGCCGCAGTAATTGAGGGCTATGCAGAAAAGGACAAACAGAACAATCTGCCAGATTTTCCACTTTTTCACTTTGGTTCACGACTCCTTTAAAGCCCCAGACGGGCAGCGTAGTCACTGTACTTTTTGTACCAGGCGTTATATTCGTCGGCGGCGAGCACCTCGTCGATGACGCCGTTGACGAAGCTGATCAGCTCGCCCTCGCCCTTCTTCGCGGCGATGCGGTCGCCTTTGAAGGGCTCTTCGAGCGAAAATGCGACGCCCTCGAGGAGGACGAGGCCGCAGCCCGGATTGTTCTCGATATACCGCTCCGCCGCGTCGATGTCGGATGCGGCCGCGTCGATCTCGCCCGCGGACAGCGCCTCGTAGACATCCAGCACGGAGGGGAGGCGGCGGAACTGATGGTAGTTTGTGACGTGCTCCACGATGAGCATCTCCTGCAGTGAGCCTTTCTGTGCCGCGATGTCCTTGCCGGCGAGATCGTCAATGCTCTTTATGGCCTGCGCGTCTTCTTCGCGGATGAGGAGGCCCGTCTGCGCGTTGCCCTCCTCGAAGTAATAGCCTTTGGAGAGCGTGAGCGTCGACGCTCTTAAAGGCGTGTAGGCGAGCGCGGATATGGCGAGATCATAGGTCCCGGCCGCCGTCGCCGTGAGCACCTTCGTAAAATCGAGGGGGACGATCTTCAGCTGCACGCCCATGCGCTCCGCGATTCTTCTCGCGAGCTCCATGTCCGCGCCGACGAAGCGGTCGTTGCCCGTCAGCATGCCGTCGATAAATTCCTGCGGCGCGAAGTAGGGCTCCGTCGCGACGGTCAGCACGCCGCTGTCGCGAATGTCCGCGAGCCGGCCGGTGGCATTGTCGGAAATGCCTCCGCTTACGTCAAGTGACGAATCGATGAAATTCCACTCGTTTTCCACATAGAGCTGCTCTTGCTCGTTTATGGCATTGAAGGTGAGAATGGAGATGCCGTCCTCAAAATTGCCGCCGTCGAGTTCTGTCGGCACGGTCTCGGCCGCGGAGGCGTCTTCCCCTGAAGATATGTCTGCAGCTGCCGCGGAAGCCGCATCGGCGCCTGCCGCCGCAGGCTCAATCACTTCAGAAGCCGCATCGGCTTCTTCCGCTTCGGAAACCGACGCATAAGAGGCGTCCGCCCCGGAAGAGGCGGCGTTTTCCTCCGCGCGTGCAGCCTGTGAAAAGACGGCGGCGGTGAGAAGGACACTCAGCGCGGCGGCGGTTTTTACTTGTTTTCCAGGTCTTATATGCAATCCGGTCAGCCCCCTTTCCAAAAGGTGGTTTTCTGACATTTTTATAGATTAAACCTATTCTATCTTACTATTAATAAATGGAAACTTCAACGGAGAATCAATTTGTTGACGCTCCTCCAAGCAGAATGCTAAACTTATTATATGAAGACTTGCACGAAGACGACAGCACCGATGGAGAAAGGCCTGAAGCTATGGGAGGTAAAATGATGACAGCAAAAAGGACGATGGCGGGCGTCATCGCTGCGCTCATGCTCTTCGCGCAGCCGGTATCCGCAGAGCAGGCGCTTGCGGACGCGGGATTTAAGGAGAAGGCGCTCAGCGCGTCCTCCGTGGAAGTGAGCGCCGCGTATCAGGCGAATCAGCCGAAGTCGCTGAAGGCGAGCCGCGCTTTCGTGAACGCCTATGACGAGAGCGCCGTGCGCCTCTTAAAAGAAGCGGTAAAGACGAGCAAGAGCGGCAACATCATGCTCTCGCCGGACTCGATCCTGACGGCGATGTCCATCGTCATGAATGGGGCGAAGGGATCGACGCTCAGCGAGATGAAGAAGGCCTTCGGCGGGATCGGGGCGGCGAAGTACAGCCGCTACCTCTCCACGCTCAACAGGCGGATCGCGAAATCGAAGCGGGCGACCTATGTGAACGCGAACTCGATCTGGTACCACAAGGGAAAGGTCACGATGAAGGACAGCTTCCTGAAGAAAAGCGTGAGCGATCACGGCGCTGAAATCTACGCGGCGCCATTTTCGACGGAGACGGTGCGGGACATCAACAACTGGGTCTTTAACCATACGAAGGGAAAGATCGACAAGATCATCGACAACTTGCACGGCCTGAGCAGGGTCGTCATCGTGAACACCGTCTATTTCAAGGGAGACTGGCCGGAGCCGTACGCTTACACGAAGAAGCGGACGTTCACGAAAGCGAACGGAAAGACGCAGAAGGTGAGCATGCTGGAGGGCGTCGAGCATGAGTATCTCGAGGCGGGCGGCGGCACCGGCTTCGTGAAGCCCTACGCCGGCGGGGAGACGGCCTTCCTCGCGCTCCTGCCGCCGAAGGGCATGTCGGTCGAGGCGTACGTCGCCGGGCTGACCGGCAAGGGCCTCGCGGACGCTTACCGGAAGCGCATCAAACAGAACGTGATCGTGCAGACGCGGATTCCGGAGTTCGAGTTCAGGTATCAGACCTCGCTCAAGAAGGCGCTGCGGAAGATGGGCATCAAAAAGGCCTTCTCAAGCAGCGCGAACTTCTCGGGCATGACGAAAGAAAGCGTCGCAATCGACGACGTGCTGCATAAGACCTTTATCCGGCTCGACAAAAAGGGGACGGAGGCCGCGGCAGTGACGGCCGTGCTCATGAAGGCGTCGTCGGTCATGCCGCAGCCGCAGATGATCAGGCAGGTGTTCCTCGACCGGCCGTTCGTGTGCGGGATCATCGATACGAAGACGGGCGCGCCGCTGTTTCTCGGCGTCGTGCGCGGGATCTGAACAGAAACACATAAGTAAACGAACAGGGGACGGTTCTTCACTTTCAGAACCGTCCCCTGTTCGTTTCTTTATACCCTGTTTACGCAGTATTACGCGTCCACAGCCCCGCGGAAGATGATCACGGGCGTGTCGTACTCGACGAGATCGTAGAGTGTCGCGGCGGCGTTGTACGGCAGGTTGACGCAGCCGTGCGAGCCGTCATATTCGTAGATGCTGCCGCCGAAGGAATCTCTCCAGCTCGCGTCGTGGAATCCATAGTGAGGGAGGAAGCGGATCCAGTAATCGACGTGTACGGAATAGGAGAGGGTGCCGTCCTGGCGGTATCCTTCGAGCTGTCTTCCGCGGATCTTCTCGTCGACGCTGAAGATGCCGGACGGCGTGCCGGAGTAGCCTTCGGTGCCGGATACGCAGTTGCAGTCGTAGACGAGCTGGTAATCCTGATAGTAGTAAACGTGCTGCGAGTAGATGTCGACTTCGAGGTAGGTGCCTCCGAAGCGCGGGTCAAGGGTGTCGATGACGCGGGAGTAGACGGGCTTCAGATCGCCGCTCACGCCGCGCATGAGCATATCCGTGAGGGTCTCGGCCATCTTCGCCTGGTTGAGCGTGTGGCCGTGCATGCTTTCGGTCTCGAAGCGCTGCATGCCGAAGTTCGTGGACGCAAATGTGCGGAAGTTGCCGAGGTTGTCGTCTTTTTTCGCCACGTCCGCCATGAGCGCGAGCGCCTGCCGGTGCACGTTGTCCCGGTTCACTGTGTAGCGCCCCTTAGAGTCGACGCTGACCCAGCTGCGCGTCGTCTTCTTGTCGACGGTGACGACATTGCCCTCGCCGAGGACGATATCGACCGAGGCGCGTAAGAAACTGTTGAGCGCTTCCTGCTGCTTAAGGAGCTCTTCGTCGTCGACGCGGACCTGCGGCTCTTCGTAGACGCCTTTTTTCTTCGTCAGGTCGAGCACGGCGCGCCCCTTCGACATCGCTTCTTCCGTCAGGTCCGTGAGGACCGCGGAGTTGAGCTCGGTGCCGTCGACTTCGGGCACGAGAGAGAAGTCCTTGTCCTTCGTGAAGATGATCGACGCGTCCTCGGGCTTTATGTAGTTGCCGTCGGCGAGCTCCGGAAGCGACAAAATGGCGCCCTTGAGCTCACTTTCGTCGACCTTGTAGGAGCTCTTCAGCTTAAGGTCGGTGATGTCGCCGGCGAGCTCGCGGCTCAGCCAGGAATGCCGGTTCTGTTCGTTCATCAGCTGCTCGAGCTCACCCTCGCAGTCGTAGACAAGGCCGACGTCCTTGCCGTCGATCACGGCTTCGCTGCCGCCGCGGAAGCGGAGCTTGATGGCGTAGCCTGCCTTGGCGGCGCGCAAATCGGAAGCCGCCTCGCCGATCGTCATGTCGCTGACGTCGATGCCGTTGATGGTTGTGCCGGGCAGGAAATGATCGTTGTACTGTGCAGAGTTGACAACATAGGCCCCTGCAGTGCAGGCACCTAAAATCAAACTTACGGGCAGAAGCCTTCTAAAGAGAATGCGTCTGCCTTTTTTAGACAGGAATCTCCCCATGATGACGTGATACTCCCCTTTGATGACCGCAGACTTATGCCTCCCGGAAGCGTTCCCCTTCACTGTACCCGGGCGCGCGGAATGCGGCATTTTTTGTAAGTGCAAACAAATTACCCCTTGTATCACAATTATACACAAGTTTTTTCGGAATGGAATAGGAAGTGATACAAAAAAGCGAAAAAAAGTACTTTGCTTGCGTGGGAAGGCATTTTCGGGTATGATAACACCAAATAAAATATCACAAAGAAGCCCGTTTTAAGCCATGCGGGCAGGAAAGAAGGTGAGACGAATGGTCGAATTAGATCCGATCAGGCTTGAACTGAATGCCTATGATGAACCACTCGTTGAAATGAGGGATTCACTTTGACCTCGCTGTCAAAGAGAAGCGCATTGAGGAGTTAAACAGAGAGATGGAGGACCCGTCCCTGTGGGACGAGCCCGAAGAAGCACAGAAGAAGATGAAAACGCTGGCGGCCTTAAAGGAGGACGTGAGCGGCTATCAGCAGCTTGTCGCATCCCGCGACGACATCCGCGACATGATCGCGATGACGGACGAGGAGCCGGACCCGGACATGGTGCCGGAGATCCAGGCGATGTACGATGAATTCAAAGAGCGCTTTGAATCGATCCGCATGAAGACGCTCCTGTCCGGCGAGTACGACAACTGCAACGCGATCGTGACGCTTCACGCGGGCACAGGCGGCACCGAGGCCATGGACTGGACGAACATGCTCTACCGCATGTACACCCGCTGGGCCGAGGCGCACCATTTCAGCGTGGAGGTGCTCGATCTCCTGGAGGGAGACGAGGCGGGGCTTAAGTCGGTGACATTTCAGGTCAACGGCGAAAATGCCTACGGCCTCTTAAAGTCAGAGCACGGCGTGCACCGGCTCGTCCGCATTTCGCCCTTCAACGCCAACGGGAAGCGGCAGACGTCCTTCTCCGCGTGCGAGGTCATGCCGGACATCGAGGAGGATCTCGACATCGAGATCGATCCGAAGGATATCCGCGTCGACACGTACAGGTCCTCGGGCGCCGGCGGACAGCACATCAACAAGACGTCGTCGGCGATCCGCATCACGCACTTCCCGACGGGCATCGTCGTGACCTGCCAGAATGAGAGATCGCAGTTCCAGAACAAGGACAAGGCCTTCCAGGAGCTGAAGATCAAGCTCTACATGCTGAAGAAGGAAGCGAATGCGGAGAAGCTCGACGACATCCGCGGCAAGGTCACCGAGATCGCCTGGGGCAACCAGATCCGCTCCTACTTCCTGCAGCCTTACCAGCTGATCAAGGACCTGCGCACCGGGGAGGAGATTCCGAACGCGCAGAAGGTGCTGGACGGCGGCATCGATCCATTCATCAACGCTTATCTGAAGTGGCTTGCCCTCGGCAACACGGACACGACGGATAAGACCGGAACAAGATAGGAAGCAGGAAAGGAAACAGAAGATGGCAAAGATTGCAATTATGGGCTACGGCACGGTCGGCGCAGGCGTTTTCAAGACGCTCACGATGAATCGCGAGGCGATCGCGCGCCGCACCGGCGAGGAGATTGAGATCAAGTATGTGCTGGATCTCCGCGAGTTTCCGGGTGATCCGGCGGAAGAGGTGCTGACGCACGAGTTCACGGATATCTTGAATGACCCGGAAGTGTCCGTCGTCGTGGAGACGATGGGCGGCCTTAAGCCCGCTTATATGTTTACGAAGGAACTGCTCGCCGCGGGTAAGAATGTCTGCACCTCCAACAAGGAGCTGGTCGCCGAGCACGGCGTGGAGCTCAGGGAGGTCGCGCGGGAGCATTCCGTCAATTATCTCTTCGAGGCGAGCTGCGGCGGGGGCATCCCGATCATCCGCGTGCTGAACACCTCCCTCACGGCCGAGGAGATTGAGGAAGTGACCGGCATCTTAAATGGCACGACCAATTACATCCTGACCAGTATGGCGGATGAGGGGAAGGAGTTCGCGACCGCGCTCAAGGAAGCGCAGGAGAAGGGCTACGCCGAGCTGCATCCGGAGGCGGATGTCGAGGGCTGGGACGCTTGCAGGAAGATCGCGATTCTTTCTTCGCTGGGTTACGGCCGTCACATCTCCTATAAGGATGTGCCGACGGAAGGGATCACGCACGTCGACAAGACGGATATCGAGTACGCCAAGGCGCTCGGCTGCCGCATCAAGCTTCTCGCGACGAGCCGCCGCGACGACAACGGCACATGGGCTCTCGTCGCGCCGATGATGATCGGCCGGGAGAATCCGCTGACGGCTGTGGACGGCGTGATGAACGCCGTGATGGTGAAGGGAAATGCCGTCGGAACGACGATGTACTACGGGAGCGGCGCGGGTTCGCTGCCGACCGCGAGCGCCGTCGTCGGCGACATCATTGACTGCGTGAAGCACCGGCGGACGACGATCCGCACGGATTACAGCGCGGAGCCGCTTATGCTCATCCCGGTGGATGAGGTGACGCGTCCTTTCTTCGTCCGCATGCGCGGCGACGAGGGCGCGGCCAGGGCTGCGTTCGGGGAGATTTCTTCCGTGACGCGTCTTCCGGGGAAGGAGGATGAGTTCGGTTTCCTTACGGCGATGATGCCGGAGAAGGAATTTAAGGCGCTTCTTGCAGGGACGGATCAGGTGATCAGCTGGTACAGACGCGGCAAGAACGAGGAGGCGGAAGAGGCATGAAGTATGTACTGGTTCTGGGCGACGGCATGGCGGACGAGCCTGTCGAAGCTCTCGGCGGCCTGACGCCGCTCGCGTACGCGAAGACGCCGGAGATGGATGATCTCGCGTCGAAGGGCGAGATCGGGATCGTGCACACGATCCCGGAGGGGATGAAGCCGGGCTCGGACACGGCGAATCTGAGTGTGCTGGGGTACGACGCGAAGCGGTTTTATTCCGGGCGGTCGCCGCTTGAGGCGCTGTCGATCGGCGTGCCGATGAAGGATACGGATATTTCGTACCGGGTCAATATTGTGACGCTTGACGAGGCGGAGCCATTTGAGAAGAAGACGATTCTCGATCACAGCTCGAGTGAGATTTCGACGGAGGACTCGACGGTGCTGCTGAAGGCGGTGCTTGAGAGGATGGATGATCCGCGTTTTCAGTTTTATGCGGGGACGAGTTATCGGCACTGTATGATCTGGGACAAGGGCGAAGCGGTGGATTTGTTCCAGCCGCATGATCATCTGGGCGAGGTGATCGGGCAGTATCTGCCGCCCGAGCCGTTTCTTTCGATGATGAAGCTGAGTTATGAGGTGCTGAGGGACCACCCGCTGAATGTTGAGCGGAAGAAGGCCGGGCTGAATCCGGCGAATTGTTTCTGGTTCTGGGGCGCCGGGCGGAAGCCGCAGCTGAGTCCTTTTGCCGGGAAGTTCGGCATGAGGGGCGCGATGATTTCGGCGGTGGATCTGCTGAAGGGGATCGGCGTTGGCTGCGAGATGGATGTGATCAAGGTGCCGGGCGCGACCGGCGGCCTCGATACGAATTATGAGGGCAAGGCGGACGCGGCGGTGGATGCGCTGCTGCACGGCGGCTGTGATTTTGCGTATATTCATGTGGAGGCGCCGGATGAGATGGGTCATCAGGGGTCGCCGGAGAAGAAGGTGCGCTCGATTGAGTATCTGGACCAGCGGGTGATTAAGAGAGTGCGGGAGGCGCTGAAGGCGGCGGGGGTTGATTACAGGATGCTTGTGCTGCCGGATCATCCGACGCCGATCAGGTGCAGGACGCATACGGCGGATCCGGTGCCGTATGTGCTTTATGACAGTACGGCGGAGGAGGCGCATGAGTGGAAGTATAATGAGATGGAGGCGCGGCTGAGCGGGAATGATGTCGGCGAGGGGCCGAATATGATGCTGCGGCTGCTGAAGAAATTATAAAAATGATTTGATTCGATCACCGGCGGAAGCCCCGACAAAATGGCATATCCTATACAGACGGCTTCCGCGCCTAAGGACTTCTAAGCTCGACGAAAAATACTAAGGGCGTTCGACGAAAAAAACCTAACTCGCTTCGCTCAAACAGGGTTTTTTTCTGGAACAACGTATTTTTCGACGAGCAAGAAGTACTAAGGCTTGTGCAGATTGTCTGTATAGGATATGTCATTTTGGCGGGGATTCCTGCCGGTTGACGAATCAGAAGCACAACCGGGAGGAAGAGGCCGGGAGAAAAAGACCGGATGAAAAGACCGGAGGAAAAGGCCGGTAGGAAAAGACCGAAGGAGAAGACCGGAGGAACAGGCCGGTAGGAAAAGACCGGAAGGACAGGCCGAGAAAAAGGCCGGGAAGTACAGATCGGGAAAAGGAGGATGCGGATAATGAAGGGAAGAAGAGTTTTGTTTCTCGCAGCGGTTTTTGCGACGCTGCTGCTTTTGCCGCTTGAGGTATTCGCGATTGATTATCCGCTGCGGTTTCACGCCAATGGCGGAAAGTTTGTCTGGTCGGATGATGTGGCCGAGGGTGACAGGGTCGGAACGCTGAATGCTGACGGGACGGTGTGGACTTATACGGTGCACACGGAGGGAAAGGGCCTCGCTATGGTGACGCTGCCTCCGAATGTGCTCGGCATGAAGGATCTCTGGGAGTATACGGACGGGGTTCCAGGCGTGAACGGGACTCCGAATACGACACTTCGCGAGGGCCCGGCGCTTGAGAAGGACGGGTACGTGCTGGCCGGATGGTATGAGGAGCCTGCTTGTACGACGAAGCTTTTTTCGGATCACACAGAGCAT
The DNA here is from genome assembly GCA_002350625.1 of Lachnospiraceae bacterium UBA2860. Lineage (GTDB taxonomy): Bacteria > Bacillota > Clostridia > Lachnospirales > Lachnospiraceae > Chordicoccus. The sequence continues at coordinate 17,676 of DEFE01000023.1, forward strand.
TATTTCGAGAGCCTTGATCAGTATGCGAAGTGGGTGAGGAAGGAGGATTGTGCCTGCACGGTGACTTTTGATTTCGGCGGCGGAAGCCTGATGGCGGATGACCTGAAGGGCGTGCAGAGGGACAAGGTGTCGTATAAGGTCTATAAGGGAGAGCCCGTGCTTGAGCAGAGGGACCGCGCGCTCAGATTTGGCCTTTATTCGAGCACTAATGAGCCGTTCCTTTACTGGACGGACAGCAGCGGGAAGCCGGTGAATTCTCCGGGGTCGATTGTCGCGAACGGGAATTTGACGTTTACCGCGCACTACGGCGCGAATACGCTGAGCTCGATCGGTTTTAATAAGACGTCGCTTACGCTGACGGAGGGGCAGACGTATAATCTTGCGGGCGATACGAAGGGGAATTATATCACGCAGGGACGTCTCTCCTGGTCGAGCAGCAATCCGGAGGCGGTCTGGGTCGATCAGAACGGCGTGCTGACGGCGGCGAAGGATGTGGGAACGAGTGATCAAACGGCGGTGATTACGCTCTCGAAGTACGGCAAGAGCAGCCCGTCTGCTTCTGTCACCGTGACGGTGAAGAGCACGAAGAAGAACTACACGGTTCATCCGCTTGGCGGTGAGTCGCAGGTGTATACCGCGAAGGTCGGCGATACGGTGACCGTGAAGGCGGGGACGGCGCTTCTGGGCCGCCGCTTCCTGAAGTGGCAGATTTCGCCGTCTGTGACTTTCTTAAATGGCACGAGCGCTTCGTCGAGTACGGTGAGCTTCAGGATGCCGGACAAGGCCGTGGATCTGAAGGCGCTTGACGAGCCGATCCCCGTGAAAGGGATTTCGCTTGCGGCGAAGACGATGAAGCTGAAACCGGGCCAGTCGAAGTCGCTGGGCTTTAAGACCTCTCCGGAGGGCGCGCCGTGCCAGACGATTAAGTACTGGTCAACGGACGAGAATGTTGCGACCGTGGATCTTCAGGGCATTGTCCACGCGCACAGCGGCGGCACCTGCACGGTTTCGGTGACGGTGAACGGCAAGTTTAAGGCTTCCTGCAAGGTGACGGTGCCGAAGACGGCGGTGAAGAAGGTGGCCTTCAATAAGAGCAAGCTGACGCTGAAGAAGGGCAAGAAGTACAAGCTCAAACTGAAGGTGACGCCGACTGGCGCCTGGTACAAGAATGTGTCCTGGTTCTGCTCCGAGAGCAAGGTGGCGAGCGTGTCCGCGAAGGGACTCGTCAAGGCCAAGGGGAAGGGCAAGTGCAAGATCACCTGTACGATTACGACGGTGAACGGAAAGAAGAAGAAAGCGACCTGCAAGGTCACTGTAAAGTAAAATGACAAAGAAACCCCCGTGCATGATGCGCGGGGGTTTCTTTGCCGGGATCTGTGCGGCCGGCGCGCTGGTGTTTCAGCCTTCGTTTGCCAGGAATTCGTTGACGGCCTTCTCCACGAGGTCGGCGTCAAGTCCGTGCACCATGGCGGCTTCCGCGAGGGATTCGCCCTGGGAGGCCGGGCAGCCGAGGCAGTGCATGCCCATGCTCATCAGCACCGGCGCGATGTTTCTGTCGGTCGCGAGGATCTCGCCGATCGTCATATCTTTACTGATCTGTGCCATAATCATTCCTCCTTTAAATGCTGCAGAATAAGACTGCGTATGGACGCCATTATACGCAATCGGACCCGAAATGGCAAGATGTTTGTGGCCGCGGACGCGGCTGAGGGGCACGGGAACGTAACAAAAGTTTGGCTTGTATAACCAAGGGGGGAGGTCTTAGAATACGAGTATAGGTTTTATCTACTAACTGCAAAAGGCAAGGAGGAACAAACAATGGCATATGTGATTTCTGATGATTGTGTAAGCTGCGGAACATGCGAGAGCGAGTGCCCGGTCGGTGCGATTTCTCAGGGCGATGCGCATTATGAGATTAATCCGGATGAGTGCGTTGACTGCGGAACATGCGCAGCTGCGTGCCCGACAGAGGCGATCAGCCAGGGCTGAACAATCTGAATTAAAGTAGAGAAAAAGATGTGCCGGAAGGCGCATCTTTTTTTTCAAAGTGAGAAGAAGGGGACGGTTCATCGTTCGGCCGGCGGAATCTTTTGTTCCGTCATTCGAACGGTGAACCGTCCCCTGTTTCTTCGATCTGTCTGTATTCAGTTCGCGACAAGCGAAGCGAGCTTCTCGACAGCGTCGCCTTCTTCGACGGCAGCGCCGTGCTCGTGCAGGTACGCCTCGGAGGAGGCGGAGGACTGCATGCCGGATCCGTATTCGGACAGGATGTTGCAGACGCGGTTGAAGGTCTCGGGCTCGCCGGCCTGGCGGACAACGAGCATATAGGTGTCCTTTCCGGATGTGTGGTACAGGGAGCTCTGTCCCTTGAAGATCGGGGCGAGGGCCGCGGAGGCGGCGATCACGTCGTCGAGGGTCCGGAAGCGGAACACGCGCGTGAAGTGGACGCTGCCGGGTGCCGCAGTGCCCTCGGCGGCATCGTTTTTCCGGCGGCTGTTTCGCTGCGGCGCCTTCGGCGCCTTGGCGCCCTCGATGTCCTCGGGAGCGGGTGCCTTCTTGCGTCCTTCGGATTTTTTGGCGTCGATGAGCTTGTGGAACATGTCGATGATGTCATCCGCGCCTTCTACGGGCGGCTGCGTCGCGTCGTCGGCGACCTCCTCGGTGGGAGAGAAGCGCGCAAAGCGGGTGTCGAGTTCCTCGGGGTCCTCGACCTTCGTGATGACGACCGTCAGCGAGTTGCCGGACGTGGGGATCGCCTCGATCATGAGGGGGATGCCCGCGTCGTTGCTGAAGCCGCATTCTTTGTTCGCCTGCACCATCATGTCGCGGAAGAGCGAGCGCGCTTTTTCGCTGCCGTATGCGAGCTCGCTGAGGCGGATCTGGCGCTCGGCCAGGTCTTCCTTCGTCAGCTCGCAGCGGATCTGGTTTTCATTGATTTTCTGTATCTTCATATGGTCTGACTCCTCTTGTGCAAGGATGTCTTCTGACGGAAAAACGCCGACCGGCATGAGGTCACGCCGCCGCCGCTTTTTTCCGGTTTTTTCTCCTGCAGTTACCGAGATTATACAACAAGCGGCGGTAATTGTAAAATCTTCTCAGGTTTCTGCCAGATCTTCTCTGATTTCGACAAATCCGTTGACCTTATGCGGCCTGCTTCTATAATCAGTGCTAAGAAAGGCCTTTCTTTTTCGGACAGTCCGGGCAGTGTGAAGAAGCTTCCCTGTCCATACCGTCTGAAAACTCTCACAACAGTTGTTTTTATGCATCAGGAAATACCCTGGACAAATGATCTTTTTGAGCGATGCGGACCGCCATTCCCGAAAACGATGGCCGCTCTGCCGCAGAACGCGGACTTCTTATGCGGCGGCGCAGCCCCGCGGTCCGGCATAAGACAGCTGCTTTTATGAGCAGACTGCATGGAAGGAAGGGAGGGATCTTTTCTAGAGAGATAAGAACAAAGGGGACCGCCCGCGGCATGGAAGATCCGGGCGGAAAAACAAGATGACAATTTGATAAGCGGGCTCCGGCAGCCGAAGGAATCTCATTACGTGCACAAGCCGCCGGGGCCCCTATTGGCTCTTTACTGAGCAAGCCTTTAGTTGCTATAATGAGACGGGAATGCGCACTTTTTTATGGATGGTGCGCATAAAAGCGGCGCGGGAGGATAGCGGAAGCATATGACCGTAGGAGAGAGAGAAAAGCAGCTGAAGCGTAAGCTCTTTCTTTTGGTGCCGGCCGCTTTTCTAGCGCTTGTCCTCGGCATCCTGATCTACCGCCTCATACCAACAAAGAAGCATATGGATCCCGCCGCCTTTTTCGGTTCCGGAGAGGGAAGCTGCGCGATCGTCGCTGACGGCGTACTGTCTGAGACGAGAGGGCTCGTGCGAGATGGAGCGCTTTATCTCGACAGCGCCTCCGTGTCGGCTCTCATCACGCCGGCCGTCTTTTATGATGCGGCGGAGGAGAAGCTCATCGTGACAACGGCGCGCGAGAAGACCGTGTATGCCGCGGACGGGGCAGCGGGCGGAGAGGTCATCTTCGAAAATGGCGCCGCCTATATCCGTTCCGATGTATTGACGGAGAAGGCGGACGTTCTCATCCGCCGGGAGGAAGCGCCCGACCGGGCGGTCGCGGTGACGGAGTTTACGCCCGTGCGCATGACATTTGCGAAGGACGCGCCGGTGAGGCTGAGGGCCGGCATCAAGAGCCCGATCGTCGCCGATGTGCCGGAAGGGACGGCGGTCCGCGTGACCGACAGACTTCCCGACGGCTCCGATGCGGAGACGAAGGTGCGGGGCTGGACGCACGTCGTGACGGAGGACGGCTTCTTCGGATACGTGAAGGACGACTGCCTTACGGATCCGCGCACCGAAGAAATTGCGGAGAAAAAACAGGCCGCGGCGTATACGCGGACAAGGCTTGAGGTGCCGGTGAATCTGATCTTTCATCAGACGGATTCGGCCGCGTCGAACGCGGCGCTTTCAGAGTCGCTTCAAGGGGTGGACGGTCCGAACGTGATCGCGCCCACCTGGTTTTACCTGGAGGATACGGAGGGCGGCGTGCGGTCGCTCGCCGACGAGGACTATGTCCGCACGGCGCATGAGGCGGGGCTTTCCGTCTTCGCCGTGCTCAATGATTTCGACGGCAATATCGCCTCTGCGGGCGAGACGGCAGAGGCGCTCGGCACCGACTCGAGACGCTCCCGCATCGTGCGCGCGGTGACGGACGATACGGTCTCGTGCGGGGCGGACGGGCTCGTCATCGACATCGAGCTCGTGCGGAAGGAGGCGGCGCCTGATTTCCTCGAGCTGATCCGCGAGTTCTCCGTCGAGATGCGGAATGCGGGAAAAACGCTTGCCGTCTGCGACTATGTGCCGGCATTTACCGGGTATCTGAACCGCGCCGAGCAGGCGCGCGTCGCCGACTACGTGATCGTGATGTGCTACGACGAGCACACGGCCGGGAGTGATGAGGCGGGGCCCGTGGCCTCCCTGCCCTTCGTGGAGAAGGGACTCCGCGACACGATCGCCGTTGTCGGAGAGGAGGGCACAATCGCCGCGATCCCGTTCTTTTCGAGGCTCTGGGAGACAAAGCAGGGCGAAAAGCCCTCAAGCAGAGCCTACGGCATGCGGACGGCCCGGGAAAAAGCAGAGGAGCTGGGCCTTCAGGTGAGCTACGATGAAGCCGCGGCGCAGAATTATGCAGAAGGCAGGAGCGGGGACGCGGACTATGCGATCTGGCTTGAGGACGCGGTCTCGGTCGAAGAGAAGATGAAGGTTGTCGAGGCTTCCGGCTGCGCGGGTGTCGCCGCGTGGAAGCTGGGCCTCGAGACATCGGATATATGGGGAGTTATGAGTAAGCATCTGCCGTCATAGACGGCGGGGGAAGGAGTCATGGGGTATGGAAGATTACATGTCGTTCAAGCAGGCGATCCGGGGCTTTGACAAGGATGAGGTCCTCGAGTACATCCGCCGGCAGGAGGAGGAGTTCAACACGCGCATCGCGGCGATGGAGAAGGACATCCGCAAGCGCGACAAGATCATCTCCGAGCTGAAAAACCGCATCGTCTTAAAGGACGAGCAGGTGGACCGGATGGAGCAGGATATCCGCGACAAGTACGAGAAGTACATCGCGAATTACCGCCAGATCGGCGACCTCGTCTACGAGTCCAAGGTGAAGGGCCAGCAGATCGTCGAAAATGCGCACGTCGAAGCGGACCGGATCATCGCCGGCGCGGACGCCGAGGCGAAGCGCCGCGTGGCCTCCGTGCAGGGGCAGATCGACCAGAAGCTGACGGACGGCAAGCAGAAATACCTGGCCGTGCAGGACGAGATGAATGAGATCGTCGACCTGTTCAACCAGATGCAGAAGAAGTTCATGCAGTCCTACAAGGAGGTCCATGAGATCATCCAGAGCATGCCGGCTTCCTTGAGCGACATCCGCACCGACACGGGCGACGGCGAAGACGATGATTTTGACGACGACATCGAGATCGATCTCCGCTCGCTCGGCATCAGCTTCGACGACGATTTCGACAACGATGATTTTGACGCTGACGATCTCGGCGAGAGCGAGCTGACAGACGCGTTCGGCATGGGAGAGGACGGCGGCCGCATCGAGGATACCGGGGAGCTGGCAAAGCTCGACGGCGCCTCGGCGGAGGACGTGGAGAAGGCATGACGACTGAGGTGTATCGTCTCTCTCCCGAAGACATAGACAGCGGGATCATTCAGAAAGCGGGAGAGGTGATCCGCCGCGGGGGGCTCGTGGCATTTCCGACGGAGACCGTCTACGGCCTCGGCGGCGACGCGCTGAACAGCGAGGCCTCGAAGAAGATCTACGCGGCCAAGGGGCGGCCCTCCGACAATCCGCTGATCGTGCACATCGCGGAGGAGGATGCGCTCATTCCCCTTGTGAGGGAGGTGCCGGAGAAGGGGCGGCTGCTCATGCACGCCTTCTGGCCGGGACCGCTCACGTTGATCTTTCGAAAGACGGAAATGGTTCCGCCCGAGACGAGCGGGGGTCTTCCCACCGTCGCGGTGCGGATGCCGGTCGATCCGATCGCGGCGGCGCTCATCCGCGCGTCGGGGGGCTATATCGCCGCGCCGAGCGCCAACAGCAGCGGCCGCCCGTCGCCGACGACGGCGGAGCACGTCGTGCGGGATCTTGACGGAAGGATCGACATGATACTCGACGGCGGCCCCTGCGACATCGGCCTCGAGTCGACGATCGTGGATCTGACGGAAGACGTGCCGGTGATATTAAGACCCGGCTTTATCAATGAAGAGATGCTGAAGGAAGTGCTGGGCGAGGTGAAACTCGACCCGGGGCTTCTTGATGCAGGGGCAAATGCCGGCATCCGGCCGAAGGCGCCGGGCATGCGCTACCGCCACTACGCGCCGAAGGCGCCGCTCGCCATCGTCGAAGGAGAGGCGCGCGAGGTGACGGAGGCGCTGAAGACACTGGCCGGGAAGGCTATCCTTGACGGGAAGCGCGTCGGCATCCTCGCGTCCGACGATACGGCGCGGGATCTCGCGGAGACATTTCTTCCGGGGATGCCGGGGGCGGCGGAGCGCCTGTATCTCTGCCCGGCGGGGAGCCGCGCGGAGGAGCAGACGATTGCGCGGCACCTCTTCGCGATCCTCAGGGAATTTGACGACGCCGGCGTCGACCTGATCTATGCGGAGTCCTTTAAGACGCCGGAGCTCGGCATGGCGATCATGAACCGCCTGCTGAAAGCTGCGGGGCACAGGGTCATCCTTGCGGCGGACGCCATTTCCGAAGGAGACATGTGACGTGACGCCTTTATCGGAAAGCAATGCGGAGACGGGGCAGGTGCCTCTGATCAGATAAGTGAGCAAGTGTCAGGTACACTTCACGGCGCTTTCGCGCCTCATATAAATACTTCAGGAGGAGAAGACAATGGGCAAAGTTATCATCATGGATCATCCGCTGATTAAGCACAAGATCGGCATCATCCGCGACACTGAGACCGGCACGAAGGAGTTCCGGGAGATGATCTCCGAGATCGCGATGCTCGAGACCTACGAGTCGACGCGCGACCTGCTTCTTGAGGAGGTTGAGATCGAGACGCCGATGGCACCTACGACTGTGGAGCGGCTGGCCGGCAAGAAGCTTGCGATCGTTCCGATTCTCCGCGCCGGTCTCGGCATGGTGTCCGGCATGCAGACGCTGATTCCTTCCGCGAAGGTCGGACACATCGGCATGTACCGCGACCACGAGACGCTGAAGCCGGTGGAGTATTACTGCAAGCTTCCGGCGGACATCGAGGACAGAGACGTCTTCGTCGTGGATCCGATGCTCGCGACGGGCGGCTCCGCCTGCGACGCGATCGCGCAGCTGAAAAAGCACGGCTGCAAGCACATCCGTTTCCTGTGCATCATCGCGGCTCCCGAGGGACTTAAGAAGCTTCAGGAGGAGCATCCGGACGTCGACATCACGGTCGGCGCGCTCGATGACCACCTCAATGAAATCGGCTATATCGTACCGGGCCTCGGCGACGCCGGCGACCGCATCTTCGGCACAAAGTAAGAGAAGGGGGAATATATGATGATGAATGAATCTCCGTCAGCCTGCATCAAACTGAAAGAAGGCACGCATTTCGCGAAGTGCGTCCTCATGCCGGGCGATCCGCTCCGCGCGAAGCACATCGCCGAGACATTTCTTGAGAATCCCGTGCTGGTCAACGACGTCCGCAACATGCTGGGCTACACCGGCACGTACGAGGGCAAAGAGGTTTCCGTGATGGGCTCCGGCATGGGCATCCCCTCCATCGTCCTCTATGCGACCGAGCTCTACCGCTTCTTCGGTGTCGAGGCGATCATCCGCGTCGGCAGCGCCGGCGCCCTCCGCGACGACGTGCACGTCCGCGACGTCGTGATCGCGCAGGCCGCCTCGTCGAACACGGGCTTCCAGGAGGCCGTGAATCTCCCGGGCTTCCTCGCGCCGGCCGGTGACTACGGCCTGATCGAGAAGGCTGTCGCCGCCGCGAAGGAGATGGGCGTGCGCGCGGATGTGGGCACGGTCTACACCTCGGATTTCTTCTATTATCCGAACCCGGACGCCAGGATCAATGAGAAGGCGCTCGCCACAGGGCACCTGTGCCTTGAGATGGAGACGGCCGGCATCTACATGCTCGCCGCGCTCGAGCACAAGAAGGCGCTCTCGCTCCTTACGATCTCCGATCACATCTTCACGGGAGAGGCTTTAAGCGCCGAGGACCGGCAGGACAGCTTCCACGAGATGATGGAGATCGCGCTCAAGACAGCGGCGCGCGCGGATTTATAAAGTCCGATTATAAAGTCCGTCTGAACTTTTTGTTAAAGCTTGTCCCGTCCCTTGCCTTCCCGGGGAAATTGGTCTATAGTATGGACAATTGACGATGAGGAGATGATATGTCATGAAAGATTTCTTTGAGCGGGTGAATGACAAGATCCGCGAGTTTATGACCGGCCGGTACGGGACGGACGACTTTTCGAAATTTCTGCTCACAGCGACTCTGATCCTCTTTCTTCTCTCGCTCATCACCGGGTGGGGATTCGTATATCTGCTGGCGCTCGCCGGCCTCATCTACTCCTACTACCGGATTCTGTCGCGGGATTTTGCCGCGCGGTCTGAGGAGAACCGGAAGTATCTCGGCCTGATCGAATCGGCCAAAAAGAAGCTGCGCGTGCAGAAGAAACGCTTCGACGGCAGAAAAGATTACCGCTTTTTCAAATGTCCGGGCTGCGGCCAGGAGGTCCGCGTCCCGAAGGGCAAGGGCCATATCCGGATCACCTGCCCGAAGTGCTCGGAACAGTTTGACCGTACGGTCTGATAGGGGAAGCATCTGTGTTCGGTTATGTGACGGTCAATCAGGACGAACTGAAGATTAAGGAATATAAAAGGTACCGCAGTTTTTACTGCGGCCTTTGTCGTTCTCTGAAGACGCGCTGCGGGATTCGCGGCCAGGCGATTCTTCCGTACGACATGGTGTTTCTTGACATCCTTCTGAACGGGCTCTATGAGCTGCCGCTCGCGGAGGAGGACAGGATGTGCATCGCGCATCCGACGAAGAAGCAGCACATGGTGCGCAATGAAATCACCGATTACGCCGCCGACATGGGCATGCTGCTGGCCTACTACAAGCTTCTCGACGACGGGGAGGATGAGGGAAGTAAGCTCGCGTCCTCGAGAGCCATGCTTCTCAAGAAACACGCGGGGGCCATCGGCGTCAGGTGGCCGGAGCAGGCGGAGGCGGTGCGGCAGTATATCCGGAAACTGAAGGATGCGGAGAAACAAAATGTCGCGGACCTCGACGCTGTGGCGGGACTTACCGGCGACGCGCTCGGCGCCATTTTCGTCATGAAGGAGGATCTGTGGTCTGATGTGCTGCGGCGCATGGGATTCTTCCTCGGCAAATACGTCTATCTCCTCGACGCTTACGAGGACCTGGAGAAGGATCTGAAGCGGGGCGCGTACAATCCGTTCCGGCCGTATGCGGAGAGAAAGGATTTTGACGCATTCGTCGAAAACGCGCTGACCATGATGATGGCGGAATGCGCAAAGGAGTTTGAAAAGCTTCCGATCGTGCAGGACATTGATATCCTGAGAAATATTATCTATTCGGGCGTCTGGCAGAAGTATCAGGAGGTCAGGAGAAAGCGGGACGGCGCGGAAGAAGAGGGAGAAGCATGATCATCGACCCATATAAAGTGCTCGGCGTCAGCGATGATGTATCCGATGCGGAACTGAAAAAAGCATATCGCGACCTGAGCAAGAAATGGCATCCGGACGCCAACCCGGATGATCCCGAGAGGGCCGAGCAGCGCTTCAAGGAGATTCAGGAAGCTTACCGGCAGATCGTGGACGCGAGAGCCCGCGGGACGAGTGCCTACGGCAGGGCAGAGAACCACGGACCGCAGGGCGGGCCTTACGGCGGGCAGCGGGAGTACTCGGATTACGGCCCCTACGGAGGCTTCGAGGAGTTCTTCCGCGAGTGGTCGCAGTATTCGAATGACCGGAGGCGCGAGGAGGAGTCGAATGAGATGACCGCCGCGCGCAACTATATCAATAACGGGTACTACCGCGAGGCGATGAACGCGCTGAGCCAGGTGGCGGAGAGCGCAAGGAGCGCGCGGTGGTATTATTACGCCGCGATCGCGAGCAACGGGATCGGCAACAATATCGACGCGATGAATTACGCGCGCCGCGCCGCGGATCTGGAGCCGGATAATGCGGATTACAGGAATCTGCTGCTGCATCTGCAGAACGGGGGCACCTGGTACACGAGGCGCGGGGAGTCGTACGGCGGCGTCATGCCGAGGGCCGATACGACGACGTGGTGCCTGTCGCTGTGCGCGCTGAATCTGTTCTGCAACTGCTGCGGAGGGGGATTCTTTATCTGATACATATGATTCGCTTGCGATGCTGCATCCCGCCGGAATCTTATCTCCCGGGCAGACGGCTTCCGCGCCTAAGGACTTATCTTTTTATAGGATGAATTTTTCTATGATTTCTGCGACGCCGCTGTGGTTGCAGTCACGCTCCGTGACGTAACCGGCGGCGTCTTTGCATGCGTCGGTGGCGTTCGCCATGGCGCAGCCGAGACCGGCGGCGCGGAGCATGGGAATGTCATTTTCGGAGTCACCCGCGGCGAAGGAATTCCGGATCGGGATGCCTAAAAGGCCGCAGAGCTTTGTGACGGCATTTCCTTTGGAGACGCCGTCCTTTACGCACTCGAGGAGCTTTTTGGAGGAGAAGAAGAGGGAGACGCGCCCTAAAAGGCGCGGCGCCGCGTCCTTCCGGCAGATTTCGAGCGCTTCGTGGTCGCTTAAGCTGGCGATGAGCACCTTGGCGGGAGCACTATGTAAACCTGCGGGAAGCTCAGGCACGATGCGGTAAGGGACGTGGATCTGGCCGACGTACCAGCGGAGCTCGGGACCATCCGCTTTTGCGAGAACGGTGGAGCCGTCGTAGGTGTGGACGTAGAGGCCGTGCCGCTCGGCTTCGCGGAAGAGGGCTTCGACATCTTCAGGCGCGAGCGTCTCCCTGAGGAGATAGCGGCCTGTCCCGCAGTCGTAGATTTCGGCGCCGTTCATGGCGATGATGTAGCCGCCCTCGCCGGCGATGCCGAGGCGCTCGGCGAGCGGAAGGATGCCGAGGAGCGGGCGCCCGCTCGCGATGACAATGCGGTGGCCGGCTTTTATGGCGCGCGCGATGGCGTCGGCATTTTCATCGGTCACGGCCTTGTCTTTGGTGAGCAGCGTGTCGTCGATATCGAGAAAAAGAATTTTGGATTCCATGGGCGATCCTCCGTTTAAGCTGCATTATATGATGCGCGCGGGAAAAAGGAAAGCGGAAGATGTACTTAGAGATTGTTTACAGTTTATTCACAGGCGCTTGTGTTGACGCATCTTTTATGAAGCGCTAAAATATCGTTGATTTGTACCGCGTAAGGAGTGAGCCGGCACCCGATGCCGGCGGGAGAAAGATATGAAGAGAAAGATCAGAGCTATCGTACCGGCGGCAGCTGTTGCCGCGCTTATTTTATCAGGCTGCAGCGGGCAGTCTGTCACTTATGATGCAGGGCAGACGGGGACGTCCTCCCCGGCTGCGGCGATGGCGTCTTCTGAGGCGGCGCTTCCGATCGTGACGTCTTCCCAGCCTGCAGTGACGGAGACACCGACGCCGACAGCGACCCCGACGACGACCCCAACGGCGGCACCGACGCTTACGTCGATCGCGACGCCGACGCCGGAGACGATCTCTCCGACGCTGCTGACGCCGACGCCGGATCCGGACGCGGGCCTTAAGGTGCTCGGCACGAAGGCGGAGGGCATTAACATCTTCAAGGTGCGCCTCAAAAATGCCACCGGCATGAACGTCACCTATTTCGGCGTGAAGGATAATTTCACGGACTACTTCCCGGAAAATATGCTGAAGGAGACCGGAGAGATCAAGAACGACGAGCGCCGCCTGCTCTACTTTGACGCCGCGCACGCGCTGAAGGAATCGGCCGACCGCGAGGAGAAGGCCGCATACGAGATCCGCCTCGGCCTGAAGACGGACGAGGAGATGAAGGACGCGGAGGACGAAGGGCGCTTCGTCATCCTGCACGACATCCCGTTCCAGGATTTCGAGGAGGCGGAGATCTGCTTCACGGAGGATGGGATCGCTTACCTCAAGTACCGCTCGAAGATCACCAACAAGGAGATGTCGACCGAGGAGGCCGAGAAGAAGCTCGCCGCGGCGGAAGAGGAAGAGGAAGAGGAGGAGCGCAGCTCCGACGAGGACAGAAGTGACAACAGCGGCAATGCCAATAACGACAACAGTGGCAACGACAACAGCAATAACAACAATAACGACAACGACGGCGGCCAGGACGAGGACCAGCAGTATGAAGCGGTCGATGACGGCGGGGACGAAGACGATGACGCCGCCTACGACTACGTGCCGATCGAGGAAGACGGCGGGGACGTTGAGGAAGAGGTCATCTACTATGATGAAGATACTTATGATGAGGTTGTCGGCTGAAGGAGGCTCGGACAGTGTTCTTTAATCAGGATAAGAAGCCGGAGAGGACGGCGGCATTTACGTATGTCATCGTCGTGGTGATCATCATGCTGCTCATCAACGCCTTTATTCTCCCGGCGATCGTGCGGAGAAACATCCGCGACGTGGACTACAGCACCTTCCTTAATATGGTGGGGAACAAGGAGATTTCCACGGCACAGATCAACAGCGACTATATCTATTTCTCGGACAAGGCGACGCCGGAGAATTCCTACAGGACGGCGACCTTCAACGACCCGGACCTCGTCAACCGCCTGCAGGCGTCGGGATGCGAGTTCGGCACGGTCGTCAACAGGACGAGCCCTCTCGAGAACTTTTTCTTCGGCTGGGTGCTGCCGCTCCTGTTCTTCTACGGGATCGGCGTCCTGCTCTCCCGCATGATGATGAGGCGCATGACGGGCGGCGAGGACGGCGGCGGGCTCTTCGGCGGCGGACCGATGATGTCCTTCGGCAAGAGCGGCGCCAAGAAGTACGTGCCGTCGACGACGAGCATTAAGTTTGAGGACGTGGCGGGCGAGGAGGAGGCGAAGCAGCTTCTCGAGGAGCTGGTCATGTACCTCCACGACCCGAAGAAATACGCGGATATCGGCGCGTCCTGCCCGAAGGGCGCCCTGCTCGTCGGACCTCCCGGCACGGGCAAGACCCTGCTCGCCAAGGCGGTCGCCGGGGAGGCGGAGGTTCCGTTCTTCTCGATCGCGGGCTCCGAGTTCGTAGAGATGTTCGTCGGCATGGGCGCGTCCAAGGTGCGCGACCTCTTCAACCAGGCGGAGAAGAACGCGCCGTGTATCGTCTTCATCGACGAGATCGACACGATCGGCAAGAAGCGTGACGCCGGCGCGCTCTCGACGAACGACGAGAGAGAGCAGACGCTCAACCAGCTGCTCACGGAGATGGACGGCTTCGACGGGTCGAAGGGCGTCATCATCCTCGCGGCGACGAACCGGCCGGAGGTGCTTGATCCGGCGCTCCTGCGCCCGGGCCGTTTTGACCGGCGCATCCCGGTGGAGCTCCCCGATCTGGAAGGCCGCGTCGCGATCCTGAAGGTGCACGCGAAGAAGATCAAGGTGGCCGACAACGTCGACTTCGACGCCATTGCCCGCACGGCGGCAGGCGCGTCGGGCGCGGACCTGGCCAATATCATCAACGAGGCGGCGCTGAGGGCCGTCCGCGAGGGCAGGAAATTCGTGATTCAGGAGGACCTCATGGAGAGCATCGAGGTCGTCATCGCGGGCTACCAGAAGAAGAGCCGCGTCCTGTCCGACAAGGAGAAGCTGGTCGTCGCGTACCACGAGATCGGACACGCGCTCGTGGCGGCGAAGCAGAACAACTCGGCGCCCGTGCAGAAGATCACGATCATTCCCCGCACGTCCGGCGCGCTCGGCTACACGCTGCAGGTCGACGAGGGCGACAAGTACCTGATGTCGAAGGAAGAGCTTCTTAATAAGATAGCGACCTTCACCGGCGGCCGCTGCGCCGAGGAGCTCGTCTTCGGCACGATTACGACCGGCGCGGCCAACGACATCGAGCAGGCGACGAAGATCGCCAGGGCGATGATTACGCAGTACGGCATGGACGAGGACTTCGGCATGGTCGCGCTCAGCACGCAGACGAATATCTACCTCGGCGGGGACAGCTCGCTCGCCTGCTCGCCGGAGACGGCCACGCAGATCGACGCCGCCGTCGTGCGCATCGTGGAGACGCAGCACGACAAGGCGATGAAGATCCTCACCGACAACAAGTCGAAGCTGCACGAGCTCGCGAAGTACCTCTATGAGCACGAGACGATTACCGGCGAGGAGTTCATGGAGATCCTGAACAGCAAACCGGCGTACGGAACGGAGGCAAAAACCGCGGCGGACGAAACAGAAGAAAATCCTAATTGACGCCATAAAGGACCTGTGCTATAGTAGTAAAGCTACGAGTAACAGGTTCTTTTTTTTTGCGCAAAAATCGCAGCGGAAAAGAACCCAAAAAAAGCTAACGGATCATTGGAGGTGAAAAGCCGTGCGTACAAGGATAACATTAGCGTGTACAGAATGTAAGCAGCGCAACTATAACACCATGAAGGATAAGAAAGAACATCCTGAGAGAATGGAAACGAAGAAGTACTGCAGATTCTGCCACAAGCACACGATGCACAAGGAAACCAAGTAATTAAAGGTGCCTTAGGAGAAAGAAAATGGCGGATAACGAAAAAACTGCAGTTAAGACAAAGAGCAATAAGCCCTCCTTCTGGCAGGGCGTAAAGCGTGAGTGGAACAAGATCATCTGGCCGAAGCGCGAAGATCTTGTAAAGCAGACAGGGCTTGTCGTCGTTCTGTCCCTCATCCTGGGGATCATCATCACCGTGATCGACAGCGGCGCGCTGAAGCTGATCGACTGGATTCTCTCGATCTGAGAAAAGTAAGGGGTAACAGATGGCAGAAGCAAACTGGTATGTGATACACACCTACTCAGGTTATGAAAACAAGGTGAAGGCCAACATCGAGAAGACCGTCGGCAACCGCCACCTTGAGAACGAGATACTCGACGTCCGCGTTCCGCTCGAGGATGTACAGGAGACGAAGAACGGCGTGACGAAGATCGTGCAGAGGAAGATGTTCCCCGGCTACGTGCTCGTCAACATGGTGATGACGGATGAGACCTGGTACGTCGTGCGCAATACCCGCGGCGTGACGGGATTTGTCGGACCGGGGAGCAAGCCGGTTCCGCTCTCTCCCGAGGAGATGTGGCCGCTCGGCATCGGCGACGGCAAGGAAGCGCCGGTCGTGCAGAGACCGAAGATCGTGGTCGACTTCGAGGTCGGAGATACCGTCGTGGTCATCGCGGGCGCCTGGGAAGGCACGGAAGGTGCGGTTACGGGCGTCAACGCGCAGAAGCAGACGGTCACTATATCCGTGGAGCTGTTCGGGCGCGCGACACCCGTCGAGATCAGCTTCGCCGAGGTCAAGAAGAGGTAAATAAGCCCCGCCGGATAAGCCATTCCGGGAAGAAAGGGCATCATAAAGTGGAAGGGTTTTAGAATACTCGCCAAACCACAAAGGAGGAAGCATCATGGCAAAGAAAGTAGCAGGTTACATCAAGTTACAGATTCCGGCAGGCAAGGCAACACCTGCACCGCCGGTCGGCCCGGCGCTCGGCCAGCACGGCGTCAATATCGTTCAGTTTACGAAGGCTTTCAACGCGAAGACGGCGCAGATGGGCGATGTCCTCATCCCGGTCGTGATCACGGTTTACGCGGACAGAAGCTTTACGTTCATCACAAAGACTCCGCCCGCAGCGGTTCTTATTAAGAAGGCGCTCAACCTGCCGAAGGCTTCCGGCGAACCGAACAGGGTCAAGGTCGGCAAGATCACGAAGGCGCAGGTCAAGGAAATCGCCGAGACAAAGATGCCGGATCTGAACGCGGCGTCGATCGAGGCCGCGATGAGCATCATCGAGGGCACCTGCCGCAGCATGGGCGTAGAGGTTGTAGACTGAAACAAGGTGGAAGGACATATATCCGTTAATACCACAGGGAGGTTATAGAAGATGAAACACGGTAAGAAATATCTCGAAGCAGCGAAGGCCGTTGACAACGCGACTCTCTATGATCCGGCCGACGCGATCGCACTTGTGAAAAAGACAGCAACCGCGAAGTTCGACGAGACCGTCGAGGCGCACATCCGCACGGGCTGCGACGGCCGTCACGCCGATCAGCAGATCCGAGGCGCCGTCGTTCTTCCGAACGGAACAGGCAAGAAGGTCCGCGTGCTCGTGTTCGCGAAGGGCGCGAAGGCTGACGAAGCGACAGCGGCCGGCGCCGATTATGTCGGCGAGGCAGAGCTCGTTCCGAAGATCCAGAATGAAGGCTGGCTCGACTTCGACGTCGTGGTCGCGACTCCGGACATGATGGGCGTCGTCGGACGTCTCGGCCGTGTCCTCGGCCCGAAGGGCCTCATGCCGAACCCGAAGGCCGGTACGGTCACGATGGACGTGACGAAGGCCGTTCAGGATATCAAAGCCGGTAAGATCGAGTACCGTCTCGACAAGAGCAACATCGTCCACGTTCCGATCGGCAAGGCTTCCTTCACGGAAGAGCAGCTCGACGAGAACTTCAGAGCCCTCATGGACGCGATCGTCAAGGCTCGTCCGAGCACGGTCAAGGGCGCGTATTTAAAGAGCATCACACTCGCTTCGACGATGGGCCCCGGCGTCAAGGTCAACCCGCTCAAAGTGATGTGATTCGCCGCTTGACATTCGCAGGCGGTCATGATAAAGTTGATCACGCATCAAGCCGAAGACAGCAGGTGCCCGTCATCCGGGCGTAAGCACAGCCGCCTGCCGAGGATTTGATTTTCGAAACGGAGTTCCGGTACATCCGCAAGAGGAAGAGCCGGCCCGCATGTACGAGATCATGTAAATCCCTGTGTCTTCGCGGCACAGGGGTTTTTTTACGACTTGCTGCAGATCGGGCGCATAAGGTGCCGCGCCCACACATGAAGCGCACCGGAATACGAAAGAAGGAGGAAACAAAAGCTCATGGCAAAGGTAGAACTGAAAGCGCCGATCGTCGAGGAGATCTCCGGGATAGTGAACGGCGCGCAGGCAGCAGTGCTTGTTCAGTACCTGGGCCTTACGGTGGAGCAGGATACGGCTCTCCGCAAGGAGCTGCGCGAAGCGGGCGTTCAGTACAAAGTGTACAAGAACACCATGATGAAGCGCGCATTCGAAGGCACTGAATTTGCAGAACTGGACCAGCATCTGGATGGCCCGAACGCACTTGCGGTTTCTAAGGATGATCCGGTCATCGCCGAAAGAATCCTTGCGAAGTATGTGAAGGCACACAAGTGCTTCAACTTCGTCGGCGGCGTCATCGAAGGCCGTTACGCGGATGCCGACAAGCTGCAGGAGATGGCGAACATCCCGTCGAGAGAGGTTCTTCTCGGAAGACTCTTCGGCAGCATGCAGTCGCCGATCGCGAACTTCGCGCGCGTCATCAAGCAGATCGCCGAAAATGGCGGCGAGTTCGCAGCGCCCGCAGAAGCAGCTCCGGCTGAGGCGGCAGCTCCCGCAGAGGAAGCACCGGCAGCAGAGTAATTGTATATTTGCAGTGTTTTAAAAACTGATATTGAGATTTTGTGAGGAGGATATCAAGATGGCGAAATTAACCACAGAGGAATTTATCGCAGCGATCAAAGAGCTGACAGTGACAGAGCTGAATGACCTTGTCAAGGCTTGTGAAGAAGAGTTTGGCGTCTCCGCAGCAGCGGGCGTCGTCGTTGCCGGTCCGGCTGCAGGCGCAGCTGAGGCAGCTGAAGAGAAGACAGAGTTCGACGTCGAGCTGACCGATGTCGGCGCATCCAAGGTCAAGGTGATCAAGGTCGTCCGCGAGGCGACAGGCCTGGGCCTCAAGGAAGCGAAGGAACTCGTCGACTCCGCTCCGAAGGTAGTCAAGGAGCAGCTCGACAAGGAAGCTGCAGAGGATCTGAAGAAGAAGCTCGAAGAAGTCGGCGCGAAGGTCACTCTGAAGTAATTCCTGAATATGCAAAAGGACACGCGGCAGCGGGAGATAATCCGGCTGCCGCTGTTTTTTGCAAGTGTTCGCGGAGTATCTCCGGCCGACCGCAATGAGGGATGCGGAGCATCCCGAGTGCCGGGGGTGCTGAACAGCTGCAAGGGGTACTGAAAAGTTACAAAAAAATTACAAATTTTCTTTGACAATCGCAAATGTCTGTGCTAGTGTAAAGAATGCACTATTATGGAGCAATGTGGGTTTGTGTGCGCAAAAATCCAGTGCTCCGTAGTAAATTTATGAAATACGGGGTGAAACGTCGAATGGAGAAAAACAGAATTCGTCCTATCAAGTCCGGCCGGTCGATCCGTATGACCTATCAGCGACAGAAGGAGGTTCTGGAGATCCCGAATCTCATCGAGGTTCAGAAGGATTCCTACAACTGGTTTGTCACCGATGGCCTCAAGGAGATATTCGCGGATATTTCCCCGATCGAAGATTATTCGGGCAAGCTGAGCCTTGAGTTTGTGGACTTCCGGCTCTGCAGGGACGAAATCAAGTATCCGATCGAAGAGTGCAAGGAGCGCGACGCCAATTATGAGGCACCTCTCAAGGTGACGGTGCGCCTCCACAACAAAGAGAACGGCGAAATCAAAGAGCATGAGGAGTACATGGGTACGCTTCCCCTCATGACGGACACGGGCACCTTCATTATCAATGGCGCCGAGCGTGTTATCGTCAGCCAGCTCGTCCGCTCTCCCGGCATTTATTACGGGATCAGCCACGACAAGAACGGCAAGCGCCTCTATTCCTGCACGGTGATTCCGAACCGCGGCGCGTGGCTGGAGTATGAGACCGACTCCAACGACATCTTCTACGTGCGCGTTGACCGCACGAGGAAGGTTCCGGTGACGGTCCTGATCCGCGCCCTCGGCGTCGGCACCAACGAGGAGATTCTCGAGATGTTCGGCAACGAGCCGAAGATCCTGGCCTCTCTCGTCAAAGACCCCGCGAATAATTACAACGAGGGTCTTCTTGAGCTGTACAAAAAGATCCGTCCGGGCGAACCGCTCGCGGTGGACAGCGCGATCCAGCAGGTGCAGAACCTGTTCTTTGACGCGCGCCGCTACGACCTCGCCAAGGTCGGCCGCTATAAGTACAACAAGAAGCTCCTTCTCCGCAACCGCATCCGCGGCCTTGTGCTCGCAGAGGACGTTTTGAGCCCGGACACCGGAGAGGTGATCGCCGAGGCCGGCACGATCTGCACGGCGGAGCTTGCGGACACGATCCAGAATGAAGGCGTCCCGTCTGTCCTTGTCAAAGCGCACTACAAGGACCTGAAGGGTGAGGAGCAGGCCGTCGAGGTCAAGGTCCTCTCTTCGATGATGGTCGATATCGACAGCTGGATCCAGATGAGCGACGAAGAGAAGAAGGAGCTCGGCGTCACGGAGCTCGTGTACTTCCCCGTCCTTAAGGAAATCCTTGACGGCTACACGACCGACGATGAGCTGAAGCAGACGATCAAGCGCCGCATTCATGAACTCATCCCGAAGCATATCACGCGCGAGGACATCTTCGCGTCGATCAACTATAACATGCACCTCGAGTACGGCATCGGCAACGATGACGACATCGACCACCTGGGCAACCGCCGCATCCGCGCCGTCGGCGAACTGCTGCAGAACCAGTTCCGGATCGGTCTCTCCAGAATGGAGAGAGTCGTCCGCGAGCGCATGCAGACGCAGGACACCGACACGGTGACGCCGCAGTCCCTGATCAACGTGAAGCCGGTCACGGCCGCGATCAAGGAGTTCTTCGGCTC
>DEFE01000023.1:38116-39439 GCA_002350625.1 Lachnospiraceae bacterium UBA2860
TCATGGATCAGAACAACCCGCTCGGCGAGCTGACGCACAAGAGGCGTCTGTCCGCGCTGGGTCCGGGCGGTCTGTCCCGCGACCGCGCAGGTTTCGAGGTCCGCGATATTCACTACACTCACTACGGACGCATGTGCCCGATCGAGACCCCTGAAGGTCCGAACATCGGCCTGATCAACTCCCTGGCCTGCTACGCCAGAATTAATCAGTACGGTTTCGTCGAGGCGCCGTTCCGTGAAATCGACAAGTCCGACCCGGAGAATCCGGTCGTCACGAACAGGGTCCGCTACATGACGGCGGACGAGGAAGACAATTACCATGTGGCGCAGGCTTCCGAGCCGCTGGACGCCGAGGGGCATTTCATCCACAAGAACGTCTCCGGCCGCTACAAGGACGTGACGCAGGCCTGGGAGAAGAGGCTCTTCGACTACATGGACGTCTCCCCGAAGATGGTCTTCTCCGTCGCGACTTCGCTCATTCCGTTCCTGCAGAACGACGACGCGAACCGCGCGCTGATGGGCTCCAACATGCAGAGACAGGCCGTGCCGCTCCTCACGACGGAAGCGCCGGTCGTCGGAACGGGCATGGAGGAAAAAGCCGCCGTCGACTCGGGCGTCTGCATGCTTGCGGACCGCCCCGGCACGGTTGTCTCCGTCACCTCGACGGACATCGACGTGATGGGTGACGACGGCAAGGTCGACAACTATCATCTGACGAAGTTCTTAAGATCCAACCAGAGCAACTGCTACAACCAGAAGCCGATCGTCTCGAAGGGCGACCGCGTGGAGGCGGGACAGGTCATCGCGGACGGCCCGTCGACCTGCGGCGGCGAGCTCGCGCTCGGCAAGAATCCGCTCATCGGATTCATGACCTGGGAAGGCTACAACTATGAGGACGCGGTACTTCTTTCGGAGCGTCTGGTTCGCGACGACGTCTACACCTCGGTCCACATCGAGGAGTATGAATCCGAGTCCCGCGACACGAAGCTCGGACCGGAAGAAATCACGCGCGACGTCCCGGGCGTCGGCGACGAGGCCTTAAAGGACCTCGACGAGCGCGGCATCATCCGCATCGGCGCAGAGGTCCGCGCCGGCGACATCCTCGTCGGCAAGGTGACGCCGAAGGGCGAGACCGAGCTCACGGCTGAAGAAAGACTTCTCCGCGCCATTTTCGGCGAGAAGGAGCGCGAGGTCAGGGATACGTCCCTCAAGGTCCCGCACGGCGAATACGGCATCGTGGTGGACGCCAAGGTGTTCAGCCGCGAAAATGGCGACGAGCTGCCTCCGGGCGTGCACCAGTCGGTCCGCATCTACATCGCGCAGA
>DEFE01000023.1:39705-39851 GCA_002350625.1 Lachnospiraceae bacterium UBA2860
GATATCCAGGATACGCTCGAGATGGCGAACGACTACGTCAACACGAGCTGGGAAGAATTCTCGGCGAAATATAAAGATGTTCTTGATCCCGACGTCTACAAGTACCTGGGTGACCACCTTGAGCACAGGGAGCTGTGGAAGGGCGT
>DEFE01000023.1:40126-41347 GCA_002350625.1 Lachnospiraceae bacterium UBA2860
ACCATGAAGTCGGACGACGTGGTCGGACGTGTGAAGACGTACGAAGCGATCATCAAGGGCGACAACATCCCGAGCCCGGGCATCCCGGAGTCCTTCAAGGTCCTCTTAAAGGAGCTTCAGTCGCTCGGCCTCGACGTGCGCGTCCTCGACGAGAAGCGCGAAGAGGTACAGCTCAAGGAGTCCATCGACTACGGCGACACGGACTTCCGTTCGGTCGAGCTCGACGACAGCAGAAGACGCGGCGCGAGCTACGATGAGTTCGCGGGCAGCGGCTACACGCAGCAGCAGATCGACGAGACGAGCGGACAGCTTGTCGACGTCGAGGAAGAGCTTGAGCTTGAGGACAATTACGAGGATGATTACCTCGACGAAGAGGCGGATGCCGCTTTCCTCGGAGGAGAACTCACGGAAACGGATGAAGAGTGACCGCTTGGGGAGTTTCTACCGGTAACGAGATCACCTGCAAGTACGTATCTGGGAGGTACACATGGCAGAGTTTTATAAGCAGCAGGAAGAGTACAAACCGACGACATTTGACGCGATCAAGATCGGTCTTGCCTCTCCTGAGAAGATCCGCGAGTGGTCGCACGGAGAAGTCAAAAAGCCGGAGACGATCAACTACAGAACGCTGAAGCCCGAAAAGGACGGCCTGTTCTGCGAGAGAATCTTCGGACCGTCAAAGGACTGGGAATGCCACTGCGGGAAATATAAGAAGATCCGCTACAAGGGCGTGATCTGCGACCGCTGTGGTGTCGAAGTCACAAAGTCTTCCGTGAGACGCGAGCGCATGGGACACATCGAGCTCGCCGCTCCGGTTTCCCATATCTGGTATTTCAAGGGCATTCCGTCGAGAATGGGCCTCATCCTCGACATGTCCCCGAGGACGCTCGAGAAGGTCCTC
Source organism: Lachnospiraceae bacterium UBA2860 (assembly GCA_002350625.1). Taxonomy (GTDB): domain Bacteria; phylum Bacillota; class Clostridia; order Lachnospirales; family Lachnospiraceae; genus Chordicoccus. The sequence continues at coordinate 41,028 of DEFE01000023.1, forward strand.
TACTTCGCGAACTATATCGTGCTCGACCCCGCGGACGCGGCCCCGAACCTCGTTCAGAAGCAGATTCTGACGGAGAAGGAATATCAGGACGCGCGCGAGGCGTACGGCTGGGAATTCCGCGTCGGCATGGGCGCCGAGGCCGTGCAGGAGCTGCTCCGCGGCATCGACCTCGAGCAGGAATCGGCGGACCTCAGAAAGGAACTCAAGGAGTCGACCGGCCAGAAGAGAGCGAGAATCATCAAGCGCCTCGAGGTCGTGGAGGCATTCCGCGAGTCCGGAAACCGCCCCGAGTGGATGGTCATGAACGTCATTCCGGTCAT
>DEFE01000023.1:41439-41636 GCA_002350625.1 Lachnospiraceae bacterium UBA2860
GATCTGCGCCCGATGGTGCAGCTCGACGGCGGCCGCTTCGCGACGTCGGACCTCAACGACCTGTACAGAAGAATCATCAACCGCAACAACCGTCTGAAGAGACTGCTTGAGCTCGGCGCGCCGGAGATCATCGTGCGCAACGAGAAGCGCATGCTGCAGGAAGCTGTCGACGCGCTGATCGACAACGGCCGCCGCGG
>DEFE01000023.1:41763-50926 GCA_002350625.1 Lachnospiraceae bacterium UBA2860
CTCGGCAAGCGCGTCGACTACTCGGGCCGTTCCGTTATCGTCGTCGGTCCGGAGCTGAAGATCTATCAGTGCGGCCTGCCGAAGGAGATGGCGATCGAGCTCTTCAAGCCCTTCGTGATGAAGGAGCTTGTCCTTCGGGGCACGGCGCACAATATCAAGAGCGCGAAGAAGATGGTGGAGCGCCTCGAAAATGGCGTCTGGGACGTCCTCGAGGATGTCATCACCGAGCATCCGGTCATGCTGAACCGCGCGCCGACACTGCACAGACTGGGCATCCAGGCTTTCGAGCCCGTCCTCGTCGAGGGCAAGGCGATCAAGCTCCATCCGCTCGTCTGTACGGCGTTCAACGCGGACTTCGACGGCGACCAGATGGCGGTGCACCTCCCGCTCTCCGTGGAGGCGCAGGCGGAGTGCCGCTTCATGCTGCTCTCCCCGAACAACCTGCTGAAGCCGTCCGACGGCGGACCGGTGGCGGTCCCGTCGCAGGACATGGTGCTCGGCGTCTACTACCTGACGCAGGAGCGCCCCGGCGCCAAGGGCGAAGGCATGCATTTCGCGTCCGTGAGCGAGGCCATTCTCGCGCACGAGAACAAATACATCACGCTGCAGAGCAAGATTCACGTGCGCGTGAAGAAGACGCTTGAGGACGGGACAGAGATCTCGGGCATGATCGAGAGCACGCTCGGACGTCTTCTCTTCAACGAGATCATCCCGCAGGATCTCGGCTTCGTGAAGCGCGAGAAGCCTGAGGACTATCTGAAGCCGGAGATCGATTTCCTGACGGACAAGAAGAAGCTGAAGGAAATCCTCTGGAGAACCATCAACCTGCACGGCGCGACCGTGACGGCGGAGGTGCTCGACCACGTCAAGGCGATGGGCTACAAGTACTCCACCATCGCGGCGATGACGGTCTCCATTTCCGATATGACCGTTCCGCCCGAAAAACCGGCGCTGATCGCAGAGGCCCAGGCCAAGGTCGACGCCATCACGAAGAACTACAGAAGAGGTCTCAGCACCGAAGAAGAGAGATATAAGGAAGTCGTCGACACCTGGAAGGAGACGGACAAGATCCTGACAGACAAGCTGCTCAGCGGTCTCGACCAGTACAACAACATCTTCATGATGGCCGACTCCGGCGCCCGCGGTTCCAGCAAGCAGATCAAGCAGCTGGCCGGCATGCGCGGACTGATGGCGGATACGACCGGTCACACGATCGAGCTGCCGATCACCTCGAACTTCCGTGAAGGTCTTGACGTCCTGGAATACTTCATGTCGGCGCACGGCGCCAGAAAAGGTCTTTCGGACACGGCGCTCCGTACGGCGGACTCCGGTTACCTGACAAGACGTCTTGTCGACGTCTCGCAGGAGCTGATCATCCGCGAGACGGACTGCGCGGTTGACCGCGACGAGATCCCGGGCATGTGGGTGCGCAAGTTCGCCGAGGGCGAAAACGACAAGGAAGAGATCGAGCCGCTCATGGAAAGAATCCGCGGCCGCTTCGCGGCGCAGACCGTGCTCGACAAGGACGGCAACATCATCGTCAAGGCGAATCACATGATTACGCCGAGACGCGCGGAGCGCATCGTGAGCGAAGGCGTCGACGAGAACGGCAATCCGATCGAGAAGGTGAAGATCCGCACGATTCTCACCTGCCGCAGCAAGATCGGCATCTGCGTCAAGTGCTACGGCGCCAACATGGCGACGGGCGAAGCGGTGCAGGTCGGCGAGGCCGTCGGCATCATCGCGGCGCAGTCGATCGGCGAGCCTGGTACGCAGCTGACCATGAGAACCTTCCACACCGGCGGCGTTGCCGGCGGCGACATCACACAGGGTCTTCCGAGAGTGGAGGAGCTCTTCGAGGCGAGAAAGCCGAAGGGCGACGCCGTGATCACGGAGATCCCGGGACGCGTCCAGATCCTCGACAGCAAGAAGAAGCGCGAGGTCGTCGTGACGAACGAGGAGATGGCGGAAGGCACGAAGGAGCGCCAGAAGACCTATCAGATCAAGTACGGCTCGAGACTGCGCGTCTCGGACGGCCAGATCATCGAGGCGGGCGCGCCGCTCACCGACGGCTCCATCAACCCGCACGACATCATGAAGATCCGCGGCGTGCGCGCCGTCCAGGACTACATGCTGTGCGAAGTCCAGAAGGTTTACCGCCTGCAGGGCGTTGATATCAACGACAAGCACATCGAGGTCATCGTTCGCCAGATGCTCCGCAAGGTCCGCATCGAGAAGAGCGGCGATACGGATTTCCTGCCGGGGTCGCTCGTGGATTACCTCGACTTCGAGGACATGAACGAGAACCTCATAAAGGAAGGCAAGGAGCCGGCCGAGGGAACCCGCATCGTGCTGGGTATCACGAAGTCCGCTCTGGCCACGAATTCCTTCATGAGCGCGGCCTCCTTCCAGGAGACGACGAAGGTTCTTACCGACGCGGCCATCAAGGGCAGGGTCGATCCGCTGATCGGCCTCAAGGAAAATGTCATCATCGGCCAGCTGATCCCGGCCGGCACGGGCCTCAAGCGCTATCGCAGCATCGGGCTCGACACCGACGCGCGCATCGAGGCGCGGCGGGCGGCAGAGGCCGAGGCGAGAGCGAACGGATACCGCTCACCTGCATTCTCACGGCGCGACGACGCCGGACTGCCGGAGGATGACTTCGCAGAGGAGCAGGAAGAGTCACTGGTTGACGGCGTGATCGAAGAAGTCGGCGAGACCGTAGGTGCCGCAGAAGAATAAACGAAGAGGCGGCCCGGGAGAACCCGGGTGCAGCAGAAGAGCATAGGCACTGATCGAAGAAGCGGCCCGGGAGAACCCGGGTGCAGCAGAAGAACATAGGCAGTGATTGAAGACCGGAGGCGTGAGCCTCCGGTTTTTTTGTCCTCAGGGCGTCAAAATGCAGTTGAATGGCGCTGAATACAGCGAAATGCGGCTGAATGCAGCAAAATGTCGCTGAATGCCGTGAAACTACGGCCCGGCGCGAAAAGTCGTAAGTTCCTTTCATTGACTTTTCGGGGAGGGGCGCGGGATAATAGAGGCAGAGATTCCGGGGCATTCCGTTCGGAGTGCCGTTTCCATTTTCGTGATATGAGATTGTATTTCCTGTGAGAGTGCGCGCACAGGGCGGCGGAGCGCGCTCTTTTTTCTCCGCTTTATTGTGAGGTGAGGTGCGTATGGAACAGGAAGCGTTTGCACCGGGGGCGGTGATCGCGGGAAAGTACGAGGTGCTGAAGACGATCGGGCAGGGCGGCAGCGGGACCGTCTATCTCGTGATGGACACGAATATCCGGAAGAACTGGGCGATGAAGGCCGTGCGGAAGAGCGGGGACGGCGAGGACGGCCGGGCGGCCTTCGTGACGGAGATCCGCATGCTGCGGGACCTGGCGCACCCGCGCCTGCCGCGCATCGTGGACGCGCTGGAGGGCGGGGATTCCTTCTATGTCGTGATGGATTTCATCGAGGGGCGGACGCTCGAGCAGGTGCTTAAGGAGGAGGGGCCGCAGAAGGCGCGGGACGTCGCGGCCTGGGCGCGGGAGATCTGCGGCGTGCTCGGATACCTGCACGGACGGACGCCGCCCGTGCTCTATCTGGACATGAAGCCGCACAATATCATGCTGCGGCCGGAGGGCGGCGTGATGCTGCTCGACATGGGCATCGCGCGCAGGCAGCAGGGGGCGGACGGGGCCGGGGAGCGGAGAGAGGGGACGCCGGGATACGCGGCGCCGGAGCTGTGCGCCGCGGGGACGCAGGTGGACGCCGCGGCGGATATCTACGGGCTCGGCGCGACGATGTACTGCCTCCTCACCGGCGCGCCGCCCCGGGACCCGGCGATGGCGGCGCAGACGCTGCGGCAGATGAAGGCCGGGATCGGCGGGGGACTTGCGGAGATCGTGTGCAAGTGCCTGAGCGCGGAGAAGGCCGCCAGGTTCAGAAGCGCGGCGGAGCTCAGCGAAGCGCTTGCGCACTACAGGCAGATGGACGAGACATCTCTTAAGAAGGAGAGGCGAAAGATCATGACATTTGCGGCGGCACTTATGACCGGCATCGCGGGGATGGCATTTTCGGTGTCGGGACACGCGGGCATCCGCGCGGAGACCGGACAGCGCTACGTCCGGCTCCTCACGGAGGCGGACACGCTCGCGGAGGAGAAGGGGACGGAGAATTTCGCGTCCGAGGTTCTCTCCAAGTATCTCGAGGCGATGGATCTCGCGCCCTCGCGCGAGGACGCCTACCTCCGCGCGCTCGACTACTGCGCGGGCGCCGGGCACACCGGGAGCGGCCTCCGTCCCGTATGCGCGCGGATCGACGCCGGCGTGGGCGGGATCGACGGCAGCGACCTTGTGCTCTCCCGCGTCGCCGACCTGTATTTCAGCGGAAATGCGAAGGACAGCGGCTTTTCCGGCGACTACCGCAAGGCGGCGCGCTATTACGCGCTGGTCGACCGGAGAAGCTTTCCCGAAGCGGTCTATTATGCGTCGATCGCGGAGGCGATGAGCGATATGGGCGGGCGCGCGGACTGGAAGCGGGCGGCGGAGATGCTGCGGTGCTTTGAGGCGTACAACGCCGGGGTCACGAACGGCGTGAAGCGGATCCGCGGCGCGCTGGCCGCGGCGGGCGTGTACAGTGCGAACCGGCAGGCGTTCCTTGCGGAAGGGATCGACGCGTCCGGCCGGGCGATCCGCCTGCTTGAGGAGGCGGACCGGGACGCGGAGGCGCTGCTTCTTGCGGCGGAGAGCGGTGTGAGCGCGGAGACGGATGCGGGGGAGCTTAAGGAGCTCGGCGTACAGGTGCTGAAGAATCTCGGCGCGGCCGGACTTGCGGCTCTCTCTGAAGGAAATCCGGCGATGAGCGCGTCGGAGACCGCCGGCGTCTACGAGAGACTCATCCGTCTCGCCGGGACGCCGGAGGAGATCGAGGAGGCGCGCTTTCATCTGGCGGACGTGCTGCTGATGGAGGACGACGGCGCGCGCGGGGAGGAGATGCTTAAGGAACTCGTGCGGCTCTACCCGGAGCACGCGAAGGCGTATCTCAGCTACGCCGCGTATCTGCTCGGCCGGGACAGGAACGAGGAGGCGCTTGCCATGATCCGGCAGGCGGAGGGCTGTCCGGATATCGGGGAGGCCCCTTCGTACAGGAGCCTTCTCTTAAAGGCACTGAAGCACTGAGGCTGTGAAACGGAGCGCCGCTTCCGGCGTTTTTTCAACTTAAACGGACGGGGGGAGATATGGGATATCAGGTGATGATCGTACTTGGGACGGGGGTGGCACTCATCGGCTTTGGCGGCGCGGCCGTGCTCTTTTTCAAATGGCGCATTCCGGAGGTGGTGCGGATTCTTTTAAGAGCGCGGGGACTCTACCTCCTCATCTGTCTTTTGAGCCTGAGCTGCCTTGGCGCGGCGAGAGCGTCAGCGGAGGATGAGAGGGGCGCCGTGTGGGCGGATTTCGCCGGGACGCCGGGCGGATGGGCTGCACAGGCGGAGACGGATGCGGCCGGGGGATCGGGTGAGAGCAGGCCTGCGCCTGCGGACAGCGTGGAGGAAAAGGGCGAAGCACCCGAAGACAGGCCGGAGACTGAAGGGAATCTGCAGATGCAATCCGGTGAGGTGCGAGCAGAGAATGCAGAGACACTCATTATAGCAGCGCCGGATGAAGAAAACGGTGCGGACAGAGAGACGGATGTGGGCGGTGAGACGGATCCGGACAGTGAAGCGGGTGCGGACGGGGCGGCGGACGCCGTCCTGCAAGGGGAACTGCGGCTTGAGATGTCCGGCGGGATGCCGGACGGGGAAGGCGTCGTGTACTACCGCGCGGATAACTGCGCGGTCACGGGGATCGTCACAGTCGAAAACCTGCGCCCGGAAGGAGCCGGGGTGCCGCTCGCGCAGCTCCTCATCGACGGCGCGGACTGCACGGGGGAGGCGCAGGTCTGGACGGACGCCGACGGCGCGCAGGTGCTGACCCTGTCGGCCGCGCAGGTGTGCGCTCTCATCCCCGACGACGGCGCGCACGAGGTCTCCCTTTCCGCACCTGACGGAACGATCTGTTCGCTGCCTTTTGTCCTTGACCGGAAGCCGCCGGTCTGCACGATGACGATGGATGCACCCGGGGCGGCAAGACCAAAGCTTAAGAAACAGGGGGAACGCTATTATCTGAACAGTACCTGCGAGGTCACCTTTTCTTTTGCCGAAGAGCATCTGGATCCGGCGCTTCTTGTGGTGAGCCGGGGCGCCATCACGGAGGGGACGTATAACAGCGAGACGGCGCAGGTGACGACCTGGCCGGAGCGGATCCCGCTTGCGGGAGACAGCGCCCGCGATGTCCTGAGCGCTGACGGCGTGTACCGCTACGCCATCAGCGGCTGCGACAAAGCGGGCAACGCGCCCGTCACGGCGGGCGGAGATCTCGACGAAAACGGGCGGAGCCGGCACATCGTGATTGACAGGACGCCTCCCGGCGGCACGCTCACGATCAGCGCGGGCGGCTATGATTTCTTCCGCATGGACGACGCGGGCACGGAGACGGGGGCCGCGAAAGCGGTGTCTGCCTCGTCCGTACTGATCTGCGTCGACGCGGATGTGCGGCGCGAGCACAGCCCGGTGAGAGCTGCGGCGAAGGTGACGGCGCATCCGGCGCCTTCCATCAGGAGCAGCACCGGCAAGGCATACCGCTACGGGGAGGCCCTTCGCTTTGCCGTGGACGGGAAGCGGGAGCTTAAGGTGACGACATGGACCCTTGAGGATCTCGCGGGAAATAAAGTGACGGCGAAGATGAAGCGGACGCTGCGCCTCGACCCGGACGCGCCTTCGCTCAGCGTCTCCTTCGTCTCGCAGGCGGGCGGCGCGGACCGGGAGGGACGCCCGCTCTTTCGGGAGACGCCGCTCCTCCGCGTCCGCGCGGCGGATGCCCTCGAAGGCAGCGGCGGGTCCGGGATCGCGCGCGTGCTCGCAGGGACTGCTGCGTCCGCGGACGATGCAGGAGATCCGGCGGATGCGCGCGCCCTGTTTGAGGCGGGGGGAGAGCGTGTTTTCTTATATGAAGGAACCTGTGCGGCAACCGCGGGAAGTGCCGAAGGAAATGGTCTCGGCACGTTCCTTCGCGCAGAGGATGCGGCGGGCAACCGCGCGGAGGCGCGCCTTTCTTTTTCCGTCGACCGCACAGCGCCGCGCGCAAAGCTGGTCTATGAGGAGAACGATGCCCTGGAGGGCCGGTTTTTTGCGCACGCAAGACATGCGCGCCTTACAGTCACGGACCGGAACGCGGCGCCGGAGCTCATCCGCGCGGACACGGGGAGCGCGCGGGCGGAGATGGGGACGTGGACGAAGGAGCGGGGAGAGAACGGCGAGGAGACGTGGACGGCGGGGCTGACATTTTCGGAGGAAGGGGATTATGAGGTCCGGGTGAAAGCCGCCGACCTGGCGGGAAATGAAACGGAGAGCGCGGCGTATGAGGGAGAGGCGGCGGAGGCATTTACGATCGATCTGACCCCGCCGGCTGTCTCCGTGACGGATGCCGCCGGGGAGGCGATGGAGGGGAGATTCTTCCGCGACGCCTGTCAGGCCGCCGTGCACGTCCGGGATTTGCACTTCGCCGGCGCGAACACGCTGTCGCTTGTGCGGGACGGAGAGGAGGTGCCGCTCGCGCTCACATGGGACGGGGCGGCGGCATTGCCGGGCTCCGGGCGGGACGGGGAGAAAGTGCCGCCCGGCCTTGCGCCTTCCGCGGAAGAGGCGGGGAGCGGAGAGAAGACCGCAGTGATTGACATCCGGGAGGAGGGCGCCTATACGCTCGCCGGCTCGGTCGCCGATCAGGCAGGCAACGGGACGGAGGCCGCGCCGGTTTCCTTTGTCGTGGACCGGACGCCGCCGGTGCTTTCGATCGCGGGCGCCCATGACGGGGAGGCGAGCCGGGAGGACATCCGGATCACGGTCCGCGTATCGGACCGCTGGGTGAGAGAGAACTGCCTGACCTGTCTCCTCGAAAAGGAGGGCGAGGCGATCACGCTGCCCCTTCTCCCGGAGGAGACGGAGGACGGCTACAGCTTCGCCTTCGGTCCGGTCACGGAGGACGGCCTCTACCGTCTCACCGCTACGGCGCGGGACGCGGCCGGCAACGAGACGGAGGAGACGCTTGTCTTTACGGAGAACCGCGCGGGCACGGTCTTTGAATTCGAGCAGGAGGAGATGTGCCGGGAGGACATCCGCGAGCCGCTCCGCCCGAGCTTCATCCTCCACAACCCGGACGAGGTCACGATCCTCACGGTCACGGTGAACGGAAATGAGACGGCCTACACCTATGAGGGCAGCCGCCTCGCACTCGCGGACGCGCTTACGGAGGACGGCGTCTACCGCGTCGGCATCGGGACGCGCGACGCCGCCGGCAACACGAGCATTATGGAGCCGGTCGTGATCCGGATCGACCGGACGCCGCCCGCGCTTACGGTCCTCGGCCTCAAGGAGGGACAGGCGTCCGTTTTTGGGAGCGCGGAGATCACGCTCGTGAGCGACGATCCGGACGCCGGCTTTAAGGAGCTGACGCTGGACGGACAGCCGCCGGACGGCGGTCCGGCCGCGCTTCGGGAGGGCGTGTATAAGCTATCTGTAGACAGGGCCGGGCCCCACACGCTGACCGCGCAGCTGGTCGACGGCGCGGGCAATGTCTCGGAGAAATACGTGCGGACCTTCACGGTGGCGCGCGGTCCGCTGGGCTTTATCAGAAGCCACATCGGCCTCTTCCTTGTCTTTCTTGCACTCCTCGCCGCGGCGGGGGCGGCCGCGGTCAAAATAGTTCTTGACGGGGGAAAGCGGCAGGATATATAATAATCGGGCGTGTTCAGTGACACGCCCGTGTTTTTATGCTGTCAAAGGACAGCGGACACGGAAGATAAGACAAAAACAGCCGAACCGCCGCTTTCCTATATAAAGAAGGCGGACATTACAAAGGAGGAAATTACAAGGAATGCCTACATTTAACCAGTTAGTCAGAAAAGGCAGACAGACTTCCATGAAGAAATCAAAGGCTCCGGCCCTTCAGAGCAGCTTCAACTCCCTGAAGAACCGCGCCGTCAAGTCTTCTTCTCCGCAGAAGAGAGGCGTCTGCACAGCAGTGAAGACAGCTACGCCGAAGAAGCCGAATTCCGCGCTTCGTAAGATCGCGAGAGTACG
>DEFE01000023.1:51008-51310 GCA_002350625.1 Lachnospiraceae bacterium UBA2860
CCGGTACCAGATACCACATCATCAGAGGAACTCTGGATACCGCCGGCGTAGCTGACAGAAAGCAGGCCCGTTCCAAGTACGGCGCCAAGAGACCGAAGAAGCAGTAATCATAAGAATCACAAGCAACAGATAGCTTTGTTTTTGTGCGGCATTTCATGATCCTGATCGGCTGTGGGAATAAGAAACATAAACGTCCGCGCGAACACATAGAGTATCATGTGAGTACCTGTGATGAAATCATATTGATTTAGGAGGGAAGTAACGTGCCACGTAAAGGACATACTCAGAAGAGAGAAGTCTTA
>DEFE01000023.1:51466-53158 GCA_002350625.1 Lachnospiraceae bacterium UBA2860
TTCGAGGAAGCGATGAACAACATCATGCCGGTTCTTGAAGTCAAGGCGAGACGTATCGGCGGCGCGACCTATCAGGTCCCGGTCGAGGTCCGTCCGGACAGAAGACAGGCGCTGGCGCTCCGCTGGCTGACAAACTTCTCGAGAAACCGTTCCGAGAAGAAGATGCAGGACCGCCTGGCCAATGAGATCATCGACGCCGTCAACAACACCGGCGCATCGGTGAAGAGGAAAGAAGAAATGCACAGAATGGCAGAGGCCAACAAGGCGTTCAGCCATTACAGATTTTAACAGGAAGGGAATTCAATGGCAGCTTCTGGAAGAGAGTATCCTCTTGAGAGGACCAGAAACATCGGCATCATGGCGCATATTGATGCAGGAAAGACGACGCTCACCGAGCGTATCCTGTATTATACCGGCGTGAACTATAAGATCGGTGAGACACACGACGGTACCGCGACCATGGACTGGATGGCTCAGGAACAGGAGCGTGGTATCACCATTACTTCTGCTGCGACTACATGCCACTGGACTCTTGAGAAAGAAACGAAACCGATGCCGGGCGCTCTTGAGCACCGCATCAACATCATCGACACACCGGGTCACGTCGACTTCACGGTCGAGGTCGAGAGATCCTTAAGGGTCCTTGACGGAGCCGTCGGCGTGTTCGCGGCGAAGGGCGGCGTTGAGCCCCAGTCCGAAAATGTCTGGAGGCAGGCGGACAAGTACAATGTCCCGCGTATGGCCTTCATCAACAAGATGGACGTCATCGGCGCTGACTTCTACGGCTGTGTGGACCAGATCATCACGCGTCTCGGCAAGAACCCCGTCTGCATCCAGCTGCCGATCGGCAAAGAGGATGAGTTCAAGGGAATCGTCGACCTGTTTGAAATGCAGGCGTACATCTATGAGGACGACAAGGGCGACAAGATCGAAGTGACTCCGATTCCGGAGGACATGAAGGATCTGTGCGACGAGTATCACTCGAAGCTTGTCGAGCAGCTGTGCGACCTCGACGAGGATCTGATGCTTCAGTACCTCGAGGGCGAGGAGCCGGCAACCGAGGACCTCAAGGCGGCGCTGCGCAAGGGCTGCTGCGAGGGAACGGCGATCCCGGTCACCTGCGGCACAGCGTACCGCAACAAGGGCATCCAGAAGATGCTCGACGCCGTGATCGAGTTCATGCCGAGCCCGCTGGATATTCCGGCGATCGAAGGAACAAAGCTGAACGGCGAAGAGGATCATCGCGAATCCTCCGACGAAGAGCCATTTGCGGCGCTTGCGTTCAAGATCATGACGGATCCGTTCGTCGGAAAGCTCGCGTACTTCCGCGTCTACTCCGGCACGCTGAATTCGGGATCCTACGTCTACAACTCCTCTAAGGATAAGAAGGAACGCGTCGCGCGTATCCTCCAGATGCACGCGAACAAGCGGATGGAGCTCGAGAAGGTGTATTCCGGCGACATCGCTGCGGCGATCGGCCTCAAGTTCACCGGCACGGGCGACACGCTCTGCGACGAGCAGCATCCGATCATCCTCGAGTCCATGGAGTTCCCGGAGCCGGTCATCGAGCTCGCGATCGAGCCGAAGACAAAAGCGGGACAGGAAAAGCTGGGCGTCGCGCTCAGCAAGCTCGCGGAAGAGGATCCGACCTTCAAGCAGCACACAAACCCGGAGACCGGCCAGACCATCATC
>DEFE01000023.1:53189-75142 GCA_002350625.1 Lachnospiraceae bacterium UBA2860
ATCATCGCCGGCATGGGCGAGCTGCATCTGGAAATCATCGTCGACAGACTCTTAAGAGAGTTCCACGTCGAGGCCAATGTCGGCGCACCGCAGGTTTCCTACAAGGAGACCTTCGGCAAGGAAGTGGACCAGGAGTACAAGTACGCCAAGCAGTCCGGCGGCCGCGGCCAGTACGGACACTGCAAGGTCATCTTCACGCCGATGGATCCGAACGGCGAGAACCTCTACTCTTTCGAGAGCACGGTTGTCGGCGGATCGATCCCGAAGGAATACATCCCGGCGATCGACGCAGGCATCCAGGAGGCCATGAAGGCCGGCAAGCTCGGCGGATATCCGGTCGTCGGCGTTCACGCGAATGTCTACGACGGCTCCTACCACGAGGTCGACTCCTCAGAGATGGCCTTCCATGTCGCCGGCTCGATGTGCTTCAAGGAAGCCATGAACAAAGCGGATCCGATTCTGCTTGAGCCGATCATGAAGGTCGAGGTCACGATGCCCGAGGAATACATGGGAGATGTCATCGGCGACATCAACTCCCGCCGCGGACGCATCGAGAGCATGGAGGACATCGGCGGCGGCAAGCAGGTCAACGGCTTCGTACCGCTCTCCGAGATGTTCGGATATGCGACGGACCTCAGATCCCGCACACAGGGACGCGGCAACTACTCCATGTTCTTCGAGAGATACGAGCCGGTTCCGAAAAATGTCTCGGCCAAGATCCTCGGACTGAAGGACTGACGCCGGAGGCCCTGATTCATCACGAAATATCTTGCAAATGCAGGGTGTTTGAAATATAATAACGAATAGCATCGCTCAGAGATGAAGCGCAAAAGTGCCATTTTCGGCATACTAAGGAGGAAATTGAGAAATGGGTAAGCAAAAGTTCGAGAGAACCAAACCGCATGTTAACATCGGTACGATCGGCCACGTCGACCACGGCAAGACAACTCTGACAGCAGCCATCACGACTGTTCTCGCCAAGAGAGTTCCGTGCCCGGGCAACGTCCTCGTCGAGTTCGGCAACATCGACAAGGCTCCGGAAGAGAGAGAGCGTGGTATTACTATTAATACAGCACACGTTGAATATGAGACAGAGAACAGACATTACGCACACGTTGACTGCCCCGGCCACGCTGACTATGTCAAGAACATGATCACGGGCGCTGCGCAGATGGACGGCGCGATCCTCGTTGTCGCTGCGACAGACGGCGTTATGGCTCAGACAAAGGAGCACGTCCTCCTTGCCCGCCAGGTCGGCGTTCCGCGTATGGTCGTTTTCCTTAACAAGTGCGACATGGTTGATGACGACGAGCTCCTTGAGCTGGTCGAGATGGAGATCACAGAGCTTCTTGTCGAGTACAACTTCGATGAGGAGACACCGATCATCCGCGGTTCCGCCCTCAAGGCTCTTGAGGATCCGGACGGCGAATGGGGCGACAAGGTTATGGAGCTGCTCGCCGCTGTCGACGAGTGGATTCCGGAGCCGGTCCGCGATACGGACAAGCCGTTCCTGATGCCTGTTGAGGACGTCTTCACGATCTCCGGCCGTGGTACGGTTGCTACGGGCCGTGTCGAGAGAGGTACTCTGAAGGTTATGGATCCGGTCGAAATCCTCGGCGTCAAGGAAGACAAGGACACATCCGTTGCGACAGGTATCGAGATGTTCCACAAGCTTCTGGATCAGGCGCAGGCCGGCGACAACATCGGCGTTCTGCTCCGTGGTATCGACCGTACGGGCATCGTCCGCGGCCAGGTCGTTGCGAAGCCGGGTTCGGTTACCTGCCATCACAAGTTCACGGCTCAGGTTTACGTCCTGACAAAGGATGAAGGCGGCCGTCATACACCGTTCTTCAACAACTATCGCCCGCAGTTCTACTTCAGAACAACGGACGTCACAGGCGTGATCAACCTTCCGGAAGGCACAGAGATGTGCATGCCCGGCGACAACGTCGAGATGAGCGTTGAGCTGATCCACCCGATCGCTATGGAGCAGGGTCTTACCTTCGCTATCCGTGAAGGCGGACGTACTGTCGGTTCCGGCCGTGTGGCTACGATCATCGAATAATTAAAACCGATTTACGGAAGGGCTGCCGCATCCATGCGGCGGCCCTTTTTTGCCGCCCTTGACGTTCTTTAGGGAAAATGATATGATGCCGTAGAGTGGTGACATATCCCGCTTACCCTTATTATATGCGGAATATGCGGGATTTGAAAAACCGTACCTGCGGCGAAGGGCACAGGCTGCGGGGAGATGAACAGTTGGAAAGGGGATTTATGAGTATGAAATTCAATCGGGTAAAAGCTATGTCAGTCATGGCGGCAGCGGCTGCTGCGATCGCTCTGACCGCATGCGGGAATTCGGGAACGATTTCTTCTCTGACAGACAGCGACTCGACCGCGTCGATCGCGGAAGGCGCAGCGGTGGAACAGCCGGCGGTTCTTTCTGCAAGCATTTCGGCAGCTGAGAGCGCCGTATCTTCCGTACCGGAGATCGTACCCCAGACGGTGGCGGCCACAGAGGTGACGTCCGCACCGGCGGCAGACCTTACGGCAGCGGCTCCCGATGAGGAAGTGTCGGGAACAGGCAATACGTATAATGCGGCGCCGCTGACAAGCACTGCGGCGACAGCTGCGAGCACAGCTTCGGAAGCGGAGAGTGAGGCCGAGCTTCTTGCGGATAACGCGGAACCGACGGCGGCTCCCGAGGAGAGCACATATGAGCCGGCCGGCGAAGGCAACACGGGCTATATCACAGGCGACGAAGTCAATGTCCGCGAGACGCCGACGACGGATGACGGCGACGACAACGTACTGTTTACGCTGTTCGAGGGCGACGAGGTCAAGATCCTTGAGAGCGCGGACGGCTGGTACAAGGTCGAAGTGGACGGGGAGACCGGCTGGGTCAACGCCTCCTTCGTCGAATGATTGAGAAATCAGTGAAAAAGGACACCGCTTGGCGGTGTCCTTTTTTTGAAATATGACACGGGGTCTGACCCCTTGTCATATTGTATGCAATGTAAATGTGACAGAGGGTCTGACCCCTTGTCATGTTTTCCAGACGGCCCGCCCGGCGCAGCCGCAGGGGAGAACGAGGCCGTTTTCGGTGACAGGGAGGCCGATCTCGCCGGCTTCGATCTGCGCGGGCGCGTGGCTTTTCAGCGCCGTGTGCAGCATGTAGGCGAGCACGCCGCTCTGGAGGCCGGTCGTGTAGGAACTGATGAGGAAGAAGAGTGGGTCGTCCGTAAGGAGGCGCGCGCAGTTCGTGATGAGGGGAAAGACTTCGTCTTCCAGCTTCCAGACTTCGCCTTTGGGGCCGCGTCCGTAGGAGGGCGGATCCATGATGATGGCGTCGTAATGATTGCCGCGGCGGATCTCGCGCTCGACGAAGCGGATGCAGTCGTCGACGAGCCAGCGGACGGGCTTGTCTTCGAGGCCGGAGGAGCGCACGTTTTCGTGGGCCCAGGTGACCATGCCTTTGGAAGCGTCGACGTGGGTGACGGAGGCGCCCGCTTCGAGAGCGGCGCAGGTCGCGCCGCCGGTGTAGGCGAAAAGGTTGAGGACCTTCACGGGCCTGCGGGCGCTTTTGATCAGCGGGCGGAAGAAGTCCCAGTTGGCCGCCTGCTCCGGAAAGAGGCCGGTGTGCTTGAAGCTGAAGGGCTTCAGGTTGAAGACGAGCGTGTCGTAGCGGACCTGCCAGCTCTCGGGCAGGTCAAAGAAGTCCCAGCTGCCGCCGCCTTTTGCGCTGCGGTGATAGTGGGCGTTCGGCTTCTTCCACCCGGGATGGCGCCTGTCCGTCTGCCAGATGACCTGGGGATCGGGCCGGATGAGGAGGTAGCTGTCCCACCGCTCGAGCTTTTCCCCGGCGGATGTGTCGAGGACTTCATAGTCTTTCCATTTGTCGGCTATCCACATATGTGCCTCCGCGTCTTTATTTCGTGCTCATTGTACCGTAGGGGGCGGCTCCTTTGCAAGATGTTGACATCATTTGTGCCCTGACGTAAAATCGTTTGTAATTGTTAAAGTCAGGAGCTGAAGTTTGTTTCCGAATGCGAAGCATGAGGACTACAACCTTCGCATCCGGAAACATTAAGTCAGGACTCGAAATATAGATTCCGGCAGGAGGGAATTACATGAAGCCATATGCACAGATGTCACGCGAGGAGCTGATGGCCGAGAAGGCGGCGCTGGAGGCGCAGTTTGCGGAGATTAAGGCGAAGAAGCTGAAGCTCGATATGTCGAGAGGCAAGCCTTCCCATGATCAGATCGTGCTGTCCGACGCGATGATGGACGTGCTTCACTCGAACAGTTACTTCAATGACGAGACCGGGACGGACTGCCGCAATTACGGCGTGCTCCGGGGCATTCCGGAGGCGAAGCGCCTGATGGGCGCGATGTCGGAGGTGGACGAGAACGACATGATCATCTTCGGCAACTCGTCGCTCAATATCATGTTCGATACGGTCTCGCGCTCCTATACGCACGGCGTGTGCGGGGAGACACCCTGGTGCAGACTGGACAAGGTGAAGTTCCTCTGCCCGGTGCCCGGCTATGACAGACACTTCCGCATCACGGAGTATTTCGGAATTGAGATGATCAATATCCCGATGACGGAGACCGGCCCGGATATGGACCTCGTCGAGAAGTACGTGGAGAGCGACCCGGCCGTCAAGGGCATCTGGTGCGTGCCGAAGTATTCGAACCCGCAGGGCTACAGCTACTCGGACGAGACGGTGCGCCGTTTTGCGCACCTGAAGCCGGCGGCGCCTGATTTCCGCATCTATTGGGACAACGCCTATTCGATCCACCACCTCTACGACGATCCGGACAGACAGGACGTGATCCTGGAGATCTTGAGCGAATGCCGTGAGGCGGGGAATCCGGATATTGTCTTTAAGTTTATCTCGACCTCGAAGGTCACCTTCCCGGGATCGGGACTTGCGGCGCTGACGGCGTCGAAGAAGAACCTGGATGACGCGGCAAAGCACATGCTGGTGCAGACCATCGGTCACGACAAGATGAACCAGCTGCGCCACGTGCGTTTCTTCGGGAATATGGCGAATATGCATGAGCACATGCGGCGGCACGCGGCGATCTTAAGGCCGAAGTTCGAGATGCTCTACGACATCTTCGAGACGTCGCTCGGCGCCCTTGAGATCGGTTCGTGGACGAAGCCGAAGGGCGGTTACTTTATCTCCTTCGACGCGCTTGACGGCTGCGCGAAGGCGATCGTGGCGAAATGCGCGGAGGCCGGCGTGAAGCTGACGCCCGCGGGCGCGACATTTCCGTATGGAAAGGACCCGCGCGACAGGAACATCCGCATCGCGCCGTCTTACCCGGAGCTCGACGAGCTTGAAAAGGCAGCGCAGGTGTTTGTGCTCGCGGTGCGGCTCGTGAGTGCAGAGAAGTTCCTCGGATAAAGAGGGCGGAGCCGGCGGATCCGGCCGGCGCATAAGAGGCATGCGAGGGGGGAGAGCATCTTTTTATGCGGCAGAGAAAGGGGTTATTTAATGAAGCAAAAAAAGGGGAAGATGCTTCCGGACGATGTCGACCTGAGGCTCTCCGATATCGAAGGACCGGAGGATGACGACATCGAGCTTCCGGAGGGAGATCTGACGGAGGAGGTTGTCCACGTCGAGCCGTCGAAGGAGGAGCTTAAGAAGCGCAGGAGACGCGCGACGGCGCTCTCGGCGGTGAAGCTGTTCCTTGTGCTCGTCATCATCGCCTGCCTGCTCGGCGCGGGCGGCTACGCGATCTATGATCACTACCGCGAGTACTACTCGACGCATTTCTACGAGGGGACGACCATCAACGGGACGGACGTGTCCTTCCGGACGGTGGACGTGATCAAGAACAGCATCAAAAATGACATCTCCCGCTACTCGCTGACCGTCGCGGAGAAGGACGGCGCCGAGGAGGTGCTGAGCTCGGAGGATGTCGGCTGGGCTTATGTGGACGACGGAAAGGTCGACGAGTTCATGGAGAGCCAGGACGCGGAACACTGGTATAAGCATTTCCGCGAAGGACAGAAGTTCGAGATTTCCGCCGGCACGACCTACGACAAGGAGAAAGCGCTCGCCGCCATCCGGAAGATGCGCTGCTTTGACGGGACGTTCGTGACGGAACCGGCGGATGCGATGCTGATCCAGAACGCGGAGGGCAATTACGAGGTACAGCCGGAGATCCAGGGCAACAAGCTGAAGGCTGAAGAGGTTGAGAAAACGATCCTCGCCGCGCTCGACAAATCCGAGCGCAGCGTGAGCCTCGTCGAGCCGGACTGCTATGAGCACCCGCAGATCCTCAGCGACAACGAGAACCTCGTCCGGCGGCGCGACCAGTGGAACCGGCTGCTCGGCATCCACATCACCTATGAGTTCGGCGACAACTACGAGGACATCGACAGGAATTTCCTGCTGCCCTATATCACGGACGACGGCGAAAATGTCACCCTCGATACGAGCTGGGTCTCGGATCTCGTCTACACCTGGGGATCCCGCTACGACACCTTCGGCGCCGACCGCAGCTTCCGGACTTATGACGGACAGGACATCGTGGTGCCCGGCGGCGATTACGGCTGGTGCATCCACAAGGACAACACGATCGCAAAGCTCAAATCTCAGCTCGAAAATGCCGAAAGCGGCGTCTACCACGCCGAGTGGCTCTACGAGGCGATGGGCTGGGACAATGGCGATCTGACCGGCACCTATGTCGAGGTGTCGCTCTCGCAGCAGAAGCTGTGGTGCTACAAAGACTATGAGCTGATCGTCGCGACGGACGTCGTCACCGGCCGGCCGACGCCGGACCGCGAGACGATCCGGGGCGTATTTGCGATCGACGCGAAGAAGTCCCCGGCGACGCTGGGGCGCATGGACGTGCAGGGATACTCCTCCCCGGTCAGCTGGTGGTGCCCGTTCAACGGCGGGCAGGGACTCCACGACGCGCCGTGGCGCGGCGCCTTCGGAGGGAATATCTATCTCTCCAACGGATCGCACGGATGCGTGAATATCCCGGTGGACAAGATGGAGGCGATCTACGATACCGTGTCAATCGGCACGGCCGTGGTGGTATACTAAAGGAGAACTGCGGACGGTTCTGCGCCCGCAAAACTGAAAAAGGACAGCGGACGGTTCTGCGTCCGCAAAACTGAAACAGGACAGCGGATGGTTCTGCGCTCGCAATAATCAGTGAATGTAAGAACTGTCCTCCGTTCACAGCAGCGCGAGGTAAAACAGCATGGATGATAAAAAAGGCGGCGGACTCGGACCTGTGCGCACGATCATTCTGATCGTGGCGATCGGCGTGTTCTGCTATTCGGCTTATCAGTTGTTTACGATGTACAGAGGCTATAAGGCGGCGGATGACGAATACAGTGAGCTCGCCGAGTCCTTCACGAAGCCGGTCGCCGGCGCGGCGGGATCTTCAGCCGTGTCTGTGGAAACGATTGCGGAAAGCGCCGCGGCGGATGTGCTTTCGGACGGTGAGAGTGCGGGCGCGGAGACCCTGAGCGGCGACGCCGGGATCGTGGGCAGCGGCGATGAAAATACGGGCAGCGGCGCGGAGAACCCGGACGGCGCAGCGGGTGCCGTGAGCGGCGCGGACAGTCAGAGCGGCGCAGCTGATGCTGACAGCGGCGCGGACAGTCAGAGCGGTGCGGCGGGCACGGACAGCAGCGCGGAGAGTAAGAGCGTTGCAGCGAGTGAGGACAGCAGCGCGGAGAGCCGGAGCGGTGCGTCGAGCGCGGACAGCAGCGCAGAGAGTCAGAGCGGTGCGACTGGCACGGACAGCAGTGCGGAGAGCCAGAGCAGCGCGGCGGGCAAGAGCGGCAGTGCAGCCGGCAAGAACAGCAGCGCGGCCGATCAGAAAAGCGGTACGGCCGGCAAGAACAGCGGCACGCAGGCAGCTGCAAGCGGGAAGAACGGCAAGCACGCTCCCTTAAAGGTGGTGACCGCGACGCCTGCGGAGAAGCTGCTGATTGAGGACGCCAAGGCGCCGCTCGAGGTCGACTGGAAGGAGCTCAAGGAGATCAATCCGGAGGTCGTCGGCTGGATCTACATCGACGGGCAGAACAGCATCAGCTATCCGGTCTGC
Organism: Lachnospiraceae bacterium UBA2860; assembly: GCA_002350625.1. GTDB lineage: Bacteria > Bacillota > Clostridia > Lachnospirales > Lachnospiraceae > Chordicoccus. The sequence goes on from DEFE01000023.1 coordinate 61,275, forward strand.
CGCGCGGACAACAATGAGTTCTATCTGCACCAGACATTCAGGAAGCAGTACCTGTACGCTGGCTCCATTTTTGAAGACTATCACAACAAGCCGGACTTCGCGGATCCCAACACGATCGTCTACGGCCACAACATGAAAAACGGCGCCATGTTCGGGCGCCTGGACAGCTTCGCCGCCCTCAATTTCATGAAGATGCACCCGCTGGCGCGCTTCGACACGATCTATGAAAACCGGCTGTACGTGCCCTTCGCCGCCTTCACCGCCAGCATGAAGCCCGGCGACAGCCACTACTTCGACGTGCGCCAGTTCGTGTTCGACGAGACCCGCTTCGAGCTCTTCACCCTCAAGATGATAAGCCGCAGCGCCCTCAAACTGCCCGTGGACGTGCGCTACGGCGATAAGCTACTGCTGCTGGTCACCTGCGACTACACCAACCGCGAGGGCCGGTTCATACTCGCCCTGCGCCGGCTGCGCCCCGACGAGGATGAGCAGAGCATCCGGGCGCTGTTCGCGGGATTATAATAACAGAGTGAAGAGTTAAGAGTACAGAGTGCAGTTTTAGAAATGCCGTTATATATCGCGTAGGGGCGCCGATGCTGCGCCCGCCCAATACGAATCCATGGTTCCGTTCGGGCGGGCGGCGCATCGCCGCCCCTACGACGAGGTTCCGGGCGATGAGGTCAGGCGCAAGCGCGGAAGCGCCCCTACAACGACAGCCGAGCGATGGACCCCACTCGATACTCTGTACTCTGTACTCTGCACTCTGCACTCTCCGCTCTCCACTCTTCTATCCCCCAAGCTCCACTCCCCCCGTCCGGGCGGCGTGGAACAGAAACTGCTGCATCAGCCCGGCGTGCTCGCCGAGCAGCGCCCGGGCCTGGCGGCCCAGGGCGCTGCGGGATCTGCACTCGAGGCCGAACCAGTCCGTCAGCAGCCGCGCCACCCACACGTCCACCGGGAAGGCCGAGGTCTGTTCGCAGCCGAACAGAAGCACGCAGTCGGCCACCTTCTCCCCCACCCCGGGCAGGCTGACCAGCCGCGCCCGGGCCTCGTCGCAGGGCATGCGCCGAAGGTCGTCGAGGGGAAAGCCGTCGCACACCCGCCGCGCCGTGTCGATCAGATACCGGGCCCGATACCCCACCTTCAGCGCCCTGAGCGCCGCCTCGTCGGCGTTGGCGAGGGCCTCCGGCGTCGGGAAGCCGTGCAGGCCGCCGCAGTCCTCGCCGTAGCGCGCGCTCAACGCCGCCACCAGCCCCCGGATGCGCGGCACGTTGTTGTTGGCCGACAGTATGAAGCAGATCAGCGCCTCCCAGGCCGGCTGGTTCAGCACCCGCAGGCCGGGATACAGCCCGATCGCCCGCCGCGCCGCGGGGATGTGGCCGTACTCCGCCGCCAGCGCACCGTAGTCCCGGTCCAGATCCAGGTAGTGGCGCAGGGCCTCCCGGTCCGCGCCGCCCTCGGCGTGGATGCCGTCGTCGTCCCGGTGAAGCCACACGGCCCTGCCGTCCAACACGCACCCGAACCGGCCGTCCTTTTCCACCCACCTGAAGCACTGGGCCGAGTCGATCAGCGTCAGCCTCAAATCCAGCGCCTCGTCTCCCACCAGCATTTGTACATCCTCCTTCAAGGCATGAAAAAGGTTCTTCTCGTTTTCATGTGGGATTGTGAAGAAACTCCCTCAGGCGCTGTGCGCCAGCTCCCTCAGAGAGGACTCCCTCAGGCGCAGCGCGCCAGCTCCCTTCACTCCCNNATCGTCTACGGCCACAACATGAAGAACGGCAGTATGTTCGGCATGCTGAAGTACATGAACGACCAGAAGAAATACGACGAGCATCCCTTCTTCTGGATTCTGACGCCGGACGGCAATTACCGCTACCACATCTTCTCGATCTTCACGACGGGGGCCGAATCGGACACCTATACGCTCTACACACAGAACGGCCCGGAGTTCCTCGCGTGGGAGGAGAAGATGCAGAAGCAGTCCAACGTGAAGAACAAGGTGCCGCTGTCGAAGAGCGACAAGACCGTAATCCTGTCGACCTGTACTTCGGACAGCTCGGTGCGGTGCGTGGTCATCGGCAAGTGCGTGTCCTCCACGCGGCCGAAGCGGAAAGCGGCGACGGGCCCGACGATGGTGACGCCGACGACGCCGACCGCGGCGCCGGAAGCGTAAAACGGACCGGGGAAGGTGACGCCGACCGCAGCGCCGGAAGCGTAAAAAACGGGCAGTTTTAAGGCGCGCGTGAGGTAAAACTTCCGATGCCGGATATTTATAGAATCTTACCAGAAAAGAAATGGTTTACCCCCTAAAATCGTAACAAAGTCATGATAAAGTCTCATATATGAAACATATGTGAGACTTTTTGTTTTTATTTGCTCCGCGGCGCATAAAAAACAAATGCCGCAGGAGAGAAAGGGGGTCGATGTGATGAGTATTAGACGAATGATGCGGGCGGTTCTCCTTACATTTGCCCTCCTCATCCTCTTCAGCGTATGCGTCGAGGCGAAGACCAAGGCGGACTACACGCTTTACGCCGACTTCCTGAAGCAGGATGAGTTCACCTACAAGCTGAAAAAGAAGACGGACAACGGACTTTCCACATACGGACTCACCTTTTATGACCGCTACGGCAGCGGCCGCTACGAGAAGAAGACCATCTCTTTCTGCCTCCTCGACATTAACGGCGACGGCGTGAAGGAACTGATCGTGGCGCGCAATGCTCCGAACTGGGATCCGCCGGCCATCACCTTCTATGTGTTCACCATCCGCGGCGGCAAGGTCCGCTTTGTGAAGAACCTCGGGACGAACGACTACACGGTCCGGATGAACGGGCAGAAGATCCTCTACTCATCCAAATACAAAGCGCTCTACTGCCCCTGCACGATCGACACGAGCGACGCCTACACGATGAAGACGCAGATGTCCTATTCCCTGTTCCGCATGCGCGGCACAAAGCTTGTGCGCTATTGCTACGCGGAGAGAGACGTCGAGCAGGAGATCGAAGAAGGCAGCGAGAAGAAGATCACGTTCCGGTATCAGGCGGCGGGACAGAGCGCGGTTGAGACCGCTGCCGGCACAAAGCCGGAAGCATACGCCTCTCTCATGAAGACATACTTCCGCAGCACGGACCTGACAGCCGTGAGCATGGTGAGAAACAGCGCGAAAAACAGAAAGAAAATACTCGGCAAGGCATAAGGCCCTGCCGGCCGAACGGAGAAATCTATGAGTGATTGGAAAGCACAGATCAGTGAGCTGCAGGAGATCATCGATTCCCACAGAAGCATCGTGTTCTTCGGAGGCGCCGGCGTCTCCACGGAGAGCGGCATTCCGGACTTCCGCTCCCAGGACGGCCTGTACAATCAGAAGTACAAGTATCCGCCGGAGACCATCATCAGCCACAGCTTCTTTGTCAGAAACACGGAAGAGTTCTACCGCTTCTACAAGGACAAGATGCTGATTACGGACGCGGAGCCGAATGCGGCGCACAAAAAGCTCGCCGAGATGGAAAAGGCTGGGAAGCTCACGGCGGTGGTCACCCAGAATATCGACGGGCTGCACCAGAAGGCGGGGAGCCGCGTCGTGTATGAGCTCCACGGCTCCGTGCACAGAAACTACTGCACGAAGTGCGGCAAGTTCTTTGACGGGGACTTCATAAGGAACTGCGAAGGCGTTCCGCGCTGCGACGAATGCGGCGGCCTCGTGAAGCCGGACGTCGTCCTCTACGAGGAGGGGCTTGACCAGAACGTCATCAACGGCGCGGTCAATGCGATCCGCAACGCCGACTGCCTGATCATCGGCGGCACCTCGCTCGTCGTCTACCCGGCTGCCGGCCTCATCGATTATTTCAGCGGCGACAAGCTCGTCCTCGTCAACAAATCAGCGACATCAAGGGACCGCATGGCGGATCTTGTGATCAGCGGCCCCATCGGAGAAGTTTTTTCCTGCCTGCGCGTCTGACGCGCAGGTCTTTTTTTTATGCGGGAAGTCCTTGCGATAGAAAATGCTTTATGTTATAGTAATGGTTCGTGAGAGTTTTCAGATTGTTCCTTGTCTTCCGGCAAAGAACGGAAGGCCAAAGACCAAAAGGAGGTAAAAACGGTTATGAACAAGTATGAACTGGCACTGGTCATCAGCGCAAAGCTCGATGACGAGACACGTACCGCAGTCCTCGACAGAGCGAAGGACTACATCGCGCGCCACAACGGCACGGTCGGCGAGACCGAAGAGTGGGGCAAGAGACGTCTCGCTTATGAGATCGAGAAGCAGACGGAAGCGTATTACTACTTCATCCAGTTTGAGACGGAAGACACGAGCTGCCCGAACGAACTTGAACAGCGCATGCGCATCATGGACAATGTGCTCCGCTATCTTGTCGTCCGCAAGGGTGAAAATGACACATTCTCCGTAGCTCCGGAGAAGACCGAAGAGGAAGAGGCTGAAGAAGGCGAAGTTTCCGAGGAAGAAGTCGAGGAGACAGCTGCTGAGGAAGCCCCGGCTGAGGAAGCTGCCGAAGAAGAAGCTCCGGCTGAAGAAGCAGCGGCTGAGGAAGGCGAAGACGCTTAAGACATACGTGCAGACCTTGCACGGCAAGGCATGCGTCCCGCCTGATAAGCTTTCTTAATAGAACAGATCGGAAAGAAAGAGGTATACTATGAATACTGTCATCTTAATGGGACGTTTGACCAGAGACCCGGAAATCCGTTACTCCTCCGGCGAAAATGCGACGGCGATCGCTCACTACAGAATCGCAGTCGACCGCAGGTTCAAGAGAGACGGACAGCCCGATGCAGACTTCTTTGACTGCGTGGTCTTCGGGCGCCAGGCGGAATTCGTCGAGAAGTATCTCCACCAGGGCACCAAGATCGTCTTGCAGGGAAGACTGCAGAATGATAACTATACAGACAGAGACGGCCGGATGGTCTACAGAAACCAGATCGTCGTCGAGAATCAGGAGTTTGCCGAGAGCAAGGCAGCGAGCCAGCAGAGCGCATCGAGCTATCGCGCTCCGGCGGATCCGCAGAGCCGCGACTATGCGGCGGACAGCAGGCAGGGAAGCGCTCCTGATACATCGGCAGACGGGTTCATGAACATACCGGACGGCATCGACGAGGAGCTCCCGTTCAACTAAAGCATAAGTTGCGGGATCATGTGAAAAAGGAGAAAAGTCATGGCATTTCAGAGAGCAAACGGTGAAGGCGGATTCAGAAGAAAGGGCGGCTTCCACAGAAGGAAGAAAGTCTGCGTCTTCTGCGGCAAGGACAGTGAGATCAGCTACAAGGACGTCAACAAGCTGAAGAGATACATCTCCGAGAGAGGCAAGATCCTTCCGAGACGCATCACCGGAAACTGCGCGAAGCATCAGAGAGAGCTGACGACGTCCATCAAGCGCGCGCGTCATCTCGCAATCCTTCCTTATGTACAGGATTAATCGAATGTGATATACTCTTACCGTCATTGCTGTCTTTTAAGGTAATGACGGTCTTTTTCGTATCGGGAGATGCGAAAACGGCTGTGCTTCGGGGGGCTTTTAAGGTTTGAAAAACCTCAAAGTAAACGGAAAACTGAAGACATATCTGGTGTGGCCGATTGCACTGCTCCTGCTGTGGGCGCTGCTGGTCCTGCTCCTGTTTCTGAAGGCGGGACGCACTGCAGGTGTGATCGGTCTTATTTTCATGGGCATCTATGCGGTGGTCACGGTGACGCTGTACATGCGCAGCAGTCCGCGCCTCATGAACGAGATGATCGCATTTGCGACGCAATACGGCCAGGTACAGAAGAACCTGCTGCAGGAATTCGGACTGCCGTACGCGCTGCTCGACGAGGAAGGCAGCTTCCTTTGGATGAACGACGCATTTGCGGAGCTGTCCGGCAAGAGCAAGCGCTATCACCGGAAGATCACGGATCTCTTCGAGGAGGCGGAGGAGGAAAACCTCCCCGACAGCGAGGAGAGCCGGACCCTTGAAATCGAGAGGAACGGACGGATCTACCGCGCGGAGATGAAGCGGGTCTACGTGACTGAGCTGCTCAGCGAGAACGGATCCTTCGTCGGGACGGATCAGGAATATCTCATCGCGGTCTGCCTGTTTGACGAGACGGACCTGACGCGGCTGACGGAGGAGAAGGAAGCCAGCCAGATCGTCTGCGGCCTGCTCAGCCTCGACAACTACGACGAGGCGATGGAGGGCGTCGAGGACGTCCGGAGATCGCTTCTCCTTGCGCTCGTGGAGCGGAAGATCAACAAGTATTTCGGCGAAGTGGACTGTATCATCAGGAAGCTTTCGCACGACCGTTTCTTCTTCGTCATGCGCAAGAAGTCGCTCCTCGAGTGCGAGGAGCAGCGCTTCCCGATCCTTGACGACGTGAAGACGGTCAATATCGGAAATGAGATGTCCCTCACGCTGTCGATCGGCATCGGCTGCGGGGAGGAGAGCTATCTGGCAAATGCGGATATCGCGCGCAACGCGCTCGAGCTGGCGCTCGGCCGCGGCGGCGACCAGGTCGTCGTGCGCGACGGGTTCCGGACGCATTTCTACGGCGGCAACACGGAGTCGACGGAGAAGATCACCCGCGTCAAGGCCCGCGTCAAGGCGCAGGCGCTGCAGGAGATCATCGAGAGCCGCTCGAGAGTGGTCGTCATGGGGCACAAGATCGCGGACATCGACGCGATCGGCGCTGCGATCGGCATCGGCCGCGCGGCGAGGACCGTCGGGGTGCCGGTATCGATCGTGGCTGACGACATTTCCGACAACGTTCGTCCCGTCATCGAGAGCTTCCGGGCGGACCAGGAGTATGACGCTGACTTTTTCGTCACGCAGGAGCGCGCGCGGGAGCTGACCGGCGCGGACACGGTGCTTGTCGTCGTCGATACCAACAAGCCTTCGTACACGGCCTGTGAGGAGCTGCTCGGGCGCACGGGCAGCATCGTCGTGCTCGACCACCACAGACAGGGCGACGACCGCATCACGAACGCCGTGCTGTCCTATATCGAGCCTTATGCGTCGAGCGCCTGCGAAATGGTGGCGGAGGTGCTGCAGTACTTCGGCGAGGACGTGAAGCTGCGCAGCATTGAGGCCGATGCGCTCTATGCGGGCATCGTGCTCGACACGAGCAACTTTATCGCGAGGACGGGCGTCAGGACCTTCGAGGCGGCGGCCTACCTCCGGCGCAACGGCGCCGACGTGACGCGCGTCCGCAAGATGTTCCGCGACGACGTGGAGGACTGCCGCGCGAAAGCCCAGGCGGTGGCGGACGCGGAGATCTTCATGGACGAGTTTGCCGTTTCGGTCTGCCCAAGCGAGGGACTGCATTCGCCTACCGTGGTGTCTGCGCAGGCCGCCAACGAGCTTCTAAATACCCGTGGCATCAAGGCCACCTTTGTCATGACGGAGTATAACGGGCAGGTCTACATCAGCGCGCGCGCGATCGACGAGGTCAACGTGCAGCTCATCATGGAGCGGCTCGGCGGCGGCGGGCACTTAAGTGTCGCCGGCGCGCAGCTGTCGGACTACACCCTGGAGGAAGCGAAAGCGCTTCTTAAGAGTACGATTATGGAGATGAAAGAGGAGGGAGACATCGCATGAAAGTCATATTGCTTGAAGACGTCAAATCACTCGGAAAAAAAGGAGACGTCGTGAATGCGAGCGACGGCTACGCCCGCAACATGCTGCTGCCGAAGAAGCTGGCGGTTCCCGCCACGGACGGCAATATGAAGGATCTTGCCGCCAAAAAGCGCGGCGAGGAGCGCCTTAAGGCGGAGCAGCTGAAGGCCGCCGAGGAGCTGAAGGCGGAGATCGAGAAGAAGTCGATCGACGTGAAGGTCAAGGTCGGCGCGAACGGGCGCACTTTCGGGTCCGTCTCCTCGAAGGAGATCGCCGACGCCGTGAAGGAACAGCTCGGCATCGAGATTGACAAGAAGAAGCTTCTGCTCGACGCGCCGCTCAAGGAAGTCGGCGCTCATGAAGTTGATCTGCGCCTCCACCCGAAGGTAACGGCCGTTCTTAAAGTCAACGTAAAGGAAATCTGATGGACGAAGCACTGATCCGGCGGATTCCGCCGCACAGCACGGAAGCGGAGAAATCGGTGATCGGCTCGATGCTGATGAGCGAGGACGCCGTGTTTGCCGCCCTCGAGATCCTCACAAAGGACGACTTCTACGACAGGCAGTACGGGATCGTCTTCGAGACGCTGCGGCAGCTCAGCGAGTCGGACCGCGCGATCGATCTCGTGACGCTGCAGGACGCCCTGAAGAAGCAGGATGTCCCCGAGGAGCTCAGCAGCATGGCCTTCGTGAGAGATCTGCTGACAGCGGTGCCGACCTCCGCCAACATAAGAGAATATGCACAGATCGTCAGGGAGAAGGCGACGCTCCGGCGTCTCATCTCAACCGCCGCGGCGATAGAGGAGAACTGCTATCAGGAGAAGCAGGCGACGGATGAGATCCTGGACAGTGCGGAAAAGGAGATGTTCCGCGTGCTGCAGCAGCGGAGCGCGGATAATTATGTGCCGATCCGTGACGTCGTCGTGAACACGCTCGAGTCGATCGCGTCGGCCTCGAAATCCGCGAGCCACGTGACGGGTCTTGAGACCGGCTTCTACGATCTCGATTACAAGACCTCGGGGCTGCAGAACTCTGACTTCATCCTGATCGCCGCGCGCCCGTCCATGGGAAAGACCGCGCTGGCGCTCAATATCTGCGAGTATATGGCCTTCCGGAAGAATCTGCCCTGCGCGCTCTTCTCGCTGGAGATGTCGAGCGGGCAGCTCATGAACAGGCTTTTCTCCCTTGAGTCGCGCGTCGACGCGCAGAAGATCCGGACCGGCAAGCTGTCCGACAGCGACTGGTCAAAGCTGGTGGAGGCCTCCGGCGTCATCGCGGCGTCAAACCTCATCATCGACGACACGCCAGGCATCGGGATCACGGAGATGCGCTCGAAGGCGAGAAAATATAAGCTGGACGCGGATATCAAAATCATTTTCATCGATTACCTGCAGCTGATGGCCGGCAACGGACGTTCCGGCGAGAACAGGCAGCAGGAGATCTCAGACATCTCCCGCGCGCTGAAATCACTCGCGAGAGAGCTGAACATCCCGATCGTCGCGCTCTCGCAGCTGAACCGCTCGGTGGAGACGCGGGAGGATCACCGCCCGATGCTCTCGGACCTGCGCGAATCCGGCGCGATCGAGCAGGACGCGGACGTGGTGATGTTCATCTACCGCGACGATTATTACCACAAGGACTCCGACGAGAAGGGCGTTGCGGAGATCCTGATCGCCAAGCAGAGAAACGGGCCGATCGGCACGACGAAGCTCGTGTGGCTGCCGGAATACACCCGTTTTGCCAATATGAGCAAGAAGCATGAGACGCAGGGAACATAAAGGAAAGAGGAGGAGCAGATTATTATGTACACATTGGAAGACATCGCAAAGGTGGATCCCGAGGTAGCCCGTCTGATCGAGGCGGAGTTCGAAAGACAGAACTCTCACCTCGAGCTGATCGCCTCGGAAAACTGGGCAAGCAAGGCCGTCATGTCGGCGATGGGGAGTGTCCTCACCAACAAGTACGCGGAGGGGTATCCCGGGCACCGCTATTACGGCGGCTGCCAGTGCGTCGATGAGATCGAGGCGCTCGCGATTGAGAGAGCGAAGAAGCTGTTCGGCTGCACCTACGCCAACGTTCAGCCGCACTCCGGCGCACAGGCCAATATGGCTGTTTTCTACGCGCTGCTTAAGCCGGGCGATACCTACATGGGCATGAGCCTCAGTGACGGCGGCCATCTGTCGCACGGATCTCCGGCCAATATTTCCGGCAATTATTTCCACCAGGTGTCTTACGGTGTCAATGACGAAGGCTTCATCGACTACGACGAGGTCGAACGGATCGCGAAGGAGTGCCGCCCGAAGATGATCATCGCAGGCGCGAGCGCATATTGCCGCATCATTGACTTCAAGAGGATGCGCGAGATCGCGGACGCAGTGGGCGCCTACCTCATGGTTGACATGGCGCACATCGCCGGACTCGTCGCGACCGGATATCATCCGACGCCGATCCCGTATGCGCACGTCGTGACGACAACGACGCACAAGACGCTGCGCGGACCGAGGGGCGGCATGATCTTAAGCTCCGAGGAATTCGCGAAGGAGCACGGGCTCAATAAGTCGATCTTCCCGGGCACGCAGGGCGGCCCGCAGATGCACTCGATCGCGGCGAAGGCCGTCATGCTTCTCGAGGATCTGCAGCCTTCCTACATCGACTACGCGGAGCGCATCGTCAAAAATGCGAAGGCGCTCGCGGAAGGCCTGATGAACCGCGGCCTGAAGATCGTGACCGGCGGCACGGACAATCACCTGATGCTGCTTGACCTGCGCGGCACCGGCCTCACCGGCAAGGAGCTGGAGAAGCGGCTCGACGAAGCGCATATCACGGCCAATAAGAATACGGTCCCGCAGGATCCGGAATCTCCGTTTGTCACCTCCGGCGTCCGCCTCGGCACGCCCGCCGTGACGACGAGAGGCCTCACGGAGGCGGATATGGACCGCGTCGCGGAGGCGATCAGCCTCGTCGCTGCCTCTGAGGACAATATCCCGGCGGCGAAAGCAATTGTGAAGGAACTCACGGACAAGTATCCGCTTGAATAATCCGGAAAGGAAGTGGACGCATATGATGAACAGAAAGACACAGCGCCTCGTCATCGCCATCATCGCCGTGATCATCGCGGTGACCATGATTGTCTCGATGGTGCTGCCGATGGTTCAGTAAGAGGAGAACGGCTGTGAAAGCTGCCATCCTGATGACGGAATCCGCCGCGCTTCGGGCGGCGGAGGATGCAATAGGTAAGAGCGGAGGGGACCTGCGAAGAGTGTTCCCCTCCTTTTTTCGTGGGGACGGATATCTTAGGGCCATCGCGGACGCGCGGGCAAGGGAGGCGGAGGCCGCCCGCATCGCGGCGCAGGGCGGCGCCATTTGCATCGTCTCTCCGGCAAAGGGCGGGGTATACGCCGCGCTGTGGGAGCTGGGGGAGACGCTCACGAGCGGCATGCGCGTGCAGATGAAAAAGATCCCGATCCGTCAGGAGACGGTCGAGATCTGTGAGTATCTGGACATTGATCCTTATGCCGCGGATTCCTCGGGCGCGCTTGTGATCGCTGCGCATGACGGCGTCGTGCTCGCGGAGACGTATGCGGCCGCCGGGATTCCGTGCGCCGTCATCGGCGTGCTCACGGACGGACGCGCCCGCACGATCGAGGACGGTGATCACGTCCGGTATCTGGACAAGCCCCGTTTTCACTAAAAAGCGGCGAAGGCAGCTGCTTCTTTAGCAGCTGCGCCGGTTTCTTAAGCGCCGCTTAAGGCAGCTGCTGCCGGGAGCGGGGCTGCTTTTTTTATTTCAGCGTCGCGATCGTGACGCCGGCATCGCCCTCGCCGAATTCGCCGAGGCGGAAGGATTTCACGTGGCGGTTTCTCTTCAGGTACTTCTGAACGCCGGCGCGCAGAGCTCCCGTGCCTTTTCCGTGCACGATGCGCACGGTCTCGAGGTGGGCGAGCGCCGCGTCGTCGAGGTATTTGTCGAGCTCCTGGCAGGCCTCGTCGACGGTCTTTCCGAGAAGGTTGATCTCGTGCGAGACGGACAGGGATTTCGACATGCTGATCTTTCCGGAGCCGGTGCGTTTCAGGTTCGGCGCCGTGATCTCTTCCTCGTCGAGCTTGATCAGGTCGTCGATGCGGACCTTGGTGCGCATGATGCCGAGGGTGACGAAGAGGAAGCCCTTGCTGTCCGGCAGCGTGCTGACCGTGCCTTTTAGGCCGAGGGAAATGACTTTGACCGCGTCCCCGATCGCGAGATCCTTGACCGTCAGCGTTCCTTTTTCCCCGTCGCCCTGCGCCACGCCGCGGATGTTCTTGCTCAGTTCATCCATGCGGCCGCGGAGCGCGGTGCGCTGCTGCTCCATTTCTCTTGTATTCCCGCCGTGCTTCGCGTACCAGCTGATGGTCTTGTCCGCGTAGTCCTTGGCTTCCTGGAGAATCTTTCTGGCCTCCTCGGAGGAGTCGGAGAGAATGTCTCTCTTCCGGCTCGTGAGGCGGGCCTCTTTTTCTTTCAGCTCTTTTTCCAGTTTTTCAATTTCTATGCGCGCCTGCGCGGCGGCGAGCTTCTCCTGCTCGAGCTCCGCCCGCTCTTTTTCGAGACCCGAGATGACGTCCTCGAAGGATTCGTCTTCGGAGCTTAAGAGGGAGCGCGCCTCGTCGATGAGGTCTTCGGAGAGACCGAGCTTTCTGGAAATGGCGAACGCGTTGCTCTTTCCGGGCACGCCGATGAGAAGGCGGTAGGTCGGGGAGAGCGTGTCGACGTTGAATTCGCAGCAGGCATTTTCGACGCCGGGTGTTTTGAGGGCATAGATTTTGATCTCGCTGTAGTGTGTCGTCGCCATCGTGCGGATGCCGAGGCGGTGCAGCGAGCTCAGGATCGCGATGGCCAGCGCCGCGCCTTCGGTCGGGTCCGTGCCCGCGCCGAGTTCGTCAAAGAGGACGAGTGAGCGCTCGTCCGCCAGGCGGAGGAATTCGACGACGTTGGTCATGTGCGATGAAAATGTCGACAGCGACTGCTCGATGCTCTGTTCATCCCCGATATCCGCGTAGACTTCGGAGAAGAGGCACAGGCGGCTCCGGTTGGCCGCCGGGATATGGAGGCCGGACAGGCCCATGAGGGTGAGGAGGCCGGTCGTCTTTAAGGAGACGGTCTTGCCGCCGGTGTTCGGGCCGGTGACGACGAGCAGGTCGAAGTCCTCTCCGAGGCGGATGTCGATCGGCACGACTTTCTGCTTCGGGATGAGGGGGTGGCGCGCTTTTCGGAGGTCCAGGATGCCGTCGTCGCCAACGACCGGTTTGGTCGCGTTCTGCTCGAGGGCGAGGCGCGCGCGGGCAAAGATGAAGTCGAGTTCGGCCATCGCGTCGTAGTCGGTGTGGATGAAGCCTGTCTTTTCGGCGAGCATCTGCGAGAGGTTCGCGAGGATGACTTCGATCTCCTGGGTCTCTTTGATCTGGAGCTCGCGGATTTCGTTGTTCAGGCGCACGACAGAAGCCGGCTCGATGTAGACGGTGGAGCCGGTTTTGCTCTGGTCGTGGATGATGCCCGCGACCTGGGTGCGGTATTCGTTTTTGACCGGGATGCAGTAGCGGCCGTCGCGCATGGTGATCAGCTGGTCCTGCAGGTATTCCTGGGCCGAGCCTGAGATGAGGCGCGTGAGCTCGGTGCGGACTTTTTCTCCCGAGAGACGGATGCTGCGGCGGATCTGCCGGAGGGCCGGCGAGGCGTCGTCGCTGATCTCTTCTTCGGAAATGATGGCTCTTCTGATCTCCGCGGTCTCCTGCGTGAGAGGTTCGAGCGCGGAGAAGAGCGGGACGAGGATGTCGTCTTCTTCTGCGTCGCGCTCGCGGCGCGCGTAGGCGCGGACGAGGGCCGTGTTCTCGAGCAGCTTCGCGATCTGGAGCAGCTCGCGGCTGTTCAGGGAGCTGCCGATCTCCAGCCGCTTCAGCGAGGGCCGCACGTCGTAGGTGCTGCCGAAGGAGATGCTGCCTTTTTTCAGCAGGCGGGAGAGGGCGGCCTCGGTTTCGTCCTGGAGCCGGCTGATCTCCGGAAGAGAGTCAGAGGGCCTGAGCGCGAGGCAGCGGTCGCGGCCCGGCGCCGAGGAGGCAAGGGTCGCGAGGTGCGTGATGATCTTATCGAATTCTAATGTATGTAAAGCTTTCTCATTCATAAATCTATTATAGCACGAATGACGCAGCTTCCGCCATAACGTCCTCACCTCCTACAGGGTACTAAGCTCATCTGCGATTCGCTAAGTGCCCTGTATGCATCGCACGTAAGCTTCAGCT
>DEFE01000023.1:75339-75521 GCA_002350625.1 Lachnospiraceae bacterium UBA2860
CTGCCGCGGCTCCACAAATGTCGTCGGTGAGGACGTATGGCGGAAGCTGCTGCGTAGTAGAAGGATTTATGCAAACCAATATGACAGGGGGTCAGACCCCGTGTCATCTTTATATTGTATGCAATGCGACAAAGGGCAAGCCATACTTCGGTATATCATCCACATCGTGAGCAGCGGCAGAT
>DEFE01000023.1:75819-87422 GCA_002350625.1 Lachnospiraceae bacterium UBA2860
AAAATTAGCACTCAACTATTGACAGTGCTAACAACGCGTGTTATGATCAGACCATCGAAAGCCGTCAGGGGGAAGCAAAGCCGACTGAGGGCTTTTTTAAAAGAAAAAACGCCTTGCGGAAAGGGGGCAGGATATATGAACATTGAGAAATTCACACAGAAGTCGAAAGAAGCTCTGATGGAGATCGACAAGATCGCTCTGGACTTCGGCAATCAGGAAGTCGAGCAGGAGCACCTTCTCTATGCGCTGCTTGGGCAGGAGGACAGTCTGATCCGGAAGCTGCTCGAAAAGATGGAAATCGATGACGAAGCCTTCACGGAAGCCGTCCGTCAGGCGATTGAACGCCGGGTCAAGGTGAGCGGCGGATCGCAGTATATCGGCGGCGACCTCAACAAGGTCCTCTTAAAGGCGCCGGATGAGGCGAAGGCCATGGGCGACGCCTACACATCTGTCGAGCATCTGTTTCTCGCCATCTTGAAGTACCCGAACCGGGCCGTGAAGGAGCTCATGCAGGAGTTCGGCATTACGCGGGAAAGTTTTTTGAAGGCGCTCGCGCAGGTGAGAGGCAACCAGAAGGTGATGACGGACAACCCGGAAGTGACGTATGACGCGCTCGGGAAATACGGGCAGGATCTGGTGTCGCTGGCCCAGCGGCAGAAGCTGGATCCGGTCATCGGCAGAGACGACGAGATCCGGCAGATCATCCTGATTCTTTCGCGGAAAACAAAAAACAACCCTGTGCTCATCGGCGAGCCCGGCGTCGGCAAGACAGCCGCCATCGAAGGACTGGCGCAGAGAATCGTGGCCGGCGACGTGCCGGACAATCTGAAGGACAAGCATATCTTCGCGCTCGACATGGGCGCCCTGGTCGCCGGTGCCAAGTACCGCGGTGAGTTTGAGGAGCGGCTGAAAGCCGTCCTCGAAGAAGTCCGGAAATCGGACGGGCGCATCATCCTGTTCATCGACGAGCTGCACCTGATCGTCGGCGCGGGCAAGACCGACGGCGCGATGGACGCCGGCAACATGCTGAAGCCGATGCTGGCGCGCGGCGAGCTGCACTGCATCGGTGCGACGACGCTTGACGAGTACAGAGAGTATATCGAGAAGGACAAGGCGCTTGAAAGACGTTTCCAGCCGGTCATGATCAATGAGCCGACCGTAGAGGACACGATCTCGATCCTCCGCGGACTCAAGGAGCGCTATGAGGTCTATCACGGCGTTAAGATCACGGACAATGCGCTCGTCTCGGCAGCGACGCTGTCCCAGCGCTACATCACGGACCGCTTCCTGCCCGATAAGGCGATCGACCTTGTGGACGAAGCCTGCGCGCTGATCAAGACGGAGCTCAACTCCATGCCGACCGAGCTCGACGAGATGCGGAGACGCGTCACGCAGATGGAGATCGAAGAGAAGGCGCTGGAGAAGGAGACGGACGCGCTCAGCCACGACCGGCTCGAGAATCTGAAGAAAGAGCTCGCCGATCTCAAGGACACCTTCCAGACGAAGGTGACGCAGTGGGAGAACGAGAAGAAAGCCGTCGAAGGGCTCAAGACTTACCGCGAGCAGATCGATGACCTGAATTCGCAGATCGAGATCGCGACCAGAAACGGCGACTACGAGAAAGCCGGCGTCATGAAATACAGCGAGCTTCCGAAAATCCAGAAGGCGCTTGAAGAAGCAGAGGAAATCGTTAAGAACAGGGACCTGTCCATGGTGCATGAGGAGGTCGACGACGATGAGATCGCGAAGATCGTCTCGAAGTGGACCGGCATCCCCGTCTCGAAGCTGACAGCCGGCGAGAGAGAGAAGCTGCTGTCCCTGGAGGACCAGCTGCACAAGCGCGTGATCGGACAGGACGAAGGCGTGCGGAAGGTCGCGGACGCGATCCTGCGCTCGAAGGCCGGGATCAAGGACCCGCGCCGCCCGATCGGCTCGTTCCTCTTCCTCGGCCCGACCGGCGTCGGCAAGACAGAGCTCGCGAAGACACTGGCGGAAAGCCTCTTTGACGATGAGAACAACATGGTGCGGATCGACATGTCCGAGTACATGGAGAAGTATTCCGTCTCGCGCCTCATCGGTGCGCCTCCCGGATACGTCGGGTACGACGAGGGCGGCCAGCTGACGGAGGCCGTGCGCAGAAAGCCGTATTCGGTCGTTCTGTTCGACGAGGTGGAAAAGGCGCATCCGGATGTCTTCAACGTGCTGCTGCAGGTCCTCGACGACGGCCGCATCACGGACAGCCAAGGACGGACGGTGGACTTCAAAAACACGATCATCATTATGACGTCGAACATCGGCTCGCAGTACCTGCTCGAAGGGATCACGGACGACGGCGACATCAGCGCGCAGGCGAGAGACCTTGCCTTTGAGGAGCTGAAAGCGCATTTCCGTCCGGAATTCCTGAACAGGCTCGACGAGACCATCCTGTTCCGCCCGCTCACGAAGGAAAACATCGGCGGCATCGTGGAGCTGCTCCTTGCCGATCTCAACAAGCGTCTTGCTTCGCAGCAAATCGCGATCGAGCTCAGCGGAGAGGCGAAGCAGTATGTCATCGAAAATGGCTACGACCCGGTTTACGGCGCCCGCCCGCTGAAGCGTTTCCTGCAGCAGTATGTGGAGACGCTCGCGGCGAAGATCATCCTGAAAGGTGAGATTCACGAGGGATCGACGATCCTGATCGATGTGAAGGACGGCGAGCTGGACGGCCGCGTGAAGGAGGCGCTGCAAGCATAACGGAAAGCCGGCCGGCATCACAGGGCAGCGAAAGGCATCACAGGTGTACGGCCGGTATCACAGGGCAGCGAAAGGCATCACAGGTGTACGGCCGGTATCACAGGGCAGCAAAAGGCATCACAGATACATGCGGCAGGCATCGGACATAGGAAAAGGGTTCCCGGAGCGGGAACCCTTTTGCTTACTTCTTTTTCTTCTTTTTGCTGCCTGTGTTCTGCGCCGCGTCGAGATCTGTCTGCACTTTGTCTCTCCAGGCGAACAGCTTCTGGCGGAGGCCTTTTTTCTTCTGCTGGACCGGATCAAGCTTGCCGTGCGCGCCGCGGATATCGGTGATATAGATACCGGACACGGTGGCTTTGACTTCCTTCTTGACCGGGATCTGATCGAAGATCTTGTCGTCCGCGATCATGGTCATGATCCTGGGACCGACTTTGACTTTTACAACCGGCATCTTGTTTCGCCGCATGAGCTTTGGTACCGAGTCGACCACCGCCTGCGGCAGCCCTGCGTCTTTGAGCGGCATTCGTTTTTTATCGATGACGAGCAGCGTCATCTGCTGCTTGGACGCTTCAATCTGTTCCTGCTGTGCCGCCTGACGCTTCTGCAGCCGCTTGCCCATGAAGTACAGCACGATGAGCGCGACGACGAGAATAATCAGAATGATAAGTAGAACCTGCCATACTTTCACTGATGATAACCTCCGAATCATGAACTGTTTTGACGCCCTGCGGGCGCACCGCTACGATTTTATCATGAGTTGTTCCGCGTGTAAAGCGGCGCGCGAAGCCGGTCGGCTGCTTCTTCTCAGCGCCTGTTTGCCGCGGCGCGTGAGATTGGCCCGTAGTTTCTCCGCAGCGCCTGCCTCATGCGGCGTGCAAAGCTGGCCGGCAACTTTTCATCAACTCTTGCCTGTCGCGGAGACGGGCGTCGGCCGGCGGCTGTCGAAGACAGACGCGACGTCGAAGAACTGCGAGAGCACGTCGGTTTTTGCCGCTCCCGACAGATGCCGCCACATCTGCAGGCCGTCGCAGTCGATGCGGCCCTGGCGGCAGTAGCCGTCGCGGATCTGTACCCAGTAGGGTGCGGAGGCGTCGACATTTGCGTAGAAATTATAACCGATCGACTTGAAATACGCGTAGACGTCGTTGGTCGAGGCGTCGTAGTCGCGCCAGGTGCCGATGTCCGCGCCGTGGGCGAAGATGATCGTATCGGTCGGACCGGTGATGTTGGCGACGGTGTTCTGCCATTTTTCCTGGTCAGTCCGGAGCGTGTCGACGCTCTTGCCGGTGACGCTTAAGTGGCCCCAGGTGTGGCAGGCGAATTCCCAACCTTCCGCCTTGACGGCGTCGGCGATCTTTTTGGCCTCCTCGATCTCTTTATCATAGTTGAAATCGGGATGGGCGTTCAGATACGCCTCCTGATCGCGCCCGAGCCGCTCGTGCGTCTTGTAGGCGACGTCCGTGCGGTAGCCGAAGACGCCGTTGTAGCCGGTCATCGCGGCGATGCCGCGGGCGCCCTTGTAAGCGCCGTCCGGGTGTGCGTCGAGGAAGGTGTTGAGGCGGGGCATGACGTCGTAGTCGCCGACGGTGACATTGCCGGAGGTGTCGGTGTACTGGATTTTTACCTTGCCGTTCGCGTCGAGGACGGCCTTGTCGCCGTAGCCCTTATCGTCGTAGGAGTGGTAATAGCTCCAGTCGTCGATGGACAGGACAAAGGGCTTTTTGTCCGGGGGAAGGAGCAGGTTCTTGTTTTTCGCAAGATGCACCTTGCCGTCGCTGTCCGTCGTCTCCGTCACGAGATCGCGCATCCTGATCAGGACCCAGCCGTTGTCGTACATCTGCTGGGTGATCTTGTCAAACTCTTCGATCGTTGTCATCCACGCGTTGTTGCCGCCGATCGTCTCGGAATCCCACTTCGTCGTGTCGAAGGTGCGGGAGGGATCAATGATCAGTGAGTGATAGAAGATGTGCGGGACCGTCGTCGGGTCCTTGGCTTCAAGCAGGGATTTCTCCGCCGTGAAGCCGGCGATCGCATTGATCAGCTCGGAGTCGGTGTCATAGCCCTCCTGCTGCTGGAGCAGGGCGATGGCGCCGTCGTAATCATAGTTTTTGGCGATTTCGCCCGCTTCGGCGATCGCGTCGCGGCGGGCCTGAATCGCGGCTTCCTCTTCGGCGATCTCGGCGGCCTTTGCCTGCTTCGCCGCGTTGTTCTTCTTGCGGCCGGTCTGGTAAAGTCCGGCGACCAGAATGACGGCGAGGAGAAGGATGAGCATGGCGACGGTCGCGTAGATGATGCGCAGCCGTCTGAGGCGCCGGGCCCGGCGCTGCTTCGACGTGAGGCGCCGGCCGGAGGCCGTCTGCTTTCCGGCGGCGGACTGCCTGGCGCTGCCCGCCTTATTCCCGGCGGCGGACCGCTTGCCGCTGCCCGCCTGCTTTCCTGTTGTAGTTTTTTGCTTCTGTTCTGCCATGGATGAAATTCCTTTAGGTGAGCTTTGCAATGAAGATCTCGGATCATTGCACTTCTACAGAGTATAACACAGTTTCCACACCCTGTCCGACAAAGCTGAAAACTGAGACGACATTTTCGAAAATGGAAACGCAGCCTGAGACGGGACGATGAAATCAATGTCTAAGGCCGAGGACTTCCTTCTGGATCCGGCCGAGCACATGCTTTTTGTCCGCGCTCCAGAGCGGCGCGAGCAGCAGCTTTTTGTCGCCGTCTCCGGTCAGCCGGTGCACGACGACCCGGTCCGGGATGACGGCGGCGCACCGCTTCAAAATGGCAATGTACGCGTCTTCGGAGAGCACGTCGACGCGGCCGGCCAGGTAGAGCGCCTCGAGATCGGTGCCCTTTAGGATGTGAAGCAGCTGGAGCTTGATGCCGGCGGCGCCGCCCGCGCAGACGTACCGCACGGTTTCGATCATGTCGTCGGCGGACTCTCCGGGGAGGCCCAGGATGACGTGCGTGATGACGTCTATGCCTCTTCCGCGCAGCTGCCGGACGGCCTCGTCATAGACGGACAGCGGATAGCCGCGGCGGATCATCTCCGCCGTTTTTTCGTGGATGGTCTGGAGCCCGAGCTCCACCCAGACGGGCTTTATCCGGTTCATCTCTTCCAGCAGGTCCAGCACGTCGGGCGGCAGGCAGTCCGGCCTTGTCGCGACGGACAGGACGGCGACGTCCGGGTGGCTGACCGCCTCCGTGTACAGCGCCCGCAGCCGGGAGACGGGGGCGTAGGTGCCCGTGTAGGCCTGAAAATAGGCGATATATTTCCCGTCCCTGATTTTTCCGCTGACGCGCGCTTTGCCGCGATCGATCTGTTCGCGAATGCTGTAAGAGGCGTCCTCCGCGAATTCGCCGCTCCCGCCCGCCGAGCAGAAGATGCATCCGCCCGTGCCGATCGTGCCGTCGCGGTTCGGGCAGGTGAAGCCGCCGTTTAAGGCGATTTTGTAGACCTTCATGCCGAAGGTTTCGCGGAGATAGTCATTGAGCATCTTCATGGCTGCATCACCTCGCGCACGGCGCGCCAGCTTTTGATGAGCCGCTCTTCATTCCAGGCCGCGTTCGCGGGACTCGTCGAGGGCAGGCAGACGGCGGGGCGCCCGGTGACCGGCGCGGTATATTTCAGGTAGAGCTTTTCCGCCGTTTTTCCATTGACGAAAATTGCTCTGACAGGCGCTTCAGCAAGGATTTCCGTCAGGTCGTTCACGACCGCATCCCTGATGCTCGCGTCGGAGGAACCCGTGATGGTGCAGGAGCGGATCACGTCCCAGAGAGCGACGTGGTTTCTTAGAAGAAAGGCTTTCTTTTCCGGGATATCTCCCGGCAGCGGTTCGTCGAAGACGGCCGCCATGACTTTCCAGAAACGGTTTTGCGGATGGCCGTAGAAAAAGCCGCTCTCGCGGGATTTCACCGAAGGAAAACTGCCGAGAATCAGCACTTCGGATTGTCCGTCGAAGAGCGGCGGGATCGGATGTGTCAGCTTTGCGCTGCTCATCTTAAGGGCTCGGCCTTAAGCGGCGTCGCTCTGCGCGACGGCTTCGGCCTGAGCGTCGACCTCAGAGTCGACCAGCTGCTCGATTTCATTCATCGTATCTTCAACGGCAGCCGTCAGCTCTTCCTCGGGAATCTCTGTGCCGTTGATCACGACCGTGCCGTCCTTCTCCTCTATGCTCCCGAAAGCGGTCATCACCTTCTCGACGTCGTAGCCGCCGTCCTCGGCCTTTAAGCTCTCTGTAATCTTGCCGAGCACCGGGCTCTTCGCGCTTGCCATGTTGAGGAAAAGCGTACCGATGCCGTCCTTTGTGAAGAGGCCGGTGAGCATCTCCTTGAAAGCGTCCGGATCCTGGAAGAGAGCGATGAGAGAAGAGACGTCTTCTTCAGAGACATTGTTGATGCCGAACTTCTCAAGAAGGCCGCTCACGTCGACCTGGCCGTCGGAGGAAATGACGTCGCCAAGACCGAATTTGCCGAGGATCTCTTCAAGGCCTTCGCCATTTTCGCCGACGAATGAATTCACGAGCTCCCGGACGTTCTCGCCGTTTTCGCCGACGATCGATTCCACGAGTTCCTGGACGTTCTCGCCGTTTTCACCGACGATCGATTTCACGACGCCCTCGACGTTCTCGCCATTTTCGCCGACGATCGACTTCACGAGGTCCTCGACGCTTCCGCCGCCTTCACCGACGATGGCGCTGAGCACGTCTTCGAGGCTGCCTGCTTCTTCAGCGGCCGGCGCCTCTGCCGGAAGGGATTCCGCCTCGGCCGCGAAGGCGCTCAGGCTGCATCCGAAAACCATGGTCCCTGTAAGCATGACGGCAAGAATCTGCTTTTTCATAGTTTTTCCGTTCCTTTCTTTTTTGATGGATTTGTTTTTGTTTCCATTTTTTGTTTACTGAGTATATCATAGAAAGGGACTGAAATCAAAAGAATGACTGCTCAGGAAAGACGCCGTCCGCGGCGGGCACGCCCCGGCCGGGGAGCGGGTCATGACGGAGAATATGCGCATGGATGACCGCTTCGGAAGAAAAATCGAATATATGAGAATTTCGGTGACGGACCGGTGCAATCTCCGCTGCAGATACTGTATGCCCGAGGGGGTGCCGCTGTCCGCCATGGAGGAGCTGCTGACCTTTGAGGAGATTGCGGAGACCGCGCGCATAGGGGCGTCCCTCGGCATCCGCTTCATCAAGCTGACGGGCGGGGAGCCGCTGATCAGACGCGGCCTTCCGTCTCTTGTGCGCATGCTGAAGGAGACGGAAGGGATTGAGAAGGTGACCCTCACGACAAACGGGACGCTTCTTGAGAAGCACCTGGACAGTCTCGTCCGGGCGGGGCTTGACGCGGTGAATATCTCTCTGGACACGATGGATCCGGAGACGTACCGGCAGATCACAGGGACGGACGCGTATGAAGCGGTTCTGTCTGCGATCGACGCCGCGACCCACGCGGGGCTTTATACCAAGGTGAATGCGGTCTCGCTCGCCGCGGGGGAAGAGAAAGAGGCGTGGCGGGATCTTGCGGAGCTGACGAAGGACAGGCCGCTGTGCGTCCGCTTCATCGAGCTCATGCCGATCGGCTGCGGCAGGGATTTCGCCGGGATTTCGCACAGGGAGCTTCTGGGCAGGATGTATGAGACGTGGCCTGATCTTCAGGCGGATCCATTTCCGCACGGTTTCGGGCCGGCGGTGTACTACAGGATCCCGGGCTACAGAGGCAGCATCGGGCTCATCAGCGCCATCCACGGCAAGTTCTGCGACAGCTGCAACCGCGTCCGCCTCACGTCGAAGGGATTTTTGAAGCCCTGTCTCTGCTACGCGGACGGCGCGGATCTGAGGGAGATTCTCCGCGCGCCGCTTTCGGAGGAGAGGGAAGAGTTGCTGAGAGCGAAAATGCGGGAGACGATCTTCGATAAGCCGAAGGCGCATTGTTTTGAGGAACTGCCCGCTGTCACGGAGCGCGCTCTTATGAGTACTTTTGGCGGATAAACGGAAGGGAAGAGATGGATGAGATGAAGGACGAGGAAAGAATACTTGGCGTCGTGAAGGCGGTCTGCATCAGTCCCGCGAAGGGGACGGAAAAACGGCCGGTGGAGAAGGGACGCTTTATCGAGGGGTACGGAATTGCGGATGACGCGCATGCAGGCAAATGGCACCGCCAGGTGAGCCTGTTAAGCTGCGACAAGGTTTTGGCGTTTAATGAGAAGGGGGCGGCGGTTCGCGATGGTGATTTCGGAGAGAATCTGCTCGTCGAGGGGATTGATTTCAGAGCCCTTCCGGTCGGCACCATCCTGCGCGCAGGCGAGGTGGCGCTGCGGATGACGCAGATCGGCAAAGAGTGTCACAGTCAGTGCGCGATTCGCCGGCGAGTGGGCGACTGCATCATGCCGCGGGAGGGCGTGTTCGCGGAGGTGCTGCACGGGGGAGAGATCCGGCCGGGCGACGTGATGGAGGCATTTCTGCCGGATCCGGACAGGGCTTTTACGGCAGCGGTCATCACGCTGAGCGACAAGGGCGCGAAAGGAGAGCGGAAGGATGAGAGCGGCCCCGCCGCGGCGCAGATGCTCGCGGAAGCGGGATATGAGATTGTGGAGACGCTGCTCCTGCCGGACGATCCCGAGCAGCTTAAGAGGGAGCTGTGCCGGCTCGCGGATCAGCGGCAGGTCGATCTCATCGTGACGAGCGGCGGCACCGGTTTTTCGCTCAGGGACCAGACGCCGGAGGCGACGCTGGCCGTGGCGGACCGGAACGCGCCGGGCATCGCGGAATATATCCGCATGCGTTCCATGGAGCTGACGGACCGGGCCATGCTCAGCCGGGGCGTGTCCGTGATCCGGAAGGGGACGCTGATCGTCAATCTTCCGGGGAGCCCGAAGGCGGTGCGGGAGAGTCTGGGATTCATCATAAAGCCGCTGGATCACGGGCTTAAGATTTTGAGAGGCAGCGCTTCGGAGTGCGCGCGGTAAAGGACAACAGGGACACTTTTAAAGAACAGCCTGAGGAGTGCAGAATGAAAAAGATAAGCGAGTGGATCGGGAAATACATGGCGGTCATCGTGCTTGCCGTGGCGGCGTTGGCGCTGTTTCTGCCGAAGAGCTGCCTGTGGGTTGAGACCTCCTGGATCAATACGCTGCTGATGATCGTGATGTTCGGGATGGGCCTTACGCTGAAGGCGGAGGATTTTCTGCTTGTCTTCAAGCGGCCGCAGGATATCCTTCTGGGCTGCGCGGCGCAGTTCACGATCATGCCGCTTCTGGCTTTTTGTCTCGGCAAGCTGTTTGGGCTTCCGGCCGGCCTCATGGCGGGCGTGATCCTGGTCGGGACCTGCCCCGGCGGAACCGCCAGCAATGTGATTACTTATCTCAGTCAGGGCGACGTGGCGCTGTCCGTCGGGATGACCAGCGTCAATACGCTTCTTTCACCGGTCCTGACGCCGGCGATCACGTGGCTTTTGCTCCGCACGTCGG
Source organism: Lachnospiraceae bacterium UBA2860 (assembly GCA_002350625.1). Classification (GTDB taxonomy): domain Bacteria; phylum Bacillota; class Clostridia; order Lachnospirales; family Lachnospiraceae; genus Chordicoccus. The sequence goes on from DEFE01000023.1 coordinate 86,018, forward strand.
TTAAGGTCGACACGGGGGCGATGGTTCTGTCCATCCTGAAGGTGGTGATCGTTCCCGTTGCCGCCGGGTTTGTGATCAATTATTTTCTGGGAAAGTATACGGAGAAGGTGAAGGATGTGCTGCCGACAGTGTCGGTTTGCGCCATCGCGCTCATCGTGGCGGCGGTTGTCTCTCACAACGCCGCGCGGATTCTTGAGACCGGCGCTGTTGTTTTTGCGGTGGTCATCCTGCACAACCTGCTCGGTTACGTTGTCGGGTTTTTGCTCGGCCGCATCCTGAAGCTTCCGCTGCCGAAGAAAAAGGCGCTTTCGATCGAGATCGGCATGCAGAATTCGGGACTGGCCACTTCGCTCGCGGGGACGGCATTTCCGGATCTTGCCATGGCCACGGTGCCGGGCGCGATCTTTTCCGTCTGGCACAATGTCTCGGGCGCGGTGCTCGCAAATGTGTTCCGGCGGATGAAGTGAGCGGTTTTTATTTGATGACGGGGTGAGAATAAGGAGAACGGGCATGGCATTTACGAAACTGGAGAACACGAGAGACCTTGGCGGCATGCTGACATCTGACGGCCGCAGCATCAAGAGCGGCCTGCTTTTCCGCTCCGGACATCTGTCGGGGCTCGATCCGGCGGATGCGGATGCGCTGCGCGCGCTCGTCCGGACGGTTGTGGATTTTCGCACGGACGGGGAGATGGCGGAGCAGCCGGATACCGTCATTCCGGGCATTACCTATCTGCACATTCCGATTGTGGACAGTCTGACGGCGGGCATCTCAAGAGAAGAGACGTCAGACCGGACGGTGATCCAGATGCTGGTTGAGAAGCCGCAGGATGCCAGAGAATATATGTGCGGCTTGTACAGGGGCTTTGTCTCCGATTTCTGCGTGCAGCAGTATGCCCGGTTTATTAAGCTGCTTGCGGACGCCGAGGGCGGCTTTTTGTGGCACTGCACCGCAGGCAAGGACCGCGCGGGGATCGCTTCCGTGATCGTGGAAGGGATTCTGGGGGTTCCAGGCGACGTCATCCGGGCTGATTATCTGGCGACGAATGAACATCTGAAGGAGAATATCCGGGGGCTCACGGCGTATGTGAAAGAGAAGGCCGGGGCGGACAGCGAGACGGCGGATGAGGCGCTTTGGTATCTGTTCGGCGCGAAGGAGGAGTATCTTGAGGCGTTTTACGGCGCGGTTTCTGAAAGATACGGGGGCTTTGACGGATTTCTGCGGGACGCGCTCGGGGTTACGGAAGAGACGGCGGCTGCTCTTAAGGGGAAGTACCTGGAATGAAGGAATATCCCACGCAGCTTCCGCCATACGTCCTCACCTCCTCCTCTTGCTCCGCCTGCAGTCTGCAAAGCGATTTCAGGAGCCGCTAAAAACGCTCGGCCGCCTCGGTGCGCGCCTTTCA
>DEFE01000023.1:87546-87748 GCA_002350625.1 Lachnospiraceae bacterium UBA2860
CTCCACAAATGTCGTTCGGTGAGGAAGTATGGCGGAAGCTGCTGCGTAGTGGAAGAATTTATGTAAACTGATATGACAGAGGGTCAGACCCCTTGTCAGCTTTATATTGTATGCAATGCAACAAAAGGCAGACCATATTTCGCTAAAACAGCCACATCGTGAGCAGCTACAGGTGCATGTTCTCTCTGCAGCGACTTTGACC
>DEFE01000023.1:87911-90397 GCA_002350625.1 Lachnospiraceae bacterium UBA2860
AAATCGCATTCTGCAAGCACGTGGAGGGAGCGGAGCAAAGAGAGAACATGCATCTGCAGTTGCAAAGTTTCACCATATTTTCTTATTAAATGCGAATCACTGGTCATAACCATATAATCTGTGGTAAAATCTCACAGTTATGGTACAATCTCACCGGATTAACACGCGCAGAAACCTGCGATAAAAAAAGAAAGGAAAAACGGTCATGAAAAAGAATGTCTCAGATCACATCTATTACATCGGCGCCAACGACCACGATATTGACCTGTTCGAGGGGCATTTCGTCGTGCCGCTCGGCATGGCTTACAACTCCTATGTCATCCACGACGAGAAGGTCGCTGTCATGGACACGATTGATCAGCGGAAGACAGATGAATGGCTGGCAAATCTGGAGGAGATTCTCGGCGTGTCAGCACCCGACTATCTGATCGTCCAGCACATGGAGCCCGACCATTCCGCCTCCATCGAAGCGTTCATGAAGAAGTATCCGGCGGTGACGGTCGTCGGCAACGCCAAGACCTTCAAGATGATCGGCCAGTTTTTCCCGGACCTTGCAATCACTAACACCCTCGAAGTGAAAAACGGCGACACGCTGTCTCTCGGCGCGCACACACTGAACTTCGTCTTCGCGCCGATGGTCCACTGGCCGGAAGTCATGATGACGTATGAATCCTCCGAGAAGATCCTGTTCTCGGCGGACGGCTTCGGCAAGTTCGGAGCGCTCGACGTCGAGGACCCGGAAGGCTGGGCCTGCGAGGCGCGCCGCTATTACTTCGGCATCGTCGGCAAATACGGCGCCCAGGTGCAGTCGGTCCTCAAAAAGGCGGCAAATCTCGAGATCGAGAAGATCTGCCCGCTGCACGGCCCCGTGCTCGACAGCGATCTTGGCTACTACATCGGCCTCTATGACACCTGGTCCAGCTATCTGCCGGAGAGCGACGGCGTCTTCATCGCCTACACCTCCGTCTATGGCCACACAAAGGCGGCGGTCGAGCTGCTCGCAGAGGAGCTCCGGAAGGCCGGCGTTCCGAAGGTCTCGGTCGGCGATCTCGCGCGGGACGACATCTATGAGTGCGTAGAGGACGCGTTCCGCTATGACACCCTCGTCCTTGCAACGACGACCTACAACGCGGGCATCTTCCCGTACATGCGCGAGTTCATCGGCCATCTCACGGAGAGAGGCTACCAGAAGAGAAGAGTGGCCCTCATCGAAAATGGCTCCTGGGCGCCCACGGCTATGAAGGTCATGAAGGAAATGCTCGCAGAGTGCAAGAACATCACCTACACCGAGCACAATGTCACCATTTTGTCCGCACTTAACGCGGAGAGCCGCGAGGCGCTCCTAGAACTGGCGACCGAGCTTCAGGCTCCCTATGAGAAGCGCGAAATTCCGGAAGAGCCGAAGACGGACCCGGCGGCCCTCTTCAAGATCGGCTACGGCCTCTACGTGGTGACGGCCGCGGACGGCGGCAAGCTGAACGGCCAGATCGTCAACACGGTCTCGCAGGTCGCCGGCAACCCCGAGCGCATCGCGGTGAGCCTCAACAAGACCAACTACACGGCGGACATGGTCCTTAAGACGAAGACCATGAATGTCTGCATGCTGAACGAGGAGTGCCCCTTCCAGGAATTCAAGCATTTCGGCTTCCAGTCCGGGCGCGACGTCGACAAGTTTGACGGTTACACACACTACGCGCTGTCGGCAAACGGCGTCCCCTACCTCACGAAGTACGCCAATGCCTTCATGTCCTTAAAGGTGCTCGACACGGCGGACATGGGCTCTCACTGGATGTTCATCTGCGAGGTCACGGAATCCGTGGTGCTGAACGGCATCGAGACGATGACCTACTCCTTCTATCAGAAGAATGTCAAGCCGAAGCCCGAGACAGAGAAGAAGGGCTGGGTCTGCGACATTTGCGGCTACGTCTACGAAGGCGAGGTGCTGCCTGAGGACTTCATCTGCCCGCTCTGCAAGCATCCGGCCAGCGACTTTTCGAGGCTTTGATTATGAATTACGCTGAAGAATCATTGCGCCTGCACGGGGAGTGGCAGGGAAAGATCGAAGTCCGCTCCCGCGTGCCGGTGAAAAATAAAGAGGATCTGTCTCTCGCCTATACGCCGGGCGTGGCGGCGCCGTGCCTCGCGATCCGGGACGATATCAGCAAGTCCTATGAGCTCACGCGGCGCCACAACCTCTGCGCGGTCATCACGGACGGCAGCGCGGTGCTCGGCCTCGGGGACATCGGGCCGGAGGCCGGCATGCCGGTCATGGAAGGCAAATGCGTGCTGTTTAAGGAATTCGGCGATGTTGATGCATTTCCGCTCTGTGTCAGAACAAAGGACGTCGATGAATTCGTAAATGCCGTCGCCCTCATCGCGGGCTCCTTCGGCGGCATCAATCTCGAGGACATCTCGGCGCCGCGCTGCTTCGAAATCGAGAAGAAGCTGAAGGAAAAGACGGATATCCCGATCTTCCACGACGACCA
>DEFE01000029.1:0-194 GCA_002350625.1 Lachnospiraceae bacterium UBA2860
CGCGGCTCCTGAAATCGGCAGCCTGCCGCGTCTCCACAAATGTCGTTCGGCGAGGACGTATGGCGGAAGCTGCTGCGCAGCGGAAAGGATTTATGTAAACTGATATGACAGGGGGTCAGACCCCTTGTCAGGTTTTCTTCGCTGAAGAGCCACATCGTGAGCAGCGGCAGATCCATGTTCTCTCTGCAGCGACT
>DEFE01000029.1:222-23103 GCA_002350625.1 Lachnospiraceae bacterium UBA2860
CTTGCAGTGCGATTTCAAGCCCTGCGTTGCGAGGCCAAGGGCCCGCCGAGAGCCAGGAAGGCGTAGTACAGGAAACCAATAAGTGGAATTAAGCGCCCCTCGGCGGGGCCGAGCGGTTTTAGCAGAGCTTGAAATCGCATACTGCAAGTACGTGTAGGGAACGGAGCAAAGAGAGAACATGGAGCTGTCGCTGCGCAGGTACAGCTGCTTTATTCAAATAGAATTAATACTGGATATTATCAGGCTAATCAATAAAGGAAATTCGGAGAAATACGCATGAAGCTTACCGATCTCAAAGGCGTCGGCCCGAAAACAGAAGAGCTTTTCAATCGCGTCGGTGTCTTCACGCCGGAGGACCTCGTGCATTTTTATCCTGTCGGCTACGACGCCTACATGCCCCCGGTGAAGATCGCTTCGGCGCGTGAAGGCGTGAAGTGCGCGGTGCGCGGCCGCATCGTGCGGGAGCCGCTGCTTCGGCGGACGGGCAGGGTCACGATCATCATGACGGAGATCAGCGACGGGACCGACACACTGCGCCTCAACTGGTTCAACGCGTCCTTCATCGCTAAGATGCTCCGGAGAGGGGCGGAGTTTGTCTTCCGCGGCACGATAGCCGTCCGGAGAGGCGCGCGCGTCATGGACCACCCGGAGATTATAAGCCTCGAGAAATATGCGGCGCTCGAATCCACGCTTGTCCCCGTCTACAGCCTGACCAAAGGCCTGTCGGGGAAAACGGTCGCAAGAGCCGTGCGCTCCGCGATCGACGCCGATCTCTCTGTTTTAAACGAGTATCTTCCCGAGCGCCTGATCCACGTCCTGGGCCTCGCCGATGAGACCGACGCGATTGTCGGCATCCATTTTCCGGACAACATACAGATGTTTGAGCGCGCCAGAAGAAGGCTTGTCTTTGACGAGTTCTTCCTCTTTGTGCTGGCTGTGCGCGCGCTCAAGGCGAAGGAAGAAGAGACTGAGAACCATTTTCGAATGAAAATGTCCTGGAAGTGCGAGGATGTGATCGACGCGCTTCCGTACCGGCTCACCGGCGCGCAGATGCGCGTCTGGCGGGAAATCGAGGCGGGGCTTTCCGGAGAGAAGCTCATGTCCCGGCTCGTGCAGGGCGACGTCGGCTCCGGCAAGACGATCATCGCATTTCTGGCCATGATCATGGCGGCGGAAAACGGCTTCCAGAGCGCACTCATGGCGCCGACAGAGGTGCTGGCAAAGCAGCATTACGACAAGCTCTGCGCGCTTAAAGAGGCGCAGCAGCTGGACTTTGTGCGGCCGGTCCTGCTCACGGGATCGCTGAAGAGCGCGGAGAGGCGGGAAGTCCTCAAGGGAATCGCAGACGGCACCTATACGGCCGTCGTCGGCACGCACGCCCTGTTCCAGGAGGGCGTCGACTACAAGGCCCTCTCCCTGGTCATCACGGATGAACAGCACCGCTTCGGCGTAAAGCAAAGAGAAGCGCTGAGCGGAAAAGGCGCCTCGCCGCACACCCTTGTCATGAGCGCGACGCCGATCCCGCGCACGCTCGGCGTGATCTATTACGGCGATCTGGACATCTCCATCATCGACGAGCGCCCGAAGCGGCAGAAGCGCATCAGAAATGCCGTCGTCGACACATCCTACAGAGCCAAAACCATTCACTTTCTGGATGAACAGATTGCGGCGGGGAGGCAGGTCTATGTGATCTGCCCGATGATCGAGGATACGGAGGAAATGGATCTCGCAAATGTCACCGACGAGACCACCGCGCTGAAAAAGGAGCTTCCCGGGAGGCGCATCGCTTCCCTGCACGGCAGAATGAAGAGTGAGGAAAAGGAGCGCGTCATGGAGGCCTTCCTTAAGGGAGAGACGGATGTGCTCGTCTCCACGACGGTTGTCGAGGTGGGCGTCGATGTGCCGAACGCAACGGTGATGCTGATCATGAACGCGGAGAGATTCGGCCTCGCCCAGCTGCACCAGCTCCGCGGGCGCGTCGGGCGCGGACCGCATGAATCCTACTGTATCCTGATGGCCGGCCTAAAGACCGACGCGGCCGTCGAGCGGCTCAATATCGTCAAGGAATCGGAGGACGGATTTGCGATCGCCGAAAAGGACTTTGAGATGCGCGGGCCCGGCGATCTCCTCGGCATCAGACAGAGCGGGGACGCGATGTTCCGCCTCGCGGATGTGACAAAGGACGCGCAGATCCTTAAGACGGCAGGAGAGACAGCCCAGGCGCTCATGGAGGACGATCCGGCGCTCGTCATGGAGGATCACATCATGCTGAAGCGGGAACTGGAACGCTATATGACAGCAAATAACCGAAATATTGTTCTGTAAATTTCAAATTTTTGTGTAAAATGATGAGAACTTGTGGTACAATGCATGTAAGCATATATACATGTCAACCAAAACCACGGTTTTTTATAGAGGTCGAAGATGAATATTGGAATCATTGCACATAACAGCAAGCGCACGCTGATCGAGGATTTCTGTATCGCCTATAAAGGAATCCTCTCGCGGCACGATATCTATGCGACCGGCACGACGGGCAGAAGAATAGAGGAAGTGACAAGCCTGCATGTCCATAAGTTCCTGCCGGCTTCGCTCGGAGGAGACAAGCAGTTCACCGAGATGATCGAACGGGGCGCGATGGACATGGTCATTTTCTTCTACAACCCGTCCATGATCGAACCCAAGGACCCGGACATCAAGAGCGTCCTCTTTGCCTGCGACCAGAACACCATACCGCTCGCGACCAATATCGCCACGGCGGAGATGCTGATCCTCGGACTTGGCAGAGGCGATCTTGACTGGAGAGTTGATATAAGGAGCAGTGATATTCTATGAGAGTCATCGCGGGCACAGCCCGCTCCATGCCGCTGCGCACGGTCAAGGGAATGGACGTGCGGCCGACAACCGACCGGACGAAGGAGACGCTTTTCAACATCCTGCAGACCCGCGTGCCCGGCGCGAGATTTCTTGACCTGTTTGCCGGATCCGGCTCCATCGGAATCGAAGCACTCAGCCGGGGAGCGGAGACGGCTTATTTTGTGGAGCGGGACAGGAAGACACAGCAGCTGATCGAGGAGAACCTGGTCTTTACAAAGCTCATCGGCGGGGCGAAGATCCTGAAAGGGGATGTGATGCAGGTGCTTCCGCGCCTCGAGGGCGAAGAACCCTTCGACATCATTTTCATGGATCCGCCGTTTCTCCATGACCTGGAGAAGGACGTGCTGACGTATCTTGCGAAGAGCAGCCTCCCGGCCCCGGACGGCATCATCGTCGTCGAGGCGCATCCGAAGACGGATTTTTCATACTTGGACGAGCTCGGGTATGAAATCATCAAGCATAAGATTTACTCTCTGAGCTCACACCTGTTTTTGAGAAAGCAGACGCCGTAAGGAGGACTCCGGATGGTAAGAGCGGTGTATCCCGGGACCTTTGATCCCTGCACTTTCGGGCATCTTGACATCATCAAAAGAGCGGCCAGTCAGTTCGATGAAGTCATCATCGGCGTTTTGCGCAATTCGGCAAAAACTCCGTTGTTTTCTACAGAGGAACGTGTTAATATACTTAGGGAAGTCACGAAGGACATTCCTAATATTGTTGTGGATTCTTTTCACGGACTGTCTGTTGATTTCGTGAGAGAAAAGAACGCGCATGTGATCATCCGCGGACTCAGAGCCATCACGGATTTTGAGTACGAGCTGCAGATGGCGCAGACAAACCGGGTCCTCGCGCCGGACATCGACACGATGTTCCTCACGACATCCCTTGAGTACGCCTACCTGAGTTCTACGACCGTCAAGGAAGTGGCCGCTTTCGGGGAGGACGTCTCCAAATTTGTTCCGCCTTATGCGGCGGAGATGATGCGCAGGCGGTTCCGGCAGAAAGAATCATGAAGGAGAAGAAAGTATATGAGCAGCAGAATCGAGCAGATTATCGAAGAAATCGAGGAGTATGTTGACAGCTGTAAGTTCCAGCCTCTCTCTACGACAAAGATCGTTGTCAACAAGGAAGAACTGGAGGAACTGCTCCGCGAACTGCGACTGAAGACGCCCGATGAGATTAAGCGCTATCAGAAGATTATCTCCAACAAGGACGCGATTCTCGCCGATGCGCAGTCCAAGGCGGACGGGATCATCGCAAGTGCGGAAGCCCGGGCCAAGGAGATGGTAAGCCAGCACGAAGTCATGCAGCAGGCTTACGCGCAGGCCAATGACACAATCAACAAAGCAAATCAGCAGGCGCAGAGCATCGTCGATTCAGCCACGCAGGACGCCAACAACATCCGCTACTCGGCGATCACCTACACGGACGACCTGCTCGCGAGCTTGGGCAACCTCCTCGGCTCGACCATCGATGAAGCCAATGCGAGATACAGCGCTCTGTCGCAGACACTGCAGTCGGCTTATACAACAGTCAAGCAGAACAGACAGGAGCTCGCCCCGCAGACGGCACAGATCGGCGCATCTTCAGAGGATGATGACGATTCCCTCTACGCAGGAGAGGATTACGATCTCAGTGAGAACGATGATCTCGGAGATCTGGACGACCTTGATGATCTCGATGATCTTGACGACATCGACGACGATGAGATCTGACCCGAATAAAGCTTATGATCGGAGGAACGTTCAGTGATGAGCGTTCCTTAACTTTTTGAGAGGACAAAAGAGAGGAGCAGTTATGGGATTACTTGACGATCTGAATCCGGAGCTTGTTTTCTACTATTTTGAAGAACTGACAAAGCTGCCCCACGGGTCCGGCAACACGAGGGCTGTGGCAAAGTATCTGATGACATTTGCGCAGGAGCGCAATATGAAGTACCGCGTCGACGAGGCCGGCAACGTCGTCATCTTCGCAGACGGCTCGAAGGGGTACGAGAACGCGGAACCTGTTATTCTTCAGGGACATATCGATATGGTCGCCGTGAAGAGCGCGGAGAGTACGCACGATTTTTCGAGCGATTCGCTCACCCTCGCGATTGACGGAGACGAGATCTATGCGGAGGGCACGTCCCTTGGCGGCGATGACGGCATCGGCGTCGCTTACATGCTCGCGGCCATCGATGATCCCGCGGTTGCGCATCCGCCTCTCGACTGCATCTTTACGACGGACGAGGAGGTCGGCATGCTCGGCGCCGGGGCGTTTGACGCCTCCGACATCCGCGGCCATCTCATGATCAACCTCGATTCCGAGGAGGAGGGCGTCTTTACCTGCGGCTGCGCGGGCGGCGCCAGAGTGGACACGATTCTGCCGATCAGGCGCAGCAGGATCAAGGGCCTTCCGGTCGTTGTCTTCATCGACGGATTAAAGGGCGGGCATTCCGGCTCCATGATCGAGAGCGGCAGAGCCTCGGCCAATAAGCTGATGGGCCGCTTCCTTTACGGGCTGGACCAGAAGGTCGCGTTCTCTCTCGAGAAGGTCGCCGGCGGCGAGAAGGACAACGCCATCGCCGTCTCGGCCAAGGCGCATCTTGTCATCGACGAGGAGGACTACAGCGCGGTGGAGGCGTTCGCGGCGGCATTTGAGAAGGAAATCCGCTTCGAAATGGCCGGCACGGACGAAGGTGTTTCGGTGCATGTCTCGAAAGGCGACGTGCACAGGATCAGCGTCATTGAACCCGAGGAGCAGGAGAAGATCGTCTTCCTCCTCATGCATGCGCCTTACGGCGTCCGCCAGATGAGCGGGCTGATGAAGAATGTCGTGCAGACCTCTTCAAATCCGGGCATCGTGCGCACGACGGACACGGAATTCGTCTGCGCGAACCTCGTGCGCAGCAGCGTGGCGAGCGGGAAGAACAGCCTCATAGACGAGATCCGCTCCCTGGCCGACAAATGCGGCGCGCACGTCAAGATCTCCGGCGATTACGCCGAGTGGGTCTTCCGCAAGGAGTCCCCGCTGAGAGAGAAGATGGTGGCGGTCTATAAGGATATGTTCGGCGCCGAGCCGGTGATCAATGTGGTGCACGGCGGCGTGGAGTGCGGCATTTTCGCAAAGAAGATCAATCATTTTGACGCCGTTTCCATGGGCCCGAATATGAAGGATATTCACACCTACAACGAAAGGCTTTCCATCTCCTCCTCGCGCAGAGTGTGGGAGTATCTGGTGAAGCTTCTTGCGGAGCTGAAATAACGGCGGGATAAAGCTATGGATATTCATCTTTGGAAAGAACTGCTCGATCCCTATGAGCAGGCCGTGTCCGAGCTGCTCGTCAAGTTCCGGAACCTGAAGGAAGAGCACAGGAAAAAGAACCTGTATCCGCCGATCGAAAGCGTCAGCGGACGTGTGAAGACAGTGTCCAGTATTCTTGAGAAAATGCAGTCGAAGGGGATTGCGTTCGAGGATCTGGAGGAGGGCGTCGACGATATCGCGGGCGTCCGCATTATCTGTCAGTTTGTGGAGGACATCGCGACGGTCGCCGCGCACATCGAGCAGCGGACGGATATGGAGGTGAGGAGCCGCAAGGACTATCTCGCCAATCAGAAAAAGAGCGGTTACCGCTCCTTCCACATGATTGTCTGGTATACGGTGCAGACGGTCAAAGGACCGAAGCGCATCCAGGTAGAGATCCAGATCCGCACGATGGCGATGAACTTCTGGGCGACGACGGAGCACTCCCTGCAGTATAAATACAAGGGCAGCATCCCGGAGCACGTCGCGCAGCAGCTGACGCGGGCCTCCGATGCGATTGAACTGCTCGACCGCGAGATGTCGCAGGTCCGGTCGGAGATCATGGACGCGCAGATCGACAGCCAGATCGAGACCAATCTCGTGAAGGACATCCTGCGCAATATCGAGAATCTGTACAGACTGGACAACAAGCGCGAAGTCGTCAAGATCCAGAATGAGTTTTACCGGATCTTCTCCACGCACAATCTCGACGAGCTGGAACGCTTCGGCAAGCAGCTCGACATCATGGCCGAAGGATCGCGGGCACAGTCAGTCGATACGCTTGCGACTTGAGATGCGGTAAAGGACAAGGACCATCCCGTTTCCTGACGGGACGGTCTTTTCATAAGAGCAGTGACATATTTGACAAAAGGAGCCTGACACGACATGCCGAAAGCAAAGAAAGGGGAATGGGGATATTTTAATGCGCAGAAGCGCAGGCGCTTTCTTGCGAGCGCACTGCTTTTCGCGATCCCTGTCTTCATCCTCGTGACGAGTTCGATCTACTTCGGGACCAGGAAGAATTTCATGACGATCATCGCGATGGTCGGCCTGATTCCCGCTGCCATGTCTGTTGTTAACCTCATCATGTTTCTCATGCGGAAATCGCTGCCGGAGGAGGAATACCGGACCCTCAGCGCGCATGAGGGCGATCTGACGGTCGCCTACGAGCTGTATTTTACTTCCGAGAAGAAAAATGCGCTCGTCGACTGCATCGCGATCTGCGGAAATGACATCGTCGGCCTTGTCACCGACGAGAAGACCGATCACAAGTTCGCCAGGGAGCACCTCGAGAAGATGCTCCGCGCGGACGGGTATAAGGTATCCGTCCATATGCTGCGCGACATCCGTAAGTTTACGGAGCGCATGGACTCGCTGAACGCCCACGCCGCCGAACTGAGGGAAGGCATTCAATTTGAGACGCGGGAAGGGTACGAAGGCTACGGCCGCGAGGATCTTCTCCGGCATTTTGCGCTCAATTACGCGCTGTAGGAAAAAACCATGCGGGAACTCAGCATCGATGCGCGCGAGGCGGGACAGCGCTTTGACAAATTTCTGAAGAAGTATCTGGCGGAGGCGCCGCCTTCTTTTCTCTACCGCATGCTGCGAAAGAAGAACATCACGCTGAACGGCGGACGGGCAGAGGGAAAGACGATCCTCAGCGAAGGCGACGTGGTGCGGCTGTTCCTCAGCGAGGAGACGATCGAATCGTTTCGCGGGACGCCTGCGGCCGGAGAAGATGAGGCGCGTGCACGCGCCCTCCGGGAAGCAGCCTCACGCCTTGCTTTTGCTTATGAGGATGACGACACGGTGATCGTCGACAAGCCCGCCGGCCTCCTCACACAGCCTGCGGAAGCAGGCGGCCTGTCCCTTGCGGATCTTCTGCCCGAGGCGCTGCTTTTGCGGGGGAGCCTCCGCGAGGAGGACCTGCGGGCCTTTCGCCCTGCGCCTCTCAACCGCCTCGACCGCAACACGAGCGGCCTTGTGATGTGCGGGAAGTCCGTCCGCGGCGCGCAGCTCCTTTCGGATCTGATCCGCCGGGGAGCTTTGAAGAAAGAATATCTCGCCATCGCGCACGGCGCGCGCGTCGAAGACGGCAGCTACAGCGCCTACGCCCTCCGGGACACGGAGAGAAAAATCACGCGGGTCCTTCATGAGGCGGCACCCGGCGCGAAGCCGATGACCACTGTGTTTCAGACGCTTGGCGCAGACCGCGGGTTCTCACTCATCCGGGCCGGGCTCGTCACGGGGCGCACTCACCAGATCCGGGCGCACCTGGCCTCTCTTCACGCGCCCGTTGTGGGAGATGAAAAATACGGTCCCGCTTCGGAGGCTAAGGAGATGCGGCGCCTGTACGGCGCAAGGCGGCAGCTGCTGCACGCGGAGCGGCTCCTGTTTCCGCGCGGCGGAGACATGCCGCCGGGACTTTCGGGAGCCGAAGTGGTGTCTCCCCTGCCGGAGGACTTCCGCAGCTTTATCGAAGCCGCCGGTCTCACGACCGCATTTTCAGAAGCCTTCAGATAGGATAGTGACGAACATGGCGACATGGAAATCCAGAGGCCTCCGCGGCTCTACGCTGGAAGACCTCATTAACGAGACAATACGCAGATACCGTGAACAGGGACTGGCGCTGATCCAGAAGGTGCCGACGCCGATCACGCCGATCCACATCGACAAGGACACGCGGCACATCACGCTCGCGTACTTTGACCAGAAGAGCACGGTCGACTACCTCGGCGTGGTGCAGGGCCTCCCGGTCTGCTTCGACGCCAAGGAGTGTGCGGAGGACACCTTTCCGCTCGCCAATGTGCATCCGCACCAGGTGGCATTTATGTCGGAATTCGAGAAGCAGCAGGGCATCGCCTTCCTGCTTCTGTCCTTTACCTCCCGGCAGGAGTATTACTACATGCCGCACCGGGAGCTCATGGAATTCTGGAACAGGATGGAAAAGGGCGGCAGGAAGAGCTTTCTGATCTCAGAGCTTGATCCCGCCTATTATATGGACGTGCGTGGGGACGGATTTCTTCCGATCCTCGAGGCGCTGCAGGCGGACCTCAACGCGCGCGAAGAAGGATAAGGAGCACAAATGAAGCGAAACAGGATGATCCATACACCGGAGGGGTTCCGCGATCTGTACGGGGATGAGGCGCGCGCAAGGCGGAAGCTCCTTCAGGATCTGGACGAAGTGTTCAGAAGATACGGCTATGAGGACATCGAGACGCCGGCCGTCGAGTATTTCGACGTCTTCGGCTCCGACGTCGGGACGACGCCGTCCAACGAGCTCTACAAGTTTTTTGACCGCGACGGCAACACGCTGGTGCTGCGGCCTGACTTTACGCCCTCCGTCGCGCGGGCGGTGGCGATGCACTTCTCGCCCGACGCCATGCCTTACCGCCTGTCCTATAAGGGAAATACCTACGTCAATTCCCAGGAGTATCAGCTCAATCTGAAGGAGCAGCTGCAGATGGGCGTCGAACTGATCGGCGACGCGAGCGCGGAAGCCGACGCCGAGATCCTCATGCTCACCTGCGATCTCTTAAAGACGGCAGGACTTAAGGAATTCCAGGTGTCCTGCGGCAATAACGACTATTTCAGGGCGCTGGCGGAGGAATCCGGCCTTGCCGAGGATGAGATCGAGGCGGTGCGGCAGCTCACCTCCAACAAGAACTTCTTCGGCGTCAGCGAGCTCATGGAGGGCATGCGCGCCCCGGACAGGATCCGCGAGGCATTTGTGAAAATGCCGCAGCTGTTCGGCGGCGAGGAAGTGCTCGCCGAGGCGGAGAAATACGCGGCGAGTGACGGGATGCACCGCGCCATCGGGCGCCTGTCAACGATCAGCGGCCTGATGGCGAAGCACGGATACGCGCAGTATCTTACCTATGACTTCGGCCTGCTCAGCAAGTACCACTACTATACCGGCATGATCTTTTCCGCCTACACCTACGGCACGGGCGACGCGGTCGCCAAGGGCGGGAGATACGATACGCTTCTTATGCATTTCGGCATGGACGCGCCGGCCGTCGGCGTCGGCCTCTACATCGACCAGCTGCGGAGCGCGCTTCTGAGGCAGGGCGCAAGAAGCGAATCATAACCATTTTCATGATGAGGATTCATATATGCGTTATCTGACAATTGCACTCACTAAAGGGAGGCTTGCCGAAAAGACACTCGCTCTTTTTGAGAAAGCGGGCATCACATCCGGCGGTGCGGACGACAAGGACACGAGAAAGCTGGTCTTTACCAACGAGGAGATGGGCGTCCGCTTCTTTATGGCTAAGGGGCCGGACGTGCCGACCTACGTGGCCTACGGGGCGGCAGACATCGGCATCGTCGGGAGGGACACCATCCTCGAGGAGGGGCGGAAGCTCTACGAGGTGCTTGATCTCGGATACGGCGCGTGCAGGATGTGTATCTGCGGCCCCGAGAGCGCGCGGCAGATGCTGGCCTCCGGGGACCTGTTCCGCGTCGCGACGAAGTACCCGAACATCGCCAAGGACTATTTCCTGAACCGGAAGCATCAGACGGTCGAGATCATCAAGATGAGCGGATCGATCGAGCTGGCGCCGATCGTGGGACTGTCGGAGGTGATCTGCGATATCGTGGAGACCGGGACGACGCTCAGGGAAAACGGGCTGACGGTTCTCGAGGAGGTCTGCAAAATATCGGCGCGGGTCGTGGTCAACCAGGTCAGCATGAAGATGTACAGCGACAGGATCTCACAGCTCATCAACGGACTAAAGGAGGCTTTGGAGGCATGAAAATAGAAAAACTGACCGAAGCAACATTCGGCACGATGCAGAAAAATCTGCTCCGCCGCAGCACGGACAGCTATCCGAAGGAAGAGGCGGCGGTCGCCGAAATCCTCGCGCGCGTGCGGACCGAAGGCGACAGCGCCCTCTTTGCGTATGAAAAAGCCTTCGATCACTGTGAGCTCACGGCAGAGACTGTCTGTGTCAGCGAGTCGGAGATCCGGGAAGCCTACGACAAGGTTCCCGGGGAGCTTGTTCAGATCATCCGCCGCGCCATCGCGCGGATCCGCGCCTTCCATGAGCAGCAGAAGCAGAAGAGCTGGTTTATGACCGAGGAGAACGGCATGATCCTCGGGCAGAAGGTGACGCCCTTAAAGCGGGTCGGCGTCTACGTGCCCGGCGGAAAAGCGGCGTATCCTTCCTCCGTACTCATGAATATCATTCCGGCGCAGGTTGCCGGCGTCAGGGAGATCATTATGTGCACACCGCCTTCCGCGGACGGCAGCGTCACGCCTACGACGCTTGTGGCGGCCTGTGAGGCCGGCGTCCACACCATCATGAAGGCCGGCGGCGCGCAGGCGATCGGCGCCATGGCCTATGGAACGGAGAGCATACCGAAGGTCGACAAGATCACCGGTCCCGGGAACATCTATGTGGCGCTCGCAAAACGCGCCGTTTACGGCCACGTCTCGATCGACTCCGTCGCGGGTCCCTCGGAGATCACCGTGCTCGCGGATGACACGGCCGACGCGCACTATGTGGCGGCGGACCTGCTCTCGCAGGCAGAGCACGACGAGCTCGCCTCGGCCATCCTCGTGACGACCTCCGGGAGAGTCGCGGAGGAGGTCAATGAGGAGATTGATGCCTATCTGCGCACGCTTGAGAGAAAGGGCATCATCGAGAAATCTCTCATGAATTTCGGACATATCCTTGTGGCGGACACGATGGACGAAGCCGTAAAGGCCGTCAATGAAATCGCTCCCGAGCACCTGGAGATCATGACGCGCGAGCCCTTCCTCATGACATCCCGCATCGAAAATGCCGGCGCGATCTTCGTCGGCCCGTTCTCGTCGGAACCTCTCGGCGACTATTTCGCAGGACCGAACCATGTCCTGCCGACGAACGGAACGGCGCGCTTCTTCTCGGCGCTGTCCGTGGACGACTTCATCAAGAAGACGAGCATCATCTACAGCTCTGAGGAGGCGCTTCGCGCCATACACAGCGACATCGTCGCATTTGCGAAGGCCGAATCGCTCACGGCGCACGCTAACTCCATACAGGTCCGCTTCGGGGAGGATGAACATGGAAAGAAGGTCTGAAAAAAGAAGAGTGACGGGAGAGACCGATATCTTTGTGTCGCTTGCGCTCGACGGAAGCGGAAAGGCCGAGGTGAATACAGGCATCGGCTTTTTCGACCACATGCTGGACGCGTTTGCCAGACACGGCTTTTTTGATCTCAAGGTGGAAGTGAAGGGCGACCTCCATGTCGACGGCCATCACACCGTAGAGGACACCGGCATCGTGATCGGCGACGCGATCGCCGAGGCGGTCGGAGACAAGAAGGGAATCCGCCGCTACGGGAGCTCTATTCTTCCGATGGACGAGACGCTTGTCCTGTGCGCGCTCGATCTGTGCGGGCGCACCAGCTATGTGAGCGACATCAGCTTTCATACGGAGCGCATCGGCGCTTTTGAGACACAGCTCTTTGACGAGTTCTTCCTCGCTGTCGCGGATCACGCGGCGATGAATCTGCATTTCAGAGAGCTCGGCGGAAGAAATGATCATCACATTGCAGAAGCGTCGTTTAAGGCATTTGCGCGGGCGCTCGACGAGGCGACCTCCATCGACGGGAGAATAAGCGGCGTGCTTTCCACGAAAGGAAGTCTTTCATGACACCGGCATTTTCCGATCTCAAAAAGGGGCCGGACGGGCTTGTTCCCTGCATCGTACAGGATGCGGAGAACGGCGACGTCCTCATGATGGCCTGGATGAATGAGACAAGTTACAATGAGACGCTTAAGACGAAACGGATGACTTATTATTCAAGAAGCAGGCAGACGCTCTGGATCAAAGGCGAGACGTCCGGACACTATCAGTACGTGAAATCCCTGTACGCAGACTGTGATCTGGACACGCTGCTCGCGAAGGTGGAGCAGGTCGGAGCCGCCTGCCACACGGGCAGGAGGAGCTGCTTCTTCAATGAGATCATCCCGGAGGAATAGATGACAAAACCTGTGCTGCCGGACCGGATCATGAACGCAGTCGAGAAGCCGGCCCGCTATATCGGCAATGAGCCGAACAGCATCATAAAGAACAAGAAGGATATTGAGATCCGCTTTGCCATGTGCTTTCCGGATGTCTATGAGATCGGGATGTCGCATCTCGGCATCCAGATCATCTACGAACAGCTGAACCGCCGCGCGGATACCTGGTGCGAGCGGGTCTTTTCGCCGTGGCCGGATATGGCGGAGATTCTCGGGAAGGAACAGATTCCGCTCTTTATGCTGGAATCCCAGGAGCCCGTGAAGGACGCGGATTTTCTCGGCATCACGCTGCAGTACGAGCTGTGCTACACGAACGTCCTTGAGATTCTTGACCTGTCCGGCATCCCGCGCCGCGCCGCCATGCGGAGCGACGGGGATCCGATCGTGATGGGCGGCGGCCCCTGCACCTACAATCCCGAACCGATCGCGCCGTTTTTCGATCTGTTCTATATCGGGGAATCCGAGGTCGTGATGGACGATCTGATGGATCTCTATGCCGAAATGAAGCGCGCCGGCGCGCCCAGGGAGGCATTTCTTCGCGCCGCCGCTAAAATCCCCGGCATCTATGCGCCCCTCTTTTATGATGTCACCTATCGCGGGGACGGGACGATCGATACGTTCCTTCCGCGATATGCGGATCTTCCGAAGTCCGTCAGCCGGCAGTTCTGCGCCGACCTCACGGACGCGCCGTACCCGGAAAAGCCGCTTGTCCCCTATATCCGCCCGACGCAGGACCGCGTGGTCCTGGAAATCCAGCGCGGCTGCATCCGCGGCTGCCGTTTCTGCCAGGCGGGCATGATCTACCGCCCCTTGCGCGAGCGGCCGCTTTCGGTGCTGAAGAGGTATGCGGAGACGATGCTCACGGAGAGCGGGCACGAGGAAATCTCCCTCAGCTCCCTCTCCTCGAGCGATTACCGCTGCCTGCCGGAGCTGCTCGAGTATCTCATCGGGTGGCTTTCTGAAAAGCACGTCAATATATCGCTGCCGTCTCTGCGCATCGACAACTTTTCGCTCGACATCATGAGCCGTGTGCAGGACATCCGGAAGAGCTCGCTGACATTTGCGCCGGAGGCGGGCACGCAGAGACTTCGCGACGTCATCAACAAAGGCCTCACGGAGGAGGATATCCTAAGCGGCGCCTCGCAGGCGTTTCACGGCGGCTGGACGCGCGTGAAGCTTTACTTCATGCTGGGCCTGCCGACGGAGACGGACGAGGACAGAAAAGGAATCGCGCATCTTGCGCAGTCGATCTGCGAAGTCTTCTACGATGAGATCCCCAAAGAGGAGCGGCAGGGCGTCTGCGACATCACGGTCAGCACCTCTTTCTTTGTGCCGAAACCATTTACGCCCTTCCAGTGGGCTTCCATGCAGACGCCGTCGGATTACATCGACGAGGCGCACACCGTGCGGGACGAAATCCGCCGGATGAAGAACCAGAAGAGGATCCATTATAAATGGCACGAGGCGGACGGCACGGAGCTGGAAGGCGTGCTCGCCAGAGGCGACAGGCGCGTCGCCGACGTGATCGAGCGGGCCTACGAGCTCGGCGCGCGCTTTGACGCGTGGACGGATTACTTTCGCTATGACAGATGGCTCCGCGCCTTTGATGACTGCGCGGTCGATCCCGGCTTCTATACGACGAGAGAGCGATCCGAGGATGAGATCTTTCCCTGGGATTTTATCGATATCGGCGTAAGGAAGGATTTTCTTTTAAGGGAGTGGCGAAAGGCCGTGCGTGAAGGCGTGACGACGCCGAACTGCCGGGCGGCCTGCAGCGGATGCGGCATGGCGGCGCACGGCACGGGCGTGTGCATGGAACCGAAGATGGCCGGGGCCGGAAAGAGAGGGGAGAGGCATGAAGATACGGGTTCGATTTGAGAAGACCGGTCCGATCCGCTTTGTCGGCCACCTGGATTTCATGCGGACCTTTCAGAAGATATTGAAGAAGAGCGGGCTTCATGCGCTCTATACGGCGGGCTTTAATCCGCACATCCTGCTGAGCTTTGCCGATCCGCTCGGCGTCGGCGAAGAGAGTACCTGCGAGTACGCGGACATCGAATTCGCTTACAGAGACAACGCGGCGCTCACGGAGCAGGAGCTTTACAGGCTTACCGATCTCGGCATCGACAATGAGGCGCTCCCGGATCCGCCCGCAGAGGATGCTTTTCTCCGCGCGCTCAATGAAGCCGCTCCGGACGGCGTTCGCTTTACATCGGCGGTCCGCGTTGGTCTCATTAAAGGCAGCAAGGCGATGGCGCTTGTCAGAGCCGCGTCCTTTCTGATCCCCGTCGCGGACAGCTTTCCCTGCGAAGCCGTGAACCCTGACCTGCTTGAGCGCTTTATGCTTCAGGATGAGATCATCGTCCGCAAGGTCACGAAGAAGAGCGAGAAGGACGTGGATATCCGGCCGGAAATCCGGGAGTTCCGGTGCATGCGCCCGGACGAGTTTCCGCCGTTTTTTGAAGATGATGCTTATGCGAAGCGCAGCGGACTTTACCTCACCTGCTCGGCCGGGAGCCAGGGAAACCTGAAGCCGCAGACGGCGGTGGAAGCTCTGTGTGCGTTCGGAGGCATCCCCTGCGAAAGAAACGCCTACCGCCTGATCCGCACGGGTCTCTACGACGCGGAGCTCAGGCCGCTCGACGCTGACGGGACGAAGTTCTGAAGAGGCCCCAAAATAAGGAGGAAATCATGCGCGATTTTATCCTGACGAAGATGCCCTTTGGAGACAGGGAACTGATCGCCGCGGCGCTCTCGGAGGACGGCATCATTACAGAACTGATCGCAGAGGAGGCCGGCCGGCCTTCCCGCATCGGAAATGTCTACGCCGGTATCGTGGATTCTGTATCCGGGAATATCGGCGGCGCTTTCGTCGATATCGGCATCGGTCAGCTGTGCTTCCTTCCGCTTATGAGACATGCGCATGTGCGCCCTTCTGAGAAGATCCTTGTACAGGTGACAAAGGACGCTTCGGGGCGCAAGGAGGCGGTCCTTACGGAAAATATCCATATCGACGGGCGGTACGCCGTTGTCATGAGGCGAAAGGGGCCGGCGGCATTTTCGAGAAAGCTTTCGGAAAACAGAAAAGAAGAGATCCGCGTCTGGCTAAGAGAAACGGACACCGGGAACTTCGGCGTTCTGATCCGCACGAATGCGGGAAGGGCGGAAAAGGCCGATGTCCTCAGCGAGATCGGGGAAGAGGTGCAGGAGCTTCAGGAGATATTGCAGCGATTTGAAAGCGCTGAAAAAGGGGCTCTGTTGCGCGAGACGGCGCCATTTTATCTGCGCTTTCTGCGCGACCTCTACCGGAAGCCGGAGCGGGCATTTACGGATATTCCCAAAGCGGCGGCGGCGCTTGCGGCGATCACGGGCCAGGCAGCCGGGACCGAGGAGGAGACGGAAGGCGCCGTTTACCGGCCGCCTTACGGAAAGGCCCTGTCTCTGCCGGCGCTGTATGATCTGCCGAGGGAGATGGAACGTCTATCCGGGAAGAAGGTGAACTTAAAGAGCGGCGCCTTTATCGTCATCGAGCAGACGGAAGCTTTCGTCGCCATTGACGTCAATACCGGACACTTCACAAAAGGCCGGAAGCCGGAGGAGACTTACCGGCGTGTCAATCTGGAGGCGGCGGAGGAGATCGCGCGGCAGATCCGCCTCAGGAATCTGTCAGGCATGATCCTCGTCGATTTCATATCCATGACGGACGGGGACCACAATGAAGAGCTTCTGAACGTGATGAAAAAGCTCGTGAAGGGCGATCATGTGCTCACGGAAGTGATTGATCTTACGCCGCTTGGCATCATGGAGATCGTGCGGCAGAAAATGAGAAAACCGCTTGCAGAAGTCCTTTCGTTGTGCTAGTATATTTCAGTGTGCCGCACGGAGAGGCTTAAAGAGCGCGTGAGCGCCGCCGTATCCGGCGAGTATTGTGAATAAGGAGGTGTGCAAGGCATGTATGCAGTGATTGCTACCGGCGGAAAGCAGTACAAGGTTTCTGAAGGCGACATCATCCGCGTTGAAAAGCTCGGAGCAGAGGCAGGCGAGAAGGTTACATTTGACCAGGTCCTCGCTGTCGGCGGCGAAGGTTTTAAGAGCGGCGAAGATGTTAAGAGCGCTACAGTCGAGGCGGAAGTGATCCGCAACGGACGCGAGCGCAAGCTGATCGTTTACAAGTACAAGCCGAAGTCCGGTTACCACAAGAAGATCGGTCACAGACAGTATTTCACGGCTGTACGCATCAGCAAGATCAACGCCTGATCTGTTGTCATGATCACAGTCACGGTTTACCGCACAGACGGGTCTTACAGCGGTTTTAAGGCGGAGGGTCATGCCGGCTATGCCGAGGAAGGTGAGGATATCATCTGCGCGGCGGCGTCGGTGCTGATGATCAACACCGTCAATGCGATCGAAGCGCTCACTTCAGATGAAGTCAGCGCGGAGGAAGGCGCATCCGGTTATCTCAGCTGCACCTTCCCGGGCGGATTAAGCCCGCAGGGAAAACTGCTGATGGACGCCATGCTGCTCGGCCTTTCACAGGTTTCGGAAACCCGTGAAGCTGACAGCGGAAAACCGTATGTAAGCGTATTATTTGAGGAGGTTTAAGCTATGCTGAATCTGAATCTTCAGCTCTTCGCTCATAAAAAGGGTGTCGGCTCCACAAAGAACGGCCGCGATTCTGAGGCGAAGAGACTCGGAGCCAAGAGAGCAGACGGTCAGTTTGTAAAGGCCGGCAATATCCTTTACAGACAGCGCGGGACACATATTCATCCCGGTGCCAATGTCGGACGCGGAAGCGACGACACGCTCTACGCCAAGGCTGACGGCATCGTCCGTTTCTCCCGCCTCGGCAGAGACCGCAAGCAGTGCTCGATCGAGCTGGTTGAGAAGGCTGCGGAATAACACGTAAGAGAAGCTCCGAATCTTTAAGAAGAGATTTGGAGCTTTTTCATATCCTTTACAGGAGGTACAGCATGTTTCTCGATTTTGCCAGAATTCATATCCGCTCCGGAAAGGGCGGCGACGGACACGTGAGCTTCCGCCGCGAAAAGTATGTGCCCGCGGGCGGTCCGGACGGCGGTGACGGCGGCCGGGGCGGCGACGTCATATTTGAGGTCGACAAAGGAATGAATACCTTGTTTTATTATAAGCACAGGTATCAGTTTAAGGCGGAGGACGGCGCGCCGGGCGGCAAAAAAAGATGTCACGGGAAGAACGGCAAGGACCTCGTGCTGAAGGTGCCGGAAGGCACCATCTTAAGGGAGGAACACAGCGGCAAGATCATCGCCGACATGTCCGCGCACAATAAGCGGCAGGTGGTCCTGCGCGGCGGAAAGGGCGGAAGAGGCAACATGAATTTCGCCACGCCGACGAACCAGGCGCCGCAGTACGCGGAAGGCGGCAAAGAGGCGATGGAGCTGGACGCGACGCTGGAGCTCAAGCTCGTTGCGGACGTCGGGCTTGTCGGTTTTCCGAACGCAGGAAAATCAACATTTTTGAAGCGTGTCACGCGCGCGGACCCGAAGATCGCGGACTATCCCTTCACGACGATCGATCCGAATCTGGGCGTCGTCGACACGGGCGACGGAAGAGGCTTCGTCATCGCGGACATGCCCGGACTCATTGAAGGCGCGTCGGAAGGCGTGGGGCTCGGCCACAGGTTCTTAAAGCATATCGAGCGCACGAGAGTGCTGATCCACATCGTCGACGCCGCATCCTTTGACGGGCGCGACCCTGTGGAGGACGTCATAAAAATCAACAGCGAGCTTATGAAGTATGACCCGGCCATCATGGAAAAGCCGATGCTGATCGCCGCCAACAAAGCCGATATAGCTGCCTACGATGACGCGGATCCCATCGGACGAATCAGGGAGACCTTCGAGCCGCAGGGATTCCGGGTGTTTGCCATCTCGGCGGCCACCGGAGAGGGAACGGACGCGCTCATTAACGCCGTTCGAAATCTACTTGATACGACGGCGCCCAAACAGGTATACTATGAACAGGAATATTTCCCTGAGGACGAGATTTCTTCCTCTGATCTCCCGTATACGATCGAGACGGAGGAGGACAGGGACGGAGAACTGACCTATGTGGTTGAAGGCCCGAAGATCGACCGCATGCTCAGCTACACGAATCTCGATTCCGAGAAGGGCTTCCGCTATTTCACGCAGTTCCTCAGGAGGAGCGGCATCGTTGACGCACTCAAGGAACGAGGAATCGAAGAAGGCATGAGCGTCCGCATGTACGGTCATGTATTTACATTCTATGACGACGAGGCCGGTGGCGATGAGTCTTACGAGTAAACAGCGGGCTTTTTTGAAATCGATGGCCATGACGATGGTGCCTGTGCAGTATTTCGGAAAAGCATCACTTACAGATGAAAATCTGAAAAATGTCGATGAGGCGCTTGCAGCCCGCGAGCTGATTAAGCTCGGGGTGCAGAAGAACTGCGAGGACGCGCCGCGGGAGATCGCCGAGGCGATTGCTGCCCGCACGAATGCGGAAGTCGTCCAGGTGATCGGCAGAAAAATCGTGCTTTACCGCGAGGGAGAGGACGACAAGAAGCGCATCGAGCTCCCGCGGGGTTCAAGAGGGGATCTTTGATGCGCACCGGCATTCTCGGCGGCACGTTTGATCCGGTCCATAGCGGACACCTGCGCATCGCGCGGGCGGCTTACGAACAGTTCGCGCTTGACAGAGTGCTCTTTATGCCGTCTGGCAATCCGCCGCATAAACAGAGGCGCTGGTCTTCAGACCGGGAACGCGCGGCGATGATCCGTCTTGCGATCAAGGATACGCCTTTTTTTGTATTTTCCGATTTTGAGATGCATCCGGAGAAAGGGGCCTATACCTATACTTATCAGACGCTTGAGAAGATGAAGGCTGCAGATCCCGGGGATGACATCTTCTTCATCATCGGTGAGGATTCACTGAGGGATTTTCCCATCTGGCGTCATCCGGAGCGGATCGCCGCGCTCTGCACACTGCTCGTGGCGCCGCGGGAGACGGCGGCAGGAGAGGCGATTTCTGAAAAGATCCGCCAGGTCAGGGAGACATTTTCAGCTGACATCGAGCGGATCGATGTGGAAATGCTGCCGATTTCTTCGCATGAGGTCAGAGAGGCGGCAGCAGAGGGAACTTCTTTGGAAAGCTTTTTGCCGGAGGCGGTGGCCGCCTATATCCGGAGCAACCATCTATACGTTAATCATGAGATTTCCTGAATAAGCAGCAGATAAGGGATAAATATCTATGGCAGATTCGACCTACAATCTGGAAGAAATGAGCAAGCGGGTCCGGAAGTATATGGACGCCGGCCGCTTTTATCACACACAGGGCGTGCGTTATATCAGCGCGGCTCTCGCCATGGCGCACGGTGCGGATATTCATAAGGCGGAGACGGCAGGCCTTCTGCACGACTGCGCCAAATGCCTGTCTGACAACAAGAAGATCAAGATGTGTGACAAGAACGGGATTGACATCACCAAAGTGGAGCGCAACAATCCCTTCCTTCTTCATGCCAAGGTAGGCGCCTTCATCGCAAAGGATAAATACCACATCGAAGACGAGGAGATCCTGGGGGCGATCCGCTACCACACGACCGGAAAGCCGGGGATGCGCATGCTTGAACAGATTGTCTTCATCGCGGACTATATTGAGCCGCGGCGCAACAAGTCGCCCCATCTGCCGGAGATCCGGCTCACGGCTTTTCGCGATCTGGACGAGTGCTGCTACCTGATTCTGAAGGATATGCTGATCTACCTCAAATCGAGAAGCGGGGAGATTGATTCGAATACGCAGGAAGCTTATCATTTTTACGAAGAAGTTCATGATGATCGGAGGGACTGACCATGCAGAAGGAAGAAAGCAGGAAACTCACGGAAGCCATTGTGGCCGCTCTTGAAGACAAGAAAGCGGAAAAGATTGATGTCATAGAGATCGACGAGATCTCCCCGCTCGCTGATTATTTCATCATTGCGAACGGCACCAACACAAGCCAGACGGAAGCCATGGTGGACGCTGTGGAGGAAGCCGGCATCAAGGCGGGTCTTCCGGCTGATCACGTGGAAGGGCACAAAAACGCGAACTGGACGCTCATCGATTTCAAAGGCGTGGTTGTCCACATCTTTGATGAAGAGGCCAGACAGTTCTATGATCTTGCCCGCATCTGGAAGGACGGGAAGCATCTGGATCCGCGCACGCTTGAAGAGAAGGAAGAGGAAGAAGACGGGAAAGCGGAGTGACCGGTCCGGCATTTAAGGTTTAAGAGAACGCATAAAATGAGAAAAAGACAGGTTTTTATCATGGCGGCGTTTGCCGCCATCTTTTCCCTTCTTCTTTGCGGCTGCTCGGCGCCGTCCTTTGAGGAGGCGGAAGCGATTGTGACGGAGCATATCGTGGCCATGACCGGTGCAGGTGAAGAGAGCCCGGCGGTGGCGGAGAGCAGCGTAACGGTTACGTCAGATCAGGCGGTGAGAGACGAGGAGGATGCATTTTCGCTGTTCGGATTTCCGGTCGGCGGCACGGACGGCCTCAGCGGCTTTGCGTATGACCAGCTGGAGGAAAACGTGCAGTCGGTGTATGCGCAGCTTTACACCGGCGTCTCCGAGCGCAAACAGAAGTTCACGCTGAATGCCTCGGATACGGAGGACATTAAGTCCGCCTTGTCGGCGCTCATCATCGATCATCCGGAGTTTTTCTGGATCGACGGCAACGCGGGGATGAGCGGCTATAAGGCGCTCGGGATCTGGCAGATTTCACTGGATTTCACCGTAAATGCTGACGAGATTGACAGCATAGAGGCGCGGATCGACGAGAAGGCAAACGAATATCTTGCCTCTATGCCGGAAGGCGCAAGTGACTATGATAAAGTCAAGGCGGCCTATGAGTATATTATCCGCACGACGGATTACGACACGTCGAGCCGCAATAACCAGAACATCATGAGCGTCTTTCTGGACGGGAAATCCGTGTGCGCGGGTTACGCGCGCGCCTTGCAGTATCTTCTGAAGAAGGCGGGCGTGTGGTGCGCTTATATCGAGGGGACGACCGGTGCCTCCATGGAAGGCCACGCTTGGAATCTCGTGTATATTGACGGCGTCTATACCTATGTTGATCCTTCCTGGGGAGATCCGACTTACGGGGAGGACGCCACGGACGCTTCAAGACTTGAGATTATCTACGACTATCTCTGCCTGACTTCCGATGAACTTATGCGGATCCGGCATATCCCGACAGGCGTATACGCGCTGCCGGAATGCACGGATACAAGCTTTGATTACTACCGGCTGAACGGCTTATTCTATGAGGGCTTTGATCCGGACGCTGTGGGCGGCGCGGTCTGGCACGCGGTGGACGAGGCGGAGAGGAGTGTCTTCTTCAAATTCTCTGATTTCGAGAGCTATCAGATGGCTGTCGATGCGCTGTTTCCCGCGGAGGGAGATGAGGCGGAGAGTCTTCTGGATGCGCCGATCCGCCAGCGCATGGAATGGGATGCGGCCAGCTCGATGCGGTACTATTACAGCTGCTCGGATGAGTTGTGGATCATCAAAATCTATTGGTGAACTTCTATATCTTTTGAATAACGTGGCTATACCGTCGCTATACGTCGCAGCTGCAGATCCATGTTCTCTCTTTGCTTCGTTCCCTGCACGTGCTTGCAGAGTGCGATTTCAAGCTCTGCAAAAACCGCTCGGCCCCGCCGAGGGGCGCTT
>DEFE01000061.1 GCA_002350625.1 Lachnospiraceae bacterium UBA2860
GCCGCCCTATTCAAAGAGGGCGGAGTGGAAAAGCTGGTCGTTGGTGTTCGAGCCTGGAAAGATAGACAGATAGAAGTCTGAAAAAAGAACAGAATCACAGAGTAAAAATACGAGTGTTATTCTGTGATGGATTGTGAAGAATTTGGGCTGTATCCCAAAGAAACAAAAGACTGGGATAATATCGTGAATCTGGCTCAACAAGAAGAAGGAGTATAAATTGTGTTTAGAATTGAAGCATTGAATCCGCAGATTGAGGCGGCAACCCTAAGCTTGAGTGACCAGCTGTTTCATGAGGCGCTGCGCAGGCAGCCAGAGAGCATGACACGCTTCCGCGTCGAAAACGACAAGGGAGAGGACTTTGACATCGTCTACTGGGACAACGAGGACGACATCGAGCCGACGGAGGGCTATCCCAAGTATGTGAAGCCGCCGTACATTGCCAGGTACCCGTTCTACGATGAGACGGACACCTCGACCCTGTACCTGGAGTTCCTGCACCAGTTTGACAGGATGATGTTTGAGGAACTCAACGAGTATACTGTCGTGCTGAGCAGGGTCATACTGTCCAACACAAAAATGGATGTCTGGTGCCGTGACGCGCGAATCTTTTGGTTCACAGGGGAAAACGACCGCATCCATATCGTGGACACGTTCCCGGAAAATCGCTTCGCGGATACCACGCTCTATATCCAGGAGCAGCATCGCTGCGGCCTGGAGGACGGCAACTTCAAACGTTTGAGCGCCGTATACGCCTTCCACAATGTCTTTTTCCTACAGTGGATTTTGAACGGGCGCGACGTGAAGAGCTTTAAGTTCCTGACGCTCCCGATCAATGATTCAGGCGGAATTGGCGCGCTGCTTTCCGCTTACACCCGGAACCAGGCGCTGGCCGAGCGGCTGGGGCTGAAATTTGTGGCGCCCGATAAGGATCACTTTGGCAAATATCCCCGTCCGCTGGTGGAAAAGTATTTCGCCGTGGACATCTGGGACCCCGAAGCTAATGAGGCGAATACGCTGGTCGTTCCCGGCGTGGTGGTCATCAACAAGACCCAGTATTACACCTATCTGCCCGCTACGCTGGAGGTCTCCGCCGTCGCCCCCGGCTTCAAAGCGGAAATGGATGAATACTACGACGCGGTACTGGGCGGAAGAAAGGTACTGGGCGTGCTGATCCGCGGGTCCGACTATCTTGCCGTCGGATTCGGAGGCTCCCGCAAGATGGCCACCGTGGAGCAGATGGTGCCTAAGATCAGGCAGTGGATGGCGGAATACGGCTATGAGAAGGTGTTCCTGGCCACGGAGGATTCCGACATCCTGGCCAAGATGAAGAAGGAATTCGGCAGGGATATGATCGCCCTCGCGCAGGAGCGGCTCTCCGTCAGGAACCTGCGGCAGGGCCAGATCATCACGGAATATGAAAAGGAGAAAAACAAGGAGGATTACGAGGCCAAGCTGGAAGACACCACCATCAATTACTTCTACGCGCTCTACATCCTCTCGCGCTGCGACGCCTTCCTCTGCTCCGGCCAGTGCAACGGCTGGGACAATGTGCTCAGCCTGAACGGCGGGAAATATGAGCGCAGCTACAAGTTCACCGTGGGCATCACCGGCGACCCAATGACTGAGGACTGGAAGGAGATCAAGCCGATCACGGCGGGTATGTTCTGTCGTGCCGCCTACCCGACGAACAAGGCGTTCTTCATGACCTACCGTTTCGACCTGGCGGAAACTGTGGAGCCGGATGCCCTAAAGCTGGCCTGGGAAAAGACGCTGACGGTCTATCCCTACATGAGCTACGCTGTCGTGGCCCGCAATGGCCGGCTGCTGCTGACGGAGAACCCGTTGCCCTTCGTGATCGAGGAAACCGGTGAGATCATCGAGCCCTATGAGCGATCCGGCAATTTCCACACGGTCACCTTCTGCTACCTTGGGCGGACGCTCTATATTTATATCGACCACGTGCCTGTAGATGGAACGGGCATCAACC
This sequence comes from Lachnospiraceae bacterium UBA2860, assembly GCA_002350625.1. GTDB lineage: Bacteria > Bacillota > Clostridia > Lachnospirales > Lachnospiraceae > Chordicoccus. Next base: position 1,988 of record DEFE01000061.1, read on the forward strand.
ATGTGTTTGAAACCTTCTTTTACCACTACTATTGTCTCACGGACGGTGTGGAATACCCGGTGCCTGAAGGCGTGTTCATCGAAAAGGACGGGCCGATTCCGGGCCTGGACGTGGATGCTTATCGCATGGCGGATGCCGTCGATATCACCGCGCTCGCGGCTGGCATGGTGGGCGAAAAGACCTTCACACCGCCGGAATTCACGAGCGGAGAGATGTTTGGCAACCGCCCAGATTGCCGCGGCTATTGCCTGTCCGTGCCCAGTAGCGAAATGATGGGCTACGCGAAGTCAATCGGCGGTAGCCCGGTTTCCGTGCTCTCGGTTGCGCTGTCAAAAGCCGTCCAGCGGGTGCATCCCGAAAACACACTGCCCATCAAGATCATGTATCCTGTGAACATCCGCAAGGTGATGGGAAACAGCACCTCTCTGGTCCATCAGGCGGTCTTTGCCCAGTACAAATTTGACCCGTCCGACGTGAGGGACAAGAGCGATCAAGAACTCAACGCCGCCTTCAGGGCTTACTTGCGCCAGTTCACCTCCGAGCCGAGCATCCGCATGAACGCCGGCATATTCCGCAGTATGTGCGAGGGCTACACGAAGGCGTATGCCTATGGCGCACTGGACAATATATGCCTGGAGCAACGAAAAAGCGCGAACGCCTCCCTTGAGATCAGCTATTTGGGTACACTGCACACCGGCGATTACGGCAAACGCATCCGTATGACAGCCTTCCATGTCATGCCCGAAAACGGCGTCATGGTGCAGGTGACGGAGGTGGGCGACACCTTCTACATCGACTGGTATCAGGGCATGCATGAAGCGACCTATGTCAAGGCTATGCGCGACGCACTGGTCGGCATGGGCATGAAGGGTTTGAGCTTAGAACGCGTAGAATAACAGCGACGGCATCTAACAGCCTTGTCAACCCACAGCGTCTCTTCTTCGGAAGAGGCGCTTTTATACAGCTTTTATTCATACAATCAAACGATGCACCCAGACCCAGCCGTCTGGGTGCATTTTGGGTGCATCGTTTGATTGTATCAATAAGCCTCTCAATGGGGATATTATCCTGAATAATGATATACTTGGCCGAGAATCATATTTCCTTTATTTGTTAATCTTGAATTTCCGGAAAACTTTTTTCTCCTACCAAAAGAGGGCGTTTGTACCCACCCGCATTTATCTTCAGGCGGAGCGTTTAAGGGCGTGCCGCGTCACATAGCAAGATGAAGGAACCCTTGAATATCAAGGCTTCGCTGGCCCCAAGGCACAAAAAAAGAACCTCCGAAGAGGTCCGAATTCTGCGTGCGCCGCCGGGGACTCGAACCCCGGACACCCTGATTAAGAGTCAGGTGCTCTACCAACTGAGCTAGCAGCGCATCCGTATAACCGCGCCATTTGTGACGCAAGTGTTATTATAATCATCTCTTCTGTAAAAAGCAAGCATAATTTTATTCTTTCCCTTTATTTCGTGTTATAATCAAAGCGATTCAGGGCCTGTCAGCGACAAACAAAGGAGGCAGACAATGTCCCCATCCGATAAATCACGCTTGAAACATCTTCTCTTAACGATCGGCGCAGCCACGGCTGTCATCTGTATCGTCGTGCTGTTTTTCTTCAAAAATGAGATCTACCGGAGCGCCGCGAACACATTGATCGCGGTTCTGATGCCCTTCATCTACGGTGCGATCATTGCTTATCTGCTCTATCCGATGTGCCTGCGCCTGGAGGCGCTGCTCGGTAAGCTGTTCGACCGGAACCACAGCGGCCGTCATGCGGGTCTTTTCCGCGCGATCGCCTGCATCCTGTCCCTGGTCATCTTCCTTGCGGTTCTGATACTTCTCATTCTGGCTGTACTGCCGGGACTGATCAATTCCATCTCGACTGTCCTCAATCAGCTGCCTTACGCCATGGAGCAGTTTACGACCTGGCTCGAGGCCCATGACAGCGGCGGCGCGTCCCACGAGATTATTGAGCAGATCGAGAGCATCACGGGAAAAGCATCAACTTCTTTCACGGATTTCCTTCAGTCCTATGTACTGCCGAACCTGAACTCGCTGGTCTCCAATGTGACGAGCAGCTTCCGGGGCATTTTGAACGTTGTCCTTAACTTCGGCCTCGGCTGCATCATATGCGTCTATCTGCTCTGCGGATGGGACCGCTTCAAAGCGCAGGGGAAACTTGTCGTCTACGGTGTTTTCCCGCCGCGCGCCGCAGACTGGATTGCAGGGGAAATCAAATTCGCCAATTCGATGATCAGCGGCTTCGTCCACGGAAAGGTGCTGGACTGCATCATCTTCGGCGTCATCAGCTTTATCGTCCTCATGATCACAGGCATGCCGTACGCGGTGCTGATCAGCGTGATCATGGGCGTGACCGCATTGATTCCGTTTTTCGGACAGTTTCTCGGCATTATTCCGTCCGCCCTGCTGGTTCTTACGGTATCGCTTCCGAAGTGCGTTCTGTTCATCATCCTCATGGTGATTCTTCTGCAGATCGACGGCAATATCATCTCCCCGCGCATCATCGGGGGAAAGCTCGGCCTTTCTGCTTTCTGGATCCTTTTTGCGATCCTCACAGCCGGCGGTCTCTTCGGCCTGCCCGGCATGCTGCTCGGCGTTCCGATCTTCGCCGTGCTGTATGACCTGATCCGGAGGTTCATTCTTATGAAGGTGCGGAAGCACGGAAAAGGCGAGATGGCCGAGGCCTACGAAAAAGAATACCATGAAGAAAGCGGGCAGCCGTGAGGCTGTCCGCTTTCTTACTTTCTGTGCGTCGTGTCGCTGTAGACTTCCCGGTAGCGGGCGGCGAAGGAGGGTTCCTCGCCGGCCATATTGAGATGCGTCAGGTCTCCGAAGCGCAGCATGCGGAACATGGCGACGCCTTCCTCCCGCTCTTCGGTCACGATCTCGGTGACGGAGGTCGTGAGCATGCACATCATCTGGAGCGGAATGAAGGGAGAGATATCCCACAGGATGGACAGGAGAACGGCAGAGATACCGAAATGGCAGAAGAAGGTCAGGGTGTCCTGCGTCTCTCGATCGACACGGTATACGCCGTGCTCCTGCCGCACATAGCCGTAAGAGGCGAGGAGGCTGTCAAAGCCCTTCCGCACGCGGTCATAGGTCGGCAGGAGGTCGGAGTGCTTCGCGATCGTGGAGGTCCGCCAAAGGCGCGCATCCATGAGCTCCGGATGCGCGGCGCAGTAGGCGGGCATGATATCCCACGCGATGTGTTTGTTCCAGGTGCCGTCTTCATTTTGCGCCTTCGGAAATGCGCGCATAAGCTCAGGCGATTCCTCGACGTCGACGCGGGCGGGGAATTCTTCCAGCCACGGCATGACGACGGCCTCTTCCTTAAGTACGTTCAGGCAGTGCTGCGCCGTCTCGCGGGCTCTGCCGAGCGGAGAGGAATAGATGTGGCCGGGCTTCAGATCGCGTATGATGGCGGCCAGTGCCTCGGCTTCCCGCCGGCCCTTCTCGGTCAATGCATCCGGTTCGTAATCCGGGTCTCCGTGTCTGATGAACAGTAATCTCATGAAAATGCTCCTTATGCGTTGCTTTGTCTTTAATGCCGTCGCTATAGAAGCATACTGCTTTGAATGCGGCAGCGCAAGAGAAAGAGTAATCACTCAGTTTCGCTAAAAGCCCCTAATACCTATTGAATAACTATGCATAATAGTGTATTGTGTTCTGCAACACAGTAACGCTAAAAAGAACAGGAGGGACTTAGGATGAAGACAATGAAGAGAACGCTGGCGCTGCTTCTTGCAGGCGCTCTGACTGTGGGACCGGCAGCGGCGGCATATGCGGAAGAAGAACCGGCAGCGGTCGCCATCGACGCAGAAGCTTTTGACGCGCTGCTCGCCTCGGGACCGGTCGCGGAGGACGCGGACATTGAAGCGAGTGAATGGGCGTCGAAGGTGAAGGAAGCGGGCACGCTCCGCGTGGGCGGCACGCGCACGTCCTTCCTGTTCAGCCAGGAGGATGAGGCGACAGGCGCGGTGCGCGGCTTTGACGCGGGCCTTTATCAGCTGCTGGCGAGATATATCCTCGGCGACGAGTCGAAGTATGAGCTGACGCAGGTGACGAGCGACACGAGAGAATCGGTGCTGACGAGCGATCAGGTCGACGCGGTGTTCGCGACGTACTCCATCACGGACGCCAGAAAGGAAGTCATCTCCTTCGCCGGTCCGTATTACACATCCCGGCAGGCGGTGCTCGTGAAGGCCGGCAGCACGGATGTCACGGGCGTGGACAGCCTGGCCGGCAAGGTCGTCGCGACGCAGTCCGGTTCTACCGGCCCCGACATTCTCGCGGAGTTTGCGCCGGAGGCGATTGTGGAAGAGTTCACGGACGACACGACGGCGCGCACGGCTCTTGAGCAGGGACGCGTGGATGCATACGTGACGGACTACACGCTGCTCCTTAACGCCATTGTGAAGAATCCGGACAAGTACGAGATCGCAGGCGATGTGTTCGGTCCGGAAGATAACTACGGCATCGGCCTTCCGAAGGATTCTGACGGCGTGGCCTTTGTGAACGGATTCCTTGCAAAGATTGAGGAAGCAGGCCTCTGGGCAGATCTGTGGCAGGTCTCTCTGGGCGACCGCACCGGCATCGCGTCGGCTCCGGAAGCTCCGGCAATTGCTGAATAATATGAGTATCAGTGCTATTCTTGAACAATATGGCGAGCAATACGTGCAGGCGCTCCTGACTACGTGGAAGCTTACGGCGGTCGCATTTGCGATCGCCTTTGTGCTGGGCGTTCTGATCACGGTCATGCGCGTGAGTCCTCTGAAGCCGCTGCGGTTTTTCGGGGATTTTTACGTGCAGATCTTCCGGAATATTCCGGGGGCGTGCCTCCTCATCATCCTGGTCTACGCATTTCCGTATCTGGATATCATCTGGTCTTATTTCACTTGCGTGCTGATCGCCGCGTCGCTGATTCCGGCGGCCTTCTGCTCCGAATATCTGATGACGGGGATCAACGCGATCCCGGTCGGGCAGATCGAGGCGGCGCGGTCGATCGGGATGACATTTGCGCAGATGATCCGGAAGATCGTCGTGCCGCAGGCGCTCCGCTCGAGCGTGCTGCCGCTGACGAATCTCCTGGTCGCGACGATGCTGACGACGGCGCTGGCGTCGCAGGTACCGCTTCGGCCCGCGGATCTGACGGGGCTTGTCGCGCATATCAATACCCACGCGGTGGGCGGCGTGACGGCGTTCTTTATTTCGGCGATGCTTTACTGCGCCACGGCCGTTGTCATCGGCCAGATCGGCAACCTGATTGATAAGAAGGTGAGGATCCTGCGATGAGAGACGCGAGAACTAATATCAGGGACGCGCTCTATGAAGCGCCGGGCCCGCGGACGAGGCGCCTGACCGCGGTCGGGACGGCTCTCACGCTCGCCGCGCTTGTGGTGCTCATTGCGCTTGTGATCCGGCGCTTTTATGAGGCGGGACAGCTGGACAGCAAATACTGGGCGCTTTTTGCGAAGTACACGACGTGGCGGTATATCGGAAAGGGCCTCGTGGGGACAGTCGAGGCGGCGCTCATGGCGGGGACGCTGACATTTGCGCTGGGATTTACTTATATGCTGCTGCGGATCAGCCGCCTGAAGGCCGCGCGGGCGGTCGGGACGGCGCTCGTGGAATTTACGAGAGGCGTGCCGACGCTGCTCTTCATCTATTTCTTTTTCCTTGTGGTCCCGCAGCTCGGGATCAAACTGTCGGCCTTCTTAAAGATCACGCTGCCGGTCGCGATCTCCGCGTCTGGCGTGGTGGCGGAGGTGCTCCGCTCGGGCGTCAATGCGGTGCCGAACGGGCAGCGGGAGGCCGCGTACTCGCTCGGCATGCGGGAGAGGAGCGTGTTCCTCAAGGTGGTCTTCCCGCAGGCGTTCCGCATCGTGATCCCCGCCATGATCTCGGAGCTCGTCATCGTCTTAAAGGATACGACATTTGCGTATGTTGTCTCCTTCCCGGACCTGATGCAGAACGCCAAGGTCCTGATCTCGAATTACGACTCGCTGCTCGCTGTTTACCTGGTCGTGGCGGTGATATATATTCTTATTAACTACTTGCTGAACAAGGCGTCCGACTTCATGGCGCGGCGCCGGAATCAGGTGAAAGGAGCGGCGGCAGTATGAGCGCATATGCAGCGGAGGGACAGGTGCCTGTGATCGAGCTCAGGCACGTCGACAAGCATTTCGGGGACCTGCATGTGCTGAAGGACATCTGCCTCAGCGTGCAGAGAGGAGAGGTGGTCGTGATCATCGGGCCGTCCGGCTCGGGCAAGTCCACGCTGTGCCGCACGATCAACCGGATGGAGACAATTGACGCGGGGGAAATCCTGATCGACGGGGTCCCGCTCCCGGAGGAGGGGAAGGATCTCGCAAAGCTCCGGGCGCAGATCGGCATGGTGTTCCAGTCGTTTAATCTGTTTGCGCACATGAACATCCTCGAAAATGTCACCCTCGGGCCGACGGACGTCCTGAAGCGTCCCCGAAAGGAAGCCCGCGAGGAAGCCATGCAGCTCCTTAAGCGGGTCGGTGTGGAGTCGCAGGCGCACAAGGTGCCGGCGCAGCTGTCGGGCGGGCAGCAGCAGAGAGTGGCGATCGCGCGGTCGCTGGCGATGCACCCGAAGGCGATCCTCTTTGACGAGCCGACGAGCGCGCTCGACCCGGAGATGATCGGCGAAGTGCTCGAGGTCATGACGGAGCTCGCGCAGGAAGGCATGACGATGCTGGTCGTCACGCACGAGATGAACTTTGCGCGGCGCGTGGCGGACAGGGTCATATTCATGGATGACGGAAGCATCGTGGAGGAGGGAACGCCCGAAGCTTTCTTTGAGAACCCGCAGACGGAGCGCGCGCGGAATTTCCTGAATTCGATTAAAAATCACTGAAGCATCACCGGAAGGACAACAATAAGATGAGACCCAGAATCGCGGTGCCCGAGATCAACCAGAACGTCAGCAATTACATCAACGCTCTCCGCGGGGCCGGCATGGAGCCGGTCGTGATTTCCGTGCAGACGGAGCAGATCGACAACAAGTATCAGCAGGAGTATCTGGATTATTCCGGATTTCACGTAAATGCCTACGACGGGCTCCTGCTCCCCGGCGGCTGGGACGTCAATCCGATCCGCTACGGCCAGGAGAATAACGGCAGCAAGGAGATCCGCGACGATCTGGACACGCTGCAGCTCGCCGTGCTCGACGAGTTTGTGCAGGAAAAGAAGCCGGTCCTCGGGATCTGCAGGGGGGAGCAGCTGATCAACGTCTATTTCGGCGGGACGCTGATCCAGCATCTTGCGACCTCGATCCGGCACTTTCCGCTGAAGGACGAGCCGGACAAGATCCATGACGCCGTGGCGATGAAAGGGAGCTGGCTGGAGAAGCTCTACGGGGCGGCATTTACGCATAACAGCTCCCATCACCAGGCGGTGGACAAACCCGGTGACGGCATCGTCATCGACAGCTGGAGCGCGGCGGACGGCGTCGTGGAGGCCTATCACCACGCGGAGCTGCCCGTCTTCGCCGTGCAATGGCACCCCGAGCGGATGTGCCTTGCGCATGCGCGGACGGACACGGTGGACGGGATGAAGGTCTTTGATTTCTTCGCGAGACTTTGCTGCGATCTGCAGGAGGCGGGGCGGCGCACACATGCGCACGATATCATGAGCGATATGCTCGGACTTTGAGAACCCGGACAGGGGACGGCTCTTCACTTAAGCTGGCTGAAGGAGGAACCGTCCCCTGTTCGTCGTCTCCCTTTCGGTGTATAATAAAACAAGGATCTTTACCAAATATACAGATCATACGGAGGAGCATGTTATGGCACTGAAGACCCTTGTGATCCTTGCGGCCGGGATCGGCTCCAGGTTCGGCGGCGGCATCAAGCAGCTCGAGGGCGTCGACGACAAAGGACACATCATCATCGATTATTCCATCCACGACGCGGTGGCGGCGGGCTTTGACAAGATCGTCTTTATCATCCGCCGCGACATCGAACAGGATTTCCGCGCGGTGATCGGAGACCGGATCGAGGAGACGCTGCGCCCGCTCGGCGTAGAGGTCGCGTATGCTTTCCAGGAGCTGAGCGACGTGCCGGCCGGGATGGAGAGCAAAGCGGAGGGAAGGACGAAGCCCTGGGGAACCGGCCACGCGGTGCTTGCGTGCGACGGCCTCATCACCTCGCCGTTTGCGGTCATCAACGCGGATGACTACTACGGGCGGAACGGTTTCAAAGCGGCGGCGGCATTTCTCGGAAATGGCTACGGCCTCGTCGGCTACCGCCTGAAGAACACGCTGTCCGACAACGGCGGCGTGACCCGCGGCGTGTGCGACACGGAAGACGGCGCGCTGACCGGCATCCGCGAGACGAAGAATATCGTGAAGACGGCGGACGGCGCCGCGGCGGAGGGAGAGGCTCTGGACCCGGAAAGCCTCGTCTCGATGAATTTCTGGTGCTATCCGGCGGCGTTTCTTGACGAACTGAAGCGCGGTTTTCCGGTATTCCTCGCGGAGGCTGAAGACGCCGCGAAGGACGAGTACCTGCTGCCCATTATCGCGGACGGCATGCTGAAGGCGGGGACGCCATTTACGGTGCTGCCGACCGACGACAAGTGGTTCGGTGTCACATATAAGGAGGATAAGCCCGCGGTGGTGGAGAGCTTCCGGAAGCTCATCGCCGAGGGCGTGTACAGGGAGGATCTCTACTCGGATCTGGGATGAACCGGGGACTTTTTTGCGGATGTATAAGGAGGAGACCATATGATCAGAAAAGCTGAAGAATGCAGAGTCGAATTAAAAGAACACATGCGGGACGGTGACGGCACCGTCGAGCTCACACACTTCATCGCCGGACCGGAGGAGATGAACGGGAAGGGCCGCCTCTGCTCGAAGATTCATCTGCGGCCGGGCACGAGTATCGGCTATCACGTGCACGACAAGGACGCGGAAATCTTCTATATCATGAAGGGCACCGCTGAGTATAACGACGGCGGAGAGGTGAAAACCGTGAAGGCCGGCGACGTCACGATCTGTCCGACCGGCACGGGGCACGGGATCGCCAACCGCTCGGAGGAAGACGTCGAGCTTGTGGCCGTGATCGTCTACGCATGAAAGGAGAAAGCGAATGAGGGCACTGTTTATCGGCGGCACCGGGACCATCAGCACGGCGATCGTCAAAAGACTGTCGGAAGACCCTGCGTGGGAAGTCTATCTGCTCAACCGCGGCACGAGGAGCAATGTTGTGCCCGAGGGCGTGAAGCAGATCAAAGCGGACATCCATGACGAAAATGCCGTCCTTGCTGCGCTCGGCGGCCTGACCTTTGACACGGTCTGTGAATTCATCGGCTTCCACAGGGAGGACGTGGAGCGGGATTACCGCCTGTTCAAGGGGAAGATGAAGCAGTACATGTACATCAGCTCCGCCTCGGCTTATCACAAGCCGGTCAAGGATTACCGCATCACCGAGGGGACGTCCCTTGCCAACCCGTACTGGCAGTATTCGCGCGACAAGATCGCCTGTGAGGAATTCCTCATGGAGAAATACCGCACGGAAGGGTATCCGGTCACTATCATCCGGCCCAGCCACACCTATGATGAGAGAAACGTGCCGCTCGGCGTGCACGGGAAGAACGGCTCCTGGCAGGTGCTCCGCCGGATGCTGGACGGAAAGCCCGTCATCATCCACGGGGACGGCACATCGCTCTGGACGATGACATTTAATACGGATTTTGCCATCGGCTTCACCGGCCTTATGGGCAATCCGCACGCGATCGGCGAGGCGTTCCAGATCACCGGCGACGAGACCCTGACCTGGAACCAGATCTACCAGGCGATCGCCGACGCGCTCGGCGTGCCGCTCCGCGCGGTGCACGTATCCTCGGAATTCCTCGCCGCGGCCGGCCCGCAGTATGATTTCGAGGGGAGCCTCATCGGCGACAAGGCCGCGTCGGTCGTCTTTGACAATACGAAGCTGAAGCGCGCGGTGCCCGCCATGCGGACGAATGTGCGCTTTGAGCAGGGCGTGCGCAGGACCATCGACTATGTCCTTAAGCACCCGGAGTGCCAGAGGCCAGATCCGGAGTTTGACGCGTTCTGCGACCGCGTGATCGCGGCGCAGGAGAGCGCGATTAAGGCTGTACAGGCGTAACACCTTTTATCTAAGCGAAACAGGGGACGGTTCTTCGTTCGGCTGGCCGGACAGAGGACCGTCCCTTGTCTGATTTTTAACATCTGTGTAATATGCCCTCAGATTCGTGAACAAAGTTCGTTAATTTTGTTACAAATATATTTCGCACATTTATTGAATGTATTACACTTGCGTGGTATAATCGTTTAAGTTCAAACAGTCAGATATTTGTTGCAGTTTAGAATGCAAAGGACGAATACGATGAAGAATACCAAGCGGTGTTTTCTTATATGCTTCCTCACGGCCCTCATGCTGTGCGCAGCCACGCCGGTGGCCGTGTCCGCGAGTACGAAGACGATCTCCGTCACGATGAAGAAGGCGTATAAGACAAAGAAGAAATCTGTAAGAGTCGGCGATACGGTTGAGCTTAAGCTGAAGTACAAGAACACGCTTCTCATGAACGAGTACGCGAGCATCCGCTCCTCGAAGCCGGCAGTTGCATCTGTGGGTGAGAACGGTGAGATCACAGCGAAGAAGACCGGCATCACGATTATTACGGCGAAGTTCAAAAAGCGCGTGGCGCGCATCCGCCTGACCGTCAAGGCGGCGAAGGCAAACAAGGCTGCAGCAGCTGCGGCTGATAATTCCGCGAACAGCATCCCGGAAGATGTCGTGCTCTTTGATTCGGAAGAGAGCGTACCGGAAACAACGACTGCAGAGAAAGCGCTTTCCGTGGGAACGACGCAGTCCTCTGTCCGCAGCAGGATGGTCGAATACGCGGAGAAATTTGTCGGTGTTCTCCCGTATGTGTACGCAGGCAATTCCCTGACTTCAGGGACGGACTGCTCCGGCTTCATCCACCTGATCTACAAACACTTCGGGCTCAGCGCACCGCGCTCGGCTTCCGAATTCCAGGCGATGTCCAATATCAGCTACAAGGATCTGCGCCCGGGCGACATCATCGTCTACAAGTACGGCGGCCATGTGGCTCTGTTCATCGGCGACGATATGATCATCCACGCCAAGGGCAGCAATTACGGCACGGTGAAGGAGAAGATGTGGTACGGAACGCCGACAGGCTATGTGCGCATCATCAAGGATTGACCGGCATCTAAAACAGTTATACAATGAATAACGGGAGACAGCTCTTAGGCGTCACAAAGCAGGTGACCTCGGAGCTGTCTTTTTTGGAAATCAGGGAAAGAGAGGAGCGAATCAGTGAGGAAGGTATTAAAGGTCATGGGCATCATCATCGCGGTGCTTGCTCTTGCGGCAGCAATCTATGTGGCCTATGTCTTTACAAGCTACAACCGCATCGAGGACGGACAGGTTCTCCCGACAGGCGGGGATCCGACGGCGTCTGAAATCAATGTCCTTACCCCTTACCGCATCGTCACGCAGAATCTCGGCTTCGGCGCGTACACGCCTGACTTCACGTTCTTCATGGACGGCGGCAAGTCGTCCTGGGCGGCCAGCAAGGACTCCGTCATCGCGTGCATCGACGGCGCCGCGAAGGATATTGAGGCTCTTGACCCCGATTTCGTCCTCTTCCAGGAGGTCGATTTCGGCTCGACGCGGAGCTATCGGGTCGATGAGCGGGCGCAGCTGGAGGCGGCATTTCCGGCGTATGCGAGCGTATTTGCAGTCAATTATCACTCCGCTTTCCTTATGTACCCCTTCTATCAGCCGCACGGCGCGTCCCGCTCCGGGATCCTCACCTTGAGCCGCGCCGGCATCACAGGGGCCGTGCGCAGAAGCCTGCCGATCTCTACGTCCTTCAGCAAGCTCCTGGACCTTGACCGCTGCTACAGCGTGTCGCGTATTCCCGTGGACAACGGGAAGGAGCTTGTTCTCTACAACGTGCATTCCTCCGCGTACGGCGGCAGCGACGAAATCCGTACGGCGCAGATGACGATGCTGTTCACCGACATGCAGGAAGAATACGAAAATGGCAACTACTGCATCTGCGGCGGTGACTTCAACCACGACTTCACCGGTGATTCGACACAGCGCCTCAACACCGACGGCGATCATGAGCACGGCTGGGCGCAGCCCTTCCCGGAGGAACTGCTGCCGGGCTGCCTGCGCCGCTGCATGGACTATGACGACAAGGAGCTGATCCCGACCTGCCGGAACTGCGACGTCCCTTACGGGCCGGACTGCGAGGTCTTTGTCATGGACGGCTTCATCGTATCCGAGAACGTAAAATGCGAGGAGCTGCATAATATCGACGCGAAGTTCACCTATTCCGACCACAACCCTGTGGATATGACATTTTCGCTGCAGTAAAACGCGCCATTCATAAGAGGACATAAGTATGCAGACAAAGAAAGCGGTCGCGGCGGGACATATCTGCCTTGACATCACGCCCGTCTTCCCGAAAGGATCGGCGGGGACCGAGCTTAGCCATTTCCTCAGACCGGGCAAGCTGACGGAAGTGGAAGCGTCCGCGATCCACACGGGCGGTTCGGTGGCCAACACGGGCATTGCCATGAAAGTGCTCGGCGCCGACGTGCGTCTGATCGGCAAGGTGGGCGCGGACGCCTTCGGCGATATGATCCGCCACATCTTAGATGAGTACGGGGCCGGCGGAGACCTCATCGTATCGGAAGGCGAGACGACGAGCTATACGATCGTCATCGCGCCGCCAGGGGTCGACCGCCTCTTCCTGCACTGCCCGGGGGCCAACGACAGCTTCTCGGGAGAAGATATCCCGGCCGCCGCGCTTAACGACATAGCGCTGTTTCATTTCGGTTATCCGCCGCTCCTCAGGCGCATGCGCGAAAATGGCGGCGCCGAGCTTGTCCGCCTGCTGAAGGACGTCAAGGCGCAGGGCATCGCGACGAGCCTTGATCTGGCGGATGTCGATCCGGCCAGCGACGCGGGCAAGGTTGACTGGAAGCAGCTCCTTACCGATACGCTTCCCTATGTGGATTTCTTTGTCCCGAGCTACGAGGAGCTGTGCGGCATGCTCGACAAGCCGCGGCTTGCAGCGCTCAGGGCGCGCGCAGGTGACAGAGACCTGACGGATGTCCTTGACCCTGAAGATGATATCCGCCCGCTGGCGGAGATGTGCATCGCCATGGGGGCGAAGGCCGTTCTCTTAAAATGCGGGGCGCCGGGGATGTACCTCATCACTTCCACGGAGACGGACAAGATCGGCAGAAGGCTTGAACTTGACGCGGATGCATGGAGGGATTTTTCCAGGTTTGAAAGGAGCTTTAAAATTGACAGAGTCCTCTCCGGCACGGGAGCGGGAGATACGAGCATCGCGGCATTTCTGACCGCCGTTCTTGGCGGCTGCGGACCGGAAGAGGCGCTGCGGCTCGCGTCGGCGGAAGGCACGCTGTGCTGTACGGCTTACGACGCGGTGTCGGGGCTTCTGCCATTTTCGAAGGTGCGGGAAAAAATCAGCGCGGGCTGGGAGAAAGCGGCGCGTTGACGAATAAGACCGCTTACGGTATGCTCGATAGGAAAAACGATCATAAAAGCAGGAGAAACGGAGAGACAGGACGTGCGCTATATCAGTGAGCTGCACGAGGGAGGACGCATCCAGGACGTCTACCTCTGCAAGTATAAACAGTCGGCGGTGACAAAGAACGGCAAGAACTACGAGACGGTGACGCTGCAGGACCGGACAGGGCAGCTTGACGCCAAGATCTGGGACCCGACGTCCGACGCGATCGGCGAGTTTGAGGTGCTGGATTACATCTATGTCGCGGGCACGGTGAGCAGCTTCAACGGCTCGCTCCAGGCCTCGCTCAAGCAGGTGCGGAAGGCCGATCCCGGCGAGTACATTCCGGCTGATTATCTGCCGGTCTCGAAAAAGAATACAAGGGCGATGTATCAGGAGCTGCTCGATTTTGCGGGCGGCGTCACGAACCCCTATCTGTCGAAGCTGCTGAAGGCGTTCTTCATTGAGGACAAGGAATTCATCTCTTCCTTCGCCAAGCATTCGGCGGCGAAAACCGTGCACCACAGCTTTGTCGGCGGCCTGCTCGAGCACACGGTCTCGGTGACGCACTTTGCGGCATTTCTCGCGGACGCCTATCCGATCATCAACCGCGATCTCCTGATCACGGCGGCGCTCCTGCATGATATCGGGAAGACGAAGGAACTGTCCTTCTTCCCGATGAATGAGTACACGGACGACGGGCAGCTGCTCGGGCACATTACGATCGGCGCCGAGATGATCCACGACAAGGCCTCTCAGATCGAGGGCTTTCCGGAGCTCCTCGAGACGAAGCTGAAGCACTGCATCCTCGCGCATCACGGGGAATACGAGTTCGGATCACCGAAAAAACCCGCCATCATCGAGGCGCTGGCACTGAATCTGGCGGACAACGCGGACGCCAAGCTCGAGACGATGACGGAGGCACTCGAAAATGCCGGCTCCGAGGACTGGCTGGGCTTCAACCGTTTCTTCGACTCGAATCTCCGCAAGACAGGCGACTTATGAATAAGAACGAGATCGTTATCACAGAAATTACAGATTTTACGAGAGAAGGAGAGGGTATCGGCCGTGCAGGCGGCTATACCCTCTTTGTGAAAGACGCGGTCATCGGCGATACCGTGCGGGCGCGGATCACCCGGCCGAAAAAGAACTATGCCTATGCCCGGGTAGAGGAGATTCTTGTGCCCTCGCCGGACCGAATTCCGATGCGCTGCCCGGAGGGGAGGCGCTGCGGCGGCTGCCGCCTCGAGGCGTACAGATATGAAAAGCAGCTGGACTTTAAGCAGAAGCTCGTAGCGGACGCACTCACCCGCATCGGCGGCTTCCGGACGGTCATGGTGCCATCTGACGGTGCGGAGGCACATACCGGAGGTGCGGAAGCAAGCCCCGGCAGTGCGGACGACATTCTGCCTGTCCTGCCGGTCAGGGGGATGGCTGAGCCGTACCGCTACCGCAACAAAGCGCAGTATCCGGTCGCTTATGTGAAAGACGGGGACGGCCTCCGCGTCGAGGCCGGATTTTATGCGGGAAGAACCCATTCGCTCATTCCCGTGCGCGACTGCAAGCTGACACATGAAGTCAACGCCGACATCCTGCAGGTGTTTCTGACCTACATGAAAACATACGGCGTAAGTGCTTACGACGAGGAGACGGGCAGCGGGCTTGTGCGGCACCTGCTCATCCGCGAAGGGTTCGTAAGCGGCGAGATCCTGATCTGCCCTGTGATCAACGGGGACGCATTGCCGCACGCGGAGAAGCTCGTCGAAACGCTGCGCGAGGTGCCGGGCGTCACAAGCATCTGCCTGAATCACAACACAAAGCGCGGCAATGCCATTCTCGGGGAAAAAACGTCCCCGCTCTTCGGCAATCCTTTTATTACGGACTCACTTGCCGGCCACACCTTCCGGATCTCCCCGCGCTCCTTCTATCAGGTGAATCCCGCGCAGACGGAGGTGCTCTATGGTGAGGCGCTGCGCGCTGCCCGGCTCACCGGGCAGGAGACAGTCTGTGATCTGTACTGCGGGATCGGGACGATCGCGCTTACGATGGCGCCGCACGCGCGGGAGGTCTTCGGCGTGGAGATTGTGCCGGACGCCGTGCGGGACGCGAAAGAAAACGCAGCACGAAACAGCATAGCAAATGCCTATTTCTACGAAGGCGCCGCGGAGAAGCTTTTCTCGGACGGATATCTGGCGCCCGGTGTCCCCTGCCCGAAGGCAGATGTCGTTGTGCTTGATCCGCCGCGGAAAGGCTGCGATCCGGCGCTGATCGAAGCAGTGCGGCACATGGCTCCTGAGCGGGTCGTCTATGTCAGCTGTGATCCGGCGACGCTCGCCCGGGATCTAAGGCTTTTCGCAGAAAATGGCGCCGGAGCCGCGTACCGGCCGGTGTATGTGCAGCCGGTGGATATGTTTCCGCAAACAGTGCATGTCGAGACGGTCTGCTT
>DEFE01000040.1:0-659 GCA_002350625.1 Lachnospiraceae bacterium UBA2860
GCAGTTTCCTATTAAATAAAAAAGCACCCCCACCAGAAGGTGGGGATGCTTGCTTTCTATCCGGGATGTGATCATCAATAGCCGATCAGGCTTCCTGCGATCCAGCAGCCATCATCCAGCTCATACCAGTCGTAGCCATCCGCATATTTGACCCTGCCTGTCGTGTAGACTTCGGTTCCGTTGTAAACCTTGTACTCAACTTCGTACTTCAGGCCTGCGCCGCAGCGGACATTGGCGTAGTTGACGGAATCGTTATGAACGGTTCTTCTCACGCCGCCGGTGACATTTTCAAGGGACTCTTCATTGATCTTATTGAAATCGCTGCTCATCGTAATTACCTCCATTTAATGGTGCCGTTTGTTTGCGGCTGTGTTTTTGTTTTGATGAACTGACTATAACAGAGCATATGGCACACGTCTGTCACACTNNTGACCCCTTGTCATGTTTTTTCACTTCTTCACCGTGATCTTCACCTTTTTACTCGCAGCCTTATAGGTTTTGTTCCCGGCGAATTTGATGAGCGCCGTGTACTTCCCCTTCTTTTTAAGCTTCGTGATCTTGAAAGTGGCTTTGCCTTTCGCATTTGTCAGAGCCTTGTAGGTCTTGCCTTTCACCTTAAGTGTGAGCCTGACATTTTTGATGGCTTTGCCGCTCTGATT
>DEFE01000040.1:700-18299 GCA_002350625.1 Lachnospiraceae bacterium UBA2860
TTCAGGGTGACCGTGTATTTCTTCGTTTTTGTGGATGCTTTGAAGGATTTGTTCTTTGCGGTGAGCTTCACGGCCTTCTTGCCGCCTGCTTCGCTTTTTGCAGTTCCGGATCCCGTCGCGCCGGACTGCGTACCCGCCTGGCTGCCGCTCTTGCCGGCGGTCTGCCCGCCCTTGCTCTCAACAAAGCCGACGCAGGTCACCTTGCAGCTCGCGTATACTTCCCCCGTGTAGCCGTTGACAATGCTGACTGTGGCCGTCCCGTTTTTCTTCGTCTCAAAATGCGCGGCAGAGTAATTATAAAACTTGGAAGAACTCGGCATTCCCTGAGTGAAGCTGACATTGTCGGTGATCCCGACCGTGGATTCATCTGAAGATATCCACTCGATCCCCGAAAGCGCACTGAAGCTGAATAGGCCGAATGTATACTTGTTGTCCGCACTTGTCAGCGTTATCTCATTTGCGCTGGCGACGCTTTTCCCGCTGCTTTTGCTGACAAATCCGACATCGAAAATGTTGTCGTCCTCTTCGANNNNCTTCGAGTGTGCTCCGGATCACATATGTGTATGTCGTCCCGGCTTCGAGATCAGCCATGAAGCAGAAGTAACCCTCATCCCCGGTCTCATCCTTGACATAGTCGAGGAAGGCCGTATCTCCGGTGCCCTCATAAAGCTCGCCTTTGACTTTTTTTCTGGACCCGGCGCCGAAGAAAATGTGATAACCGCTGTACTGCGGCGTCAGTTTATAGGCCGCCGTATAATTGTTGGCTTTTGTCAGTCTGCAGCGCGAGGCTGCCCCTTCAGACAGGGCGGCGGCATTTTCGGAGTTCACTGACTCGTCCGAGAAGTCGGCTTCGTCGGATTCGCCCGAGCTGCCGGAGCTGTCACTGACATTGATCGTGACGCTGTCCCACTGGCCCTGCGTCTTGGGGACGCTCGCCATAATGGTATAGGTCCCCGTCTCGGAAAAGTTGAAGGACGTGCAATAAGCGCCTTCAGCTTCGGTGCTCAGCCGCCCCGGGTTGACCGGCTGCTCCAGCTGCAGCACGCCGCCCTTAAAAATCTTAAAGGTGACCGGCGTGAAGTCGCGGACCGCGTCGGAGACCGAGCCCGGCAGCGTATCGACGGAAACCCACACAGACACCGCGCCCTTCGGCACCGTGCTGTTGTTGGCCGGGCGGGTGATCTTCACGCTGCCTGCCGCATATGCGCTCACGGCGGACAGTGCAAAAAAGGTGATGGAAAACAGGAGCAAGCTCAGGAAGATATTCATGCGTCGGCTTCTTTTCATCGTTTTCATCCTCCATTTTATGACACGGGGTCTGACCCCTTGTCATGTTTTTTCATGATCAGAACAGCTCTTTCAGAACCAGAATCGTGATGCCGGGATTGTCACCCGGGATAATCCGTTTCACCTTTTTCTCATACCGGTATTCATCGTAGATCATGCTGCGAAGGCTCGTCCCGCGGTTGTACCCGTGGATCAGCCGGAGCTGGTACGTCGCTGCGTCCGCCGCGGCGAGGGCTCTGTCGATCACCTTGACAGCCTCATCCTGCCGCAGTCCGTGAAGGTCGACATCTACAAATGGCGCGCCCATGGCTCACTCCTTTTCATGACACGGGGTCTGACCCCCTGTCATAAAACGGACGGTATAGGCCCTTAAGAATTCCTCCCCCGGCGCAAGGACGTTGCCGTACGCCCGCTCCGAGAGCTCTCCCGTAAAGTCGACGCTGTCCGTTCTCCCGCACCACGGCTCAATACAGATAAATGGCGCGTCCTTCCCGGCCGGAGACCAGAGCCCCACAAGCGGCGTATCGAAGCTAACCGTCACATAGGGCTTCCCTTCCGGATTCACAAGGGAGACCTCGTCGCACTGGGAATCCTCGAGGATCAGCGCGTCCGCAAGGAACAGCTCCCTTGTCGGCGTCAGGCAGCCGTCCTTCAGCGGGATGTCCTTCCTTGACGCGCCTACATTGCCGCCGCGCTCTATGGGACGGACCGTGATCCGCTTAAGAGGCGCGCCGTTCTTCCGGAGGTCGATCTTATAGGTCTCCCAGGTCTCGCCCGCGTGCAGCGGGCAGCAAAATGCCGGATGCCCGCCGATCGAGAAATACAGCTTCTCCTGCCCCGGATTTCTCACCCGCCATCCGACAGTCACGCTGTCCCCGGTGAGGGTATACGTCACCTCGAGCTCGAAGCGGAACGGATAGACAGCAAGAGTCTCTTCATTTTCGCGGAGCACGAAGGAAATGGCATCGTCACTCTTCGACAGCAGCTCAAAGGCCTGATCGCGCGCGAAGCCGTGCTGTCCCATATGGTACTCCGCGCCATTGTGCCGGTAAACGCCGTCCCGCACCTGGCCGACGAAGGGGAAGAGGATCGGCGTCCTGCGCCCCCAATACGCCGGGTCTCCATGCCAGATGTACTCCGTCCCGTCCCGCTTTACGGACAGGATCTCTGCGCCCTTAGTATCCGCCGTCAGTTCAAGAATCCCGTTATTCAGCCTATACTCCATGCTCTCCCTCCTTCAAATTATGACAGGGGGTCAGACCCCGTGTCATAAAAACCAAGGGGCAGCCCCCTTGTCAGATTTCGGCCTCCACTTCCGCCATCGTCGGAATCGAAGGCGCGGCCCCGACGCGCGTCACCGCGATCGAGGAAGCTTTCGCCGCCGTGCGGAGCGCTGTCTGTATATCCGCGCCGTCCGTCAGCTTCCTGATGAAGAAGCCCGTGAATGTATCGCCGGCGGCCGTCGTGTCCACCGCCTTGACTGGGAAAATGTCCTGGAACACCTTCTCCGTCCCGTCGTAGTACCAGGCGCCGTCGGACCCGAGCGTCAGCACGAAGGCCGCCTCCGGAAAGCTCTCGGCGAGCGCGTCCAGCACATGCTCCGGATCCTTGTTGCCGGTGATCTGCGCGGCCTCGATCTCATTGACGAGGAACAGCGACACCTTGCTGAGATCGCATGCATCCAGCGCCTCATTGTATGGGGAAGGATTCAGCACGATCTTCATCCCGCGCTCATACGCCTTGTCGATGATGTAGTCAAGCAGGTTGATCTCATTCTGCAGCACGAGATAGTCGCCGCTTCCGAAATGCGCCAGCACCTCGTCCGCGTATTCCTTCGTCTGCATCCGGTTCGTCCCGCCGTACAAAATGATGCTGTTCTGCCCCTTCTCGTCGACCTGGATCACGGTGTGGCCGCCGCGGACGGGCAGCTTTCGGATGAACTCCGTGTGGACGCCGGCCGCTTCGCAGGTCTCAAGAAGCTTCTCCCCGTCATTTCCGATGAGCCCCGCGTGCCAGACGGGAAGCCCCGCCTTCGCCATCGCGACGGACTGATTGAGCCCCTTGCCGCCGCAGTACTCGTTCAGTTCATAAGACGCCATCGTCTCCCCGCCGGCGATGATGTGGGGAACGCTGTAGGTGTAATCCATATTGAGTGATCCGAAATTCAGTACTTTCATCCGTCTGTTCTCCTCTTTTCCGATCCCCGGAGGATCAGCCGCGTCGGCACGGAGACACATACCGGCTCTGCCCCGGGGTGCTTCAAATGCCGGAGAAGCTGTTCCATCGCCTTTACGCCCATCTCCTTCTCGGACCGGTCCACGACTGAGAGCGGAATCCCGAGGTTATTGAGCACGGTGATGTCGTCAAAGCCGATCATGGCGACGTCTTCCCCGACGTGCAGGTTATTTTCGATAAGATAGCGCATGGCCCCAAGCGACATCATGTTGTTGCCGCAAAAGACCGCTGTCGGCGGCTTCTTCAGCTCCATGAGGTGCTTCATGCACTTGTAGGACTGGTCCGCCATCTGATTACCGTAGGCGATATACATCTCCCTGATTTTGATCCCGTTCTCGCGGAGGGCCCTGCGGTAGCCGAGCTCACGCTCATAGACGGGGCTGTAGTCCTTCTCCCCCGCGATGATGGCGATGCGCTCGTGCCCCTGCCGGATCAGCTCGCATACCGCCTCGTAGGAACCCGACTCATTGTCGGCCACCACGGTATCGAGCACCTCGCCGCCGTCGATAAAGCGGTCGATCAGTACAACAGGCGTGCCCATGTCCTGGTATTCTTTTAAAATGGTTCCGGTCCGCTCGTCGCGCACACCCGCAGCGGTGATCAGAATTCCCGCGACATTGCGCTCACGGACGGCGGTCAGCACCCGGTATTCCTTCTCCGCGTCCTCGCTCGTGTTGAAGATCAGCACCTGGAAACGGTTCTTCTCCGCCACTTTGGTGATGCCCTCGATCAGGCCGTAGAAGAACGGGTTCTTCAGGTCCGGTACGATAACCGCGACAACCTCCGATCTCTGGAAGCTCAGGTCCCGCGCCGTAGCGCTCGGTATATAGTTGTGTGCCTGCATCACTGCCTGCACCTTCTCACGGGTCGCGGATTTCACCTTCTCGGAATTATTGATCACGCGGGAGACAGTGGCGACAGAGACGTCTGCAAGCCTTGCGATTTCTTTAATATTCATAAATCTCACCTGCCGGTTCATCCATCTGCTGACATGATAGCGCAAAAAGCCCATTCCGAAAAGGAAAAGCTATTGTTTAGAGATTAAAGCGCCCGCGCGGAGCTCTTACATCTTCCAGCCGAGCAGTGTCTTCGCGACCTTCTTCAGCTTCTCCGTCCTTCCTGTAAAAATCCATTTCGTGAGGCGGTCCTCCGAGCGGCCGATCCCCGCCGGCCTGCCGATCGTCGGCATATTGCACTCCATCTCTGCGAACCCGCCGGAATTCCCGTCATCGTTATAGATATGAATCGAGTAGCCGGTGTCCCCTTCGATGAGCGGCGGCTCCTCAGAGTAAGCTGCGGAAGGGTTATTCGGATAGCAGATGATGATAAGCACCGATGCATCCGTGTCTGTATCCGCGAGGTAGCCGAAGCGTCCCGTGAGAACAGCGGAGCGATAGGCGATCTTATAGCGGGCGTCGCCCGTGATCCTAAGGACAATGCCATTTTCGACGACGCTCTCGTGATCTCCCGCCGGCTCGTAGTGGTCCGTCCCGCGCATCGGCTCATACATCGGGATGAACAGCGTCCCCTTCGGCCGGATCTGCAGAAGATCCCAGCTCTCGGCAAGCACGTCCTCCGCGCTTGTCCCGGCGAGACTGATCACTTCCTCGATGCCGCAGTACGAAAGCCCCTCCATCAGCGCCTCATAAGACGGAAGCCGGCGCAGCGGATTCTCCGCGCGGTGGATCATGCGGTGAAAATCAAGGTGCATATTTCCCGCGACCGTATTTCTGCTCACGAGGTCCAGCGACATCTTAAGATGGATCCTGTCCTCTTCCCGCGTCATCTCATAGGAACCGGGGTCGATGGTTTTCGGCGTGTCCAGCGTCTCGCGGAAGCGTGCCCTCTCCCGGATGTTGAACTCGATCTCCGGGGCGATCCACACGCGGTCGCCGCCGATGTTCCAGATCTTCCGGTCGATCAGCTCCTTATACTTCTCCTTATCGTACACGGTCTCCGGGATCCAGAAGATTCCATCCGGGCATGCATCCGAAAAAGGACCGAAGACATGTCCGCCGTGCTCCGTCACGACCGCCTGCCATCCCTCTCCCGCGTCAAGCACCTCATACTTCATTCCGCAATACGAAAATGTCTCAAGTATTTCCTTCATCCCCATAGTCTTTCTCCTTCTGCTTCCTCACAGTGCCTCCGCAGCGGCCCTCTCGGCAGCAAGTCCCTTCCGGTATCCTTCCATAAAGTGATCGTAACTCTCCATGTCTTCTTCCAGCGGCTCCGCGACGGCCGCCTCCGCGTCCGCGAACACGCGGCCGTCCAGATAATCCGGCAGGTTCTCGTCCGGGTTCTCCCGAAGCATGTAAGCCGCCAGCACGGCGATGCCGAACGCGCCGCCCTCCCCGGCCGTCTCCATCACTCTGACCGGCGTCCGAAATGCCCCCGCAACCATCCGCTGCGCGACGCCGGGCGTCTTGAAGAGCCCGCCATGTGCCGTGATGAAATCCAGCGCGACGCCTTCCTCCCTGAGCCGGTCCGCGCCGAGCCGCAGCACGGCGATCGTTCCGAACAGCTGCGCCCGCATAAAATTCGCCAGATTGAACGCCGCGTCCGGCCGCCGCACAAGCAGCGGGCAGCCCCGCTCCATGCCGGCCAGGAACTCTCCCGCGTGGAAATTATAGGCGAATATACCGCCGGCATCCCCGTCGCCTTGCAGCGCCTTCCGGTACAGCATCCCGTACAGCTCGTCCGGATCCAGCGGGGCCCCTGCCATTTCCGCAAATTCTCCAAAAAGCGAAACCCACGAAGAGATATCCGTCGTGCAGTTGTTGGCGTGCACCATCGCGACCGGCGAGCCGTCCGGCGTATTGATCTGCTCGATCTCACGGTGCAGCGTCCGAATGTCCTCGTCCATGACGGCCATGAGAAACCCCGACGTCCCCGCAGAGAGATTGCCGCTCCGCCGCCGCACGCTGTTCGTCGCGATCATGCCCGTAGCCGCGTCGCCCTCCGGCGGGCACAGCGGTATTCCGCTCACAAGCGTCCCGCTCTCATCCAGAAACGCAGCGCCCTCCGCGCTCAGCACACCTGCCGGTGCGCCGGCTTTCAGAACCCTCGGGAACAAATCCCGCGTCTTCCAGGGATAGCCTCTGTCCGCGATCTCTTCGTCGAAAATGGCAAGCAGGTCCTCCCGGTAATCGCCGGTTTTCCCGTCGATCGGAAAGATCCCCGACGCGTCGCCGATGCCGATGACCTTCTCCCCGGTCAGGCGAAAATGGATATACCCCGCCAGCGTCGTCATGAAGCGGATCTCCCGCACGTGCGGCTCTCCCCTTAAAATGGCGTCATAGAGATGGGCGGAAGACCAGCGGTCCGGTATGTTGTGCTTAAGGAGCGCCGTCATCCTCTCCGCCGCCTCGTGTGCCGTCGTGTTGCGCCAGGTGCGGAACTTCGCGAGCAGCTTTCCGTCTGCGTCAAACGGCAGATACCCGTGCATCATCGCGCTGATCCCGATCGCCCGATAGCTGCGGATCACCGCGCCGTACTCAGCGGAGACATTCTCAAGCAGATCCTTGTAAGCAGCCCGCAACCCGCCGTGTATGTCCTCCATCGCGTAGGTCCAGATCCCGTCCTCCAGCCTGTTCTCCCAGGTGTGGGATCCCTGTGCGATCACGCGGAAGGCGTCGTCGATGATGACGGCCTTGATGCGCGTCGACCCCAGTTCGATCCCTAAGAACCCCTTGCCTTCCTCCAGATATTCTTTTCGATCTTCCATATCCATCCTCGTTATTTGAACCTTCGCCGGACGCAAGTCCGGATGCTCACGCCGCTTTCCGGCCTGTGCACCGGATCTCAGTCTGCATGCTCGCGCCGCTTCCCGACCTGCGCCGGGCATCAGTCGAGATTCGCGTGCCGCGCCGTCATCTCCTCTTTGGAAATGCCGAGCTCCTCCCGCATCATATGCACCATCGCATCGCAGACGATCCAGCTCATCTCCT
This sequence comes from Lachnospiraceae bacterium UBA2860, assembly GCA_002350625.1. Classification (GTDB taxonomy): domain Bacteria; phylum Bacillota; class Clostridia; order Lachnospirales; family Lachnospiraceae; genus Chordicoccus. Next base: position 8,173 of record DEFE01000040.1, read on the forward strand.
CAAAAGCGTCTCCCATAATCTGTCCGCCGCCTTTGATGCCATCCTTCTTTGTCCCGCCCGGAATAGCAACGATACAGTCCGCCATCGCGGAGACCGGCGCCTCCGGATGAACCGTAAGCGTCAAAACACGCGCGCCGGCCTTCTTCGCTTTCTCCGCCATGGAAATCGGCGAAGACGAGGCCCCGGATCCCGAAACAATAAACAGAAGGTCTCCCTCCCGGATCGGCGGCGTCGTGACGTCAAAGACGAAAAATGCCGTGCGCCCCAGATGCATCAGCCGGTTGCAGAAGGCCTGCGCCGCGCAGCCCGACCGCCCGGTGCCTGCCGCGAACACGCGCCGGGCCCGAAGCACCTCCTGTGCCGCCTCGCGCAGCTCTTCATCCCGCACGTCGCGCGCGTTTCTTGAAAGCTCCTCCAGAATCTCCTTCACATACAGCGATTCCGCCATCTTACGTCCCTTTCTTTTCCTTCATCCTGCAGTTTATGCTTCTCATAAGGCCTGCCGGCATCCCTGTGCCGCCGGCCTTCGGGCCTGCCGGAACACCTCTTTCTGCCGACCTATAGTATGAGAGCCCCGGACTGCGGTATATACAGCCGCCCGGGGCTCCTATTATTTCATCAGTTCCAGGATCAGATGCTGAGCCGCGATGCCGTCATGCTGCTCCACGATCTTCGTGATCGCATCCGTGCCAACGCGCTCTACTTTTGATTTGATCAGCTCAAATGCGTCGATGTTCGCCTGGCACTCCGCCTTGCATTCCTCCCGGATCGGGAAGGTGTCGAAGAACACGACGCCGTCGTACTTATAGCGCAGAAGGAAATAGATGAACTCCGCGCAGAGCGAGAAATTGACGGAGCCGAAGATCATGCCGCTGTCCTTGTAGCCGTAGCCGTCATTCATGTGCAGGCCGAAGAGCTTGCCCTTCGACGCCGCGAGCGCAAGTCCGAAGGAGGGCTCGTCATGCTTCATCAGCATGTGGCAAAAGTCCAGCGTGCAGCCGATATTCGGCCGGTCCACGCAGTCGATGAGATACATGGTCATGCCGCTGCTGTCGACCATCGCGAACTCACGCTCTTCATAAGGCTTGTACTCGATGCTGATTTTGATGTCCGGCGCGTAGTCGCACACTTCGCGGATCCCTTCCACGAGAAGGTTCCAGCACTTCTCGTAATCTGTCTGAAACGCGTACTCGAAGCCGTCGTTCTCAAACCAGAGCGTCACCACCGACCCGCCGATCTCCCGGCACACGTCGCAGCCTTCCTTCGCGAGCTCGATCGCACTTCTCCTCGTCGGCTCGTCCGGATTGGAAAAGTTGCCCGTCAGCCAGTTTTTGCGCCAGCGGACCGCCAGCCCGTTCACCTTGAGCGGCTTAATGCGCGCCTTCAGCTCTTCCAGGTCGAGCCCGGCAAAATGCTCGGGGTAATTAAATTCCAGATGCGTGATGCCGTCGGCATTTTTGTAGGCGTCGATTGCGTCATATACTGTCTGTCCCTTGAATACAAAGGAATTGAATCTTCCTGCGTAATTCATCCCTGCTCTCCTCTATAGATTTCCATCACCTCTTCGAGCGTCGGCATCGCCGGCTGCCCGCCCGTCTTCGTGACGGTCTTCGCGCTGCAGCACGTGGCGAAGCGGCAGGCCTCAAAGATATCCATATCCTTGACCAGTCCGTAGCAGAGCCCTCCGATGAAGGAATCTCCTGCGCCGGTGGACTCCACCGCCTGAACCTTCTTCGAGGGTACGAATTCCGTCCTCCCGCGGTCCGAGACGACAGAGCCGGCCTTGCCGAGCGTAAAGATGCAGGTCGCGGACAGGCGCTCCGACATCTTCACGATCTCGCTCTCGGCCTTCTCCACGGAATCGATCTCCACGGATCCGTAGAAGGAAGCCTCGACTTCATTGACGATAAACAGGTCCAGCTTCTTCAGCGATTCCTCGGGAAGCGCCGCCGCCGGAGCGCCGTTCAGTAGGATATAGGCGCCTTTCTCTCTGCAGACATCGATCGCATAGAGGATGGTCGAGATCGGAATCTCCAGCTGAAAGACAACGATCGTCTCCGGCGTAATCACATCCGCGATCGCATCGATATCCGCCTTCGAGACGCAGTCATTGGCTCCCCGGACAACCGACGCGCGGATGCCGCCGTCATACAGAGACTGCGCGACGGACATGCCGCTGTTGCCGGACACGGTTTTCAGATAGTCCGTGCGGACACCGTAGCCCTCGACCGTCTCCTTCAGGAAGGCGCCGCTCGCGTCCTCGCCGATGCAGCCGACCATATAGACCGGAAGTCCGAGCTTGGCCGCCTGCACCGCCTGATTGGCGCCCTTGCCGCCGCTGCAGTACTCCACGGAATCGGCGAAATTCGTCTCGCCTTCCTCCGGCAGTCGCTCAAGCTTCAGGCAGACATCGTAGTTGAGGCTTCCGATCACTACTACTTTGTCGTACATTGTTTTCCTCCAATGTCTTTTTCAGATACCGGCCGCCCGTGAAAATGGTGCGGGCGGCCGGTCATGGTCATTTCTTTTACAGTTCCGGATCCGCGGCCAGTCAAGATCGTTTTCCCATAAGTTCCGGATCAGTCGTCCGCTTCCTGTCTGTCAGCGTCCGCTTTCCTGCAGCTCCAGGTCAGCCGTCGTCCAGTTGCGGCCGTAAAGCCCCTTCGGGACAGCATCTCCGAGCCCGCCCTCCGGGTGCGCGATCAGCCATTTGTTTTTCGCCTGAAGGAGCGCGTCCTCTTCCGTCACCGGGCGGAACCCCGGATCAAGCGGCGTATTCGTCTCCCGCGGCAGGAAGGTCGCATGCGCGTAGCCCGTCTCCTCCACATGGCAGGCGCAGTAGTGCAATGTTGTCGCGTAGAACTCGACCGCCATGCCGGCGTGCACATAAAATGCCTCAACCTTTGCGGTGTCGTAGCGCATGCCCGGCTCAATGTCCGTCTGCCGCCCCACGAAGGCGATGTAGTCCGTGACTGCGATGTTGACCTCCGACCCGCGATGATATTCCAGAGCGTTCAGCCGGTCGTTGTGTCCCATACAATACCCCAGCTGTGCGCCCATCTGACCGTAAAAGCGGGTCTCAAATTCTTTAAATACAGGGAGCGCTTCAAGATCCGGAGAAGCGGCGGTGTAGACCACCTCTTCGGGGATCGGCAGATTCTTCATCAAGCCGATGACCCCTCCAAAGTCGAATCCGTCCACAACCCTGCCGTAGACCGCAAATCTCGGGTCCGTCACATCATATACTTTCATAAATGCGCTCTCCGATCAGTGTCTGTTCTTCTTTTTCTTGTCCAGGTAGAAATTCACGATCATGACGATGAGGAGCAGTCCGCCCCAGACAATCTGCCTGCACGCCGTCGGAATGAAGGTGAACATGTTGAGGAGAGACGACAGCATCTGGATGATCAGGACCGCAAGCACGATGCCGGTGACGGATCCGCTGCCGCCCAAGGGGCTGACGCCGCCGAGAACCGCGATCAGGATCGCCTGCATGGTGTAGGTGGAACCCGTGTCCGCCTTGGCCGAGCTGTAGCGGCCCCACATGATGATGCCGGACAGCGCGGCGAGCATGCCGCTGATCATGTGCGTCATGACCACGATCTTGAAGTTGTTGAGACCGGAGTAAACCGTCGCGCGGCTGTTGGTGCCGTACATCTTCATCTCGCGGCCGAGCTTCGTCTTCTGCACCACGATGCCGGCGAGCAGTGCCGCGACGGCAAAGATGATGACCGTGATCGGAATGATGCCGAACTTCATGTTGATCATGCTGCCAAGTGACTTCGGGAAACCGCTCAAGGTCGATCCGCCGGTCAGCACCACGCCAAAGCCCCAGAAGAGAGACTGCGTGCCCAGCGTCGCGAGCATGGCGGGGATGCCGAGTCCCGAGATCAGGACGCCATTTAAGATGCCTCCGACGGCGCCGACGATCAAAGCGATCACAAAGCTTAAGAGCACGAGGCCTTCGCCGCCGCTGCCGTCGCCATTATAGAAGCGGTGAATGAAGAGACCGGCGACGATAGACGAAAGGTTGGCCAGATAAACGGCGCTCAGGTCGATGCCGCCGATGATCAGCGCCATGCCGATGCCGATCGCCAGAAGTCCGTACTCGGGGAACTGGCGGAACATCGCCAGGAAGTTGTCCGGGCTCAGGAAGTTCTTGCCCTGCAGGACCGAGCAGATGATGAAAACCACCACGAAGAGCGCGACCATGCGGGCGGAGCTGTTGTCCAAAATGCCTGCTAACCTGCTTGATTTTTCTTTATTCATCACAGCACCTCCCTTACTGATCGGACACTGCCACGTGCAGTGTATTCCTGCGGTTCTTCTCCTGAACAGCGGACACGCCGGTACCGATGATAATGATGAGGCCCGTGAAGACGCGGGACCAGACCGTCGGAATGCCGAGAAGAATCAGGCTGTTTGCAACTAGCGTCATGAGCGCCGTGCCGAGAACGGCTCCGAGGACGGAGCCCTTGCCGCCGACCAGGGACACGCCGCCGAGCACGCAGGCCGCGATGACGTCCATCTCCATGCCGATCATGTTGTTCGGGTTGACGGTCATCATCATGGATGCGCGGCAGACGCCGATGAAGCCGGCCATCGCTCCGGAGAAGCAGAAGATAAACATGCGGATGCCGAACACGTTGAAGCCGGCTCTCGCCGCCGCGACCTCATCGCCGCCGACCGCGTAGATGCCTCGTCCGAGCATCGTCTTGTTGAGGATAAACCAGCCGATGAGCACCAGCACGACTGCAAAGGCGAAGTGCACCGGCAGGTTGGAGCTGAACCCCGTCTCCGCGTTGGTGCCGGTCAGAATCTTGGCCTGGCCGAGCTGATAGAGGGCGGAGGTCAGCGGGTACTCCGAGGAGCCGAGGATGCCCTGCATGACGCCGATCCAAAGCGAGGATGCGCCGAGCGTGACGATCATCGCCGGGAAGCGGTATTTCGCCACGATGAATCCGTTCACCGCTCCCATGACCAGGCCGAGGGCCATCGCGATCAGGAAATAAGGAATCGGGTTCGAGAAAACGCCGTCGAGCTTCGTGCAGACAAAATACATGGACAATGACGCGATCGCCGGGAAGGAGCAGTCGACGCCGCCGGAGATCAGAACCATCATCTCTCCCATCGCGAACATCATCGGGATGGTCAGGGAGCGGAGCTGGTCCACGATATTGTTGGGTGTAAAGAACTGTCCGCTTCTGACCTGTATGATGAGGCAGAAGGCGATCAGAATGAGCGCTACATAGAATTCTGTCTTCTTGGTCATTCTCTTAAAACTCATCTCTACGCACCTCCTTAATACTCAACCGAGAGCTGCGACAGGGTCTCTTCGTCCAGATCCTTCGTCTCTCTTTCATCGACGAGATGGCCGCGTCTCATGACCAGCACGCGGTTGCAGTTAAGAAGTACCTCGCGGATGTCGTCGGATATGATGATGACGGCGAGTCCCTGCTCCGCAAGCTTCTTGGTCAGGTTGTAGATGTCGTACTTCGCGCCGATGTCCACGCCGACGGTCGGGCCGTTCAGGATCAGGACCTTGAGGTCGAGAGCGAGCCATTTTGCAAGCACGCACTTCTGCGCATTTCCGCCGGAAAGCGTCCGCATATTGTCCGCCGCGCTGCCGATCTTGATGGACAGCTCGCCGACCCAGCGGTCGACCAGCTTGTCGATGGCGCCCTGATTCATAAGGACGCCGGACTGGCAGTCCTTCCAGCGGGTCACCGAGATATTGTCGGAGATCGACTGGTCCATGAAGAGGCCCATGACATTTCTTTCGGGCGGAACGTAGCCGATGCCGTGATCCATCGCGTCTTCCACGTTCTTAAAGCTGACAGGCTTCCCCTCGAGCAGGATCTGCCCGGAATCCGCCTTGTGGATGCCGAAGATCGTCTCCGCGAGCTCGGTGCGGCCGGAGCCGAGAAGGCCTGTGATGCCGAGGATCTCGCCCGCACGGATCGAGAAGCTGCAGTCCTTGTAGCCGTCCTTTAAGGAGAGGTTCTTTACCTCGAGCACTGTCTTCGCGCCGCTCTTTTCTTCATACGCAAATGTCTCTTCCTCGATGTCGCGCCCTGTCATGTAATGCGTGAAGAGCGCCTGGTTGAGCTCCTTTGTCGGGCCGGAATAGACGTTGTGGCCGGAGCGGAAGATCGTGAAATGATCCGCGATCTCGAAGACCTCGTCCAGCTTGTGTGACACGAAGAGAACTGAGATGCCCTTCTTCTGGAGGCCGCGGATGACCTCGAACAGGTTCTTGACTTCCTTCTGCGTGATCGCGGTGGTCGGCTCGTCCATGATGATCAGCTTCGCGTCATACAGAAGCGCGCGGGAGATCGCGATCAGCTGCTTGTCCGCCACGGTCAGGTTCTCGACATATTCATCGAGGTCAACCTGGAAGTCGATCGTGGAGAGCGCTTTTCTTGCGATCTCGTCAAAGCGCTTTTTGCTGACGAATTTAGCTCCGCTTGATTTCTCCATCGTGATCGCCAGGTTCTCTCTGACGGTCAGATTCGGAAAGACCGAGAGGTCCTGATAGATGACCTGTACGCCGGCCTCGATCGCCTGCTGTGTCGTCAGCTTGCTATACTCTTTGCCGTCGATCTCGATCGTGCCGGCGTCCGGCGTATAGAAACCGGAGATGACGTTGATGATGGTCGACTTGCCGCAGCCGTTCTCACCCGCGAGGCAGTGGACCTCACCTTTCTTGATGACCAGGTCAACTCCGTCCAGCGCCTTGACGCCGCCGAAGTATTTCTTGACCCCTGTGATTTTTATAATGTTTTCAGACACACTCATAACCTCCCAGTTTTTCGCTTATGGCTTTATGCCTTTTCGTTTCATAAGAGCGCCATTTTCGAAAAAAAGGTCCCTGCCCCTGCCTGAGACAGGAGCAGGAACCCGCTTTACACTCTGCTTATTCCTACTTTTCGAAGGATCGATCAGAAGTTGTAGTCGTCTACGTTCTCAGCTGTGATCGCGATCGACGCATCGCCCATGAGGAGATTGTCGTCATCCGCGGAAACCTTGAGGTTGTCATAGCCCGTGACGCCGAGGTCTGCGCCTTCGCCGATCTCTTTGCCGTCGAGAACCTGCGTAGCCAGGTTGCACATCGCATAGCCTGCATCCGCCGGATCCCAAAGCGTGATGGTGTCGAGGTCGCCGGACTTCAGAAGCTCGCGGCACTCGTTCGGCATACCTGTGCCGACCACGAAGACCTTGCCCTTGAGGCCGAGCTCATTGATCGCACGGGCGACGCCGGGTGTGTCATCAGAAGAGGAGCCCGTGAAGCCCTTGATGTTCGGGTTGGTCTTGAGGTACTGCTTCGCAACTTCATAAGCCGTCTCTGCGGAGTTCTCGGACTCAAGTCTCTTCTCCGGAGCAAGCGTCATGTTCGGATAAGCTTCTTCCTGGCGGGCCACAGCGCCGTCTGCCCATTCATTGTGGGAAGCGCTTGTCAGATAGCCGACCATCGTGATGTACTCGCCTTCCTCGCCCATCAGCTTTGCGAGCTCATCCATGATGAATGCGCCGTAGCCGGCATTGTCGAAAGCTTCGACGTCATAGTCGCAGTTCTCAACCGAGGAGCCTTCGTGGCAGATGACCTTGATGCCCTTCTCTCTCGCTTCCATGAGGACGTTCTCGCAGGCGGCCGGATCGATCGGGACGACGCAGATCGCGTCCGGGTTCTGGGAAACGACGTCCTGAAGAATCTGAATCTGCTGCGCGGAGTCCGTGTCAGACGGGCCTGTCATGTAGGCGTTGATGCCGGTCTCTTCAGCGTAGCGCTTGATGCCTTCTTCCATTCTGACGAACCAGCCGTTGGTGTTGCCCTTGACGACGACGGCGATCGTGTAGTCCTTAGCTTCCTCTGCCATCGCGGTGAAGCTGAAGCAGCCGATGGTCATCACTGCAGCGGCGCCGAGTGCGAGCACTTTCTTCAATGTCTTCTTCATGTTTTTTTCCTCCTTAGGAATTGTGTGGTTTGCCTTTCGGCTGATTTCTCTTCTCAGGCTCCTGCCGCCTGACGAATGCGTAGTTCCTTCAACCGGATTACCGTCCATGGGATTGTGCAGATTCACCATTTCGTGTTTATTGTAACCGGTTACATTTCAAATAATACCATGCGATTCTAAAACCCGCAACAGGTTTGTTATCAAAACTTTATTTCTGTGAAAAAGCGACAAGGTACATGAATGGCGTATTTTTCGGAGTTTTTGTCGTCGAGTCTTTGAGATTGCTGTGTTTGTTCTGATATCTTTCTGTATCTCGCCGATGTAACCGTTTACATTTATTTTTGTGCGATATGAACAAAAACATGACAAGGGGTCAGACCCCGTGTCATGTTTTCGCCGCAGCAGCCAGAATTTCCTCTTCACTCCAGGGCGGGTTCGCTTCATGAATCCGCCCGCCTTTTCTCATCGACACGCAATGCAAACAATAATATAATTATTTGCAGGAGGATTTCGTATGAAAAAGACATTTACGCGCGCAGCCTTTTCCATCTTTCTGGCACTCAGCCTGAGCCTTCAGACGGTTCCGGCCTTCGCAGATGAAGATGCCATATCGGCTCTCCCGGATGCGCAGGAAAGTTTTGATGATGCCAGCAATATCATCGAAATCATCGAAAATGCCGCCCCCATAGAGGATGCCCTGATCCCGGAAGCTGATGAGCAGTCTCTCACGGAAGACTTCGATGAAGCGTCCTCATGGGATCTCGAAGACCCCGGGATCTATGAAGAGTCCCCGGTTCCGGATATCTATGGCGTGGAAGAAGGCGTGGAGGAAATCGCCGGCGATGACGACCTCGTCGGCGTTTATGAAGAGGAAGTTTCTGAAGGGGACATGATCGAAGTCCCCACAGACAATGAACTCCCGGCGGACAGCGAACTCCCCGCGGACAATGAAGTCCGCGCAAGCCTCGACCTGGCCGAACCGGATGAACTGCTGGACGGCTATTTCGAAGGCCGGCCGGCGCTGGTCGGGCAGGGTTATCGCGCAGAAAACAGCTTGTCCGGCACCAATCTGATCATCTATCGGGAACTCAGCGCTCAGATCAAACGGGTCGCCGCGGGCGAACAGACGTCCACCTATTTTGAAGTTCCCTTCTCAGCGCTCGGCCTCAATCAGAACATGTGGACCGCGGAAGAGCTGGGCGTGTCAAAGCTGATGGACGGCAACATGCTGACGCAGGAAACGATCGGCGCCATTCTCGCCGTTGCCGGCATTGACCTGGACAGCATCGCAAACGTTCTGGGAACAGCACATCCTTACGAACTGTATTGGTTTGACAAAGGCGTCGGCTGCTTCATCTCCGGATTTATGTACAGCGTCGACGGGGAAACCGGCGAGCCGAACAGCGCCGGCTTCGGCGACAGCATCGCCATCCCATTCCAGGTCGCTGCCGGCTACGCTGCGAGCGACTTTGAAATCGATCCTTCCACCGGCGCCGCTGTGAAAAGCGCCATGGCGAAAGCGGACGAGATCATTACGGCCGCTTCTGCCCTCTCCGACTACGAAAAGCTTCTCTACTACAAGAGCGAGATCTGTGATCTCGTGTCCTACAATAACGACGTCTACGAAAATGTTGACAACTCTTCCGTGGATCCATTCCAGATCATCTGGGTCTTCGACGGCGATCCCGCCACAAATGTAGTCTGCGAAGGATACGCGAAGGCATTTCAGTATCTTTGCGATCAGACGGCATTTGCGAATGACATCAAATGCATCACCGTGACCGGCGTCATGCAGGACGGCGTCGGCGCCGGACTCCACATGTGGAACATCGTCTCGATGGAAGACGGGAAAAACTACCTGGCCGACGTGACAAACTGCGACGACGGGAGCATCGGCGAGCCGGACCAGCTGTTCCTCGCGGGGTATACGAGCGGGGATGTGGAGAGCGGGTATGTCATCAAATGCGAGGACGGGGACATCTCGTATGCTTACGACGAGTATGCCAGAAGGATGTATGATGAGGAACTCGTTCTGGCTGCCAAAAAATACGAAAAGACTGAGCATGTCCATGTGTGGAGCGATGATTATACGGAGGATGTGCCTGCGACATGCACCACTGAAGGATCCGAATCCATCCACTGCACGCTGTGCGAGGCTGTGAAAGAAGGCAG
>DEFE01000040.1:18606-22267 GCA_002350625.1 Lachnospiraceae bacterium UBA2860
GATGCGCCAGCGACTTGCACCACTGACGGTTCGGAATCCATCCACTGCACGCTGTGCGAGGCTATAAATACGGATTCTATAAGAGTGCTGGAAAAACTGGGCCATAACTTCTTCGGGGAATGGACAGTTACCACCCCTGCAACAGAAGACAAAGAAGGCATAGAAACCAGAACATGTACACGCAAGGGCTGCGGTGCGACGGAGACACGGCCAATCGAAAAACTGACGCCGGATCCTTCACCATCACCGGATCCATCACCGTCGCCGGATCCTTCACCATCGCCGGATCCATCACCGTCGCCGGATCCTTCACCATCGCCGGATCCTTCACCATCGCCGGATCCTGCTCCATCGCCTGCAACGTCGCCGACGGTGTCACCCTCACCGGCACCGTCAGTAGCACCGACACAGTCACCGGATCCGGCGCCGGCACCCGCTCCCGCACCGGCACAAACGAAATCATCTTTAAAGAAATCCCAGCCCATGACAGTCAAAGTGAAGTCTCCTGCTGTCAAGGCAAGTAAGCTCAAGAAAAAGAAGTACACCTTCACCAAAGCAAAAGCCTTCACCATTAAAAACGCGAAGGGCACCGTCACTTTCAGGAAAGCCGGCGGCTCCAAGAAGCTCTCGATCAGTAAGACAGGTAAAATCACTGTAAAGAAAGGGACAAAGAAAGGCACCTATAAGATCAAAGTCATCGTCACAGCTTCAGGAAATGACATTTTCGAAGCCGGTGAGAAGACCGTGACCGTCAAGGTTAAAGTGAAATAATATGACAGGGGGTCTGACCCCCTGTCATATTTGTTTACATAATTTCTGACGCAGGGTCACCCCCCTGTCATCATGATCTCCTTCGCCCGTCTGAGAACCGGAAGCTCCCTGTCAGCAATCAGCCTTCCAATCTTCGTCTCCCGCCGCTTCTCATATTCACTGACTGCTTCTTCATAAGTCATCTTTAGCGTAGACAGATGGAAATCCTCAATCTCATCACGCATCAGATGCTTGTCCCCAAATGACTTCGCCTTACACAGGAAGTAATTGTTCAGATTGTGCCGGTGAATCAGATTGTAATAATCACTGACGACGCCGATCTTACAGATCACCTCTGCCTCCGCGCCCAATTCTTCCTTAAGCTCCCTCTTAATCGCAGTCTCCAGGTCTTCGCCGTCTTCCACCCCGCCGCCGGACGTCTCTATCAGCGTCGCGCGGCCGAAATCATCGTCCCGCTCAGCGCGGACAAAATAAAAAAACCCGTCATCATCAAAGACAATCGCCCTGGCGATGATTCTGTCATGGTCCGTATACTCATATGGCCACTCCTCGTCCCGGAGTTCCAGGTACAGTTCAGAAGCATTGGGCTTATCCGCGCAGGCTCCGTTCATGTCCTTCACCTCTGCTTTGAAATATGACACGGGGTCTGACCCCTTGTCATATTTGTTTACATAATTTCCGACGCAAGGTCTGCCCCTGTCATAAAATAGCCGCGACCTTCCGATCGGATCCAACTTCAAAGTGATACGCCACAATCCCAAGGTCGACCTTCGTATGCACGCCGAATCCCTTCACCTTCACCGCGGGCTCGCCGTCCTTCATCCCGAACGCGAACTTCTGCTGGTTGATCGCCGTAGGCGCCTTCAGGGCCGCTTCCACGCCCTTGCGGAACCAGTCGGGCATCTCCCCTTTGCTGGCCACAACATCCTCGGCATTCTTACTCTTCCGATCTACTCCCTGCGTCTCGCCGTAGCCCAGCGCAATGACCATACAGAGCGACTCTCCCTCAGGGATCAGTTCCTGCACCATTTTCTTATTAAATGTCAATGCCGTCCAGCAGGTGTTCAGCCCCAGCTGCTGCGCATAAAGTACGATCTTCTCCCCGTAATACCCGCAGCGGAAGTCAAAATCCTCATCCTTCTTCCCGGCGAGCACAATATAATTCTTCACGTTCCTGAAGCTTCCGTACTGCGCGAGCTTCGAATCAAATCCGGCGGGGTCATCGTATCGGATGAATATATGCAGCTTCCCTTCCGCATTGCAGCTGTCCGCAAATTCGTCAAGCGCTGCGCGCGTCTCTTCAGCGATCGCCGTGTCCTGATACGCCCGCACCGAATGCCTGGCGTCAATAGCTTCTTGCAGCGTCATTGCTCCTGTCTCCTTTCTCATTTCTGACAAAGGGCAGCCCCCTGTCCTATGCTTATACTCATATGGCCGCTCCCACAACATTTGATCACTTTCATTTTACACGACCCGGATGATATGACAAGGGGTCTGACCCCGTGTCATAAAAACCGTAGAAAAATAGCATCAACCATGAGATGATATGTAGAAGTTGGCTGCATGAAAGGAGGTCGCTATGTACTCGATTCATGAAAAACCGGCGGCCTCCTTCACCTTCGACAGGCTCGACAGGCTGTGGGCGCGCTATCCGCAGTACCACGAGCGGACGACTTTCTCCACAATGGAGGCGCTTCTGGAGGAGCATGCGTCTTACCGTGAGGTTTTCGATGAAGAGATCCGCGATGAATATATGGAGAAGGGCTATGATCGCTTCCTGATTAATCTGTCCTGGTCCGACCTGGCTTACCGGTACGAGACCCGGCGGCTGATCGAGACGACGGAGGTCCCGGAGAGGAATCCATATGCGGATGCATTTATGGAGCAGTTCATGCCGCTGGATACATCCCGCAAGGCCTGCTTCCTGTTCCCTGAAAGTTTTGTCACGCAGTTCTTTGTGGTCATGGAAGTGTGTAAGCGCGCGGAGATTTTCCGCCCGGTCCGCCCGCTGTTCCCCGACGAGGAGAAGGTGCATTATCTGGCCATTTTCGATAAGGAAAACATGGATGACGTCCTCCTGATGTACCACCTGCTCTACACAAATACAGCGGAGGATCTCTTCGGAGGATATTCGCTCTACGACTATTCCCTTCCCTGGTACCAGACGCATCTGTGGGAGCGCGGCGTCGTCCTCCGCTCGCCGTACCTGCCGGACCGGATTGCGAAGTATCAGGGCGGCCTGCCCTACTATCACAATCCCGCGAAGACGGTGCACGTGCGAAGAAATGTCGCGCACATCCTGGAGTGCGGCTACTTTTCTTCCGAGCTGGAGTTTTTCCTTTGTCTTACGAAAATGCTTATGCCATTTTTCCAGTGGTGGTATGAGGATCTCGCCCTCTATGAATCCAGGGACGGGCTGAAGAGCAACTGGCGGCTGGAGCGGACAAAAATCCGGACGAAGCTCACGGCGGAAGGGATCATTCATCCAAAATGGAAACATGAGCTCTCACTCTTCCACGCGCTGAGGAAGCATTATCCTGACACGCTGTATCAATACCGCCCGGACTGGCTCGGCAGACAGAGTCTGGACCTGTACATTCCTTCCCTCCGGACGGCCATCGAATATCAGGGAATCCAGCATTATCTCCCCATTGACTTCTTCGGCGGGGAGGACGCGCTGGCGCTGAGACAGGAGCTGGACCGGAACAAGCGGCAGCTCTGCGATTTGAATCACGTGCGGCTGATCGAATGGCCGTACGACAAAGAACCAAGCGATACGAACATACGGAACATGCTAAAAACATGACACGGGGTCAGACCCCGTGTCAGAAAACCGTGCGCCTGCTCAGAAACATGACACGGGGTCAGACCCCAACGTGGTCAACTTAAG
>DEFE01000009.1 GCA_002350625.1 Lachnospiraceae bacterium UBA2860
AAGCATTGATTCGGTATCCGATGATCAAAGAACAGCAGATACGATATCAAAACTGAAATCAAGATATATTTCAGTTTATGGATTATAAACCGGCGAAGAATATGGTTTTGAGAAAAATCGACAGAAGTGAATATACAGAAGCCCTTAAATATGCCAGAGGGTGTACAGCGAACCGTGTTTATCCGGTGTCAATTGCGACCGGGACTCAGGATGGAGATATTTATGTTGATGGCAAATGCTGTGTACTGTTTTGGCATTATTGTGGTTTTGCGTATATCTCCGGGGATGTGAGCGAAGATGTTCTTGAAGAAGTAAATCACAATTTTTTGGTGTCTGATACGGAGCGAAGATTTTTACTCATTACAGATTCGGAGTTTGTTTCCGACTATTATTCGGGCATAGACTTGCTTCGAGTTGATAAGAGGATTGAATATACTCATAGCGGAATCCTTGAAAAGCAACCGGAACTTGATGACTGCTTTGTCATTGAACGTATAACTTCAGACAATATACGTGTCATTCAGGGGAGAATTACGCCATCTTTTTCCTGGAACGACAGTGACATGTTCCTTCGGAATGGATTTGGATTTATGGCAAGAAGTAAGGAAGATGGCAGCTTCGCTGCGGTGGGGTTTTCAAGTGCGGTCAGTCCGGAGGAAGTGGATATTGGTGTTGAGACTGCTGAAACATACAGACACCATGGTCTGGCATCCTATCTGGCATACAAGATGTGTGAGGAAATCATACGCCAGGGCAGAAGACCTGTATGGGCCCATGCGGAAACGAATACAGGTTCACAGAAAACGGCACTCAGTGTCGGGTTTAAGCCAATCGGTATAAATACGGTGATCCATAAGGAAGTAAAGCGCGATAAGGAAATGGTGTTTTATTCAAAACATCATTGATGTTCTCTCGCTGATCCTATTTAAAAAGTGTATCCTGACGGATATAGCATCTGAGAAAGTGAGATCATGAAATAATGCGTATCTATGTTGATTTTGACGATTGCCTGTGCGAGACAGGAAGGGCCTTCTCAAAGCTTGCGCTGGAAATGTTCAATAAGGATGTTCCTTATGACCGGATTCATTATTTTGAACTGGACAGGTCTTTTGACCTGGATGAGGAACAATACGAGCGGCTTATGCTTCGGGCCCATGAGCCGGAGATCCTGTTGTCGTTTGATGCGACGCCGGGAGCTGCGGAGACCATAAACGAATGGATTTCCTGCGGGCACGAGATATCGATCATTACAGGCCGTCCGTCAAGCGTTTATGAGCCATCCCGCATATGGCTGGATGAGCATGGACTTAAGAACGCCAGACTGTACTGTCTCAATAAATACGGAAGGGATCACTTTATCAAAAACAGTAATAGTACGCTTGAACTTGAAGACTATTACAGGATGAAGTTTGATTACGCAGTTGAGGATTCTCCAAAGGCTTTCAGTTTTTTCGAACATCTGCCGGAACTTAAGGTTCTGGTGTTCGACAGACCATGGAACAGAGAATGTGCTTTTCCGAATGGAAACTATCAAAGATGCGCCGATTGGGAGAGCATTCGCAGGATTGTTGCGGGTGAGTGAGATAGAGACGTGCAATAAGAATCCCTATTTGTTGGGATATCGCCGAATCGGGATCTACAGAGGAGAATATTCGTATGAATGAAGTGAATAAAACACTGTATATTCCGCTGTATGGGAAATCAAAGGTGAGCCGACAGGGAATTATCTTAAACGATCCCTCTGCTGAGAGGATATGGAAAGAAGAAGCCTTTCCAATTCGCGGTAAGTCGAAATCAAAATGGCTGGCTTACAATATGGCCATGAGAGCCCGTGTTTTCGATGACTGGACAGAAAGAATGCTGCAGCGGAACAACGACGCGTTAGTGCTTCACCTTGGGTGCGGACTTGACAGCAGATCTATGAGGGTAAAAACTCACTATTCTGAATGGGTGGACTGTGACCTTCCGGAAGTCATAGAGATCCGCAAGAAGTACTTTCAGGGAAATGAAACATACCATATGATGCCTTTGGATGCGTCCAGACCTGAGCAGATTGGATCGCTTCCGGAGTGTGATACAGCCATCGTTGTCCTTGAGGGGCTTAGCATGTATCTGACCAACAGCCAAGTACGTGGGTTATTGCAAGCGCTTGATAAAAGGTATAGGGAACTTCATGTTCTAATGGATGTTTATACCGAATTCGGTGTCAAGGCATCTAGATATAAAAACCCTGTCAACGACGTTGGCGTTTCTAAACTGTATGGGATAGATGACATCGAGAGCATCACCGATGGACTTCGGATCAGATTTGTAAAAGAGCACAGCTTCACTCCTGCAGCGCTGGTTAAAGAGCTTGCGCCAATCGACAGGCTGTTTTTTAATTTGCTGTTTAGGGGTAAGCTGTACCGAAAGATATACCGCCTGTACGAACTAAAGGCATAAAATCCGGTTTGCAGGGAAGTAGATGGGAAAAGTATCTGATCAACGGGCTTATGGATGCAATGGAAGACTTGTCTGCCCGTCAATCCATGACTTTTGAGGAACGTCGTGGATTTTGTCGCCATCCATATAATTGCCGATCAGGAACGGTGAAGCGGGATCGTGCAGGCGGCTTTGCGCCAGCACCTTTTCTGATTCCGCGTTTGCGTAGCAGTACCGGCACAGATGCTTGCAGGTGCTGTAAGCGCCGATATCACAGGCAAGGTAACACGCGCATTCCGCTCTCGCGCCTTTCCTCTTCGGCGCGCTCAGCCGCCTGCCGATTGCCTTCTCATAGTCGCTGATCCGCATACAGCCGCCGCAATCCGCTCCGAAGGGTGTAAGCTCGTCGCCTTCGGCGCAGGGCTTGACCGTCATGCCGTGGTCAGAAGCGATTCTGATAAGCGCCTTGCCCAACACCATCTGCTGCTCTTTCGTAACCGCCCGTGCTTCCGGGAAATTCCGTCTGACCTTCGGATAAAGATCGATGAAGCTGATAACCACTGTTTCTGTATATCCGTCCAGCGCAGATGAGATCTGCTCAAAAGCGCGAACATGATAATCCATCGTGTAGCGCTCCGAGATGAAGATCGGATCGTACCGCCAGCCGATGGCATTCAGGCCAACGATATCCGAAAGCCTTTTGAAATCGTCAAGAAGACGATGCTTGTCAGGCACATTCGGTTCAATATCCCGTCCGTAAGGCGTGATGGTAACGAACCAGTACTGCCCATAATCTTTCAGCAGATCCATATACGGAAACATTGGAGATGGATTCTTTGTACAAAATCCGATGACATCCACCACGGACGGATCGAGACGATAACGGCTGACCTGATTCGGATGATAGGGATTGCGGACACAGACGAAGCCTTCTTTGAGCCTGTTCGCCAACCACTCCGCATAGAAGGCAGGGATGTCAGTTCTCTGCCCGGTATTGATAATCATTTCGTTTCACCGTCCCGGTACTTTTTCTGCTAAACGCTGACCACGATCTTCCCGTTGACCTTTCCTTCATCCTGAGCGGCAACGGCATCACGTATATTTTCAAAATTGTACACCTGTCCGCAGACCGGAACAATAATCTTTTCGTTCAGGAAACTGAAATAATTCGCTATGCTTCTCTGATACTATACTTGATTTTGAGTGCAACACTTATTATGAAATGTTATATTAATGGGGAGGCGAAGTCCCTGGCGTTTCAATGAACTGAGAAAAAGCCTTACTGTTAAAAACGAATTATTATAAGCATATTGAGATGAAGGCGGGTTTGTAAAAAAGATGAAGCAATATATTGTTGATGCTTTTACAGATAAACCATTTTCGGGAAATCCGGCAGCTGTTTGCGTATTGGACAAATGGCCATCTGATGACTTCATGCGTAAGCTTGCCATGGAGAATAATCTGAGCGAGACAGCGTATATTGTGAAGGAAGAACATGGATACCATCTGAGATGGTTCACACCGGGGGCAGAGGTTGATCTCTGCGGCCATGCGACGCTTGCGTCCTCCTTTGTATTATTCAACTACTTTGAACCGAATAAAGATGTCATAGAATTTCATACACGCAGCGGAAAGCTGACTGTTGTAAGAAGGGGCCATCTCTACGAGATGAATTTTCCTACCTATGAGCAGCACGAAATTCCCGTGACAGATGACATGGAAGCCGCCTTTGGCGTAAGGCCTGTTAAGGCTGTCCTTGGCCCTGACCTGGTCTGTGTGTTCGAATCCGAGGAGCAGATTCGCAGCATGCATCCGGATCAGATGAAGCTGGCAGAACTTCCCGCACGAGGCCAGAATGTTACTGCAAGAGGAAAGGATGCTGACTGTGTTTCCCGGAGCTTTTTCCCAAAACTTATGGTACCTGAAGACCCCGTGTGCGGCTCTGCCCACTGCCAGATCGCAGAATACTGGTCGAAAGAGCTTGGAAAATCTAAAATCCATGCATACCAGGCATCTAAAAGAGGCGGCCATCTGTACTGTGAACTGCTGGAAAACGGCAGAATAAGCATACGCGGAGAAGCGGCGCTGACGGCGATTTCTGAGATTGTTGTGTCTCCGTATGAAACGGAACTCCGCCCTTGATACGGCTATTACCTGTCAGGGCGGGCACAAGCGAGCAGTATGCCGGACGTGCACTCCGGGATTTTGCGAAGCGTGATGAGGCAGCCGTCGCTGCCAAATTCCTTCCGAGAATACCGGAAGAGATCGAAAAGGGCCGCAAAGGCCGTGGACTTGGAAATGGCAAAAAGCAGATATCGCGAAATAGCAGAAATCGGAATTCCGGCAGTGCTGGAAAGCCTGGTAGCGGTGATCATAACGTCGATCGACACGAAGATGATCTCCGGACTGGGATCGCAGGCACTGTCTGCCGTTTCCTTTACCTCGCAGCCGAAGCAGATCTTTTTTTCCGTTTTTTTTGCCCTTGGCACAACGGTGTCGATTTATACGGCGCAGGCCACGGGACGCGAAGACGCAAAGGAGGGAAATGTATATTTCCATTCGATTTTGCGGATGACGGTTTTACTGTCCCTGATTTTGGGAATCGGAGCCGCTGTTTTTGCGCAGCCGATTATGATGCTCTGCAACAGGCAGGCCGATACGCTTGCATTATCCGTGCGCTTCTTCCGCGTCATCATGGGATTTTCCGTTTTTCATGCGATTTCAATCGTGCTCAATGCGGCGCTTCGCGGTATCGGCAATACGAAGGTCACGCTGATCGCGGCCATCGCAAATGGCGCAGTGGATATCGTCGTGAACTATCTGCTGATTGAAGGGCATTGCGGGTTCCCGAGACTGGAAATTGTCGGTGATGCGATCGGAACGGTGGCCGGGACTGTTGCGGCCTGCGGCGTCAGCTTATTCTTCATTCTGCGGCACTCGGATTTCCTGACGCTCAAAGGCGTGCTGTCTGTAAAGAAGGATCCGGCCGTTGCGAAAAATATACGAGGGAAAGCAGGAAATACCGTTTCAGAGAATATTCTTACGAGGCTGGGATTCCTGATCTCCAGCATTATCGTGTCCGGTCTTTCGTCTGATGTCACAGCGGTTTATGCGGTGACTATGATTCTGCTGAACTATTCATTTGCCTTCGGGGACGGGCTCCAGACAGCAGCTTCTTCGCTGATCGGCCGGAGCAAGGGCGCAGGCCATTATGGAGAAATCAAAAAATACCTTCGCAGCTGCCTGCTCACCGGTGTGATTGTCTCAGCTGTGCTGAGCGTCATATATATCCTGGGATCCTCCTGGTTTTTCGGATTGTATTTTTCGGACACGAATTCGATCGGACAGGGAATAAAGTACAGTTATATAGCGGCATTGCTGACTTTCCTGCAGATTCTCAGGATTATTATGGTGGGGAGCATGCGGGGCATGGGAGAAGTTAAAATACCGCGAAAAATGGCGACCCTGTGCGTCCTGATCATCAACCCGGGCGTGAGCTTCCTGCTGACACAGGTCGTTCACCTGGGCATATGGGGCATCTGGATCGGGTCCATGGTCAGCCAGGCCGGCTGGTTTGTGATGAGCTGCATTTATACGCGCCGGGTCAATCATGCAGTCGAAAATGGCGCCTTGCGGTGAAATGCAGACAGGATCGACGCATGAAGCGGCTCTATTAAGAGCCGGGAAAGGACGGCATGCTGATTAATTGTACGAATCATCCATATGAAATCTGGAACAAATCGCAGCGGGAAGCCGCCGAGGTATACGGTGAGGTTGTTGATTTCCCGTTCCCGCAGATTGCTCCTTCGGCCGCGCCTGAGGAGATCCGGGAAATCGTGAATCGATATGCGGATGAAATGGAGTCGCTTAAGCCGCAGGCCATCCTGGCAGCGGGCGAGTTTACCTGTCTGTTTATGCTTGTGGACCGTCTCTTAAGCGACGGCGTCGAGGTGCTGTGCACCTGTTCCCGCCGGATAACAGAAGAAGAAAAGAAACCGGACGGGTCAAATGAAAAAAGAACGCACTTCTATTTTGAAGGCTTTCGAAGATACGAGTACTATGATAAACATGAATAAAGAGGGAACAGTATCATATAAAACGCAAGTAAGGATGGAACAGTGTCATATAAAACGTAAGTAGTGTCTGCTGAACAACTCAATAATTGTTGATTTTACAGGTTTTATAGCCCACTTAGTGGTACGTTAAGTGCAAGCGTTTCTGCACCAAAAAACGTATTTTCAAGCTTTTCAGCTTGCACTTCAGGGCAATAATCATGTACAAATCTATCGATTACGACTACGAGCAGCTCAGTTTTGTCAATTTCAATACATCCTGCGGAATGCAGTTGGATTGCAGTAATGAGTGGATCCGAACATCCACACGACTTCCCTGGAGGGCATGGGAAGATCTCTACTCGGGATTATTTCAAACCTCGACAGGGAATGTCGCGAAACCTTGTCGAATGGTTTTCGGCTCGATGATCATCCAAACCCGGATGGGGTTTACTGACCGCGATCTTGTTGCCCAGATCCAGCAAAACCCGTACTATCAGTACTTCATTGGTCTGGAAGCCTTTCAGCACACAGCGCCTTTCGACGCATCATTGCTGGTATACTGGCGCAGACGCTTAACGGTTGATTTTGTAATAAAAGTTAACGATCTGCTCTGTGATTCAATCCCACACATTGCCTTTGTAAGAAGCAGGAAAAGGCGTGGAACATTGATTGCAACGCAGATCTGCGACGCCACCGTTGCACCGCAATACATCCGTTTTCCACAGGACACCTCCCTTCTGAATGAAGCGCGCTGCAAACTGGAGGTGATGATTGATTACTTTTGTGAGACCTATAAGCTTGAGAAGCCTCGAACGTATAGGAAAATAGCCCACAAGGAGTATCTTGCCTTTGCTAAATCAAAGAAGCCTTCTGCGGATAAGATTCGGGATGCCATAAAGGCCCAGCTTGGATATGTCCGCCGGGACATTGGTTATATCGATGGTTTCATGAGTGCTGGCTATGCCCCTGTCCCGAAGTTTATTGACAACATCATTACGATCCACCTGCTATACGAGCAGCAAAAGCACATGTTTGACAACCGTACTCATAAGGTCGAAAACAGAATCGTAAGCATCAGTCAGCCCTATGTTCGCCCGATCGTCCGCGGAAAATCCAGCAAACCAACGGAATTCGGCGCCAAGCTCCACCTGAGCATTGATGAGACAGGCTTTGGACGGATCGAACATATATCATTTGACGCTTATAATGAAGGCCCGCTGCTGATCGATGCATTGAACGCCTACAAGTACCGCAACGGCTGCTATCCAGAACGCGTCCTTGTTGATCAGCTCTACAGAACCAGGGATAACATCAAGTTCTGCAAGGACAACGGTATCCGTATCAGTGGACCCAAGCTTGGAAGACCGGCCAAGGACGAAAACATCCGGAAGAAAGATCGGAAAACCGCTGCAATGGATAACACCGACCGGATCGAGATCGAGCGTTATTTCAGTACCGCCAAGCGTCGAAACGGTATGAGTCTGATCAACAAAAAGCGTAAGGATACATCACTAACAGCGATAGCGATGTCTGTACTGGTAACAAACATCTTTGGCTCCTTCACCCTTGCAGTTGAGGAGTGCGAAAAAATGGACTTCAAAGAAGCTTCCAACCGCGCCGGGACTATTGTGTGAAGGGTACCCTAAGGCAAAAAAGTAGTTATTCAGCAAACACTAAGTAAGGATGGAGCAGCGCCATGGATCGCACATTATTGGACAAAGAAGTCCTTTGTATTATTGATACACGCCAGATTCAGCGATATATCTTCCACTCTAATTCCCTGCGGGATGCGGTGGGAGGCGGGATGCTGATCGCGCATATTTTGCCGGATGCCCTGCTTAACGCCATTTCGACCGTTACGCCGCAGCTGCGCCCGGAGGAATACGATCTGCGTACGGATCCTGAGGCGGAGATCCCTTATTTTACAGACAGGGGTATTCAATTCCAGCTCATGACCTGCGCGGCAGGAAACGCGATGTTTCTTGTGCGGACCGGCGAGCTGGCCGGTAAACTGATCCGGAAAATAGCGCGCTATTATCTCGATCATGCGTACTCGCTGAATCTGACAGCGGCTGCCGTTGAAAAAACGGACAGCCTGGCGGATGACGTTTTCCGCCTGTATCAAAAACTGAATGCGCTGAAGGCTTCCGCAGAGATTCAGGAGCCTCTCGGCACGCTTCCGGTCTGCATATCCGAGAGGAAGACAGGGGATCCGGTCGTCGACCGGGACGCAGAAAGCGGGGAGTATATCTCTCAGGCTTCCGCCTTGAGACGCGCCGAATCCCGGCGGCGGACGAATGTGCCGGATATGGGAGCCATCCGCACGACGGAAGGAAAGAACGGCGGAAAATACCGCGCTGTGATCCACGCCGACGGCAACAACATCGGGATTACGATCGGCAGGATCCTGGCCGGAGCCGCGTCTTATGAAGAAGGGATCCGGACGAGAAGGAAAATCAACCGGGAAATCGAGCAGAACTATGCAGAGATTGTCGAAAGGACCCTGGGCGACCTGAAGCGGTACTGCGCAGAAGATCTGGGCGGCGATGACCTGCTTTTTGAAGATGAGTTCCAGATCGTAAACCGCGCGGGAGATGATATCAACTGCATCTGTAATGCAAAGCTGGCATTTCCGTTTCTTGTCTTCTTTTTCAATAACATGAAAGGCTCTGTGATCTGGCAGTCTGAGGAGCTGACCGTACCGCTTTATGACTGCGCGGGCATAGCTTTTGTCCCGGAAACGGCGGACTTCCACACGGCCTTTGAACTGGCGGAAGCGTGCTGCAGCAATGCGAAAAAGACAGCAAAGCTTAAAGAGAATCTCCGGGACGGCCTGGCAGGAAACTGGATAGACTTTTATGTTTCGGATGAGGAGAGTGCGCCGGATCTTGATGTTCTGCGCGAAACGTACTTTGTCACGAAGGAAGGAACCCGCCTCCTTGTCCGCCCGTACTCGCTGGACCCTGAAGCAGATGATTCATTTGTTTCTTTCCGCACCCTGCTGGAGCACATTCGGAAGTACGAGACGCTTGCGCCGGACCTGAAGCGGGAAGCCATGCATGCGTATGTGATGGAGCCCCCGGAGTTTCTCAGATGGCTCCAAAGCTGGAAAAAAAAGGGCGTGGATCTCAGCGGCCGGCTGGGGGCGCCGTTCTGTGACGACAATGAGAAAAACCGTTACTTTACCTGGTATGATCCGGCTGTGTTATCGGACTTCGTGCCTGCCGATCTGGGGAGATACCTCATATGAAAGAGATACATATTATTCTGAAAGGGCATGTGACATTTGAGAACCGGTTTAACAGATCTGCCGGGTACCGGTATGATATCCCGACGGATGAGCTGGGAATTCCGTACCTGCCCTGTGAACTGTTCCTGCCGGACAAGATAAAAGAGCTGCCGTCCGTACAGATCGGCCGGGCCCGCCCCGCCGGGTACCTGGGGATGATCCAGGAAGCGCAGAAATATACCGAGCATGTCCAGCGCGGCAAGGAATATATACGGTCCTGTTTTACGGAAGACCTGCTTGACAGGAAAGAGGGATACCGGGTCCGGTATCTTAAGGAAGGCCAGGTCTTTTCAGCGCCCGTCACGTATGCTTCGCTTTCTGATCTGGCTGCGCTGAAGGAAATACTCGGCAGCATTACACAGATCGGAGAAACAGGCGGGGGCATCACGGGAGAGGCAGTGCTCAGCCTGAAAGATGTCGCTGAGGTGGTGAAGAGAAAAGAACCCTTAAGACCCGGCTGTACCTATCGCGCGCTGGATTATTCTATTCTTCTGCTCACACCGACCACCATACAGGGGCTTTATCAGGATGCAGAAAGTTACTGCTATATCCCGGGCGGCCTGATCCGGCAGACGATAAGAAAATGGCTCTCCGGATTAGATGAGGATGTCATCTGCACCAATGCGTATCTCAGCCGGAATGGAGAGCGGCTTCTGCCGGTTCCGCTCTGCATTTCCTACGTTAAGCTGGAAAAGGAGCAGATCCGGTACAGATTGTCGCCCGGAAAAGATCCGTCCGTCGTGGAGCAGGATGTCTCATTTTCGGACACGTTTACTGACTGCTTTGAGATGCATACCATGACATGCGTCAAACCGGAGATGGAACGCGTCGCGGTCAGCGGAAAGGGAGCCGTGGATGCCATTGCCCCGGGGCAGGTATTCTCGGGCAGATTCTATGGCAGTGATAAGGTCATCCGGATGATCGCAGAGAATGCGAAAGACAATCCATATCTTATCTTCGGCATGGCGGAAGATGAGGAGCCCGATGAGGCGTTCCTCACAGTGGACCGGCTGTACGAGGAGGAGGCGCCCACCGAATCATTAGCCTGTTCTTTTGATGTGGCGTGCATTTCCGACACGTTCCTGATCAATGAGGAGGGAATGCCGGGCATTGAGGGCGGGGTGTTCCTGAAGGAACTGGAGCGCAGGCTGGATGCGCCCGGGAGACTTGAGATGGTCGGAAGATATACGGATGTCGTCATGGATTATTCGGACTACTATGGCTGGCACCGGACCGGCCCCGGCGTTCGCTGCCTGAAGATGGGATCCGTCTTTCGCATCCGGACAAAGGATGGCGCGCCTGTCGACCTGACGCCGGTTCTCAATACTTTCATCGGGGAGAGAACACTTAACGGCTGCGGCGAAATCATGGCGTATCCGGCGAAAGACCAGTACTACCGCATGGCGAGATATGAGGCGCCGGAGAAATATGAGAAATCCTATCCGCTGACGTTCCGGAATGCGCAGATCGGCGCGCGTCTCAGGATCGCATTTATGGCAGCGGTGCTGAAAAACCGGGTCTGCGGCCTGGCCCTTGCGGACAGGGAAGAGTATCTGGCAGGAAGGGACGCCTATTCGCTGGTCCCGATGGATCTTCTGTCTGCCTTAAAGGAAAACAATGATCCGGGCATGGATTTTGAGACGATGATAAAGTGGTATGTTGAAGAACTGGAGAAGCTGAAACAGTAAGACAAGACCGGGATAAGGAAAACAGAGAGGAATCGGAACGATGAAAGGAATCTCACTCAGGAAGGCACCCGAAAAGGGGTATATACTGGCCTACTTTCCCGGCCTTCTTGTTTTTAAGCCCTATGAAATACACGAAGGAGAGTGCGTGTTTTGCGGATGGGAAGCGTTAAAAGACCGCACGCCCGGAGAATGCCATCTCTTTGATGCCGATACAGAGTACAGGATGATCCGCCGCGAATCTTCGGGTGACAGCATTGAACTGGTTCTGACGCGGGATGAAGAGAAGCTGATGGATCCGAATCTGCTGTACACGCAGAAGGTGCTTGTTCAGGAACAGTTCAGCAAAGAGAAGGATATGCCGGAGCGGCTTGTGATCGTAAACCGCTACGTCTATTCGGAGAATGACACACTGGTCCTTAAGAATTACCGGATCAGTGTGTGAATATACAGACATCGTCGGACGCATATCTGAAGGAAGAGGAGACGGCATATACGTGAAACGGCTTGATCGTGTAGACGGCCTGAGACTTTTCGGGATCCTTGTCATTATAGCAAGTCATGTGTCGGCCTTCGGCCTGTACGGGCAGGGGTCGGTCTGGGCGAATTTCTTTTTGGTGGCCAGCGGGTTCTTTGCCTGCGCGCCGCTCTTCCCGGACGGAGAAGAGAGATATACATCTGTAAAAGGGTGGGGACGGTATTACCTCCTCAGATTTGTCAGACTGGTTCTGCCGGTCTGGTTTGTCTTATTATTCTTCTATATTCTCCGCGATCCTCTGCTCCCGGACAGGCGGACGCTTCTTAGGAACATGCTGTTTATCGACAGCTCGGCGCATCTGTGGTTTATACAGCACGTCCTCTTTGCCTCTCTTTTTGTCCCGCTTCTTTCCCTCATCCTGTATCACGTGAAGCGGATCTGCCGGAAGAAATGCGGGGACAGCGGAAAGATCAATCGCGCCATCGGGCTGATCCTGATCGTCATTGCCGTTTTCCTCTCTTACGTGATTCTTTACAGGACGCATCTGACGCTGCTGTGGAACGGGAAAGGCAGAAAGCTGTTTGGTATCTTCTTTTATATCGGGTTCAGCCTGGGCTATCTCATAAAGGGCGTTGACCTTGACAAGCTGCGATGCCCTGCTTGGCTAAGGATCGTTCTGGATTTCGTATCATTCGCCCTGATCATGGGACTGTCCTTCTTAAGCAGCACCGGTTTCCTGTCGCGGATCAGCGGGACGGATGTCTCCTATCACATCGGATGGAAGAAGCCGCTGACGGTAACACTTTTGTGCACGCTCCTTATGTTTGTCATTGTGATCAATCAGGAAGGGCTCATAGCGAGGCTTCTCAGCATGCCGCTGCTCGTCCGCTTCGGAAAGTGCACCCTTGACATCTATCTGATTCACTTCTTCCTGATCCGGTTTTTTAACATTACGCCGGCGAGGAATTTCGTCATCATCGTTTTTCTGACGCTGCCGGTCTCCCTGTTCCTGACAGAAGAGGTTGAGAACCCGATTTATAAAATGGTTAAACGACACATAAAGTGATATGATCATCAGGTAAGCAGTACATTCAAGAGAGGAGCAGACATGGGAACAATCTATCAGGTATCAACAATCAGCGCACTTTCACTCGGATATACTAAGTCTGTGATTACGGTAGAAGAACTCCTGCGCAAGGGCGGAGTCGGCCTGGGAACATATGAGGATGTCAACGGAGAAATGATCGTCATCGACGACGTCTCCTACCAGGCCCAGGATGACGGAAGCACCTATGTGGCAGACGGCCGCATGGGGGCTTCTTTTGCGGCGGTCGGCTTCCTTAAAAATCCGGTCTGCTTTGCGCTTAAGGACATCGCGGACATGACACAGCTCGAGAAGGAACTATACCTGAAGGTGGAAGAGGGGTTCGGCCTGAACAGCGTCCATATCGCGCAGATCGACGGGACCTTTGAAAAAATATGTGCCCGGTCGGAATCCCCCTACCGGTCGCATCACGTGGAGCTGAAGGAGATCCTTAAAGACAAGCAGGAAGACTTCAGCTTTGAGAACATCGAAGGGACGCTCGTCGCCATCTACTTCCCCGATTATCTGGACAGCATCAATGTCTCCGGCTGGCATTTCCACTTCATCTCAGGCGACAGACGCCATGGCGGACATGTCTTTGATCTGAAGACCGCCGAGTGCAGCTGTAAGCTTGAAAAGATGGACAAAATTGAAATACAGCTGCCGAAAGACGCTGCATTTGATACCTATTCGCTTAAGAAAGCGAGACAGGAGGATATAGAGGCTGCCGAGAAGAAATAATCGCTGCAGCGGATGTGCGGGCCGGTTTTTTACCAGCCTTCGTATTTGTGCTTCTTGAGCATCCAGAGGATGTCCGTGGTCTTCGCCGTATAGAGCTTGTCCAGGTCCTCGGTCTTTTTCTCGGCGGCCGCGTCCATCTTGTCGATGGATTCCAGGATGTTCCCGTGCCTGATTTCGGTTTGTTCTGAGCGCACTTCTCTAAGCCCTGTGAGCTCCACAGGGTTATTTCTTTTTTTTGTCATCATCTTCTCCAGAGGCTGAAAGGGCTCGACGGGTTCACTCCCGGAGCAGCAGGATCAGCCGGAATATAAGAAAGGCCCGGGAGAACAGATTCTCACAGGCCTGATAGTCATGGTTCGTTTTTCTTAGCATAGAGTATCATGGAGCCGGCCCTCAGGTCAACATAAAATATCAGCGGATGGAGTAAAAAATAGCAGGGAGCGCAGCCATAAGGGGAAGGCTGATCAGGAAAGCCGCCATTGCAGGATAGTGTACGGGAGAGTATATTTATAGACAGTTGAAAAACTTAAGTGCCCTCCCGCGGGAGAATTCCGGACATGTCTTGCGGACGGGGCATCATCGAAAGGAGAATGAAACATGGCACAGAATATCATTGTTGGTCTTTTTGAAGTGGAAAGCGAAGCATTCCAGGCTATGACCGAGCTGAAGCAGTATTCGGGGTCGGAGGTTTCCTATCTGACGGCTGCGGCACTGGTTAAGAAAGAAAATGGCTCTCTTAAGGTTCTGGATTCCTTCGATACAGGGGCGCACACGACGGACGATATGGCGATCGGCGGGCTGGTCGGAGCCCTGATCGGCGTTCTCGGCGGCCCGATCGGCGTCCTGCTCGGCGGCAGCTACGGCATGCTGGTTGGTTCCGTCGTGGATACCGACGACGCGCTTCAGGGCGTATCCATGCTCGAGCAGACAGCGCTCAAGATGGAGGACGGCGAGGTTGCGGTGATCGGCCTTGCGTTCGAGGAAAATGAAGAACTTCTGGACGAGAAGTTCGGAAAGTTTAAGGCCATGGTCATCCGCTTTGACGCCGCGGCTGTGGCAGCGGAAGTCGAAGAAGCCCAGCTTATGGCCGATGAGATGGCCCGCCAGGCGCGCAAAGAGCTCCGCGACGAGAAGAAAGAAGCCCGCAAGGAGAAGAGAGAGGAGAAGAAAGCGAAGCTGTCTGCTGACTGGGAAGAGTTCAAGGCAAAGTTCAAGAAGAAAGACAAAGAGGCGGATGCTTAAATCCGGCACAGTCATGGAGATATGAAAACAGGCGGGGAGCACCCCGCCTGTTTTCATATTCAGCTGCTTTAATTCTTATCATTCTGAGCAGGCCTGCCCGCGGCGTATTTCCTGAACACCTCGGCTTTGCTCAGCGCGTTTTCCCTGTAGTAAGGGATGCCGTCGCCCTCTTCCGGGATGAGCTTCAGGCTCTCGGACGCCATATCCGCAAGCAGGTCCAGGAGCTCCCCGGAGATATCTTCCGACGAATCCATGCCGATCGACAGAATCTGCGGGACAAATCCGAGAGAGGAAGCGGTAAAACAGCTGCCGGCGAAGCTGTTGTAGGGCTCCGCATCAAGGACCGGAGAATTGATCTTATTTGTCAGATAGACGACAACCAGCGCCCGCGCGGGGTCGATCATGACCAGCGTGCCGGTCCAGCCCTGGTGGCCGATGGTGCCGGACGAGGCCCGGGTCCCGAAGTACCGGGGACGTTGTATGTCTCCCTGCCGCCACCAGCCGAGGCCCCACTGTGCGTACTCCGCTGATTTCGGCGCCGTGAACAGGTCTATGACATTGCGGCTGAAGAAACGGAGATCTCCTGAGCCCCCCGTCAGCATGACGTTTGCCAGCTTCGCCAGGTCCGAGGCATTTGAGAAGAGGCCCGCGTGGCCCGAGATGCCTTCCATGCAGTAGAAAGCCCTCTCGTCATGCACCTCGCCCTGAATCGTATCTTCCCGGACGCCGTCGAAGCGGATGTGCCCGTCGCGGGTATTGCCGTTCAGCTCCGTGGCGGCGCAGTCCGCAGCGTCAAATCCGTTTTCGAGCGGGGCAAAAGTTGTATGCGTAAGCCCCAGCGGCTCATAAAAGGTCTCCTTCATATATGCGTCAAGGCGCATGCCCGTGATCTTCTCTATGATAAATGTGGCCAGCATGTAATCGACGTCGGAATACAGGGTCTGCGCATGCGGCGCATAGAGAAGCGGCGTCTTGAAAATCGCCGGCAGCATCTCTTCCCTGCTTGCGGCATAAGCCGGATTGGTGCCCGGCTCCCCGATCTTCTGCGCGGCGAGATCATAGTCCGGGTTGTTGTACCACGGCGACGGCGGAAAGCCGGCCTCATGGCAGAGGATGTCCCTGACCGTGAGCGACCGCTTCCATTCCTTCTGCGTCTCTATGTCCGGCGGGTTTTCCGCGTCTAAATAGACGAGATCCAGCGTATCTTCCGCAAATGCCTCTCCCAGGATGTCAACGATCGGCGCGTCAACGTCGAGCAGGCCTTCATCGACCAGCTTCTGCACCGCGTAGACCGTGGAAAACATCTTGGTGACACTGGCGAGGTCGTAGAGCGTATCCGTGGTGACGGGCGCACCTGACATGTCCCGGGAACCGTCGGGCTTATAGCTGCACGTGTGGCCCCAGGCATTTTCATAGACAAGACGGCCGTTTCTGATGACGGCCAGCTGCGCGCTTGTGAAGCCGTGTTCGACGTCAGATGTGATGAGATCGGAGATCAGCGCAAGGGTCTCAGGGCGGATGCCCTCTTCCTCCGGCGTCCCCGGAAGAACCTCCGGATAGGGAATATAGACGGTGACGGCCTTCTCCTCACCGGCTTCTTCATCGCCGGCTTTCTCCTCACCGGCCTTCCTGCCGCCGGCATACGCGATGTTTGTCAGCTGCAGCGTATTGACGCCGTTCACGGCCGTGTCCGTCAGGTCTGCCGCCCAGATGCCCTGAGAGACACCCGATGTGTCATACTGATGGCCATTTACATAGAGATCGAAGGCCGTCACGCCCTCCCTGACGTCAAGATAGATGGTTCCCTGCCCGTGAAAGAACTGAAAAGAGTACATATTGTTCATGGCAAGCGTGTTATCCGCGGAGCCGTTCCAGTCGGGAAAGGCCGGCGCGCACTGCCACTGTGCCCCGGGCATGGCATCGATGCGCGTAAGAGGCAGGGCTTTCGCGCCTTCCGGCACATCCTCCTCAGCCGCGCAGGTTCCTGCCGGCAGTATGAGAAGCAGCAGAATAAAACAGAAAAAACAAATGATTCTATCCATTGCGATACTCCTTCCGGTTGGATTTACAAGCCGATTCGCAATCATTATAGCCGTTCCGCCGCCGCAGATACAAGCCTCCGCGTTGTCATAGCACAAAGCATTTGATAAAATCAGAATAAGAAAACTTACGGACATCACAGGCTTCGCGGAGGAAATGAACCATGTTGATCGGTGGGCACACAGAGGTTATTCTGAGACTGGTTTTGGCACTTATATCCGGAGGCATTCTGGGCTATGAAAGAAGCAGAAAGAGAATTGACGCAGGATTCCGCACGCATATTCTTGTCTGCATGAGCTCCTGCGCCATCATGATTACCAACGTTCACACCTATTTGTACTACCAGACCGGAGACCCGGTGCGTATGCCGGCGCAGGTGATCAGCGGCGTCGGATTTCTCGGCGCCGGCTGTATCCTCGTCACGGGGCAGCACCGGATCAAGGGCGTGACAACGGCGGCCGGGATCTGGGCGGCGGCCTGCCTGGGCCTGTGCATCGGCGCCGGCGACTACATGGTGGCCGGGATTGTTCTTCTGATGGTTATTCTGACGATGACCGTTTTCAGGACATTCGACGAGATGATCATCACGAGGACGAGATACATGCGGCTGTTTATGGAGCTTTCGTCCGTGCACGCCGTGACGGAATTAATGCGTTATCTGCAAACCAGAAGAATCAAGGTAAATGACACGGAATTTCTGGACAAAAAAAACAACGAATACATTGCTATGGTCATAGACATTGAACTTCAGAAAAGCAGCAGTGTGGAAGAGACAATCGCTGAATTCGAACAGGTCGAAGGCGTCAGATTTGTTTCAGAGATCTGAAGATCCATGAAACGGATCCATTATGGAGATGAAAGGAGAGGAAACGTATGGCCGGGAAATTCATGGCATATGTACTCACAGCAGTGATGACACTGTCGCTGGCTTTACCGCCGGTGTACGGGAGCGCTGCGGACGCACCGGGGCAGACAGAAGCGGCAGAGCAGATCGGAACGGCAGAACAGACAAAAGCGGAAGAGCAGGCAGAGCCGGCGGAACAAACCGAAGCGGCGGACACGGGGACGGAAGATGCTGCCCCCGGATTTGTGTGGCAGACCGACATCCGGATGTCCCTTAAGCGCGAGAGAAAGATGCGGGAGGCGGCGGGCCTCAGCCTGACGGCGTGGGATGAAGCCGCCGAAAAAAAGAAGCAGGAAGGAAGAGAAGCGCCTCTCACGAAGGAGGCGGTTCTTGAAGCAAACCCGGAGGCACAGATTCTGGAAGAAAATGGCGCCGTCTACTATATCGACGGGGCGGATGCGCTCGGCATCGTCGGCGACGGGCTCGACGCTTACCGCGCGGCCTACAGCGCGGCAGCTCTGACGGGCGGGAACGATCAGATGGATCTCCGCCTGTGGCAGCAGGTGGATGTAGATGCCGTGAGCATCTATTCCTTCCAGCAGATCTCAGACAGCACCATGGTGCTGGGAAGTACGATGAAGCTTGCCGTCAAAGACGGCAAAGTCCTTGCCGTGTTCAGCTCCCTTGATCCGGAGGCCGGGAAAGAAGAGACGCTCATTACGGCGGAACAGGCGGAAAACATAGTCCGGGAGAAGCTGGAGAAAGAGGGGAACCCGGCTGAGGTTATTCCGGCTTTCACGGACCGCATCCGCTACACGCCGGTTGTGATGACGGATCTGAACCTGGATGAGATGGACGATGACCCCGTCCCCGAAGAACTGCGCTGGGCCGTTTTTACCGAAAACGAGGATGAGACATATCCGTTCACCGCGCACTACCTCGATCTTGACGGCCGGTATATCGAGAGCCTCGATGTGGAGGGACCGGAGAGCGACGAGGCGCTGTGCGGATTCAGGAAACAGAAGATCTTTGACGGCATGCAGGAGGATTCCTGGACCGGAGAGATCCTGGGCGAGGGAGATACGAAGAAGACCGTGACGCTCCCGATCATGCGGGACGGGGAAGGCCGTCTGTACCTTGGCGACGTCGTCCGCAGGATCGCCGTGGCCGATTTCGCGAAAGCGGTCTACGATGACGACCATACGCTTGAACTCGTTCAAAGCGACGCCAACGCCGTGTTCGATAACGAAGACCTGTACATGTATTACAATTACCTGAACGCGTGGGACTTCTACGCGGACATGGGCTGGATCAGCCCGGACGGGGAAGGCAGCGACGTGGTCATCCTGAAGGGGCTCTGCACCGGCGACGGGACGCCCTTTGAAAATGCGTGCAGCCTCGGAATGGTTGCGGGCTGGCAGATGTTCGGCTATACGTCGTACAGCCTGTTTGGGGAGCCGCTCAGACTTACCCACGGCCTTGACGTCATGGGGCATGAATATACCCACACGTTCACTTCGACGATCATGAACAGCAACCTTTATGAGAATGATCAGGGGGCCATCAACGAGGCCATGTCCGACATCATGGGCAACCTGATGGAATTCATTCTGGGGGAAACGGATGATACGCTCTGGCTTCTCGGAGAAAAAACCGGAACTGCCATCCGAAGCATGAGTGATCCCGAGGCCTGCGAACAGCCGTCATACGTATGGGATAAATACTACGGTCCGCAGACGGATATTCCCAATGCGGCTAATGACAGGGGCGGCGTCCATGCCAATTCCTCGCTGCTGAACCGCATCGCGGCGAAGCTCTGTCTTGACAGCGGCATGCCGTATGAGGATGCGGTCAGGTTTTTTATCATGACGGCCGGAACACTTACGCCGAAGACCGATTATTCTGAAATCTGTGCATCCCTCCGGTGGGCGGCTGAGGAAAGCGGAAATGAGGCGTATGCGTCCGCTCTCGATCAGATCATAAAAGAAGAGCATCTGGACCGCGAAGAGATCCCGGAAAAGCTTCCTGTCGGCAGGAAGATCGTAAGACTTTCCCTCCCGGACAACGAGACCTTCAACTATGAATACTGGGCGCTGGTGTCTCTGCAGCTGAATTTGGAGACCGTTAAAAATACTGCATTGACCGCGTTTGAGCTGGCCATGCAGCTTTATAAGGACAGCGAGGACGCAGAAGCGTTCGGAAAAATCCTGTCTAAATACCTGAACAGCATCCATCTGGACGGCAATAAAGTGAAGCTTGAAAAGACGGATGACGGCGAGGCTGTGGCAGACGCCGTGGCAGATGCCCTGTACGATGCGCTCTCCCGCACTGTGGGGCAGGTGGTCGCCTGGAGGAGCCGTGTAGGAGAAGATATCGTCTTCGTCTCGGATGACAGCCCGTCCTTCTACATACTGCTCGCTCTCAATGAATCCGGGACAAAGATGAACGGCGCGGCGGCGCTGATCGGAGACCGCTGGGTCAACCTGAGCCCCTTTATTGAGATCACGGAAGGGCTGAAAGCGTCCGCTGCGGATCCGGAGGGGGCCGGGGAAGAACAGAAAAACGTCCTGGACCTGGTCTCGGGACTTACGGAGGAGCAGTGGGAGTCTCTCTTTGATCTCCTGCAGGCTGTCCGGGATATGGTGCTTCCGGGCAGCGCCCGGGAAGAGGACACGGAGACAGAGACAGAGACCTCCAAAATGGGGCAGATCTTCGGGAATGCCCTGAACCTTGCGGTGTCGGCTGCGGCGTATTCGATGGCAGACGAGGAGGAAAAGAAGGAAGGCCTTCTGCTCCCGGCTAAGACGCAGTACCTCCCGACGGAAGGACTTGAGAAGGTGCAGCTGATGAAGCCGGCTGCATCCGAAGAAACCCATGCCGTCATTCTGGCGACGTCAGACATGCACGGCAATATCTGGGGCTACTCGTATGAAGACGGTGCGGAGACCGACAATAACGGTATGGCGCGTCTCAGTACTTATATCAAACAGGTCCGGGAAGAATTTCCCGCCGTATTCCTGGTGGACGCGGGAGACGCCATTCAGGGGACGATCATGACGGACGACATCGCCAATAAATCTCCGGAGGATGAGCATCCGGTCATCGCGGCAATGAATGCCATGGGCTATGACGCCATGACGGTCGGAAATCACGAGTTCAACTGGGGCGTCGACACCATGAAGAAAATCTTAAGCCAGGCCGCGTTCCCCGTCCTCAGCATGAATATTCTGAATCCCGACGGCAGTTATGCGACGGGTGAGGGCTGGACGATCATCGAGCGCGGAGGGGTGAAGCTGGCCGTCATCGGCGTATGTACGCCGGATATTCCGATCTGGGACGACGGCAAGCAGGGCATCGACGAGATGACGTATGAAGCTGCCGACGCCGCCGTAAAAAAGGCTGTGGCTGAGATCGGCGATCAGGCGGACATCATCCTTGTGTCCGCCCACATGGGGCAGTATGCCGAATTTGACGAGGAGAACGGCTCTGATTCCGGGCTGAAAATCCTGGAAGAAAACCCGGAAGTGGATATTCTCCAGGTGGGGCATATGCACATCACCGTAGATGAGAGCTTCGGCGAAGTACCTGTCGTCGGCGTGCGCAATGGGGGACGCGAGATTGCCCGGATCGACGTGACTTTGGATGAGAACAGGAAGATAAAGGACATTTCAACGGCAATCGTCGATATGGCGGATTATGAGCCGGACGAAGAAATCAGGAATCTCAATGTCGTGAAAACGATGCACGAGAAGACCCTCGGCTACGTCGTGGGGGACACCGACGGAGACAGTGAGTCCGATGAACCGGTCGGTATGACAACAGCCGTATTCCAGCCGGCGGATGAGATTACGGGTCTCCCGGCGGGAATGCTTGAGGATACGGCTGTCATCGACCTGATTCTGAAGATACAGATGCTTAATTCCGGCGCTGATGTAAGCGGCGCGGCGCTTTTCAAGGACACCAGCAATCTTCCGGAGGGCCCGGTCTATTACAGCAATATTTTCGACATCTACAAGTATGACAATACCCTTTACAGAGTGAATGTCACCGGGGCGGAGCTTAAGGCGTACATGGAGAAGGACGCCGCATTTTATAATCAGTGGGTTCCCGGTGACATCAACATCTCTTTCGACCCCGAGCATCCGGGCTACAGGTATGACATGTTCGCAGGCGTCGATTATGAGATCGACATCTCAAAGCCCGCCGGGGAACGGATCAAAAATGTCATGTATCACGGGGAGCCCTTAAAGGATGATGAGATCCTGAAGCTGGCTATCAGCAACTACCGATATTCATCTACGCTTATGACGGATCAGCTGATCAAGAATAAACGAGACTGGGAGTCCTCCTGCTCCATCCGCGACATGATTGTTAACTACTTCAGGGAGAATTCCCCGGTCGAACCGACCGTGGATCACAACTGGCGCATCATCGGCATCGACCTGTCAGAAGACGACCCGCGCCGCGCGGAGCTCATCGGTTACATCAATGAAGGCCTCCTGCCTGTGCCTTATGACAAGAGTTATAACCTGGCGGAGTATGACGCTCTGGTCGCTGAAGCTGAACAGAATCGCGCCGCGGGGATCACATTGACCTCAAAGGAACACAGATAGTAAAAACAGGACAGCAGAACGTTATACGAAGGAAAAGCCCGGCATGCGCGGGCTTTTTTTATTTAATAGGAAACTG
>DEFE01000047.1:0-1164 GCA_002350625.1 Lachnospiraceae bacterium UBA2860
CGGCATTTGAAAGACTGGCGGCGCGGACAATTCGGCGCCCGTGAGAAAAGTGATGGTGATTTGATCCGGCATGCCTGATGAATGGCTGGAAAACATGCGTGGCAGTAATCAGACTGGGAAGGACGAAGAGGAGAGAATGATGGCTTCATGGGAAGATGGCGTCAGAAGAGTCGTGCCGTACACACCCGGCGAGCAGCCGAAAGATCTTCATATTGTAAAGCTGAATACAAATGAAAATCCGTACCCTCCATCACCGGGGGTGCTGGCCGCGCTTTCGGGCGTGACAGAGGATAGCCTCCGAAGGTATCCGGATCCGGCGGCAGCCGCTCTGACAAAGACGCTGGCGGATGCATATCATGTCTCCCCGGATCAGGTGTTTGTCGGGGTCGGGTCGGATGATGTGCTGGCGATGAGCTTCCTGACTTTCTTCAATTCCGGAAAGCCCATTCTCTTTCCGGATATTACCTACTCGTTCTACGAGGTCTGGGCCGATCTGTTCCGGATCCCGTATCAGAAGCAGAAACTGAATGCGGATTTTGAGATTGTCAAGAATGATTATCTGAAGGAGAATGGCGGAATCATCTTTCCAAATCCCAATGCGCCGACAGGTGTTTTGATGGAGAAGGGAGCAGTGCGGGACATTCTTCTGGCCAATCCAGGCAGTGTTGTGATTGTGGATGAAGCCTATATTGATTTTGCCCCAGAGGGATCCAGTGCCCTGTCGCTGCTTCCGGAGTTCGATAACCTCCTCGTTGTACAGACCTTCTCGAAGAGCAGAAGCATGGCGGGCATGCGGATCGGATTTGCAATTGGTTCAGAAAAGCTGATTCATTATCTGAATGACTGCAAGTATTCTTTCAATTCCTACACGATGAATCAGGCTGCACTTGCCGCCGGAAAAGCTGCCGCGGAGGATTCCGGGTGGTACAGAGAGACAGTCAGGAAGGTGATTGCGACGCGGGAGAGAACCAAAAAAGAGCTGTCGGCTCTTGGTTTTTCCTTTGCCGATTCACAGACAAACTTTTTGTTTGTCCGGCATGAGAAGACGAAGGCAAGGGATTTGTTCCAGGCGCTCAGAAGGGCGGGGATCATCGTCCGGTACTTCGACAGTCCGCGGATCGACGATTATCTGCGGATCACAATCGGGACGGACGAGCAGATGGA
>DEFE01000047.1:1257-17824 GCA_002350625.1 Lachnospiraceae bacterium UBA2860
TGTCTCTCTCTTCCCGATTCTCGAGTGCAGGGGAGGTCTGATTGTGGCGAAGCTTCTCGGGGTGAATCTGCTGACAGCCCTTCCGATCTGCATCATCGGAAACATTCTTCCGGTTCCGTTTATCCTGCTTCTGCTGAATAAGATTTTTCAGTTTTTCAAGAGAACGAAACATCACAAACTGGTCGATAAGATTGAGGCACACGCGATGAAGAAGAGCGAAAGCCTCAGCCGGGGGGAATTTCTGGGACTTCTGCTTTTTGTCGGAATTCCGCTTCCGGGGACAGGCGCCTGGACCGGCAGCATGATCGCGGCCCTGCTTGGAATGGACAGGAAGAGATCCTCTGTGGCAATCGGACTTGGTGTCCTGCTTGCTGCATTTATCATCTCGGTGATTTTCTATGGACTGCTCGGAGGTGTCATTCACTGAACATGGCAATGTATGAAAGCTTTGCGCAGGTTTATGACAAATTTATGGACAATGTTCCGTATGACAGCTGGGCCCGGCAGCTTTGTCGGATTCTTTCCCGTTATGGGATTGATGATGGTCTTGTCCTTGATCTTGGCTGCGGGACAGGTCAGATGACCCGGCGCCTCAGGGACAGAGGCTATGATATGATCGGCGTTGACGGCTCTGAGGACATGCTCCAGGTGGCGATGGAACATGAACAGGGAAGGGGAGACATTCTGTATCTTCTGCAGGACATGCGGGCCTTTGAGCTGTATGGGACGGTCAGGGCGGTCTGCTCGTGCTGTGACTGCCTGAATTATCTGGAGTCGGAGGAGGATCTGCTGACGGTTTTCAAACTGGTGGAGAATTATCTGGACCCGGGCGGCATCTTTGTGTTTGATATGAACACAGCGTATTATTACGAACATGAGCTTGCGCAGAATGTCTTTGCGGATGTGAGAGAGGAATGCACACTGGTCTGGGAGAACGATTATCATCCTGATCTTCGTGAAAATGAATATGATCTGACGATTTTTGCCCGCCTTGAGAACGGACTGTACCAGAGAACATCCGAGACTCATGTTGAGAAAGCCTACCCGATGGAAACCGTAAAGAGACTGGCGGAGGAGGCAGGGCTGATTTTTCAGGCGGCCTTCGATGGTTATTCGGAACGGCCGCTTGCGCCGGACAGCAGCCGGATGCTGCTTGTATTTCGCGAATCCGGCCGTAAGCTTTGCAGGCAGATGAAAAACGAATCTGGACTGACACCTGGAAAGCCGTGACAAGGCTGAGACGCCTGAGGCCGGCTATGGATCTGCATGCATGCTGCAGATGCTCAGCGGTTGCCTCAGGCTTTGGAATCGTGTATGCTGAAGGGCAGCAATCAACCATCCGGACAAGTTTTGACAGAAGGGAGACAGCCTTACATGAAATTTACCAAGATGCATGGCTGCGGCAATGATTACGTGTATGTGAATGGGTTCGAGGAAACCGTGCAGAATCCGGAGAAGACGGCGGTTTTCATGTCCGACAGACATTTCGGAGTCGGGTCGGACGGGCTGATCATCATCAGGCCTTCCCGTGTGGCGGATTGTTTCATGGACATGTACAACGCAGACGGATCCAGAGGGAAGATGTGCGGGAACGGAATCCGCTGTGTGGCGAAGTATGTTTATGACCACGGGATGGTGCAAAAGGAACGGATGACCGTCGAGACTCTTTCCGGAGTCAAGACGCTCGATCTTCACGTGAAGGATGGGAAGGTCGAAACCGTGCGCGTCGATATGGGAAGCCCGGTGCTGGAGCCGGAGAAGATTCCGGTCCGCCTGGGAGAAGATGATGGGAACCTGGTTTCTGAGAAAAAACCTTATGGAAGGGTCATTCTGGATGCGCCGCTGAACGTGAATGGACAGAGCTGGCTGGTCACCTGCGTCTCGATGGGCAATCCGCATTGTATCACAAGGGTCGAGGATCCGTACGGGTTGGATCTTCCGGTGATCGGGCCTCATTTTGAGCATCACCCGGTATTCCCGGAGGGGGTGAATACGGAATTCATCCATGTCGATGACAGGGAAAATGTCCGGATGCGTGTCTGGGAACGAGGAAGCGGGGAGACCTGGGCATGTGGAACAGGTGCGTGTGCCGTCGGAGTGACTTGTATTCTGAACGGATGGACAGACAGGAAGGTGCTGATTCACCTTCGGGGCGGAGATCTTCTGGTCGAGTGGGATGAGGAAAAAAACACGGTCTTCATGACCGGTCCGGCTGTCACGGTTTTTGAGGGAGAGATCCGCTTGTAAGCGATTCAGTCAGACCGGCTTGAGCAAGGCGGTATTCCAGAGCGAAGGCGGTTGGTTAGGCAGAGAAGAGCTGTCAGAGAGGAGAACTATGTACAGAGTCAATGAGGATTACCTGAAGCTTCCCGGAAGCTATTTGTTTTCTACAATCGGAAAAAAGTCCAGGGCTTTCAAGGAGGCGCATCCTGAGGCGGATGTAATTAGTCTCGGAATCGGTGATGTGACGCAGCCTCTCGTGCCTGCGATTATCAAGGCACTTCACGAAGCAGTGGACGACATGTCCCGTGCGGAAACCTTCCACGGGTATTCCCCTGATCTTGGATACAGCTGGCTGCGCGAGACGATCGCAAAAAACGATTATGCAGACAGGGGCTGCAGTATCAGCCCGGACGAAATCTTCATCTCCGACGGCGCGAAGTGCGACTCCGGCAACATCCAGGAGCTGTTCGCCGCGGACAGCCGCATCGCGGTCTGCGACCCCGTCTATCCGGTCTACGTCGACTCCAACGTGATGGCCGGCCGCACGGGAAGCTACGATCCCGAAACAGGCTGCTGGTCGGATGTAATCTACATGCCCTGCACGGAAGAAAATGGCTTTGTCGCCGACCTCCCGAAAGAGCGTCCGGACCTGATCTATCTCTGCTTCCCGAACAACCCGACGGGCGTCGCGATCAAAAAAGACCAGCTGCAGAAATGGGTCGACTACGCGCTTGAGAACGGCTGCGTGATCATCTACGACGCCGCCTATGAAGCCTATATCTCCGAGGAAGACGTCCCGCACTCCATCTATGAGTGCGCGGGTGCAAAGGAATGCGCGATCGAGATCCGCAGCTTCTCGAAAAATGCCGGATTTACGGGCGTCCGCCTCGGCTATACGGTCGTTCCGAAAGCCCTGAAGTGCGGCGGCGCGTCGCTGCGCGACATGTGGGCCAGACGCCACGGGACTAAATACAACGGCGCGCCTTACATGATCCAGAGAGCGGGAGAGGCCTGCTATACGGAGGAAGGCCGCGCCTCCATCAGAGGACTTGTCGACTACTACATGGAAAATGCCGCGACGATCTACGACGGCCTGAAAGGGATGGGCTATACGGTATACGGCGGCGTCAACTCCCCGTATATCTGGCTCAAGACGACGGGAGGCATGACAAGCTGGGAATTCTTCGATTACCTGCTTAAGAACGCCGGCGTCGTCGGGACGCCGGGATCAGGCTTCGGTCCGAACGGAGAGGGCTTCTTCCGCCTGACGGCTTTCGGGACGCATGAGAACACACAGGCGGCGCTGAAGCGCATCGCAGCTCTGTAAGAGAGAAAGGAGCGGGAAAATGAGTCGCGCATGTATCTTTATGGCGGATGGTTTTGAGGAAATCGAAGCGCTCACGGTCGTGGATCTTCTGCGCAGAGCGAACATAGAAGTCACCATGGTGTCGATCAGCGACAGCATAAATCTGGTCGGGCGCAGCCGCATCACGGTTGCTGCCGATGCGATGTGGTCTGAAGGGATCGCGGATGACTGCGACCTTCTTGTCCTCCCGGGCGGACAGCCGGGCACGACCTATCTGGGACAGCACAAGGGACTGAAGGCGCAGCTCGTGAAGGCCGCCGGCAATGGGAAATACATCGCTGCGATCTGTGCGGCCCCCACCGTACTTGCGAATCACGGACTCCTCAAAGGCGTAAAAGCCACCTGCTATCCGGGACTTGAGAGCGTCCTGAAGGAAGGCGGCGCGGAAGTCGTCACGGAAAAAGCGGTCGTAAAAGACGGCAAAATCATCACGAGCCGCGGCGCCGGCACGGCCGTTCAGTTCGCGCTGAAGCTGATCGACGCGCTTCTCGGAGACAAGGTCGAGGATCAGATCAAAGACAGCATCGTATACATGCATTAAAACAGGAACTGTCCGTTTCAAGACAGCAGCATAAAATCATAGGAGACGCCCGAAAAAATAACTGTGCACGGGGGTCTCCTTTGTGTTATACTGTCTTGATGTACGGGTAAAAAAGAGAATAACCTTTACAGTAAACACATATGGTTCAGGAGGAAACATGAGCACCAGGATCGAGAAATTAGAGCACAATATGGTCAGACTGACGGTCGAGGTCGCCGCAGAAGCGTTCGATCAGGCGGTGAAGGCCGCATTCAATAAGAACAAGAACCGCATCAATGTCCCCGGTTTCCGCAAGGGACATGCGCCGCAGCAGCTGATCGAGAAGCTGTACGGCAAGGCAGTTTTCTTTGACGACGCGGCCAATCAGCTGATCAATGAGACATACGGAGAGGAAGCTGAGAGCACAGGCCTCGAATTTGTTTCCCGCCCGGAGATCGAGGTGACGCAGGCTGAGAAGGGCAAGCCCTTTATCTATACGGCAGAAGTCGCCGTGCGCCCGGAAGTCGAGCTCGGCGCGTACAGAGGCATCGAGGTGGCGAAGCAGGATATCACCGTCACGGACGAAGAGGTCGACGAAGAGATCCGCAAGGAGCAGGAAAAGAACTCCCGCCTCGTTGACGTCACTGACCGCGCGGTAGAGGATGGCGACACGATCACGCTCGATTATTCCGGCAGCGTGGACGGCGAGAAGTTCGACGGCGGCACAGCGGAGAACCAGACGCTTGTGATCGGTTCGCACACATTTATCCCGGGCTTTGAGGAACAGCTCATCGGCACGTCCGCCGGCGAGACGAAGGACATAAGCGTGACCTTCCCCGAGGATTATCAGAAGGATCTGGCCGGCAAGGATGCTGTCTTTACCTGCACGGTGCACAAGATTCAGAAGAAAGAGCTTCCCGCGCTTGACGACGAGTTCGCGCAGGATGTCTCCGAATTCGATACGCTTGCGGAGTACAAGGAGAGCGTGAAGGCTTCCATCACGGCGAGAAAGCAGCAGGAGGCGAAGACGGCGCAGGAGAACGAGGCCGTCGACAAGCTGATCGAGAGCTCGAAGATGGATATTCCCGAGGCAATGATCGACGCACAGGTCACGCAGATGTATCAGGACTATGCGCGCCAGCTGCAGAGCCAGGGCATTCCGATCGACATGTATCTGCAGTATACGGGCTCGAGCGAGGCGCAGATGAAGGAACAGATGCGTCCGCAGGCGCTGAAGCAGATCCAGACGAGACTCGTCCTTGAAGAAGTGGCGAAGGACGCGCATCTTGAGACGACGGATCTCCGCCTTGAGGAGGAAATCGACAAGATCGCAAAGCGCTATCAGATGGAGACCGACAAGATTAAGGAGACCATGGGAGACTACGAGAGGAAGCAGATGAAGAAGGACATCGCCGTACAGGAAGCGATCTCCCTCATCATCGACACCGCAAAGGAGGTCTGAGCTTGATCAGAAATACACTCATCCCCTATGTAATCGAACAGACGGCGCAGGGGGAGAGAAGCTATGATATCTATTCGCGTCTCTTAAAAGAGCGCATCATATTCCTCGGTGAGGAAGTCAATGACGTGTCCGCCAGCGTCGTCGTGGCGCAGCTCCTTTTCCTGGAGTCGGAGGATCCGTCAAAGGACATCAATCTGTATATCAACAGCCCCGGGGGATCCGTGACAGCGGGAATGGCGATCTACGACACGATGCAGTATATCAAATGCGATGTGTCGACGATCTGCATCGGCATGGCGGCCAGCATGGGCGCATTTCTCCTTGCAGGCGGCACGAAGGGCAAGCGCCAGGCGCTGCCGAACGCCGAGATCATGATCCATCAGCCCTCCGGCGGCACGCAGGGAAAAGCCAGCGACATGCTGATCGACGCGGAGCACATCTTAAAGACCAG
This sequence comes from Lachnospiraceae bacterium UBA2860, assembly GCA_002350625.1. Lineage (GTDB taxonomy): Bacteria > Bacillota > Clostridia > Lachnospirales > Lachnospiraceae > Chordicoccus. The sequence continues at coordinate 7,280 of DEFE01000047.1, forward strand.
AAACAAGCTCAACGCCATTCTTGCGGAAAACACCGGACAGCCGCTTGAGGTGATCGAGCGCGATACAGACAGGGATCACTGGCTGACCTCTGAGGAAGCCGTCGCCTATGGCATCATTGACGGCGTAGTGAAGAACAGATAATGGGTAAGCGTATCTTGGACTCCTGTGCGTCGCACAGGGGTCTTTGCGCGAACATGCGTTTATAGTAGAGGAGTAAAGAACAGCGATATGGCCAGATCAGGTGGAAACAACAATGTGCTCAGATGCAGCTTCTGCGGCAAGGACGCCGAACACGTGCGGAAGCTTTTCGCAGGTGACAAAGGCATCTATATCTGCGACGACTGCGTGAGCATCTGTGCGGGAATCCTTGAGGAGGAAGGCATTGACGACAGCCTCCTCGAGGACGAGGACATCCATCTCCGCACGCCGGCAGAGACCAAGGCTTTCCTGGATGAGTATGTCATCGGGCAGGACGACGCGAAGAAGGTGCTGGCGGTCTCTGTCTATAATCATTACAAGCGCCTCATGGCGCCGAAGAAGGGAGAAGTCGAGCTGCAGAAGTCGAACATCATGATGCTCGGCCCCTCGGGCTCTGGCAAGACGCTTCTTGCGCAGACACTCGCGAGGATGCTGAACGTGCCATTTGCGATCGCCGACGCGACGACGCTCACGGAGGCCGGCTATGTCGGCGAGGACGTGGAGAATATTCTGCTGAAGCTCATCCAGGCCGCTGACTATGACCTCGAGCGCGCACAGCACGGCATCATCTACATCGATGAGATCGACAAGATCGGCCGCAAGTCCGAAAATGCCTCCATCACGCGCGACGTCTCCGGAGAGGGCGTGCAGCAGGCGCTCCTCAAGATCGTGGAAGGCACCGTCGCCTCCGTGCCGCCGCAGGGCGGCAGGAAGCATCCGCAGCAGGAAATGATTCAGATCGACACGACGGATATTCTCTTCATCTGCGGCGGCGCTTTTGTCGGCATGGACAAGATCATCAGCACGCGCATTGACTCGAAGTCGATCGGGTTCGGCGCGGAGATCAGAAAGACGGAAGAGGAAAAGAACACGGGAGAGACGCTGAAGCAGGTGATGCCGCAGGACTTCGTGAAGTTCGGCCTCATCCCCGAGCTCATCGGGCGCATCCCCGTGGTGGTCGCCCTCGACGAACTCGACGAAGAGGCGCTCATCCGCATCCTGAAGGAGCCGAAGAATTCCCTGCTCAGACAGTATACGAGACTCTTCGAGCTGGACGGCGTCGAGCTGACCTTCGAGGAGGAGGCGCTCCGCGAGGTCGCAAGACTTTCCCTCGAGAGAAAGACCGGCGCGCGCGGACTTCGCGCGATCATGGAGAAGACGGTGATGGACGCGATGTACCAGATTCCGTCGGATCCGACGATCACGGGCTGCATCGTCCGCAAGGAAAATGTCGGCGGCGCAGTGCTTCCGGAGTTTATCCGCAGCGGAAGCGGAGCGGCAGGCCGAAAGACGAGCCGCAGAAAAATGAGACAGGACGATACGGAATCGGCATGACGGCGCCATCTTCGGGCGGACAGCCGGCGTGAGATGTGAAGATATGGAAGAAAGCAGCGCGTGGAAAATCAGAGAAGCGGTTCTTGAGACGGTGTGCGGCGTGACAAGCACGCTTCCTTCTCATGCAGAAGCGGAGATCGCATTTGCGGGGAAGTCCAATGTGGGGAAGAGCTCTCTCATCAACGCGCTCCTCATTCGAAAGTCCTATGCCCGCACGTCCTCCAAGCCGGGAAAGACGCAGACCATCAACTACTACAGGATCAACAGCGGCGAGACGCGGGAGGACTTCGCGCCTGACGTCTATCTCGTCGATCTCCCGGGCTACGGCTACGCGGAGGTGTCGGAGGCGGCCAAAGCCGCCTGGGGAAGAATGATCGAGCGGTATCTTCGCACTTCGCGCGCGCTCAAGTGCGTCTGCCTCCTCGTGGATATCCGCCACGCGCCATCTGCAAACGACAGACAGATGTACGACTGGATCGTTGAGAGCGGGCGCATGCCGGTGATCATCGCGACCAAAAAGGACAAGATCAAAAAGTCACAGCTTGACCGGAATCTGAAGGAGATAAGGAACGGTCTCCGCGCCGAAAGGGACGTGAAGATTATTCCATTTTCCGCGGAGACCCGCGAGGGGCGGTCGGAGGTCTGGGAAGTCATAGCCGCCTGTGCTTCCGGCGGGAGAGAGTGAGCATATGCCGTCTATTATCAAGGCCCGCGGACTCGGGTTTGACTATGTAAAATATACGGATGAGTCGGAAAACGCAGAGCGCGTTACCGCGATCCGGGAAATCGATCTCACGGTCGAGAAAGGGACATTTATCGCGATTCTCGGGCACAACGGCTCCGGGAAATCGACGCTGGCCAAGCACATCAACGCCCTGCTCGTCCCGACGAGCGGCACGATGTGGGTCGACGGGATCGATACGGCGAAAGAGCAGGATCTTTGGAAGGTGCGGCAGAAAGCCGGCATGGTCTTTCAGAATCCGGACAATCAGATCATCGGAACGGTGGTCGACGAGGACGTCGGCTTCGGGCCGGAAAATCTCGGCATACCGACGAAAGACATCTGGAGCCGCGTCGACGACGCCCTCAGCAAGGTCGGCATGCTCGGCTTCAGGGACCGCTCGCCGAATCATCTGTCAGGCGGCCAGAAGCAGCGGGTTGCCATCGCAGGCGTCGTGGCCATGCACCCGGAGTGCATCGTGCTCGACGAGCCCACGGCGATGCTGGACCCGAACGGCCGCAGGGAAGTGATCGAGGTCATCCGCGAACTGAATCAGCGGGAGGGCGTGACCGTGATTCTGATCACGCACTACATGGAAGAGGTGACCTATGCGGATCATGTCTACGTCATGGACGCCGGTCAGGTTGTCATGGAGGGCACGCCCCGCGAGATCTTCGCACAGGCGGAGCGGCTTAAAGAACTCAGGCTCAGTGTCCCACAGGTGACGGAGCTTGCATATGAACTGAAAAAGGCGGGTGCGGATCTTCCGGACGGCGTTCTCACGATCGACGAGCTGGTTGACGCGCTTGCCCCGCGGAGCGAACAGTATGCTGATCGAGCTTAAAGACGTGTGCTATACCTACGGGACAGGAACGGTCTATGAGGTGAGCGCACTCGATCATATCAATCTGCAAATCGGAGAGGGAGAGTTCATCGGGATCATCGGGCACACCGGGAGCGGCAAGTCCACTTTGATCCAGCATTTTAACGGTCTCCTTAAGCCGACCTCCGGCCAGGTGCTTTTCGAGGGAAAGGATATCTGGGAGGAGGATTATGATCTGCGTTCTCTCCGCACCCATGTGGGCCTGGTTTTTCAGTATCCTGAAAACCAGCTTTTTGAGACGGACGTCCTGAAGGACGTCATGTTCGGCCCGAAAAACCAGGGACTCAGCGAGGAGGACTGCCGGGCAAGGGCGCACGAGGCGCTGAGCCAGGTGGGGATCCCGGAGGATCTCTACGGGGCTTCACCCTTTGATCTGTCCGGCGGACAGAAGAGACGCGTGGCGCTTGCGGGCGTGCTCGCCATGGACCCGGAGGTCCTGATTCTTGACGAGCCGACGGCCGGACTTGATCCCGGCGGGCGCGACGAGCTGCTGCGTGAAATCAGATTCCTGCGCGACAAGCGGGGGATTACGGTGCTGCTCGTCACGCACAGCATGGAAGATGTGGCCCAGTATGCGAAGCGGCTGCTCGTCATCGACAACGGTAAAATCGCCTTTGACGGCGCGCCGAAGCGGGTCTTTTCCCACTACAAAGAGCTTGAAAAGATGGGGCTTGCCGCCCCGCAGATTACATATATCATGCACGCGCTTAAAGAGCGCGGCCTCGACGTTGACTTGCGCGCGACGACGGTGGAGGAGGCGAAACGAAGCATCCTTCTCGCCCTGTCACAGCGCGCCTCGGAAGGACGATAAAGACAGAGCATGGGCGAGATCTCACTGGGTCAGTACTATCCCACGAATTCCATATTGCACCGGCTGGATCCCCGTGTGAAGTTTATCGGGACAATCGTCTACATTGTCTCGCTGTTTCTCGTCAGCGGCCCCGTCGGCTATCTATGTGCGGCCCTCGCGCTTTTTGCGCTTGTGCTTCTCTCCAAGGTGCCCTTCCGCTTTATCTTAAAGAGCATGAAGCCGATCTTTTTTATTCTGATCGTCACCATGCTTTTCAATCTGTTTCTGACGCCCGGTGAGGAACTGGCTCATTTCCTTATCTTCCGCATCACGCGGGAAGGCCTCGTGCTGGCGCTCCGCATGGGCATCCGTCTGGCCCTGCTCGTGATGGGCTCCTCCATTATGACGCTCACGACGACGCCGAACGCGCTGACGGACGGCATGGAGCGGCTGTTTTCCCCGCTGAAGCTGATCAAAGTCCCGGTGCATGAAATATCGATGATGATGTCGATCGCGCTGCGCTTTATCCCGATTCTCACCGAAGAGACGGATAAGATCAAAAAGGCGCAGATCGCGCGGGGCGCCGATTTCGACAGCGGCGGCCTCATAAAGCGCCTGAAGAGCATGATTCCGCTCCTTGTGCCGCTTTTTGTCTCTGCGTTCAGAAGAGCCAACGACCTAGCCATGGCGATGGAGGCGCGATGCTATCACGGGGGCACAGGGCGGACGCAGATGAAGCCGCTCACCTACGCGAAGAAGGATTACTGTGCGTATCTGATCACGGCGCTGTTCCTTGCGCTGGCCATCATATTCAGAGTAAAGGGGTGGTGACATGCGCATCATGATCAGGATTGCGTATGACGGCACGGCCTACAACGGGTTTCAGTCGCAGAAGAACGGCGTCGGCGTGCAGGATGTGCTGAACGGCGCGCTCCGCGATCTCTTCGGGCAGCCGGTAAAAACGATCAGCGCCAGCAGGACCGATGCCGGCGTGCACGCAGAGGGCAATGTCTGCACCTTTGATATCGACACCAGGATCGCGCCCGGAAAACTCGCCTATGCGCTGAACGCGCGCCTTCCGGAGGATATACGGATCGTTTCCTCGGAAATGGTGCCGGACAGCTTTCACCCGCGCTTTCAGACCACGATCAAGACATACGCCTACAGAATTATTAACCGGCCGCATCCGGATCCCCTGACGAGACACACGGAGATGCATTATTACTACGCGCTTGACGCGGACAGGATGAATGCGGCGGCCAAATATCTCATCGGGGAGCATGATTTCCGCTCCTTCTGTGCGGCGGGATATTCGAGCAAAACAACGGTGCGCACCATCTTCGACGCCCGCGTGGAAAGGGACGGCGACCGCATCACGTTCACGGTTACCGGGAACGGGTTCCTGTACAATATGGTGCGGATTATCGCCGGCACACTCATCGAGATCGGCGCGGGAAAGTATCCGCCGGAGATGATGCCGGCGATCCTTGACGCGAGAGACCGCGACGCGGCCGGACCGACGGCCGTCGCCAAGGGCCTTGTCCTTCTGAACATCGAGTATCCGGAATATAAGGGAATGTGACGGAAAGGAGATGCAGACCATGAAGAGAAGCCTGCTGACGGCTGTCCTTTCAGCTCTTTTTGTGACAGGAAGCCTGCTCATCAGCGGAACAGCCGTATATGCGGAGGCTGAGGAGACGGCTGACGCGGAATATATCTACGAAGAATATGATGAAGAATACGAAGAGGAAGAAGGGGACGAGGCGGAAGAGATCGTAAATCCCGATCAGGAAGCGGCAGATCAGGCGGCCGCGCTGATCGACGCCATTTGCGCAGAGGAATGGACGGAGGAGACAGATGCGCTCGTCGGTGAGGCCAGAGCCGCCTGGGAAGCACTGACCGATCTGCAGAAAGAAATGGTGGCCGGCGAGGCGGCGGACCCGGATTATTTCGGGCTGGACACCGGAGACGCATCTCTGGACGATCCGCTTAACGCCGACGACATCGGAGAGAAGGAGATCCTCGTCGTGAGCTGCGGCACCGCCTTTAATGAGAGCCGTGCGGCGGATATCGGCGCCGTGGAGAAGGCGCTTGCTGCGGCTTTTCCGGAGTGGTCCGTGAGGAGAGCCTTTGCGGAGCAGCCTGTCATCAACCACGTCGCGGCAAGAGACGAAGAGCAGATTGACAACATTGATCAGGCGCTTGCGCGGGCCGTGTCGAACGGCGTGAAGCATCTGGTCGTGCAGCCGACATTTTTGATGCAGGGTGAGGCGTACGATGAGCTCTGCGCAGCAGTCCGCACGTATCAGGACCGCTTTGAGACGATGGCGATCGCGAAGCCGCTGCTTGGCGACGCCGGGGACAGCGCGGAAACGGCAGATACAGACATGGAAACCGCAGCGAAAGCTGTCGTGAAGGCCGCATGTGAAGAAGCCGGATATGAAGATCTCGAGGCCGCTGAAAAAGACCGGATGGCCTTTGTCTTCGTGGGACACGGCGCAAGTGACGCGGCGAATGATATCTGCAGCCGCATTGGGACGCAGATGAAAGAACTCGGCTATGCCAATGTGTTCATCGGAACGGTGGAAGGGACGCCTGAAGATATGGCCTGTCAGGCTGTGATCGACAGGATTTCTGAAGAAGGATATACCAAGGTCACGCTGCGCCCGCTTATGGTCGACGCCGGAGAATCCGCGCATGATGCCATGGCGGATCCTAATGACGAAGCGTCGTGGCTCAGCCGGTTTGAGGAGGCTCAGGCATTTTCGAGTATCGATGTCCAGATGGAAGGCCTGGGAAGGCTCCCCGGCGCTCAGGAGCTGTATGCGGCGCACACGGCTGCTGCCATCAGTGAGGAGCCTTAAGGCATAATCAAAGCGGTCAGCGCTCCTTCATGGGGACGAAGTCCGTGTGATCGCCGACGTATTTTGTCGCGGGACGCATGATGCGCCCGTCGTAGAGCTTGTTTTCCACGTTGTGCGCCACCCAGCCGGCCACACGCGAGATGGCAAAGAGCGGCGTGAAGAGATCCTCCGGGATGCCGAGCATGTTATAGGCAAAGCCGGAGTAGAAGTCGACGTTGGTGGGAAGAATCTTATTCTTCTTCTCGTAGACAACTTCCTTCACTGTCTTTTCAAAAAGTTCATAGAAGGCATACTGGTCGAGGCAGCCCTGCTCCTCGGCCAGTTTTTTGCACAGGGAGCGCAGCAGTTCGGCCCGCGGGTCGGACAATGTGTAGACGGCGTGGCCGAAGCCGTAGATGAGGCCGCTGTGGTCATAGAGGGCTCCGCTTAATAGATCCTCGACGACCTTCCGCACGGCATCCTTGTCGTCGGTATAATTGGTGAGCCCGATCACTTCCTTCATCATCTCGGAGACGGAGACATTGGCGCCGCCGTGCTTCGGTCCTTTAAGGGAACCGACAGAGCCGCAGATCGCCGAGTAGAGATCCGTCCCGGTCGAGCCGATGACGACGTCGGTGAAGGTGGAATTGTTTCCGCCGCCGTGATCCGCGTGAATGACGAGAATCGCGTCGAGCAGATTCGCTTCCCGGTCGGTAAAGGTTCCGTCTTCGCGCAGCATGTAAAGAATATTTTCCGCGATGGAGTAGTCCGGCCGCGGGTAGTGGATGATGAGCGAATTGTGGAAGAGATCGTGCATCTTGGCCTGATAGGAATAGCAGCCGAGCACGGGGTATTTGGCAATCAGATTGATGCCTTTTAACAGCGTCTGATAGACATCCGTCTCGTCAGGCGTCTCATCGAAGTTATACAGCGCGAGCGTGAGCATCTGCAGGCGGTTCATCAGGTTTTTGGACGGAGCCCGGAGGACTTCGTTGACAAGAAAGTTATCCGGCAACTCATAACGGATGGCGAGGGAGTGACAGAATTCGCGGAACTGAACGGTGTTCGGAAGAAAACCGAACAGGAGCAGGAAGCAGGTTTCCTCGAAGCCGAAGTTGCCTTTTCTGTTCGCGAGCAGGTCCCGGATGCTGTAGCCTCTGTACAGCAGATCACCCTCGCAGGGAATGACATGGCCGTCTGCGTCTTTATCGTAGCCGATGACGTCGGCCACTTTGGTCAGACCGATGCGTACTCCGGTGCCGTCCTCATTTCTGAGGCCCTTCTTGACGTTGTATTCTTTGTACAGCGGCGTCGGAATATCCGTGTAATTAGAAGCCTTGCCGAAAAAACGGGCCAGTATGCTATCATCATTAAAGTGTGAACTCATGGGAAACTCCTTTATGCAGGTCTTCTTTAGTCCATGCTCTTTAACAATGCGCAACAATAAAGCGAGAAAGAGCATTACTGCTATTATAGCAATCTGCAGTTGCTTGTCAAGCAACGGGGCGCTGAGAAAAGAAGGTAGAAATACATCATACGCCGTGCTATAATAAGAACAGTTTTACGGCGGGACACCTGTTCGTGCATGAAGTGATCCTGCAAAGTGAACGCAAGCTGTGCGGGTTTACCGGACCCGGCAGCGACATTAAAGAGAGGACGGTGCAGTAATATGAAGAAAGATTCAGGCGACAGCAAGATTCTAAAGTTTCTGGCAGTGATTGGCTTTATCGCGGCTGTGGCGGCGATTGCCTATGCGGTGTACCGCTTTATGACTCCGGATTATCTTGAGGACTTCGAAGACGATTTTGATGATGATTTCGATGACTACTTTGAAGATGAGGACGAAGCGGCTACTGCAGAAGAGACAGCTGAGGAAACTGTCGAGGCAGAGGATGCTGATGCTGCGGAAGCTGACGAATCTGCTGATGCGGCAGAGGATGCCGAATAAGTAGTATGAAGATCTCTGTGATGCTCCGGCGGCTGCCGGGGCATTCTTTATGCTTTCAAAGCGAGGAACTGACCGCAAATGAAAAGAAAAGATGTTGGAACAGCATTCATTACGCGTGTAGATTATCCTAATAAAGGACGCTTCACGATCGAAGAGACAGGAGAGCAGGGCATCGTCAAGAACACGATCCCCGGGCAGACCGTCCGCTTCCGCGTCTACAAAAAGCACGGCGGCCTGATCTACGGGAACCGGCTTGAAGTGACAGAGCCGTCTCCGCTTGAGACGCGGGCGCCTCTCTGCGACAACTTCGGCCTGTGCGGGGGCTGCCTCTACCAGACAATGCCCTATGCTTCACAGCTTGAGATGAAGGTGGAACAGATGCAGCGGCTTCTTTCCGATGTGCTGTCGGAAGACACTCTGTTTGACGGCATTAAAGCGAGCCCGCACGAGCTGGAGTACAGAAATAAACTCGATCTGTCCTTTGGCGACGCTGTGGCGGGAGGCCCGCTGACGCTCGGCATGCACAAAATGGCAACGCGCTATACGGTGCTCGATGCGGACAGCTGCGTGCTGGCCCACCCGGATCTGCGCGCCATTCTTAAGGAAGTGCGCGCATTCTGTGCAGAAGAGAAACTGCCGCATTATAACAAGCTCAGCCATATCGGCTTTCTGCGCTATCTGATGCTCAGACGCTCGGAGACGAGCGGCGAGATTCTCATGGTGCTCGCAGCTTCCTCCCAGATGGAGGTTGATTTTTCACCGCTTGTGGACCGCCTGCTCGCACTGCCGCTCGCCGGATCGTTTGCCGGGATTTTTCACGCCGTCGACGACCGGTACGCAGATGCCCTGATCGCGGACGAAGTGCGCTGCCTCTATGGCCGCGACTATTTCTACGAGAGCCTGCTCGGCCTCAGATTTAAGGTGACATTGTTTTCTTTCTTCCAGACCAACACGAAGGGCGCTGAGGTTCTGTACGACACCGTGCGGTCCTATGTGCGGCAGAGCCGTGCGGAAACAGCCGGAGAGAAGCCGGTACTTTATGATTTATACTGCGGAACCGGTACGATCGCTCAAATCATGGCAGAGGAATCTTCGCGCGTATACGGGATCGAGCTTGTGGAAGAGGCTGTGGAAGCGGCCAGGCGAAACGCTGAGCTCAACGGCCTCACGAACTGCACGTTCCTTTCAGGGGACGTCTTTGAGACGCTCCCGCAGATCCCGGAAAAACCTGACTATGTGATTCTTGATCCGCCGCGGGAAGGCGTGCATGAAAAGGCGCTGCGCAAGATTCTGGATTACGGCATTTCCGACATGGTATACATTTCCTGCAAAGCTTCGAGTTTTGCGGAGAATATGCGCTATCTGAAAAAACAAGGGTGGAAAATACGGCGGTATACGTTGGTGGATATGTTCCCGGAAACACAGCACATCGAGACGGTTTGCCTTTTGTCCCAACAATTCTACTCGACCAATTCTGATCTCAGACACTCAAATTTCTTTTTGTCAATCAAAGGATCCGAATCAGGACCATATAGCAAACGGTTCCTGTAATAATCGACAGGTACATATTGCTCCTTAGGATCTGAAGGCAGACGACCAGGCAGCATGCGGTCAATTCAGGAATGCCGAAGGGCGTATGAATAACGTCTGTATTTCGGAGGCAGTACGCTACGAGGATCGTCATGATGGCGGGGGGCAGTGTCTTTCCGAGATACTGCATCACTTTGGGCAGGGGCCTGTTTCCAAAGATCAAAAAGGGAACTGCCCGCAGCGACCATGTTACAACGGCAACCACGGCAATGCCCGCGGCAGGATAAAGCATATCA
>DEFE01000028.1:0-373 GCA_002350625.1 Lachnospiraceae bacterium UBA2860
GACAGCAGTGAGGTTGAGATTGTCTGCAGGTATCCGCAGTTCTTTGCGGCAAGATTGCTGAAACAAAGCATAGTAAAGTCTATCGTGGAGGGAACCGGCAAAGGGGGAACATACTTCGGTGCAACTGGATGCGGAAAAACCTATACAATGGCTTTCTTGGCGCGACAATTGGCGCTTCGATGTTCAGATATCCCGGAAATTGGTTCTCCAACGATTGTTATGATCGTAGACAGAGAGGAGCTACAGAAACAAGGCGCGAAACTGTTTACAAAGAGCAAGGAATTCCTGAATTTAGGGGAGGTCTCTATTGTAAAGAGCCGAAACGAGTTGAGGCAGGAATTGGGGGCCCGGCAAAGTGGCGGGGTCTATATCT
>DEFE01000028.1:454-1941 GCA_002350625.1 Lachnospiraceae bacterium UBA2860
TGTTTTTCAGATGAAGCCCACAGAACACAGTTGGAACATTCGCGAAAGATCCAGTTCAGCAAAGATGCCGATGCCAATATGAAGGCAATGGTTTCAAAGCCGTATGCGAAGGTCTTAAGAGAAGCCTTTCCGCAAGCAACGTTCGTAGGTTTTACTGGAACTCCGATTGCAGAAACATACCAGACCTTTGGTGACGAAATAGATCGTTATACCATGGATCAGGCCGTTGCCGATGGATTGACTGTTTCGATCAAATATCACCCTCGTATCGCGAAGGTCCTGCTCGATCAGGAAAAGGTTAAGCTGATTGAGGACTATTACAAGAAATGTGCTGATGATGGCGCTACAGAAGAAGATATAGAAGCAAGTAAGAAGGCTATGAGTTCGATGGAGATAATCCTTGGCGAGCCTTCTCGTTTGGAGCGTCTTGCTGTCGATATTCATGATCATTATACAGCTGCGTGTGATGAGGATCCTGGACGAATTCAGAAAGCCATGGTTGTCTGTTCCAGCAGGCTGATTGCGTATGCGTTGTTGCTGAAGTTTAAAGACAAATATCCGGAGTGGTTTGAGGAGAAAAAAACTCCCAATGGGACGCAGGCTACAGAAGAAGAACTGCGTGAACTGAAACCGATGCCTTTTATGGCAATGGTCTCCAGTGTGGGTAAAAATGATCCGGCTGAGATGTATAACTATCTCGGAGGAGCTGCGAATGATAAGCGTTCCGAAAACATGGATGCGGCATTCAAACAGGAAAAATCAAATTTCCGCATTGTAATAGTCGTTGATATGTGGATCACCGGGTTTGATGTGCCGTCATTAACGTATATGTACAACGATAAGCCGTTGAAGAAGCACATGCTGATTCAGACGATTAGCCGTGTGAACCGGAAGTATCCCGGGAAGGAATATGGCATGATCATAGATTACATAGGCATCCGAGACAACATGCGGGAAGCTATGAAAATTTATGGTGGTGATACATCCGTTGCACCTACCGCAGATGATGTAGAACAGGCAACAGGCATATTCCGGGAAGAACTGACTATCCTAAAGACACTGTTTACGGGATATGATCTGTATCCATTCCTAAATCCTGACTGTGATCCGGTTGAACGTTATACTCTGCTTGCAAAAGCTGCAGAGTATGTATTCTCGTCCACACAGGAACTTCAATCTCTCAGCAACAATAGGAAAAAGGTGCAGAAGGTTTCCTTCAAGACATACTTCCTGAAGACGGTAAAGCGGATGAGAACAGCTTTTGACATTTGTCAGCCGTCCGGTGAGCTTGGTGAGGAAGAATCAGCTCTGGCGCAGTGTTTTATGGCTATAGCTGGCTTCGTTCGTAAGATGAGTGGAACAAGCGAAGTTGATGCGGACACCATGAACCGTCATGTGGCGAAAATGGTCGAAGAAGCTCTCAAATATACTGAGGTTGAAAGCGTGCTTGAAAGTGGTGAGCAGGAAGATATTTTCAGCCCGGAATA
>DEFE01000028.1:2060-2858 GCA_002350625.1 Lachnospiraceae bacterium UBA2860
TTCAGGAGATGCTGGAAGAAACAATTGCGGCGTATCATGAGAGGCGGAGCCATGTTTCTGCTGAAGAAGCAGGCGCCACACAGGAGCAGGCATCAGAGGATATTATTAGAAATGCCACAGAGCAGGCTCTTGCCATTCTTCGGGAAATGAACGAGGACAAAGAAAGTTTCCGAAAGATAGGGCTGACCTTCGAGGAGAAAGCATTTTATGATATTCTGGTTAATTTAAGAGATCAGTATAACTTCGAATATGGAACGGACAAGAACATTGACGGCGTGATCGTCAATGACAAGTGTAAGGCCCTTGCCAAGAAGGTCAAAGAGATTATCGATACCAAATCTTCCTTTGCTGATTGGCTGAACAACCAGAATGTCAGAAATCAACTTAAGCTGGAAATCAAGATTTGCTTGGTTAAGAACGGATATCCTCCTCAGTACAGCCCGGAAGTTTTCAGTAAGGTTATGGAACAAGTCGAGAACTTTGAAGAAAACAGTTGGGATGCTATGGACAGCCGGGATCCAATGCCTGCCGTACGAGAAAGCATATTCAGATACAACACGAACACTGCTCTGCTTGGAATGGTGGCTGAAGAGCCAGTGAAATACGGAACACGTAAACAACCGAAAGAAAAGACGGATTACACTGGTGAGACGTGAATAGGATGTTCAATTTCAGAAACGATGTCTGATGAGTTTGGGAGGATGATCAAGTAATGTCCGAAGATGCTAAAGGATATATTTACATATTGACGAACCCATCATTTCCGCAGTATGTGAAGATTGGATATGCAGATGATGT
>DEFE01000028.1:2897-8641 GCA_002350625.1 Lachnospiraceae bacterium UBA2860
CTTGAACGTTCTGGAGAAGACCGCTAAAATGGTATAAGAAGAAATCGTATAAAAATAAGCTCAACCCGAACCTTAGATCTATTGACAACTTTAAGGGACAGAAAAGAGTTCGCGAGTTTTACGCCATGTCTCCAGATGAAGCATATTCTCTTCTGGAAGCAATTGCAGAAATCAATGGTCAGTCAGATAAGCTGAAGCGCATCGCAATGACTGCTGATGAACAGGAAGCGGAGGAGACGGCTGAAGAAGTAGATGAAATTCATAAAGAACGGTTATCTCCGTTCACGTTCTCAAAGTGCAATCTTCAACCCGGTGACGAGATCTATTGGTATGATAATCCGGAGATGACATTCAAAATAGCAGATGATAAGAATGTTGAATACAAGAGGAAGAAGTTTACACTTTCCGCGCTTGCTGCGCTTATGCTTGGAAAAGATAGTAGTGCCGGAATAGGTGGACCGAGATATTTTAAGTATAAAGGCGAATGGCTAAATGATATTCGGGCTAGGTCAGGCCAATAGTCTGAGACAAGGTCGCAACTTCATTGAATCCAACTGAGAGAAAGGCAGCAAGGAGCTGCTGATTGAAGGGCCTCGAAGAGAAAAGTTCCGGGAGGTTATGTATGTTAAACAGTATGATTACAATTGATGACTTGCTAAAGGCAAAAGAAGGAGAACAATACCAGTTTAAAGAAGCCAAGAATCGTTTTGATTCTGGAGAAGCAGCGCGCTGTTGCTGTGCTCTTGCTAATTGCGGTGGTGGAAAATTGGTATTTGGCATTACTGACAAGCGACCGCGTAAAGTGGTCGGAAGCAAAGCCTTTGATCAACCGGAACGTACTCGGAAAGGACTTATAGATAAGTTGAAGGTCATGGTTGATTTTCAGCTTTTATATGATCAGAGCGGAAATCGCGTTTTGGTCTTTGATGTATCTAGTCGTCCCTTGGGTTTGCCTGTGCAGGTAGATGGAGTTGCATGGTGGTATGAGGGCGATAGTTTAATTCCAATGCCGGAAGAAATTCGCCGCAGCATTTATGATGAAATAGGATTTGATTTTTCAGGAAGTATATGCGCAGCAGCCGTTTACTCAGATCTCGACGAGAATGCTATAGAAGATTTTCGGGACAGATGGATTGAAAAAAGTGGAAACAAACGGTTAGCAAGTATGTCAAAAAAACAGTTGCTGCATGATTGTGAAGCAATTACTGACGATGGAATTACATACGCTGCCTTGATTCTGTTTGGGAAAAGAGAGTCACTGGGTAGACTTCTGCCTCAAGCTGAAATTGTATTTGAATATCGCTCTTCTAATGTCTCTGGACCGGCGAATCAACGAGAAGAGTTTCGCATGGGTTTCTTCGCGTGTTATAACAGGCTTTGGGAATTAATAAACCTGAGGAATGATATTCAGCATTATCAAGATGGCTTCTTTGTGTACGATATTCCCGCGTTTAATGAGAGCGTTGTTCGAGAAGCAATACTTAATGCTGTTAGTCACAGAAATTATCAAATGGCAGGAAGTGTGTTCATTCGCCAATATCACGAAACGCTAATTGTAGAAAGTCCAGGTGGTTTGCCCCATGGGATATCATTGGATAACATTTTGGATCGTCAGGTTCCACGTAATCGGCGCATTGCTGAAATTTTAGCTCTTTGCGGCCTCGTTGAGCGTTCTGGACAAGGCATGAATATCATCTATGAAACGAGCATAAAAGAGGCCAAGCAACTGCCTGATTTTTCAGGGACAGATGATAATTTTGTATGCCTTAAGTTAAGCGGTCTTGTCCTAGACAAAAAAATGCTTTCATTGATTAACAAAATTGGAAACGAGCGCTTAGATAGTCTGACAACAACGGATTTTCTTGTTATCAATGCACTGTATTATGAAAAACCGCTAAATAATAATATGCGCCTCCGCTTGAAACATTTGATAGAGATGGGGATCGTGGAACATGTGAGCCGCAATAAATATGTACTTGCACGTAGTTTATATAGTGCGGCGGGAAAACATGGCATTCATACGCGTAGAGTTGGTTTAGATCGTGAAACCAACAAAGAGCTTTTGCTAAAGCATATTCATGATAAAGGAGACGAGGGGGCACCATTTAAGGAGCTTCAACAAGTCCTTCCTGGTCACAATAGAGGTCAAATACAAGTGCTGTTGCGGGAGCTTCGTAAAGATGGACGAACTCATTGTGTGGGGAATACAAGTGCTGCTCGGTGGTTTGAGGGCCCGGGGGAAGAAAAAAACAGCTGATTTTGAGATTAAACTTGCAACCTACTTGCAATCTTGTTGCAAGTAGGTTGCAAGATCTCAAGTATATGGATGCAAGTCTAACCTTTGCATATTACAAAGGATCGGTTGAGCGGCGATCATATGAAAACCGAATATGACTTTTATCGAGGCCACTGCCCTGGGGCTGAGTCAGACTTGGTGATGTTTCCATTTTAGATTTTGATGCTTGCTTCCAGATATGCACTGCACCATTTTCTTGGTGCGGATTGCAGCGACTACACATACGAGCTTCTGGCCCTGTTCATGAAGGGAGCGGTTGCGAGGGCTTTTCATCCGGGCGTCAAATTTGATTATATGCTCTGCCTGGTCGGAGGCCAGGGTGCCGGAAAATCTTCTTTCTTCCGCCTCCTGTGTGTCAATGATGAATGGTTCTGTGACGACCTGCGGAATCTGGAAGCAAAGGATGTGTATGAAAAAATCCAGGGCCACTGGATGATTGAGATGTCGGAGATGACAGCGGCGCTTAATGCGAAAACAAATGAAGCCGTCAAGTCCTTCCTGAGCAGGCAGAAGGAGACGTATCGCACTCCATATGACCGGATTCCGGAAGACCGGCCGAGACAATGTGTTTTTGCGGGAACAACGAACAGGCTGGCATTCCTGCCGAATGACAGGACAGGGAACCGGCGATTTCTCCCGGTTCTTTGCTGTGAGGAAGAGGCGGAGGTGTTCATTCTGAAGGATGAGGCAGCTTCCAGAGCCTATATTGACTTGTTATGGGCAGAGGCTTTGTACCTTTACAGGATGGATCCGATGAATCTGAAGCTGTCTGCGGAAATGGAAAGAGAGGTCCGGAACCGGCAGCAGATGTTTATCGCCGAGGATGTGGATGCCGGTATGATCCTGGCTTTTATGCAGGAAACCAGGGAGGACAAAGTCTGTTCCAGGATGCTGTTCAGTGAAGCTCTTGGAAATGGTGAGCGCCAGCCTCTCCGTTGGCAGACCAACGACATCTGTGAGATCATGAACCAGCTGATCCGCAGCGGGAAACTGACCGGGTGGAGGGCGTTCAACAGTCCAAAGAGGTTCAGGGACGGCTATGGGACGCAGCGCGGCTGGGAACGGATTCCTGACAATGAAAGTGTCAACAAGGATGTCAACAGGCAGCTGACACTATTCGATGATTTCGTCCGAGCGAAGCCCGGAGACGTGATTCCATTCCTGGAAGACCGGTCCGAGACTCCTCCGTAGACATTCCGTTGACGGTTTGTTGACGCCCTGTTGACATCTTTTCAGCGGGCCGTCTGTCAGAAGGCCCTTATTTTCACCATTCTTTCTCAAAAATGTCAACAGAGATGTCAACAAGTGGGTTGTAACTTTTACGAAAAGAAATCGGGGAGAAATCTCTCCCCGATTCTTTTTCCAGAGTTTTTAATGCCTGTTGACGTTTTTTGTTGACATCATCTGACTCTGACCTTGACTTTCTTGAACAGGCCGTTCTGTGCATAGGCATACACATAACACGTTTTTCCCTTCTTAACGCCCTTGATCTTGCCCGTCTTGCTCACTTTGGCCACGGCCGGTTTGCCGGACTCATATCTGATCTTCCGGTACTGCTTCACGGGCTTCTTCTTTTTCATCGTGGCTTTCAGCTTAAATGTCTTCTTAGCCTTCAGGCTGACCGATGTCTTATTGACCTTAACGGCCGTCGGGTTTCCGAGTTTACCACCGGCGGTTGCGATGAAGATGGTCTTGCTCGTCGCCAGCGCCTTTCCGTTTCCATAGGCCGCAACAATGAACTTGTATGTCTTGCCCGGCTTAAGCTTCTTCTTTGTGAAGCTTGTCCCGCTTAAGGTCTTCAGTTTCTTCATCTTCTTGCCGTACAGACTTCCGTAGACGACGTACTTCTTCGCTCCGCCGACGCGCTTCCAGCTGATCGATATGGATTTCTTCTTTGCCTTCTTCTGTTTTGCCTGCAGCTTGTGGAAAATGGAATTCTTCACATCCTGAGCACCCTTCTGTGCCAGAATGATCTTTTCCTGCGATGCTTCATCCGGCAGCTCGGATGTCTTCGGATCTGCAGGTGTTTCGGCGGCCTTCTGGGCCTTGGTCTTGATCGCGTTTACAGCCGAAACCGCATCGTCCTTCGCTTTGGTCACGTCACCCGTTGCCGCCGCTTTGTCGATGGCGGCCTTTGCATCCGCGATCGCCTTTGTCAGGGCAGCCCAGTCTTCGGCATCATAGTCAGACTCTTTCTTCTCCTGCAGCAACTTGTCTAGAGCTGCCTTTGCAGCTGCCTTAGCTGTGGCAAGATCAGCCGCCTGGGTAGTGCAACCCGCAATGGCGGTGTTAAAGTTGTTCAACGCCGTGGTGACGTCTGCTTCCGTCGTGGCCGCATTAATTGCATTCAGCGCGGTGCTCTTCGCGTCCGTCACGGTTTGTTGGTCGGCCTCAATGTAGTCGCTGGCGTTCACGGCGTTGACCGTCGCGGTCGCGTTTGTCTTTGCCGTGGCAAGGTCCGCCGCCGCCTGGGTCGTGCAGCCTGCGATGGCGTTGTTGAAGTTGGTCAGCGCCGTGGTGACTTCCGCTTCCGTCGTGGCTGTGTTGATCGCGTTCAGCGCTGTGCTCTTCGCGTCCGTCACGGTCTGCTGGTCAGCCGCAATGTAGTCGTCGGAGTTCACGCCGTTCACTGTTGCGGTCGCGGTCGTCTTGGCATCTGCCAGGCCTGACGCTGCCTGTTTGACAGTATCGACATACTCGCAGACTGTGCAAGTAAAGCGTGCATCGCCGGTATCTCCGTAGGTATGCTCTGCCTTTGCCGCGCCTGTTTCGTTCAGGCAAGCATCTGATGCACCCTCACCAGTACAGGCGTGCCAGTGGTATGTAGCGTCATGCGACCACGCTATAGCCCATGTGTGGGTGTGGGCAGCAACAAGCTCTGTAACGCTTACAGTGGCATTTTTTGTCATGGGCATTCCATAATAATCATAATTAACTTCTATTGTGAATGTTCCCTTGTCAGAAATGGTAATCACCATATCTTTTCCAGAACCACTCTTAATCTGTGCATTGGTTCCATTCACTTGTATATTGTAGCTATCTTGATCCCAACCCATCATAGGCATTAAAGCTACAACCGTGTAATCCTGTGGTAATGTTGTAGATCCTGCTATCGTCCATGATGATCCTGAGTTCGTCGTTACTATCTTCACATTTACAGCAGAAGCCGCCTGCACCGTCAAACTCATCCCCGGCATCAGCCCAAGCACCATCACAAGGCTGAGCAGGATGCTTAAAAATCGTTTTTTCGTCTTCATTCGCTATTTCCTCCTAAAATTCTTCCTACACGGCTGTTATGGCCGCCGCATCACCATGATAAACACAACAAAAACCGCCGAACCTGACAGGGTATACTTACCCCGTCAGAATCCGACGGTTATCCATCACGAATGTTGTATGCAGTTTCAAGCGCCCCGCAGGACGCGAAAAAGAGCGCAGTTAGCCTCTG
>DEFE01000028.1:8741-9633 GCA_002350625.1 Lachnospiraceae bacterium UBA2860
GCTTATGCTTCTGCAGCACCTGCAATGAAGTCTCTTCGCAGCTGGCTGACATTCTACAGTCCCTTTAGCTTTGCGCCGCCGCCTTTCGACGGTTTTGCCAAATATTCATTCTGTTCATTTATTTAGTGTTTGGTCAACAACTCCTTTTTTGCCGAAACTGCTCATGTAGCTCGCTTGCGGTTCACTGACGTTGATGACTGAGTTGTTGTATATTCTTCAATTGCACTCTTGAAAGTACCAAAGATGTTCGTTACGAGTACAGACATCGCGATAGATGATAAAGATGTATCTTCGCGTTTTTTATTGATAGAGCCCATTCCGTTTCGTCGTTTTGCGGAGCTGAAATATCGTTCTATCTCAATACGATCGGTCATGCCGGCTGCGGCTGTTTGACGGAAACACCAAGATCATATATTTCATCCGGGCAAAGATCCTGTCCTTCCGGCCATACAACGGTGAAACCATCCGTCCTGGCCGCGCGGAAATACTGTATGTCCGCCAGCCTTCCATACCATTCGCCCTGAATGTAGGGCTTTACGTCAAAGCGCTTTGTCTCCCCGTTGTCAAAACCAATCCTCAATATATAGTTTTCTTCCGGAAAAACATCAACAGCAGTAGGACGCAGCATATTCCACCCTCCTTATTTCAACGGCTCGATGATGAAAGAGCCTTTACGGCATCCCCCACGGTTTCCTTTATTCTCTGCGAACCTGACAGGGTATAGTAACCCCGTCAAGTCCGACGGTTATCCATCTCGAATGTAATATGCAGTTTCAAGCGCCCCGCAGGACGCAAAAAGGGCACAGTTAGCCTCTGCTCTGCTCTAAGGACCGTAGGTCTATTCCACATAAGAGTATCAAGCCCCTTCCGTGATTCTAATCTCGGGACCCGC
>DEFE01000028.1:9731-98623 GCA_002350625.1 Lachnospiraceae bacterium UBA2860
GCCAAATATTCATTCTGTTCATTAATGTATTTAAGCATGTTGCAAAGATGCCGTCAATAATGCCGGATAACATCAAACGTTTTCGACGAAAAAAAGTTTAGATATTGGTGTCAGCCTGCAATAAATATCCCATGTCGGTGAGTTCAGCCGCCGCACCGTTCATCTGCAAGTATGGTTTATCCCAGCTTATCGCTAAGGGCAAACGCCTGTGCCATTTCATTCTGTGCTTCCCGATTTAAACCGCAGGCGGCAGCAATGTTTCTCCACAGGCTTTTGCCAATTCATGAGCCACTTCAGACCATTTTCGATAAAAAGCCGATCCTCGGCGGTAAGGTGCTTGTGGTTGCCAGGGATATACTTGCTCATGATGTACTACTCCTTTCCCTGTTGCCGGAGCAAGATACATCACAAAATATGCAGAAGTAAAAGCAAACTGTGCAAAGGAAAAATCTGGTACGGATCTGATGGGTAGAAGTTAAATAATTAATTTAGGAAAATTATAAAGTAAAGCTGGCTTCGTTGAAAGTGAGCCGGCTTTCTGATAGACTTTATTTGGGACAGCCGTTTGCTAGGGGTGCTTTGCAGCACATTGCTGTGCCTGATAAATAGTGTATGAATTTTTATAATAACCGGACGGGTGAAGATCATGAATATAGAAAATGACACATGTTATCTGAACTTGAAGAGTGAGATGAGCCTGGTTCTGACCCAAGATATTATCGATCATATTAAATCAGACGTGACTGGACTAATCTGTACGCGTATGGAGAATGTAAGAGGTATAATCCTTTATGGTTCTTGTGCCAGAGGAGATTATTCCCCTGATTCAGATATAGATATTGCGGTTCTGATAGATGAAAATCGTTCTTTGTCAGATACTATCACTGAAACACTTTCCAGTATTGCTACAGAACTGGCAATGAAATACTTTGCAGTAGTAAATTGTATTTTTATCCCATACAATGAATATTTGGAGAAGAAGGCCTGGTATCCATTTTATAGAAATATCGCGAAGGAGGGGGATATACTTTATGGAACAGAAGTATTGCGATGAATTGGCCCGTCTTCGCCTTGAGAGAGCTATTGAATTGTTGGATGAGTCAGAGGATCTTCTTAAGGAAGAGAAGTACAAATCTGCCAATAATCGTTCCTATTATGCGATGGAAAAAGCAATAAAAGCACTTCTTGCCTTAAAAGGAGTGGACGCAGCCACACATAGCGGAAATCTGAAGCAGTTTAACTATCATTATGTATTTCACGGGGATGGAACATTTACACCGGACGATTACCAGATTGTCGCTGCAGCTGAGCAAATCCGCAATCTTTCTGATTATGATGATTTTTACATTGCCAGTAAGGAAAGTGCGGTAAAGCAAGTGGAGAATGCAAGAAAGCTCGTAGAAAAGATTAGACACGCTACAGAGTCGCTCTTATGTTGATGAGGTATCGCTTGCAACGCTTTAGGAGAGCGTATTCGGGGACAGTTATTCATGTAAGTCTTCTAACAATCCCTTTATTTTTAACGCTTCTTCAAAGATATGGGTACAGCTGTGGGTACAGTAAAAAAGCGACCTGCGGAAACCCGCTCCTTTCCTACATTTGTTGATCCAAATCTCGGGTTCGAGTCCCCGGCGGCGCACGGACAGAACGACCGATTTCAGTAGTTGTTTACTGAAATCGGTTTTCTTTTTTCCTTGATTTTTCTGCGAAAGTAATCGGGGAGAAATCTCTCCCCGATCCTTTTTTACAGCTCTGAGCAACTCCGACTGCTCTTTTTTATGGCCGAAAGCAGGCTTAAGTGCGGTATTGCAGTCTGTGAAGCTCCCCCGTCTGAACGAGTCCCTTGTATTGCAGCTGCCGTGTGGCTTCATAGAGCGCGATGGCACAGGAAGACGCCAGGTTCAAAGAGCGCTCCTCCCCCGCCATCGGAATGCGGACGCACATCTCCGGGTGCGGCGCCAGAAGCTCCTCCGGAATACCGGCACTTTCCTTTCCGAACATCAGAAAATCTCCCTCCCTGTATCGGACATCACTGATCGTCTGATGCGCCTTCGTCGTAAGAAACCAGATCCTGCTCCCCGGATGGACAAGGCAGAATTCCTCAAAATCGTCATATTCCCGCGGGGCGAGACGAGGCCAGTAATCCAGCCCCGCCCGCTTTAAAAAGCGGTCACTCGTCTTGAATCCGAGCGGTCTGATCAGATGAAGCGAAGCGCCGAGGCACAGGCAGGTTCTTCCGATCGCCCCGGTATTTCCGGGCTGCTCCGGTTCGTGTAAAATAACGCCGAGTACCGCTCCCTTATTGCAATTTGACCTGATATTCATTCTGTTCATTATCTAACTTCTAATATTCAGCAAACGTACGGTCAATACTGTCAGATGACATCATGCGTTTTCGGCGAAAAATAACTGCAATTATTCCTCTTTATTCAGGAAATCCTCTCCCATTACCTCAGCAAGATGTTTCTGATCTTCATCATCCGGTTCATACCCCGCATCCAGGGCTTTCTGATACCACTCTGCTGCTTTCTTAAGATCCTGCTCCACGCCGTTCCCCAAATAGTAGCAGTCTCCATACGCAAACATCGCGACCGGAAATCCCTGTTCGGCTGACAGCTGATAGAGCTGAAACGCCTTGTCATAATCCCGGTCTACGCTTTCTCCGATATAATACTGGAAGCCAAGATTAAACTGAGCGTTTGCATTTCCCTGATCGGCGGCAAGTTCGAAATACCGGATCATTTCTTTGTCATCCTGTTCGACCCCTGTTCCGTCACGATAGCAGCAGCCGAGATTAAACTGCGCCATGGGTTCTCCTTGTTCAGCAGCCAGATTATAGTATTTAAGCATCTTCTCATAATCCTGCTCTGTTCCAAGTCCCTGGTTGTAGAAAAAGCCCAGTGCTGTCTGTGCCTGCGGATAGTTCTGTTCAGCAGAAAGGTTGTAGTATTCAAACGCTTTTTCATAGTCCTGCTCTACACCATTTCCAAGCTGATACAGAAGTCCCAGATTGTACTGTGCGCAGTCCAGGCCTTGGTCAGCAGCCTGTTTGTAATCATCTGCCGCCTTTGCATAATCCTGCGCCACGCCCCAGCCATTCTCAGAACAAAGTCCCAGATAATAGCATGCAGGAGCATTCCCCTGGTCTGCCGCCAGCTGCAGGTATTTTACAGCCTCTGCATAATCCTGCTCCAGCACGTCACCAAAAAGATAGCAAGCGCCCAGCAGACTCTGTGATTCCGCGTCCCCCTGATCTGCTGACAGCTGATAGTACTTCACTGCTTCCTCTACATCCTGCGCTATCCCTAATCCGTACAAATAGCAATTTCCAAGCATGTTCTGTGCGCCGGCATCACCTATATCAGCAGCCTCCCGCAAAAGCGGAATGGCAGCTTCATAGTCTTCCTTTTCCATAAGGATCTTAGTCTGTTCGGTCAGGGAGGAGGCCTCTTCTGTTTCCGCTGCCATAACAGGCCATACAGTCAGAGCCAGACACAGCACAGCCAGTAAACACCTCTTTTTCATATTCTTACCCCTTTCATATGCCTTTTTTTATTTCAGTTCGACAGCGCTGCACCTTACAGGTCTCTTCGTTGGAAGATCTTACCATCTGGTCATGAACAAAACGTATATGAGAACCCATTCTTTGTCAAGACAAGACAACAAAGCGACGGAGTAAAGCTTGACGGTGATACATCACACAATATATGCTCTGATTATGAATGGAGGAAACGCTATGCTGAACAAATTCTGCAAGAAGCCCCTTTATGAAGTCACCAGAACCATGGCGAAGGTCGCCATGGGCGCGGAGAAGGCCGAGCTTGTCATCAAAAATGCCAAACTCGTGAACGTGTGCACCTGTGAGGTGCAGGACGGGATCGACGTGGCGATCGCGGAGGGAAGGATTGCGCTGGTCGGCAGTGCGGAGCACTGTATCGGCCCAAACACCAAAGTCATCGATGCGGCGGGACAGTATATCGCTCCGGGCTTTATGGATGCGCATATCCACGTGGAGTCCTCCATGATCAGCGTGGGTGAATACGCCCGCGCCGTCGTGCCGCGCGGAACGACCGGGATCTTTATGGATCCTCATGAGATCTGCAATGTATGCGGGCCGGAGGGCGTCAAGGCGATGATTGAGGACGCGAAACGCGCGCCCCTCAAGGCCATGGCGAACGTGCCCTCCTGTGTTCCCGCCGTCGCCGGATTTGAAGACACCGGCTCACACATAGGCCCTGAGGAAGTGCGTCAGATGATGACCTGGGACGGAATCATGGGCCTTGGCGAGATGATGAGCTTCCCGCATGTGCTCGGCGCGGAGGAGAACATCCATGGCGAGCTCGCGGAAACGCTGCGGGCGGATCAGGTCATCACCGGACACTATTCGGTACCTGACACGGGAGCCGGGCTGAACGCGTATATCGCCTCCGGCATCCGCTGCTGCCATGAGTCGACGCGCGCCGAGGATGTGCTGGAAAAGATGCGTCACGGTATGTACGCGCTGATGCGTTACGGCAGCGCGTGGCATGATATGCCGGTGATCATCCGCGCGATCCTCGACAACCATATCGACGACCGCTTTGCCTGCCTGGTTTCGGACGATACGCATCCGGATACGCTGGTCAGCGAGGGGCATCTGGATCATATTGTGCGCTGCGCAATTCGCGAGGGCCTTGACCCGATTAAGGCAATTCAGTATGTGACCATCAATCCGGCGACTTGCTTCCGCATGGATCATGAAATGGGCAGCATCACGCCCGGCAAATGCGCCGATATCGTCTTCTTCGACGATCTGAACGACATCCGTATCACCCGCACGATCATCGACGGGGAGGTGGTCGCAGAAAACGGCGCTATGACCGTGGGGATCGGGCGGTCCCGATTCTCTGCCTCCGTTTATGATACCATGCATGTGGGACAGCCGATCACGGCTGAGAGCTTCCGGATCGCCGCTCCCGCCGGCAGCGATAAAGTAAAGGCGCGCGTCATCGAGATCATCCCCAACCGCGTCGGCAATTACGAGCGGATCATGGAACTCAAGGTGAAAGACGGCTTTGTCGGCGCCGACCCCGGACAGGATGTCATGAAGATGGCTGTGTTTGAGCGTCATCACGCCACCGGGACGAAGGGCGTGGGCTTTCTCAAGGGCTTCGGATTCCGAAAAGGAGCGATGGCGCAGACGGTGGCGCACGATGCGCACAATCTGCTTGTCGCCGGAACCAATGACGAAGATATGGCGCTGGCGGCAAACACGCTGATCGAATGCGGAGGCGGCCTGTGCGCCGTTGCCGACGGAAAAGTGCTCGCGCTTGTACCGCTGCCGATCGCCGGCCTGATGAACGATCTGCCCGTTGAAGAGATGGCAAAGCGCGTCAGCGAGCTGAGTGCCGCATGGAAGGAGATGGGCTGCGTCATCAATTCACCGTATATGACGATGGCACTGATCCCGCTGGCGTGTCTGCCGGAACTCAGATTAACCAATCGGGGACTAGTTGACTGCCGGACCTTCCGCTTTGTGGATCTGTTCGTCTAAAAAAGGGCCTCAGCTGTCTGAGGCCCTGATTTTCTTTAATGGTGTTTATCCGTAAGGGCATGCCCTTTGGGTTGCCGGTTCTTCGGTTTTACGTTTGTCACAATACCGCAAAAAGGCCCCCGGCTCCGCCGGTATGGACAAACAGAACGTGGTCGCTTTCTCTGAATACGCCCTCCCTTGCCATCTGAAGCAAGCCTGCAAAAGCTTTCCCCGTATATACCGGGTCAAGAAACAGTCCTTCCTCTTTTGCCATGAGTGAGATTGCCTCATTTCCCTCGGCGGACGGCACTGCATATCCGGCGCCGCACACATCCCGAAGATGAATATCTTCCGCGCTGATGTCGATCTCTGCATGCAGCAATTCTGCCGCCTCGCGCATCAGGCCGGGAACAATCCGGTCAAATGGATCTGTATCCACCATCATCCCGTATACCTGCGTGGTCGGCAAATACATCTTCGCCCCAAGCGCAAGTCCGGCCATCGTCCCTCCGCTTCCTACCGCACATACGAGATAATCAAAATGCTCCGGAAGGCTTTGTATTTCTTTTGCACAGTCCACATAGCCCAGACAGCCGAGGGCATTGGATCCTCCGCAGGGTATCTTATAATATGGGACGCCAAGCTGATGGCCGATCCGGTCCATCTCCTCATAAATGTCTTCATAGTCATCTGTGTCCGCAAAGATCACTTCCGTGCCCATAAGGGATTCCAGCAGCTGATTGCCCAGGCGTTCCGTCACGCCCCGCTTCTTCAGAATCAGGATCGGCCGCATGCCGATCTTTCCGGCAGCCGCAGCTGTCAGCATCGCATGATTGGATTGTGCGCCTCCAGTCGTAAAGACAAGCTCCGCGCCCTGCGCTTTTGCTTCAGCGAGCAGGTATTCAAGCTTCCTCACCTTATTGCCGCCGAGCCCCAGCCCGGTCAGATCATCTCTTTTTATATAGACATTTGTTTTTAAAATCGCGCTGATCCGGTCAAGTCTTTGAACCGGCGTCGGAAAAATACCGAGGTTTATCCTGGGATGATTGCGCAGCTGCATCGTATCCAAAGCAATTTCCTCCATTATTCAGAAAGTTCCTTTACACGGCCTTTTTTGGGTGACCACCCTTTAAGTCCGGCCCGGCCTTCCGGGGTGACCGGTTTGATCCATTTGCCCCGGAACAGATGAATCTGCATGATCACGTACCGGATCGGCTCATCGACATAGGCGCAGGCAAAGACGAGCAGCGTCGGAAGGTGTAAGACCATGCCTGTCATCCATACGACAGGGAGCACCACAGCCCACATGAAGATGATTTCCATCACGGTGCCGAAGGTCGCATCGCCCGCAGCCCGGAAGGTATCGTTCTGCGTCCAGTTCCCCATGCGGATCACCGAAGCGACCGCATATATTGAGAGCATGCCAAAGGCGAGTGAAAAGCTTCTGCCGTGCATTCCCATCACAGTCAGAATCGGTGTGTGCAGAGCGATCAGGGTAAGACACAGCAGTCCGATAAACCCCTGACACAGATAGACCAGCCGCCAGCCCCGGTTGTATGCATTGTCGATTCTTCCCGCGCCCACTTCGGTTCCCACAAGGACAGAGGCTGCATTTGAGAAACCGGCAAAGAAACCGATCACCAGGCCTTCGAGTGTGCGGAACACCGCCAGTGCGGCGATGGCTTCCTCCGGCTGCCGTCCCAGGACAACATTAATCACCATAAAGCCGGCGCCGATGAGAACTTCATTCATGATGACCGGGAAACACTTTCTGAGATAGATTCTCACAAAAGCCGCATTCCACCTGAAGTGCCGGCTCACAGCAAGCAAATACGGGTGCCCTGCCCTTCGCGCCAGAAAAACGATCACCAGGATTCCCATGCCCTGGGCAATCACGGTGGCCATGGCGGCGCCCCGCACGCCTAAAGCAGGCATGCCCAGATGGCCGAATATAAGCACATAATTCAGACCGATATTGGTGATCACGGAGACAACGGAGGCCTTAAGCGGAATCTGAACCTGTCCGGTACATCTCAAAAGGACGGCCATCCCCATGGTACATACCATAAGAGGATAGGAAAGGCCGGCGATCCGCAGGTATTCCCGGCCGACCTGCTGTATGGATGGCTTGTCCGTATAGAGACGCATGACGATCTCCGGAAAGCAAAGAGCCAGAACGGCGAATATGGCAGAGACGGTCATCATGAATGACAGCGTGAGGCCGTAGGAACGGTTGATTCCATCATCGTCCCCGGCTCCAAAGAACTGGGCAATGAACAGCATGCCGCCGCCCACAAAGCCCCAGTAGCAGCTGAACATCAGCGAGGAAAACTGGGCGCACAAGCCCACGGCTCCAACCTGGGTCTGCCCAAGCGAAGCGATCATCATCGTGTCCACCATGGACCCGGTTGTGGTCAGCAGGTTCTGCAGGGCCACCGGCACTGCGATCACCGCTACATTTTTTAAAAATCTGCTCCAGTTAAAACTGCTGTTCATGTTTCGCCGGAAAGACGCTTCAGCATCTCATGGTGCCGGCGGACCTGCTCGACTTCATCCACCAGGCCTTCGATGCCCATATCCTGCTGATCCCGCTGCCCCTCAAACTCGGAGTTGATATAGCCGTCGAAGCCGCCCTCGATCAGATATCTGATTGGCGTCGCATAGTCGATGCACTTGTCTTCATAATGCCCGGGCTGCCCCTCGATCTCGGTCATGTTGTAGAACTTTCCGTGGATGCTGATGATATACGGGATAATCTCTTTCAGATCCTCCGGTTTGCAGCAGGGCTCATGAAGCGCCAGGCGGTCGATGCTGTTGATCGGAATGCCATGGCCGGGGAACTTCTCGTCTACGACGTCGATCAGTTCATCATGGCCATAGTTCGCGGCATTTTCGAGAACGAAGTCCACCGCGTCCTGATTTGCCGCGTGGCGGCGGATGTAATCAACCGAAACTTTGGACGGCGCGAACTGGAAGATGCCGAAATCAGGGACCAGGCCGATATAGGGGCTCTGCGTCCTTTCCCGCAGCTCCAGAATCTCTTCAACCGCATTGAAGTTGATGCCCGCAGCCATGCCTTTGGTGGCCTTCTCCCGGTGTCCGCCCGGTTTGATGGGCCACGGCGCATGAATCTCCTTGCCGAGGCGTACATCGTATTTTTCAGCTGTCGGAAGAGCCATCTCAATCACGTCAATCGGCACAAGCACCAGCGTCCGGATGTTTTTAAAACCCATCTCTGCCACCAGGCGGATATCGTTTTTCAGGTGCTCCGCGGCCTCGCGGTGCGTCATGACATGATCCCGGAACTGATGGACGTCAAGATAGACATCCATGGTGACGGCCGTCATGTCATAGCGGGCCATATAGCTGCGCCAGTCATAGATGAATTCCTTAGATGGAAACGGATAATCGCGGATGAGCTGCTGGTTGATGATCTCTATGCCGTCGGTACCCAGGCTTTCCCGGACTTCCCGGATCTGGGCTTTCCAGTCCAGCTTTCCGAAGAACTGGGACTGCTGATAGCTGTACAGGGATACGCCTCTTTTGATTGCCATTATGCCGCGCCTCCTTCTTCCAGTGTCATTTCGAAGATGCTGATGGTCTCTGTCTTGCCGGCGCCCCCGCCGCTGCCCGGAAGCGGCGGATTTTTCACCCACGCTTCGTCCCAGGGCATATAGCCGTACTGCGCCAGAATGCTCTGCTGCAGGCCGATGGTGTGCTTTCCCGGTTTAAGGCCGCCGTCCTTTTTCACGTGGACGATCCCGGCGTCGTCATAGTTCCAGTGTTCCCAGCAGCAGCTTTTCAGCTCTTCAAAGCTCCTCGGAGCTTTTCCGTTGATCTCGAAGCGCTGCAGCTCCCTGGGATAGTTCACGCCGTCGCAGTCGATGTAATAGCCGTTGTGCAGGGACAGGAAACAGCCGCGGTAATCCGCAATGCGGACGGCAAACTGAAATCCGGTGGCGTTCCCGTCCGCGTCCAGATCATTTTTCAGCGAGTGCGGGACAATCAAAAAGTTATCAAACATTCCGTGCGCCTCCTTTTCTTGTGTCGTTACCGGAGAAACTTTGGTGCAGATCGATACTTCAACCTGTCGTCCTGATACGATTATATCACCGCCTCTGGAAGCCCTCCAGTATTTCACGCCCGCATTGTCTTTTCTCACGCCACATCTGATTCGAACAGGATCAGTTCGACGGCGAGCCCGCCTGTGTCGTTCCGGTCTTCCACCACATACAGTCCTTCTCCATCATACATTTCCACATATTCCCCAAAGTCATCGTACTCGATATGGTGCTTCATATGTTCCCCCTTATAATTCCGGCGCCCTTCACGCCTGTGATGATGCAGTTTCCTGCTGCATGGTCATAGAATAAAAGGGGATCTGTGTACGCAGACGGACAATGGGAAAATTTTTTCCCGTTCAAAGCAGAGTCCCTATCCGATCAGACGGTTCCGCCGTCATCAAAGTATGCAGCAGGCCGGAGAATACCTTTTCTGCTCTCATGATCTTTTCCTCTGAGTAGATGGCCTGATTGAACATCATGTACGGGACAATCTGATCCGGTCCTTCGATGATCTGGAAAGCCAGGCTTCTGGAGTTGACCGGGGCATGCGTCTCCACGCTGAGTCTGGTCCCGCCGATGGAGCCTATGCTTGAAGTGCTCATGATCTCACTTGTCTCATAGCAGACAATCATCATATCGTGCTCAAAGACGTTGTCCCGCTTTAAGCTCCATTCATAGGAGCTGCGGAAAAGGCTCCTGTTGGAGCTGCCGGAAAGCGCTTTGAAGAATTCGGCGAGCGTCATGTCCTCCTTCACCTCAAGGCCGACCGTAATATAGCGGAACAGGCATCCGAAGGCGTTTTTCCGGATCTCATCGGTTCTGTCGTGGAAGATCCAGTCCACGAGTATTTTGTTCTTCTTTTCTATGGCACAGATCCCAAGCAGGCTGACAGCCGTAAACAGGAGATTTCTCGAAGTGTGCTGCTTCTTCTCAAAGTCCTTCATCGCCTCCGGGGAGACGGTCTCTTTAAGCGGGAAGAATACTCTGCCGGCCGGCCTGGCACTCACGTCCGGGATGAGATTGATGCACCAGTCGTCCCGGCCGTAGGCATTTTCGAGATACACCCTGTCCTCCTGATATTTCTTTCCGGCCCGGCGATTTTCTTCGTGGTACAGGCTGGCATAATAGGTGTCCAGGGGAAGCGGTTCTCCCTTCCACGCCCGGACAATGTCCTCGTTCAAAAGCTGCATGCCGGAGCCGTCCGTCATGATGTGGTGCACATCGAAGAAGAGATACACCGCCTTCTCCGTCTTCATGAGATGCACATGGATCAAAGGCTCTCCGATCATCCGGAACGGACGGACCAGGCTTTCCGACAGCTCCTGAAACTCTGCCTCACTGATCTCTTCCACCTGGACGACCGGCATCTTTTCCGGCGCGATGCGCTGCACCAGATCGCATTCTTCATCGAATTCCAGGACCGTATACAGAGCCGGCCGGTTCGCCAGCGCTTCATTCACCGCCCGGCAGAGACGTTCCGCATCCATAGCGGCGTCAAAGCGATACAGGCGCGGCAGGTTCCACATGACCGTGTGGGCGGAATAGATGCAGTAATCAAAGATCGAGATCTGGTTCGTGGTGAGCGGATGTGCTTTTCCGCGTTCCCGCATCTCTGTCACAGCCGTATCTTCAGGCGCGCCTCCGGCTGTTCTGCCGTCGCCAAGGGCCGCGGTCCGCTCCTCCGTATCCGTGCTTTTCATGAAGATGCCGTCTGCCGGTTCGCCGCTGATCTCAATCTGCCGGACGTGCGCGCACGTGTCCCCGACTGCGCGGAGCATTGAGGGAGGCGCGCACAGGACCGTAATGCGCTTATCCTCAAGATACTGCCGAAGCCGGGAAGGGTTCTTCACGATACTTAAGGGAACAACAAACAGGCGCGATCCATCATGGAGAACATTGATAAATTGTCTGATCGAAGCATCGAAACTTAGCGGCGTGATCAGCGCCAGCCTGTCTGATTCGAGAAATTCGGTATAGGGCGCAAATGCCGCATCGCGGAGGTCCGCCTTTTCAAAACCGGATAAGGGTTCCGTTTTCAGGATCTCCTCCCAGGCGCCGAGATCAATGACCAGCCTTAAGCGCAAGTCCTTTTTGATAAAAGCGATCCGCTCCGGAGGAGAATTGTACTCATCGATGGCAAAAGCAGCGCCGGCCTTCCATACGCCCAGCATGGAGATCAGGGCCAGACTGCTCCTGGGAAGGCAGATCAATACAGAATCCCCCCGGCCAATTTGTTTTTCCTTCAGCCAACCGTACAGCCTTCCGGACAGTTCATCCACCTGAAGCCTGCTTAGCCCCCGGGGATGAAGCTCGTCTGTCAGGACAAGCGCAGAAGGCTTCTCCGACACTTTTTTTGTCCATGCTTCCATCAGATCTTCTGTCCGGTTCCAAAAAGTGATCTCCATCTTCATTTCCCCTCACCTAAAAATATACTGCGGCTTTTATGCAGGTCGCGGATGCCTTTGGCGGCCAAAAGGATGATAACCGGCGCAAAGTGGAAAAAGTATCTGGCCCTGGCCTCAAACAGCAGCTCGAACAGCATGATCCCGACGACCGACAGCCGGATCACCGCATACTGTCTCATGCCTGTAAATACAGATACCAGCGAAAAGAACAAAACGGCCATCCAGAGCGCCTGAAGGAGATTAACCCACACTTTATAAGGGGCTGCCTTTGGCTCGCAAAATACTGCCTTTAACGGTCGGGACAGGATTGTGGCGTCATCAAAGGTTTCATAGAAGAATTCTCCTTCCTTTCCCCATGTGAAGCTGCCGTCACTGTAATTTGTGAGCGTCTTTCTTACAGCGTGTGCAAGGAGTCCGGCCGCCCCCATCTCCGTCAGGCGCTCTTTCGCGACACGCAGTTCATCTTCGATTCTCCCCTTTTTGGATACTCTGCTCATTGAAAACTGGACATCCTTTTTGAGCCATGAGCCGTTTCGCTTCTGGTTGAGACCCATCATGAGAAAATGCGAGGGGCCGAGGGCGCGCTCCGGGTTCAGATCGGGAAACAGGGCTTTTCTGGCGGCAAAAGCAAGACTGAGTGCAAGAAGGGCGCCAAGCGCACAGGCACAGGCCGCACCGAGGATATGCTTCAGGTCCGGCTTAAGAAGCGCCCGCGCACGGATCCGCCTTAAAATACCGACAAGTATGATCGCGATCAGCACGATCATCGTCTGCGGCTTGATGTAATATCCGAGAAATGAGAGGAAGAAGATCCCGAACCATCTCACAAGGTTCAAAAGCGGGGCCGTCTGCTCAAGGAAGTACAGAAGAAGAACCGAAACAGGGAAAATCAGCGCGATCGAGTCAGAGTACGGGATGGAAACCCACGGAGACAAGCCGATCAGTAATACATAGATCATAAAGCCGGCCGCAGCCGCTCTGTCATCCCGGAGAACCTTTCTGATCAGGAAGAAGAACATGAAGCCGGTGAGCGTATTCAGAAAGCACTGGAATGCGATCTGCGCGAAGTAATCAATGCGCGGCAGATGCATGAGGTCGGCCAGTTTTGTGACGGCTCCCAGAAGGACGACGATCATGGCGTTATTGGGGTAAATGGAGAAGTATTCTTTCCAGCTCTCCATCAATACCCGGTCTCCCCTGGCGAACGCGAGCGACATCTCCCTGATGACCATGGCGTCCCAGCCGGTAAGGAAATAATAGCTGTACGCAGAGATCAGCTGATAAAGAAAGAGAGCTGCGCAGAGGATGATCACTGCTCGTTTTTTTGTTCCGCTTTTCGGTACGAATCTCCAGATCAGGCAGGACAGAAGGAAGAGCCCGATGCCTCCCAGAGGCAGAAGAATGAGATTCGGCAAGAGCTCTTTCAGCTTTCTGGCATATGTCCAGTGCTGGAAAGCCATACAGGTGAACAGGGCGGAAGAAAGCAAAAAGCCCAGCAGAATCCGGATCAATAGAGAAAAATTGCTTTTACTTTTCGGAACGGATTGATCTCCGGCGCTCTCATTTATGTCTTGCATCATCTCTCATCACTTTCTTCCTGAAGTCCTTTTTCGTCAGAAATTTCCACACCCTTTTATAGCATACTTTCTTTCTGTCTGCTATAGTGCCGCCTATGAAAGTATGCTATGATTAAAGCCGCTCCGCCGCTTCTTCCCGAGCGTCGTCACCGGCACCGTGGTCACCGCAATCGGTCTTTCACTGATCAGCGTCGGCGTCAACTCTTTCGGCGGCGGCATCCAGCTGCTTACGAAAGACGGGATCGGAACCCGCGAGGTGACAATTGTGGCCGTATCGCTCGGACTCGGCTACGGTCTCGGCTCCACGGCCAATGTTCTCTCCATGCTTCCTTCCTGGTTCGGCTATATCTTCGGCGGCTCCGGCATCGTGCCGGCAGCGATCTGCGCCATCATCCTGAATATCGCGCTGAAAAAAGAGCCGGCGGATCGGTAAAAGACCGCAGCTGCCATCCGCATAACTCAAAAAAAAAAGAAGAATCTGCACTTCCCCGAAAATAGTGTATATTATGTTTAGTATAACATTATTTACGGAAATATAACATCGGAATACGACGATGAGACTCTGTACCGGCATGAACTGAATGGGTGTTAACATGGATAAAACGGCTGCTTTTATCGTGAAACACAGATATCCTCTTCTCTTAGGCGCACTGATTCTCAGCATCCTGTCCGGGGTTCTTGCGCTCCGGGTTCCCATCAACACGGACATGACGAAATATCTGCCGGACGACTCCTCGATGAAGCAGGGGATTGATCTCATGGCAGAGGAATTCAGCGATCTCTCCGTACAGAATACGATCCGCGTCATGTTTGAAAATCTGAGCGAAGAAGACGAAGACAGCGTCCTTGAAAAGCTGCAGGAAATGCCTTATGTCTCGGCTGCCGTCCTTGCGTCCCGCAAGGAGCACGAGGGAAACGCATACACGCTTTTTACGCTGAGCACAGACTATGATTACCAGTCCCCCGAAGAGCTCTCGATCGAGCACGGGATACCGGATCAGTTTCCGGATGCCGCGGTCACTGTCCGCAATGACAACACCAGCGGGATGGAGATCCCCTTCTTTATCTTTGTCGTCGCCGCGGTTTTTCTCTTCGTCGTTCTCTTCGCCATGTGCGGATCCTGGGCGGAGCCGTTCCTCTTCCTTGCCGCGATCGGCATTGCCATTATCCTCAATATGGGGAGCAATATGATCCTCGGCAGCGTCGCCCAGGTCACCTGGTCCATCGCGGCCGTTCTGCAGCTGGTTCTGTCCATGGACTATTCCATCATCCTGATGAACCGGTTCAGACAGGAGAAGCAGAGCTTAAGTGACCCGGAGGAAGCCATGAGGCGGGCGCTTAAGAGAGCATTTTCCTCAGTCGCGAGCAGCGGATTCACCACCTTTGTGGGCCTTTTGATGCTGGTCTTCATGCGCTTCAAAATCGGCAAAGATATCGGCCTGGTCCTTGCGAAGGGCGTGCTCCTCAGCATGCTCTGCGTGCTCTTTGTTCTCCCTTCCCTGATCCTTCTTTTCAACGGTCTCGTGGAGAAAACGGAGAAACCGGTTCTCAAAGTTCCGACTGATGCGCTCTCTTCGTTCAGCTTTCGTTTTCGCCGCGTTCTCGCTGTCGGATTTGTCGTTCTGTTCTTCGGCGCCTTTTATCTCGAGCGTCTGGCAGGGATCTCCTACTCCCTCTCTCCCGATGACCCCATCTCCCGCATCTTTGAAAAAGAGAACCAGATCGTTGTCCTTTACGCCAATGAAGATGAAGCTGCCGTTTTTCCGCTGACGGAGCAGTGGGAAGAATCTCCTCATGTCCATACCGTCATTTCCTACGCGAACACACTCGGGCGAAAAATGACGCCGGACGAAATGGCGGTGTATATCCTGGGCATGATGCAGGGAGAAGGCGGGAGTTATGCATCCATCATGATCTCCGGCATGGGGGATTTCGGCAGCTATGAAGGCGTCGGAGAGGATCTGTCGAACCTGATCAGCGGCGATACTCTCGGCACGATCTATCAGCTGTACGGGCTAAGAAAGGGAGTGGCTGCGGAAAAGCTCTCCATAGAAGAGCTGTATGATTTTATCAGAGAGAATCTCCAAAATCCGGTCATTGCCGCTCTTCTCGGAAAAAACATGACGGCCATGATCGAGGACGCCGGGGATATCTTCGCCTCCATTAAAGCGCAGATGGTCGGGCCGAAGCACGCTTTAATCATGCTCGGCACGGATTTGCCGGCGGAATCGGAGGAGACCGAAGCTTTCATCAAAGCGCTGCAGGAGGATCTGCGGTCGGCTGCGGGAAATGACTGTTATCTGGTCGGCAGCTCCGTGATGAGCAAGGAAATGAAAGACAGCTTCGGCAGGGAGCTGCTCACGATTTCTCTCCTCACGGCGGCGTCGATCTTCCTCGTCGTGATGCTCACCTTCAGGCAGCTGGTCGTTCCGGCCATCCTCGTGCTGCTGGTCCAGTGCGGTGTCTTCCTGACGGTCTCGACGACCTGGCTCATGGGCTACCGGATGTATTATCTGGCGCTGCTGATTGTCCAGTGCATCCTGATGGGGGCGACGGTGGACTACGGCATCCTCTATACGAATTATTACCGCGAAATGCGAAAGACGTGCGGGCCGGCTGAAGCGCTCCGCGAGGCCTACCGCCGCTCTGTCCATACGATCCTGACCTCGTCCCTGTTTATGATTATCGTGACCGGCGCCATCGGTTTATCCCCGGCCGAGCCGACGATTGCGCAGATCTGCATGAGCATCTCGATCGGGACCGCCGCGGCGACGATCCTGGTCATCTTTGTCCTTCCGGGAATTCTCGCTTCCCTGGACCGCTTTGTCGCGGCGCCTTAAGAAAAACTGCTGATGAGATCTGCCGCTTTCTGTGCGCGCCGGCTTCCGACATTTTCTCCCGGTAAAAAAAACACAAAAACTCTGCCGGAATATACATGGAATAACGATACCGGTTTTGTTAATGTCTATATATCTTATAAACGACAACGCCGTTGTCTGACAAATCCCGTATGAATTCCGGGAAGAAAAGGAGGAATTCCACCGATGTTAAAGAAATGTTTAGCAGGAGTGATCGCCGGCGCAATGGTGGTCGCCATGAGCACAGCCGCGTTTGCCGACACTTCCATCACCTTGATGGCCAGCCAGGACTGGGTGAAGGATGCCGAGATGGAGCTGGGACAGAAATTTGAAGAAGAAACCGGCATTCATGTAGATTACCAGATTGTTCCCGCCGACCAGTATCAGGATCTTCTGCTCACCCGTCTGAACAGCGGCGAAGGCCCGGATATCTTCGGAACACAGTCCGGCTTTGCCATTGATACAACTTATAATGTAAAAGAAAATGCCGTCGACCTGAGCGGTGAAGCATGGGAGGATGCCTACAGCGTTTTCTCCAAGGAACAGACCTCTGTCGACGGAGTGAACTATGGCCTCACCTATTTTGACACCACTACAGACTATTACATCATCTATAACAAGAAACTGTTTGAAGCGGCCGGCATCACGGAAGTGCCCACGACCTTCGAAGCGTTTGAGGCTGCCTGCGATGCACTTTTAGAGAGCGGCGTCACACCGATCTATGAGCCGGTTGCCGACGGATGGCATCAGACAATGCTCTGGACGGGCAATGCACAGGTGCTCGACAAGCTTGATCCCGGCATCATCGAAAAGCTGAACAACAATGAAGCGACTTTCGCCGGGAACGAGAATATGAAGACCATGCTCGATCAGCTGAATGATCTGGCCCAGAAGGGTTATTTCGGCGACAACTACATGAGCGATGAGTTCGCAAGTGCAGAAGGCTACATGGCCTCCGGTGAGTTTGCGATGTGCGAGCTGAAGCCCGGCGCCATTGCCAGCATTGTGGCAAGCGACA
Organism: Lachnospiraceae bacterium UBA2860; assembly: GCA_002350625.1. GTDB lineage: Bacteria > Bacillota > Clostridia > Lachnospirales > Lachnospiraceae > Chordicoccus. The sequence goes on from DEFE01000028.1 coordinate 27,166, forward strand.
TGAACACAGAAGGCTATACGGAAGATGATTTCGGCATGTTCCTTCTTCCCCTGCTCGACAACCAGTATCTGAACGTACATCCCTGCGGACCGTCCCGCTTCATCTACTCCGGCAGCAAGAACATCGACGCCGCCAAGCAGTATCTGGCATACATCGTTTCTCCGGAAAGCGTCCAGTATCTGATCGACAACGAGCCCACCATCGAGAATCTGCCCATCGATGTAGGCCAGACACCGGCTTACAGCGAGACCACAAAGGCGTTCCTGGACAGCTTTGACGATGAGCACTCCGGCATGGTGCTGCAGGATGTTGTCACATATTTCAATGAGCAGTGGATGGATATCTCCGCCAATATTGCAGCCATGTTCATCGGCGACATGACTTCGGAAGAAGTGCTTCAGGCGATTGATGAAGGCAGAGCACAGCTCGCGGCCGCTGCCGGCGACGAGGCCTGGCAGTAAAGATAATACAGACGTTTAAAAAAGCATTCTAAAGGGGGCGCTTTGGCGCCCCCTCCTTCTGTTAATCCTTTTTTCCTTTTTTGCGAAAGGAGGATGGATTCTCTCCCGTTACTTTACGAAACGTTTTACTGAAATGGAACTGATCGGGATACCCCACCCGCTCGCCTACGACGGAAATGGGAAGGCTGCTGTCCAGAAGCAGCCGTTTGGCCTCCCGGATCCTGACGCCCGTAAGGTATTTGAGAGGTGATTCCCCTGCGTACCTGCCGAACAGGCGCGTCAGATACGCAGAATGAAAGCCCATCTCGGAGGCCAGCTCCCCGAAGTCGATGTTCTGCATATAATGCTCCTCGATATAGCGGATGGCCTGACGGACATATTCCTCCCCGGACAAGGCGCTTCTGTTGTCTTCGGGCAGTTCATAAAACTCTTCAAGGGCTGTGCGCGCGCGGTTCAGCAGGTCGTCCATCGCTTCCTCGCTGACCGGTTTCAAAAGATAATCAAACGCGCCGTAATGAACCGCTGTCCGGGCGTATTCAAACTCGGCATAGCCGGTCAGAATGACGGTGAGTATGTGCGGGTATTTTGTGTGAATGATTTTTGTCAGCTCCAGCCCGTCCATCACCGGCATCCGGATGTCGGTAATCACAAGCTGAACGTCATGATTCTCAAGGGCTTTCAGCGCGTCTGTGCCGTTTTCTGCCTCCGCAATCACCTTGAAGTCTTCATTTTCAAGGTTTTTAATGCGTCTGAGCAGAGACTGGCGCACATAGTATTCGTCATCCACAAGCAGGATCTGATAGTATTGCAGCTGCTTTTTACTCATCTGATTTCTCCGGTTCCGATTGATGAAGTGATCCGCCGATCGTGACAAAAGCGCCTCCTTCCGGGCGATTCCCGAAATCAAAGATGAAGGGAATTCCGTCGAGCAGATAGAGACGTATAAAAATGTTCAAAAGGCCCATGCCCTGGATCTTGAGACTGGGAAGAATCCCGTCCTTAAGGATCTCGCGCATCTGCGCGCGGAGCCTTTGATCCACCTCAGGATCAAATCCGGGGCCGTTGTCCGAGACAGTCACATACCATTTCTCCTCCTCTTCGACGCATGAGATGTCGACATGCCAGGGAGGCGCAAGCGTGGTGACGGACCGCACGGCATTTTCCACAAGAAGCTGGATACACAGCTTCGGCACCCTGCACTCAAGTATATCATCGTCGGCAGAGATCGTCCAAGTCAGGTGATCCCGGTAGCGCATCTTGAGGCATTTCAGGTACATGTCACAGATCTCCAGCTCTTCCTCCAGACTGGACCGCTGCTCCCGGTTGGAGGAAATATAGCGCATGATGTCCGTGATCATGTCGCACATCCGGGCCACGGGCTCCGTCATTCCCTCCTGCGCCATCTCCTCAATCGTGGAGAGCGAGTTATAGAGAAAATGCGGATTCATCTGGGACTGCAGCGAAAGCATCTGGGCCTGCACTTCCTGCTCCTTCAGAATCATCAGGTTGTCCGTGGAATTCTTGATGGAATGAATGCTCTCATTGATGGAATCATGCAGCTTGTCAATTTCCCGGATATTGGTGTACTCCATATCGAGGAGGCTGAACCTGTCTTCATGATCTGACGACAGAAAATGATAAATGTGCCGGATCGGAGAACTGATCCGTCTGGACAAAAGCACCGAGAGGACCAGAATAATGGCGAACATGATAAGGATGACCGGGAGGATGCGGAGCAGGAAGCTGTAGACCTGCCGCAGATAGACGCTCCGCTCGGCAGAGACCGTAACGAGCAGCTCCATCTTTGCGGAGCGGGCGGCGCAGACGATTGTATCTTTTCCGCTGTCTGCGATCTGCTGCGCCTCATCGTCCTGCACCAGATCATAATAGCCGGCAGGCGCATCCTCTTCCCCGAGAGGGAACAGGCAGCTTCCCTCTTTACTGTAGATACGGATAGAAACCGGGTAGGAAATGCCGGGATCCTCTGCCAGGTAAAACACGGTGTCAAAATTCTTTTTAACCTCCGCATACCCCATCGGGACATTGATGCTGTTAAAGAACAGCCGGCTGAGAGAAATATAGCTTCCGGAAACACTCACAACAGGGAGCCCGCGGGCTTCCCCGGCTTTCTCGAACCAGGCCTGCTCCTGTGCTTTTTGCCGGAGATTATCAAACTCCTCCCCCACGCCGAAGCCTTCTCCGGAGAGCGTGTACACATTCAGCTGACGGATGGAAAAGTCAAAGCCCTTGGCGGTCGTAAGGGCCGTGGCGAGATGCAGGTTCTGCCGGTATCGCTCATACGCGGAAATGTCCTCGGAAAAGTACTGTTCAAAGGCATCCTTCAGATCCCGCGAGCTGATGGCGTTGAGAGATACCTGGTTCATCTGGTTGAGATGCTGATCCACACTGTCCGCGGCGGATACGGCGGTTCTGAGCAGTGTCCGGATCGTATCATCCCGGGAGGAGGTGTATTGCATGCGGCACATCACGGCGGTCATCAGGGCGAGGAGGATCAGCGAAACAGCAATAAAATATGAGGTTAGAAGGGTCTGAATGCTTTTTTGCTTTGAACGTATCATAGTCGCTCCTGTGTTTTCTCCCCGGACCCGGAGACGGATCCTTGCCGTCATGAGCGCGCAGCAAAGCGGAAAATGCATATCCGCGCTGCCATCATATCATAGAGAGAAATTAAAAGTCAAAAATCTACATAAACCGGGCAAATGCTTGCATGGTCTTATGCCGGCAGACTTTTTATAATAAATAAAACACTGCGGGAAGGATGGATACGGTATGAACAAAGCAAAAACATATCCCTGGTATTTTGCCGCCGGCGCGATCCTGATCTATACATTGTTCAGCGTGGTTCCGGGCCTGATCGGTATCGGGTATTCCTTTACGGACTGGTCCGCTTATACCAAGGAGCTGCATTTTGTGGGACTTGATAACTTCATCTCGGTCTTCAGCGGCAAAGGGGATTACCTGCATTACATCACCAACACGCTGCTCTTTACGCTTGTGACGACGGTGTGCAAGACCGTGCTCGGTCTTCTCTTCGCCGTGGCTCTGAGCGAGGGCATCAAGTTTAAGAATTTTCACCGCGGCGTCATGTACCTGCCGTCCGTTCTTCCGATTCTGGTCACGGGTCTGACTTTTACTTCGATCCTTAACCCGAAAATCGGCTTTTTAAACACCTTTCTCCGGGCGATCGGACTGGATGGTCTGGCACAGAGATGGCTGGTTGACCCCAAAATCGCGTTCGGATCCGTCATGGCCGTCGATATCTGGAGAGGCGTCGGTTACATTATGACCATGCTGATCGTCGGAATTCTGGCCATCCCCCGGGTCTATTATGAAGCAGTGGCCGTAGACGGCGCCAACGCCTGGCAGCGGTTCCGCTATGTGACGCTTCCCATGCTCCGGCAGACACTGGCCGTCACGATCGTCCTGAACGTCATCTACGGACTGAAGGTCTTCGACATGGTCTATGCCCTGACCAACGGCGGGCCCGGCCACCGCACGGAAGTGATGTATACCGCTGTGTTCAAGATGATGTCCAAAGGGCTGTATGCAGAAGGAACCACCATCAGTTCCATCATGTTCATCTTCATGGCTTTCGCCGGCTTCTTCATGGTCAAAATACTTACGAAAAACGAGGTGGTCGAATAATGGGATCCCGAAGCAGAAATAAACTGATTGTTTCCATCCTGAAAAATCTGCTGGCCTGGTCTGCGGCTTTGATGATCCTTGTTCCCGTGGCGCTGATCATCCTGACGGCTTTTAAGGGCAGCAGCGAATCTCTCACGATGTCGCTGGGGCTTCCGAAAGAGTGGAACTGGTCGAACTTTGCCACGGTCATCGAAAAGGGGAAACTCGTGAGAAGCTTCCTGAACAGCCTTCTGTACGCGGGCTGCTCCACACTGCTTACGGTCTTTCTCGCAAGCATGGCCGCGTATGTCTTTTCCAGAAGAAGGTCCAAAGGCATGGGAGCCATCTACATGTACATCGTCCTCGGCATGGTGATCCCTGTCAACTATGTGACCCTCACCAAAATCATGCAGGTCACAAGACTTAACAATACCTGGTACGGCATCATCCTTCTGTACACAGCCATGCAGCTCCCGTTCTCGGTATTCCTGATCTACGGTTTCGTCTCCAAGATTCCCACCGAGCTCGACGAAGCGGCGATCCTGGACGGCTGCTCCCCGATCCAGCTGTATCTCAGGGTGATCTTCCCCATGCTGAAGTCCGCGGTGATCACGTCCGGCGTCCTGTGCTTCCTCAATACCTGGAATGAGTTCATCATGCCCTTGTATTTCCTGCATTCTTCAGAAAAATGGCCCATGACGCTTGCCGTGTACAACTTCTTCGGACAATATGAAATGAGCTGGAATCTCATCTGCGCAGACGTCATCCTGACCTGTCTGCCGGTCGTGGTTCTTTATATCGCGTGTCAGAAATACATCGTCGGCGGCCAGACCGAGGGCGCCGTGAAAGGATAATGACGATGAGAATCTCAGGATGGACCGTGTCTCCCTCAAACACGTCCGCAGCCTTATACTGCAGCGAAGGAACCCTTTATATTTTCGGCATCACCGCGGATATTCTTCGCTGTGTCTATACAAAAAAAGATTCGGCACAGGACGCTTCCCCGCTCGGCCTTCACAGGAAGGCCGGGCAGAGGCTTGTTCTCAGCGATCATCCGGAGGACAACACGCTTCAGATCTGTACGCCCGGCGTCAAGCTGTCGGTCGATAAAGCAACCGGCCGTTTCACCTGGTATCGGATTGACCGGGAAAGCAAAAAGGAATGCCTTCTTCTGCGGGAAGGAGACAAGGAGCTGACGGAAAAAACGCTCCGGATCTGGAGCACCGAGGGGGAGGCACCGGTCATTCGCCGGGAGCACACCGTAGACGGCGACAGGAATTTCATAGAGAATCTGCGGCCCGGGGACGGACCGGCCGCCTATTCGGCAAAGCTTCGCTTTTTCTGGCAGGAGGATGAGGCAATCCACGGTCTCGGACAGGGAGAAGACGGGATCTATAATTACCGCGATCATGTCCAATATCTGTATCAGCACAATATGCGGATCCCCATGCCCTGGCTTCTGTCTGACAAAGGCTATGCCATATTGGCGGACTGCGGCAGCCTGATGGTTTTCCGCGATGACGGAGAAGAGGCCTGCCTCGAGCTAAATGCCGCTCAGCAGCTGGACTATTATTTCCTGTCCGGCAGTCATGCGGAGGACCTCATCCGCGGATGCCGGTTTCTCACGGGAAAAGCGGAAATGCTTCCCAAATGGGCTTTCGGCTATATCCAATCGAAAGAAAGGTATGTCACGCAAGCGGAGCTGGTCGAGACCGCCCGGCAATATCGTCTCCGCGGCATCGGTCTGGATTGCGTGGTACAGGACTGGAAAACATGGCAAGGCGAGCGCTGGGGAGAAAAGCAGCTGGATCCTGCCCGCTTCCCGGACCGCTCGGACATGCGCCGGAAGCTGCATGAGATGCATGTCCACTCCATGGTGTCCGTTTGGCCGAACATGAACTGGGAGACAAAGGACTGTCAGGAAATGCAGGCAAACGGCTATCTCCTGAACGATCTTTCCACATATGACGCCTTTGACAGCGGCGCGAGAAAGCTCTACTTTAAGCAGGCGGAAGAAGGTCTGTACCGGGATGGCTTTGACGCCTTCTGGTGCGACAGCACGGAGCCTTTTTCCGGCCCGGACTGGGGCGGTGAAGAAAAGAGAGACCCCGCGGACAGATTCAGGATCGTCGGAGAGGAGCACAATAAATACCTCGGAGAAGAAAGAGCGAATCTGTATGCGCTTTATCACGCCCGGGGCATCTGCGAGAATCAGACGGCAGCCGATCCGGAGCACCGGGTGCTGAACCTGACCAGATCCGGCTATCCCGGCATTCAGCAATACGGGGCAGTCCTGTGGTCGGGAGACGTCACGGCCACCTGGCAGACGCTTCGAAAGCAGCTGACGGAGAGCCTGAATATGGCTCTTTCCGCATATCCGTACTGGACCTTCGACGCCGGCGGCTTCTTCGTGGTGAACAAAAACTGGCAGGGACGAGGCTGCGGATGCAGCGGAGATCCCACGCCCAAGTGGTTCTGGAAAGGAGATTTTGAAGACGGCGTACGGGACCCGGGGTACCGGGAGCTCTATGTCCGGTGGCTGCAGATGGCGGTCTTTCTTCCCGTCATGCGCTCTCACGGAACGGATACGCCCCGAGAAATCTGGCATTTCGGAGAACCGGGAACGAAGTACTATGATGCCATCGCAGCCGCCATTTCCCTGCGGTACCGATTGATGCCCTATCTGTACTCTCTGGCCGGCAGCGTCTATCTGGAGGATGGCGTGATGGAGCGGCCGCTTCTGATGGATTTTCCGGGGGATGCACGCGCATCTTCCATGAGCAGTGAGTTCATGCTGGGGAAGAGCCTCCTGGTCTGCCCGGTCATGAGGCCGATGGAATACGGCCCCTGCGGTCAGAAGCTTGACGGCAGTCATCGCTTTAAATGTTATCTTCCCTCCGGAAGCGACTGGATTCCCGCGGCGGATGAAGACGGAACCGTTCTTGCGGGAGGTCAGGAGGTCGAGATGGAAGCCGGCCTTCAGACAATTCCGTATTTTGTGAAGGCAGGCAGCATCGTTCCCATGGAAGAGGCCCTGACGTACGCGCAGGAAGCAGCGGATACGCCGCTTCTGATCAACATCTTCCCGGGCAGAGACGCATCCTTTGCCTATTACGAAGATGACGGCGACGGATATGCTTATCGGGACGGCAGATACAACCGCATTGAGATGAAATGGAACGACGCGGAAAGGCTGTTTGCGATCGGAAGCGCCGCCTGCCATTTTCCCGGCGGCATCACAGGCCGCAGGTGCCGCCTGCTCTGTGCCGGGCAGACGAAGGAGTTTATCTACACAGGAAAAGAAATGAGCATTTCTTTTTAGCGTTATGAAACCATCCGGAGAAAAAACAAACATCTATTTAAACAATGCCGCCACCTCCTACCCGAAGCCTCCCTGTGTTCTCGAGGCGGCCCTGGAAACCCTGCGGGATCTTCCGCCGGGCCAGTTTCGGGACGGCGCGCACGGCGCCGATGCCGATCTGTTCACAAAATGCCGGCTGCTGCTGGGGCAGCTGCTCGGGATTAAGGATACCGAAAGGATCTATTTCTCCTCCGGCGCCACGGACAGCCTGAACCAGCTTCTCCTCGGCCTCGGCATTCCGGCGGAGCAGATCATTACGACGGTAACGGAACACAACAGTGTCCTCCGTCCCCTGCACAACCTGCCGGGGATCGCGGGAGAACCGGTTCTGCTGCCCTGTGATGAAAACGGCCGGGTTTCTCCGGAGCTGCTCGAAAGGGAGGCCTCCCGCGGAAAGGCGCGGGCTTTCCTCTTAAATCACTGCTCGAATGTGACTGGAACGATCCAGGATGCGGCGTCCTTCGGGCAGATCGCGAAACGGTACGGGCTGCTCTTTATTCTGGACCTTTCGCAGAGTGCCGGATGCATGGAGGTGCTGTCCGATGTGTGGATGGCGGATGCCGTGGCATTTACGGGACATAAAAGCCTTTTGGGCCTGCAGGGAACGGGAGGCTATTATATTCGTGAGGGTGTTCCCTACCATCCGTTTCGTTACGGGGGAACCGGAAGAGAGTCAGAAAAGCTCGCCTGCAAAGCAGATGATCCGCCTGAGGACGCCGGCACCCAGAACGCGTGCGGGATCTCCGCCCTTTCGGCAGCTGCGGCATGGATTCTGGAGACAGGCGTCGGGCGGATCCGGGAAAAGGAGCTGCAGCTTGTCCGGGCAGCCCGGGACATGCTGTCAGGGATCCCCGGCATCAGGCTGTGCGGAGGCGGGTCAACGGACACCGGACCTGTGGTAAGCTTTATTCCCGAAACACTGGATCCGTCGGATCTCGGCTATATTCTGAGCAGCGGATACGGGATCATAACCCGGACCGGGCTGCACTGCTCTCCCCTGATCCATCCGCATATCGGCAGCAGCAGAAAAGGCACGGTGCGGATCAGCTTTTCGCCGTTCAACACGCCGAAGGATATATCGGCCCTGGAGAGCGCGCTAAAGGAGATACTGTGAATATCATTGATAAGAGAAAGTCACTGGAGCCGTGCACGGAAAGCGGGTGGGACGCCGCAGATCTGCTGCTTGAGGCAGGCCTGACAGAAGAAGATATCCTCTCGATCAGCAGGATCGGCGGATCCTTTTTGTTCCTGAAGAACCTTAAGAAGCCGTTTTTCAAAGTCGAATCTCATGATTATGTGATCAAAGGCGTTCTGGGAGATCCTTTTTTTCGGGCAGCTGCCTATAGCGGAAAAATGGAAGAGCTCCTGCGTTTATTATCGTCTTTATCATCTGAAATCCCGGCTCATAAAGACCCGGGAGTTCGGCTGTTTAAGAAACCGCAAACGATCATCATTGAAGGAAAGGAATGCGAAGATGAAGAAAAAAGCCATGGATGAGAAGCTGGTGGTCCGCCCGATCGTCGGGTGCCTTACCCATTCACACTTCTGGGAAGGCCCGTGTCGGGCGGGTCATGCCGAGGATATGACCAAAGAAGCGGAAGCAGCCGCAGCAGACCGCTATCTCGCCCAGATGAAAAAGGAACTGGAAAAGGTGATCCCGGAGGTTGAGCTGCTTCCCGTGATTGACGCCCGGTATCAGGAGACCTTTGTGGTTCCCGAGAACGTCTATGCGCAGATCGAAGAGGATCTGCAGCGGGTTGACCTGTTCCTGTGCATGGGCTGGCGCATTCCGAAGCTCGAGCGCTACAAAAAAACCGTCGTCGTGATGCAGAACGGAAATGAAGGCATTGACTTTGCCGCCTACTGCCGCGATATCGGCGTGGAAGCACACGTGGCCATGGACATGCAGGATTTAAACGAAATCCTCTACTATCTGTGGGTGCGCAAAGCCATATCCTGCACGCGGGTTCTCTGCCTTTCCGCCGCAGGCCAGCCGACCTTCGGCATCCAGAGCCTGATCCGTGATCCGGAGATCCTGCGGCAGCGCTACGGCCTGGAGGTGGTCAAGCTGACGTTTTACGACATTTTCAAGTATATGGACGGCATCACGGATGAGGAAGCACGGCCCATCGCCGAAAGAATCATAGCGGGCTCCTCCGATACGAAGGTGAACACTGACTGGTTCCTCAATGACGTCAAATATTACCTGGCGGCGAAAAAGATGATGGACGTGTTCCAGTGCAACGCGTTTACCACAGCCTGCCATGAGCTGTGCACCTCCGAGATTCCCCAGAACCGCAAGTTTACTCCCTGCATGTGCCACTCGCTTCTCAAGGACGAAGGCATTCCCAGCGGATGCGAAGAAGACCTGAATGCGCTGATGGCCATGTGCATCCTGCAGTATCTCGGAAAACGCCCCTGCTTTATGGGCAATCCGAACCACGAGACAGACGAGCTGCTCCGGATTCATCACGCGGTTCCGGCCCTCAGCATGAACGGATACGGGACCAAGGCACTTGATTATAAGCTGTGGGCCTTCACCGGTCAGGGCTTCGGCGGAAAGCTGCAGATCGATTTCACACAGAATCTGCAGGATAAAATCACCCTCGGCCGGTTCAATCCCGCGGGGGATACGATGATCGTAAAAACCGGAGAAGTTCTCCGCACCGAATACGACGATGTATACTGCAGTCCATACTACTATATTCAGATGGATGACGCGAGAACCTTCATGCACAATCTCGCGGGCTTTGGCCACCATCAGGTCCTGGTCTTCGGGGACTATGTCAAAGAAGTGAAGGAATTGTCACGGTATATGCATTTCAGTGTTCTGGAAGGATAACGGCATCGATCCTTTTGAGTTCCTCCTCCGTGAATCCCGTGTTTTCTATGGCGCGGACATTTTCCTCCAGCTGCTCCGGCCGCGATGCGCCGATCAGGGCGGAGCACACCTTCCCGTCCCTGAGGATCCAGGCGAGAGCCATCTGGGCGAGGGACTGGCCGCGCTCTTTTGCCAGCTCATTGAGGGCGGAAACCTTCAGGCGGACGTCCTCCGTCAGGGCGCGGTCGTTGAGGAAGCGGCTGTCTGTGGCGATCCGGCTGTCTTCAGGGATTTCCTTCAGGTATTTTCCCGTGAGCAGTCCCTGCGCCAGAGGGCAGAAGGCAATGACGCCGATGCCGTTCTCATGGCAGTACTCCTTAACTCCGTCGCTCTCGATCGTCCGGTCCAGTATCGAGTAACGCCTCTGGTTGATGATTAAAGGACAGCGGTATTCCTTCATGATCTCAGCCGCCTTTGCCGTATGCTCCCGGTCATAGTTTGAAATACCGGCATACAGTGCCTTACCGCTGCGGACAATGTCAGCCAGCGCGCCCATCGTCTCTTCCAGGGGCGTCTCCGGGTCCATGCGGTGATGATAGAAGATGTCCACATAGTCAAGACCCAGCCGTTTCAGGCTCTGATCACAGCTCGCAATGAGGTATTTTCTGCTCCCCCAGTTTCCGTACGGCCCCGGCCACATATCATATCCCGCTTTCGAGGTGATGATGAGCTCATCCCGGTAGGCGGAAAAATCCTCCGCAAGAATCCGGCCCGCATTTTTCTCCGCGGCGCCGTATTCCGGTCCGTAGTTATTCGCCAGATCGAACTGCGTGATGCCGAGATCAAACGCTTTTCTGCAGATCTCCCGCATCCTGTCATAAGATGAGATATTCCCGAAATTGTGCCAGAAACCAAGCGAAAGAGCGGGGAACTTCAGGCCGCTGTTTCCGACTCTGTGATACGGCATCGTGTCGTAGCGGCTGCCGGCAGCGATATAAGTTTCTTTCAGATCCATGATCTCCTCTCCATTTCCAAAGCATCACCGGATTAACAGGGACATCCCTATTATGGATCAAATCCGGAAGATGTGAAAGAAAAAAACATCTTGTGAAGATTATTTGTTTTCCGGTTGACAAATGCCGCTGACCAATAGATAATACAGACAGAGCGAAACGTTTTGCTTTGTTCTGTATTTGTGCATAACCACCAAATTTGGAGGTCCGAAATTGGCTGCCACGATTAGAGACATAAAAAAAGTGACGGGGCTTTCACTGGCAACAATCTCCAAATATCTGAACGGCGGCAATCTTCTCCCTGAAAACAGAGCCAAGATCGAGAAAGCGATCAAGGATCTTCATTATGAAGTCAACGAGATGGCCAGAGGACTCGTCACCAGCCAGAGCATGACCATCGGCGTCGTCGTATTTGACATATCCAATGTGTTTACCTGCTCGGTTCTCAGCTTTCTGGGCAGCCGCTTAAGAGAAGCCGGATACGCTGTGATGACCTGCGACTCACAGAACGATCCGCAGCTTGAAATGGACAACATACGCTTTTTGATGGGCAAGAAAGTGGACGGCCTGGTCATCATGCCGGTAGGGCTGTCTCCCGCTTTCCTGGAGCCGCCCATAAAGGCCGGCATTCCCGTGGTTTTACTGGATCGTTCCGTGGGGGATTCCCGCGTTGACTGTGTGAAGGTCAACAATTCGGAAGCGTCCTATGAAGCCGTGAAGCTTCTTGCCGGATACGGCCACAGGAAGATCGCGGTCGTCGGCTCGGATACGGTTGTCACCGGAAGAGAGCGCCTCGAAGGGTGTCTGGCCGCTCTGAAGGACGAGAACATTGCGCTTCCTCCGGCCTGCCTGAAGCTTGGCGCGCACAGCATCGAACACGGGTATCAGAGCATGCAGGAGCTCCTTGCACTGCCGGATCCGCCGACCGCAGTGTTCCTCGGCAACTTCGAGATCATCCTCGGTGCAGTCATGGCGATAAACGAATCCAGCTTCAGCTGCCCGGACGATATATCCGTCATCGGTTTTGACGACCTGATTGTCTCGAAGCTCTCAAACCCCAGGCTGTCCGTTGTCGTACAGCCGCTCCGCAGCCTCGCGGAGGAAACCGTCCGGCTGCTGCTGAACCGCATTGAGTATGAAAAGACAGTCGAAGCAGATGCAGATGCACCGGATGCACCCGCACACGTCGAGCTGGTTCTGAAGGCTCGAATCGTTGAAGGGGGCTCCGTTGCCCGGCGCAGGGAGTGAAACGGTTCGCTCCGGCCGCCATTCCGCAGATGATCATCTATAAAAACTTCGAAATGTGAATTACGGGAGGAGGAGAAAACGATGATTGATCCCAGTACAGTCCCATCGATGCGTCTTGGAGACGGCGGAACCATCCCGTGCCTCGGCATGGGCACCTTCGGCTCAGACCGGGTCAGCCCCGAAGAAGTAGCAGGTGCCGTCGCCGGAGGCCTCCGGGTCGGTTACAGACTCTTTGACTGTGCCGCCTGCTATGGGAACGAAAAGCAGATCGGACAGGTATTCCGCGCCGCCTTTGACGAGAAAATCATCGCGCGCGAGGATCTGTTCATCATGACCAAGGTGTGGAACGATATGCACCGCGAGGTCGAAAAATCCTGTCTGCAGAGCATCGAAGACCTGCAGTGTGCGTATCTCGACATGCTGTTCATCCACTGGCCGTTCCCGAACTATCATCCGCCTTTCTGTGATGTGGATACAAGGAATCCCGACTCCAGGCCGTTTTCCGTGAACGAATTCCTCGACACCTACAGGCAGATCGAGGCACTCGTCGACAAAGGACTTGTCCGCCACATCGGCATCTCCAATATGACCATCCCGAAGCTTGAAGCCGTGCTCGGACAGCTTCGCATCAAGCCGGCGGCCTGCGAGATCGAAATGCATCCGTGCTTCCAGCAGACGGAGCTCTATACATATCTCAAGGATCACGACATCCTGACCATCGGATATATGCCTTTGGGATCCCCGCGCCGCCCTGAGAGGGATATCGAGCCGGGCGACATCGCGGACATGCAGATGCCCGAGCTTCTAAAAATCGCGCAGGATCACGGGGTCCATCCGGCGATCATCTGCCTGAAATGGGCGCTTCAGCGGGGCGTCCTCCCGATCCCGTTCTCCGTGCACAACTATGAAGCCAATCTGCGCGCGACCGTCACGGAGAAACTGACGGACGAAGAGATGGGCGTCATCTCCACCCTGGAGAGAAACAACCGCCTTGTAAAGGGGCAGGTATTCCTCTGGGAAGGCGCAAGGGACTGGCACGATCTGTGGGACGAAGACGGCGTGATCGTCGACTGCACGGACTGCACATAACGGATCCCGGCCCGGGATGCAGCGGGGGGAGCCCCGCTCCGCCGGACGGGTCCGCATCATATAAGCGAACAGTTCATCACAAAGCCATAAAAACGAACACCATTCAAAAAGGAGAAAAACGGACATGAGCATCAATAAAAAGATCATTCCCACCAGCATGCTGGGCGCCACGCTTCCCGGAAACAGCACCGTCGAGATGAAAGAATTCGAGGTTCCGACCCCCGGCTTCGGACAGGTGCTTGTGCAGACAAAGGCCAGTACGATCTGCGGTTCCGATATCCGCGCCATCTACAGGGAGCACACCGGCAAAGGTGCCGAAGGCTACATTCCCGGTATGGTCGCCGGCCACGAGCCCAGCGGCATCATCGTACAGGAAGGCCCCGGCCTCAAGGAATTCAAGACCGGCGACCGCGTCATCGTCTATCATATCTCCGGCTGCGGCGTCTGCTATAACTGCCGCATGGGCTATATGATCGCCTGCTCGAATCCCACCTTCCGCCAGGCGTACGGCTGGCAGAGAAACGGCGGCATGGCCCCCTATATTCTCTGTGACGAAAAGGACCTGGTGCACCTTCCCGATGAGCTGACTTACAAGGACGGCGCACAGGTGGCCTGCGGATTCGGCACGGTCTACGAAGCGCTTGAGAAGATCGGGGTCAGCGGTGATGACGCCGTTCTGGTTACGGGTCTCGGCCCGGTCGGTCTCGCCACGCTCATGCTGGCAAAGGCCATGGGCGCAAACAAGCTGATCGGCGTAGAAGTCAACGATTACAGAATCGACCTCGCGAAGAAGCTGAATCTGGTGGATCACGTGTTTAAGCCTTCCGATCACACCGTGCAGGATATTCTGGATCTGACCGGAGGCAAAGGCGTCGAGAAAGCCGTTGACTGCTCCGCATCAGACGCCGGGCGCCAGACCTGCGTGAGAGCCTCCAAGGAGTGGGCTAAAATCGCGCTGGTCGGAGAAGGCAACACCATGACGCTCAATCCCAGTCCCGACATGATGCACGCGCAGAAGACCATCTACGGCTCCTGGGTCACCTCGACCTGGAAAATGATGGATCTCGTAGACCGCCTGGTCCGCTGGAACATCCATCCGGGCGACCTGATCACGGATGAGTTCCCGATCGAGCGCGCAGGCGAGGCGTATGCCCTCATGGCGAGCGGACACTGCGGAAAAGTCGCGGTGGTCTATCCGGACTGAAACGGAGTTGGAAAGATGAAGCTGACGGGCCTTAACCACATCACGATTAATGTCATCGATCTTGATGCTTCAAAGCGTTTCTACGAAGAAGTATTCGGCCTCGAGCCATGTGGTTTCAAGGACATGGGCGATCATACGCTCACTTATTATCAGCTCCCCCAGGGGGTTCTTCTGGAACTGATCGATTATGAAGCAAAGAGGGATCCCCTCCCGGTCTCTGAGACGCAGACAGGCACCTACAGGCATTTCTGTCTGGAGGCCGATTCGCTGGATGAGCTTTATGAGATCTGCAGGGAACATGGCGTCTCAGTCCGTTCCGCCCCGGCTTTTGTAGAAAAGCTTGGCCGGAGCAACATGCTGATCACCGACCCGAATGGAGTTGAGATCGAAATATTCCTCGCCGGGTAAAACCTGACAATCCCGATGACCCGTTCCGCGCACAGGCCTGACCGGCCGGAGGCAGCAGCGATGTATGAGATGAGTCCCGCGTGGCAGGCTTATTATATGGAAACGGAACCGAACCGGCGCGCCGGACTGCTTCAGAAACTCCTTAAGGAGGAACCGGACGACGGCGGAAATGCCTGGAGATGGCGGCTCTTCTCTCTCCGCCATTTTGAAAACGGCATCCGTCTGCCGGACATAGGCGAGCTCCCCGCGAAAGGCGTTCCGGAGCCTTCTTGCGACCGCTACCTCTGGCAGTTTGTCAACATCACACAGATCTATAACACATCCCGCCTTTTCAAGAAAAGCGGGGAGAGGGAGATCAGACAGTTCTTTCGGGAATGCGGCTTTGACGAAGCCATCTCCTCGGGAGACATCGGTGAAGCGGCACTTTACCGGGAAATCCGGAACGCGGCAAAGCGGTATTTCAACACCTGCAAAGGCAGCGAATACAGGCGGACGCTGTTCGGCCTTCTCAGCCCGGGCAGCGCAGATCAGAAAAATCAGACCTGCAAGGACGTCTGGAAGATGACTTTCGGCGTCGAAAGGCGTTTCGGGCTTTCCGGAACGATCCGGGTCTGGATCAAAGCAGTGCAGGATGAATATGAAACAGAAAATCCCGCAGCTGCAGAGCAGATGGAAAAGCTGTCCGGGACCATGTGACTGTGTACAGATACCGCATCGAAAAAGCCCTTGCATGAATAGCACCCGGGGCGGGCACACCCCCAACGCACACATCTATGTCAGAATCGCTAAACCTGACAGGGAGGGAGAGTAGGTGGAAAAGCTAAAACAAAATCCAATCGTTAAAAAGCTGGGATTCAATCGCATCATACTGTTTTGCATCCTGCTGCTGATGTACGGCGTGTTCTCTGCAGTGATCCCCGGCTTCGCAGGCTCTGCCCGTATCATGAGCATCTTAAACTACGCGTATTTCCTGGGCTTTCTGGCACTGGGCGTTACTTTCGTCATCGCCACCGGAGGCATCGATTTCTCCATCGGCCCGGTGATGTTCTGCTGCGCGCTGATGGCCGGCTACACCCTCAACACCTACGGCGCGCCGGTCATCGTTACCCTTCTGATGAGCATCGCAATCGGCTTTGCGTTCGGATGCTTCAACGGTTATCTGGTCGCCTATGTCGGGGTCCCTCCGTTCATCGTTTCCATGGCGACCATGAATATCGCCAAGGGACTCGGCTCCGTGTTCACAAAGACCCAGTCCGTCAGCTGGCCGCAGGCGAATGACCCGAGCGGCATCGGCTGGTTCCGCAATCTGGTCAAGGTCGGCGACATCCCTACCGGCCTGATCATCTTTGCCATCGCTGCCGTAGCGCTCTACATCGTGATGAACAACACCCGGGCCGGCCGCTACATCCTGTGCCTCGGCAGCAATAAAGAAGCGGTCAGGCTCTCCGGCGTCAATGTGCGCAAATGGCAGATGCTCGCTTTCGTGATCTGCGGAACGATGGCCGGCATCGCGGCGATCTTTTTCGTCAGCGCATACACAACCGTGCAGCCCGGTCTTGGCGACACCTACAACAATGAAGCCATCGCTTCCTGCGTCATGGGCGGCACCTCGATGGCAGGCGGTCTCGCTTCGATCGGCGGAACCGTGATCGGTGTCATGGTTATCTCCCTCCTGCAGGAAGGCATCATGGCCCTCAGAATGACCAAAGAAGTCCAGATGATCATCACCGGCCTTATCGTCATCGTATTCGTTTATGCCGACGTCTCCGCGAGACGCCGCCGGAACTGACAGAAAGGAGAAGGAAGAGATGGGTGAAATCATCCTTACCATGAAAGACATCGACAAGTCCTTCCCCGGTGTCCACGCGCTTGATCACGTTGATTTCGAACTGAGGCGCGGCGAAGTTCACGCGCTGATGGGAGAAAACGGCGCCGGAAAATCCACCTTGATGAAGGTTCTGACGGGTATCTACACGAAGGACTCCGGAACCATCACCTATGAGGGAGAGACCGTAGAATTCCACAACACCCACGACGCTCAGGCAGCCGGCATCGTGATCGTCCATCAGGAGCTCAACATGATCGGCGACCTGACCGTGGCGCAGAATATCTTTATCGGCCGCGAGTTCAAAAAGGGGCTGATGATCGACGACCGCAAAATGATCAGAGAGTCAAAAAAGCTCTTTGACGAACTGCATATCGATATCGACCCGCGGGCCAAGATGAGTGATCTCACCGTCGGCAAGCAGCAGATGTGCGAAATCGCGAAAGCCATTTCTCATCAGGCTAAGATCATCATCTTTGACGAGCCCTCTGCCGCTCTGACCGAAAAAGAGATCGAGGATCTGTTCGCGATCATCCGGGATCTCAGAAAACAGAATCTCGGCATCATCTATATCTCCCACCGCATGGATGAGATCAAAGTCATCACGGACCGCGTGACGGTCATGCGCGACGGCGCCTATATCGGCACTCTGATCACCAGTGAATGCACAAAAGAAGACATCATCAACATGATGGTGGGCCGCGTCATCTACGAAAATCCCAAGACGCACAGTATGGTTCCGGAGGATGCCCCCGTCGTGCTGAAGGTGGAGCATCTCAACGCCGGTAAATCCGTGCAGGACGTGAGCTTCGAGCTCAGAAAGGGCGAGATTCTCGGCTTCTCGGGACTCATGGGCGCCGGCCGCACAGAGACCGCCAGAGCGCTCTTCGGCGCAGATCCGAAGCAGAGCGGCGACATCTATGTAAACGGCGAGAAGGTCACGATCAACTCACCGGAAGACGCTGTCAGGCACGGCATCGGGTATCTGTCCGAGGACCGCAAGCGCTTCGGCGTGGTTGTCCAGAAGACGATCACGGAAAACTCCACGCTGGCCACGCTCGAGAAGTATATGGCGGGAATGTTTATCAACAAGGCGGCAGAGAAAGCCGTCGCCGAAAAATACATTGCGGAGCTCGACACCAAGACGCCCGGAGCAGATCAGCTGGTCGTCAATCTGTCAGGCGGCAATCAGCAGAAAATCGTCATCGCCAAATGGCTCGTGCGGAACTGCGACATCCTCATATTCGACGAGCCCACCAGAGGCATCGACGTCGGCGCAAAGAACGAGATCTACAAGCTGATGAACCTCCTCGCTTCAGAGGGGAAATCCATTATCATGATTTCTTCGGAAATGACGGAAATCCTTCGAATGAGCGACCGGATCGTCGTTATGTGCGAAGGGAAAAAGACCGGAGAAATCCCGATCGAGGAAGCCACCCAGGAAGCGATTATGGACAAGGCAACCCGTGATATCAAGTAGGGGGAAAGAGCATGACGAAGAAAAGATCAATATTTACGCAGGAAGTCATCGTCGGCATCGTTCTGGTAGCCCTGTATCTGATCTTCCGCCTGATCAGTCCCGACTTCGGAAAATACACGACCTTCCTTAGCATGATGGACATTTCATACTATTACGCTCTGATGGCGATCGGCGTGGCCTTCCCCCTGATCACCGGAGGCGTGGACCTTTCCATCGGCACGGGGATGATCTGCTACGCGCTCGCGGGAGGCTGCCTCATCCGTTTCTACAACTGCCCCACAGGACTGGCGATCCTGGTTTCCATCCTGTTCGGCGTGGGCATCGGCCTCGCAAATGGCGTGCTGATTTCACTTATGGGTCTGCCGCCCTTCCTCGCGACGCTGTGTACCTGTATGATCACGAGAGGCCTCGGCTCGGTGGTCACCGGCTCCTTCGCCATTCCGTGGCCTACAGCCAAGCAGGACAACGGCTGGTTTCACTCGATCTTCAAGATCACGACCGCCGATAACCTGAAGCTGCCTTTGGGCCTCCTCTGGATCATTCTGCTGACGCTGATCATGCAGTTCGTTCTGGCCCACACCAGATTCGGGCGTTACACGATCTCCATCGGCTCCAATAAAGAGGCGGCGATCCTGTCCGGCATCAACGTTAAGTTCTACCATGTGATGGTCTATATGGTCAGCGGACTGTTCGCAGGTCTCGCCTCCATCGCCTATGCGGCCGTCATCAAAACCGTGCAGCCAGGCACCGGGGCAGGCATGGAGCTCGATGCCATCGGCGGCGCTATCGTCGGCGGCGTCTCAGCCTCCGGCGGATACGGAACAATCTATGGGACCGTCATCGGCGCATACGTCATCATATTCCTGAAGCAGGGCCTTCCGTATATCGGATTCAACGCGAACATGCAGCAGATCATCACCGGCTTCGTCCTCATCGGAGCGGTCACGATCGATATCATCAAGAGAAAGGTTATCAAATAACATTCATTTCCGGAAACACCTCTCAAGAGAGGGATTTCATATGGGGCCGGTGATCGGCTCCGGCTCTATATCATTTTCATTCTATCAGCAAAAGGAGGATAAAAGAATGAAGAAAAAAGTGTTGGCAGTGTTGATGAGCACAGTAATGATCGGAAGTCTCATGGCCGCACCTGTTTTCGCGGCTGAGAACCTCTCCGACACAACGGAAGGCATTGCCCAGTTCGAAGGCCTCACCGCAAATGAAGCCTACGACTTCCAGATCGTGGTCAAGAGCTTCCAGTCCACCTACTGGCAGGCAGCCCTTCAGGGCATGGACATGGCGAAGGATGAACTGGGTGTCACTTACACAGCCCAGGGACCTGCTTCTGAGTCTGACATTGCCGACCAGGTGAATATGCTTAACAGCGCGATCAACGGCGCACCGGCCGGCGTCGGCCTTGCAGCTTGCGACACATCGTCCGTGCTTGAATCTCTGCAGGCGGCTGTTGACGCGGGCGTCCCGGTCGTCGCATTCGACACAGGCGTTCCGGAACCGCCCGAAGGCTCCATCGTCTGCACCGTCGTGACAGATAACGTAGCGGCCGGCGAAGTTGCGGCTGTGAACCTCTACGAGGCAGTCAAGGACAAGATCGGCCAGGGCGCTCCTGTCCGTATCGGCGAAATCAACCAGGACAACTACGCTCTGAACATTCAGCAGCGCGGCCTCGGCTTCATCAACAAGCTCATCGAGCTGGCTGCAGCTGACGGCTTCACGGTAGCGATGGAAGGCAATGAGTTCTACGTCAACGAAGCAGAAGGCGCTGTTGAAGGCGATGCAGACATCATCCTCGAAGTCCGCGTCCCGGCGCAGACAACGGTTGACCTCTGCTCCACAGAGGCCGGCACGATCCTTGACAAAGAAGACACCATCGCTGTGTTCGGCTCCAACCAGACCGCGGCAGAAGGCCTCCTCGTCGCAAATGACAACCGTGAAGTTCTCGGCGACACGATCGTTGGCGTTGGCTTCGACGCCGGCACATCCATCAAGGCTGCTGTTGAAGACGGCACATTCCTCGGCGCTGTGACACAGTCTCCGCTGATGATGGGCTACTACTGCATCTATGCGCTTACAGCGGCAGCGAACGGCCAGGAGCTCATCGATGTCCCGACCGACGGTTATTGGTACAACGCTGAGAACATGAACGACGAGAACATCGCTCCGAACCTCTACGACTGATCTTCTTTCCCTGCCGGGAAAGAAGTCAGGAACTGAAAGATGATATGCCACAGGGCGCATTGCGTTGGTCAAACGGACCTTGGCGGTGCGCCCTGTCCTTCACAAAAACATTGCATAAGACAGCAGCCGTAAACGACATGTTTTAAAAGGAGAAAAAAATGGCAGATACCAGAAAACTGATCGGCGGGCGCCCCGTCATAGGCATCCGACCGGTGATCGACGGACGGAAAGGTCCCTTGGATGTGCGCGGTTCCCTCGAAGAGCAGACCATGGGCATGGCAAAAAAGGCGAAGGCGCTGTACGAAAAGCATCTCCGCTACAGCGACGGGACCCCTGTAGAGGTTGTGATCGCCGATTCGACCATCGGGCGCGTAAGGGAGAGCGCCGCGTGCGCCGAGAAATTCAAGAAGGCAGGCGTCGACATCACGCTCACCGTGACACCCTGCTGGTGTTACGGCTCCGAGACCATGGATATGGATCCCACGACGATCAAGGGCGTATGGGGTCTCAATGCGACGGAACGTCCCGGCGCCGTCTATCTGGCATCCGTACTTGCGACGCACGCCCAGAAGGGACTCCCCGCATTCGGCATGTACGGACACGAGGTGCAGGAAGCAGACGACGAAAAAATCCCGGAGGACGTAGAGGAAATGCTGCTGCGCTTCGGGCGCGCCGCGGTCGCGGTCGCTTCTTTGAGAGGAACCTCATACCTGCAGATCGGTTCCGTGACCATGGGCATCGGCGGCTCCATCATCGACCAGGACTTTATCGAGTCCTACCTGGGCATGAGAGTGGAGTCGGTCGACGAGGTGGAGATCATCCGCCGGATGAGCGAAGGCATCTACGATAAGGAAGAATACGAAAGAGCCCTCGCCTGGACAAAGGAAAACTGCAAAGAATGCTTCGACAAGAACCCCGAGTGGATCCAGAAATCCCGCGAGGTCAAAGACGAGCAGTGGGAATTCACGGTAAAGATGTACGTGATCATAAAGGATCTGATGCGCGGCAATGAAAAGCTCGCGGAAAGCTTCCCCGAAGAAGCGCTCGGACACAACGCCATCGCCGGCGGATTCCAGGGACAGAGACAGTGGACGGATTTCTATCCGAACTGTGACTATCCGGAGGCATTTCTTGCAACCTCGTTCGACTATGACGGAGCCCGGGAGCCTTATGTGCTCGCCACGGAAAACGATGTCCTGAACGGCCTGTGCATGCTGTTCCAGAAGCAGCTCACCGGCAGGGCGCCGATGTTCTCCGACGTCCGCACGTATTGGAGCGGCGATTCTGTCAGGAGAGTCACCGGCTATGAAATCGAAGGCCACGCCAAGGATGCGGACGGCTTCATCCACCTGATCAACTCCGGCGCTTCCGCTCTGGATTTCTCCGGCGTGTGCAGCGACGAAGAGGGCAGCCCCGTCTGCAAGGAGTGGTGGAATGTCACGGAAGAAGATATCTCGAAAATGGCAAAAGCGACGGAATGGGCTCCCGCAGATAACGGATACTTCCGCGGCGGCGGCTATTCTTCCAGATTTGTCACGAAGGCAGAGATGCCGGTGACTATGATGCGCCTCAACCTTGTGAAGGGTCTCGGCCCCGTCCTGCAGATCGCAGAGGGATGGACCGTAGCGCTTCCGGATGAAGTCACGGATGTTCTCTGGAAGAGAACCGATTACACCTGGCCCTGCACCTGGTTTGCACCCCGCTGCGACCACAAGGAGGGAAGCCCGTTTAAGAGCGCCTATGACATGATGCGCGCCTGGGGCGCAAATCACGGCTCCTCCGTCTACGGACACGTCGGCGCGGACCTGATCACAATGGCCTCGATGCTGCGCATCCCGGTCTGCATGCACAATGTGCCGGACGAGAAAATCTATCGTCCCGCGGCCTGGGGCGCTTTCGGCATGGACAAGGAAGGTGCCGATTACAGAGCCTGCAAGAACTTCGGCCCGCTGTATAAAGCTTATAAATAATCTGGATGAAAAGGAGAAGCGCAATGTTAAAGAATATACCGCCTATTATATCTCCGGAGCTCCTCTCCGTCCTTAACGAGATGGGACACGGCGACCGGATCTGCATCGGCGACGGCAATTTCCCGGGCTCTTCCGTCGCGGGCGCCGACGGCGCGATCCTGCTCCGCGCGGACGGGCACGGCGTGCCCGAGCTGCTCGATGCCATCCTTCAGCTGATTCCGCTGGACGAATATGTCGATACGCCTGCCATGGTCATGGAAGTCATGCCGCAGGATAAGGATCTGGATCTTCCGATCATCGATGAATACAAGAAGATCGTCTCAAAATATGATGCCCGCGGCGAAAAGGCCTTCGGCTCTTACGAGCGCTTTGAATTCTATGAGCAGGCCAAAAAATGTTATTGCATCCTTCAAAGCGGCGAAACTGCCATCTATGCAAACCTGATTCTGCAGAAGGGCGTGGTCAAATGACAGGCCGCTTTCTTGCCTGATTTACCAGTGGAGGAAAACACTATGCTCATGAAAGAGGCCAGAGAAAAAATAGTTGCGTTCGGAAAACGGATGGAGGCGGACGGGCTGACGCTCGGCACGGCCGGAAATATCAGCATCTTTGATCCGGAGCTCAGGCTTATGGCCATCAGCCCGTCGGGCATTCCCTATGAGAAAACGACGCCGGAGGATATTGTGATCCTGGATGAGGAAGGAAATGTCGTCGAAGGCGAAAGAAAGCCTTCCAGCGAATACCTTCTGCACGGGGCCTTCTACAAAACAGATCCTGAAGCCCGCGCCGTCGTCCACACGCATTCGATGTACTGCACGATTCTTGCCTGCATGGGAGAGCCTCTCCGTTCCGTGCATTATGCCATCGCAGAAGCACAAACGGATGAGATCCCGCTGGTGCCCTATCACACCTTCGGCACCCCCGAGCTGGCGGCGGCAGCTGCGAAAGCTCTTAAAAAGCCGGGGAGAGGGCTGATCCTGGCCAATCACGGCATGTGCGCCTACGGGCCTTCGATTGAGAGTGCCTACGGTCTGGCCCTGACCATGGAGTGGTGTGCAAAGGTGCAGTGGCACTGCATGGCGGCCGGAAAGATGAACGTGCTTTCCGGCGAAGAGATGCAGATCGCGATGGAGCACTATAAAACATATGGGCAGAAAAAAAGCGACGGCACCCATACACAAGGCTACAGCGGAGTATAACAGAAAACAAAGCTGCGGCAATGGAGGGGATACATGAATAATTACTACCTGGCAGTGGATCTGGGCGCCTCAAGCGGGAGGGTCATCGGAGGTTACATCGAAGACGGCCGTCTGATTCTGGAGGAGCTGCACCGCTTTGAAAACGGAATGACACGGGTAGACGGCTCGCTGTGCTGGGATTACAATCATATTTTCTCCGAGATTTTGAAAGGACTGAAAATCTGTGCGTCCCGGAAAGAAAAACCGGTGAGCCTGGGAATCGATACCTGGGGCGTGGATTATGTACTCCTTGACCCGGACGGACTTGTTCTCGGCAAAACATACGCTTATCGCGACGACAGACTCGCGGGAATGGACAAGCGGGTCGATGAGATAATAA
Source organism: Lachnospiraceae bacterium UBA2860 (assembly GCA_002350625.1). Classification (GTDB taxonomy): domain Bacteria; phylum Bacillota; class Clostridia; order Lachnospirales; family Lachnospiraceae; genus Chordicoccus. Next base: position 51,465 of record DEFE01000028.1, read on the forward strand.
GTCCCGGGGAGCTGTACGCCAGAACCGGCCTGCAGAAAGCATCATTTAACACCATCTATCAATTGACGGCTGACAAAGCTTACAGGCCGGACCAGCTGATGGCGGCAAGCTCTCTTCTGATGGTTCCGGACTACCTCAATTATCTTCTGACCGGAAAGCAATGCTGCGAGTATACGGAAGCTTCCACGACGCAGCTGCTGAAAACCGGGAAGGCAGCGTGGGACCTGGATCTGATCCGCATGCTCGGTCTCCCGGAAGGCATCTTCCTTCCGCTCGTACCGCCGGGCACCTTCGTCGGACAACTGAAGGAAGATCTGGCGAAAGAAATCGGTTTTCAGCTGAAGGTGGTCACGGTTGCTTCCCATGACACCGCTTCCGCCATCGCGGCAATACCGGAGCAGGGCGACAATTATATCTATATCAGTTCGGGCACATGGTCCCTCATGGGCGTAAGTCTCGATACACCGATCTGTACGGAGGAAAGCCGAAAGGCCAATCTGACGAATGAAGGCGGCTACGCAGGCAGGATCTGTTATCTAAAGAACATTATGGGCCTTTGGATGATCCAGAACCTTCGCAGGGAAATGGCGCCGCACTTGAGCTACGGCGAAATCTGCGCACTGGCTGAAGCATGCGAGGACTTCCCTTCCAGAATCAATGTGGATGACGCGCGTTATATGGCTCCTCAGAGCATGGCGGAGGAAGTCCGGAGCGACTGCCGCGAACAAGGTGTTCCGGTCCCCGAGACGCTGGGCGAACTCAGCGCAGTGGTATACCACTCTCTCGCTGAGAGCTATGCGAAGGCGGCGGCGGATCTGGAGCGGATTACCGGGAGAACCTACAGCAAGGTACTGATTGTGGGCGGCGGTTCCAATGCTTCATTCCTGAACCGCCTGACAGCAGAGGCACTGCATAAGACAGTGAGCGCCGGACTGCAGGAAGCGACGGCTGCCGGCAACCTGATGGTTCAGATGCTTGCTTCAGGAGAAATCAGCAGTTACGAAGAGGCAAAAGCGCTCATAAGAAATTCCTTCCCGTTTGCGTAAGCAAATGCATCAAAAAGAAGCACACCACATGGTGTGCTTCTTTTTGATGCATATTTCAGCGCGGGGGTGCAGCCGCAATCAGGGAATCTCCACTTTTACGATCGTTCCGCCCCCTTCCCTTGGGCTTATTGTCATTTTCCCGCGGCACATCATTTCAAGGCGCTGCCGGATATTTTTCAGGGCGATATGCGGCTCGCTGTCATCGGCAGCGCCGGTCCCCAAAGCGTCGAAATCAGCGCCGTCGTTTTCCACGACGATGACGCTCATGTCCTCCGTCTTCATCGTCCGGATGGAGATATGGAAGGATGCGGCATCCGGGTCCATGCCGTGCTTGACGGCATTTTCGACGATGGGCTGCAGCGTCAGCGGCGGCACGCGGAAGTCGACATGCGGCGTGTCGTAGTCGACGAACAGGAAGTCCTCGAACTGTGCCTGTTCTACGGAAAGATAAGCGCGCGTGTGCTGCAGCTCCTCGGCAAAGGGGATGGGCTCCTCACTCGCGATCGCGGTGAAGTTCTTCCGCAGATAGGTGGTGAAATCAAGCGTGACCTGCTGCGCCAGATCGGCATCCTGTTTGCAGAGATAGTAGATGCTCATCATGGTGTTGTAGATGAAGTGCGGCCGCATCTGAAGGACCATGATGCTGGCGCGCTGATGGGCGATCTCCTCTTGCTGGCGCACATATTGTTCGACCTTGTCAAGCAGGATGAGCCCGAACATCGAGAGCGAGCTGAACGCGATGCTGAAGCCCAATAAGATAAATACCGAGACGAAGAAATGGACGCCCACGACGATTGTCATGGGAATCGTCGCGGTGAGAAATGCATAATAGTATCTTTTGGACAGTCTGCTCCGCCGGCGGACCGTGCCGATCAGGTTAAGGAGAAGCATCACCTCTATGTTCAGAATCACCAGCGAATACAGCGGTCCGCGCATCAGTTCGCGCTCCGGCAAGTAGTAGTAGAACAAGTCTGTAAAGGGAGAGATGTTCACCATGATGAAGAATATGAGCCACAGAGCCATCATGGCGCGGAAGAGCGCGCTGTGCCGCCAGTCTTCTCCGCAGGAGTACAGCAGGAATAAGGTCATCAGGAGGAGGGGGATGCATGCGAGGAGCGTTTCGACATAATCGATAAAATACTGCACTGTTTCCATCCCCGGGCGCAGATAGATGAACCCGCTGATCATACTGATGGTGCAGTACAGCATAATGGTCAAAAAATAGATGATGAAGAAGCGCCTGCTTGTCCGGTCGCTGCCGGGCATCAGAAGAGCGATGCTTAATCCTATAAGCGTAAGCATCAGCGCAGCGCCGATCAGGATGAACTCGATTGGAAGCGCAAGTTCGCTCATCTGCCCGTGCCTCCCGGGAAAAAGGGGTACCGCAGCTTTTTGAGCTGCTCCTGAACGCCCTCCGCCGTGATCGGTTTCAGCATGAAGCCGCTGGCCCCGGTGCTCCAGGCGTCGACGGCATAATCGCTGTAGGCTGTTAGAAATACGATGTTGGTGCGGGGATTGATCTCAAGCAGCTGCTGGCAGAGCTCGAGCCCGCTTATTTTTCCCATCTCAATATCCAGAAATGCCAGCGCGACAAGGTTTGCCCGCGCGTATTCGAGGGCCTCCGACGGCCGTGTGAAGCCCGTGACTGTCGCTCCCGGCATCACTGCTTCGAGGACGGGCAGCGCTCCGCTGAGGATGATCTTCCGATCGTCCACGATAATCACATTGGGAGTTTCGTCACTCTCTGCTGCAGCGGAAAGCAAGGTGCCCGCATCGACGTTAAGGCACCTGGAGAGGCGCGAGATCATCGCCGCATCCGGCAGCCGGCTGCCATTTTCCCAGCGGGCAACCGTGGACCGTGTGACATAGATCTGCTCAGCCATTTCGCGCTGCGATAGTCCCCGTCCCGTCCTGATCTTTTTCAGTGTTTCTGCAAACAGCATGTTCATAGAGGGGACTCTCCTTATCTGCTTCTCCGGTCATTCTCAGACCGGCGGTAGAATTCCCGTTTATCGGCAAGCATGTTGCTTTCAGCTTCGCTGACAAGGGCATACATATCCATTTCGCCCTGCGTCTTCTCGCGGACAGCCGTTCCGACAGATATGTGATACCCTTTTTTGGCCAGAACCTGCTTCAGCAGATCAATTTCAAAAGGCAGGTCCTCCGGCTTGCCGTCCACGCGGAAGGCCACGAACTCGTCACCGCCGACGCGGTACGTGTGCTCCTCGCCGAAGTCTTTCCGGATTTCGGCGGCAACTGCGCACAGCATCCTGTCTCCCGCCGGATGGCCTTCCCTGTTGTTCATTTCATGCAGGCCGTTGACGTCGGCATAGACGCAGATCAGGTTTGAAGCGCACAGACCCGGGTATCCCTTCAGCCGGGTCTCGTAATGGTTCCGGTTTTTTGTCCCGGTCAGGAGATCGGTCTGGCCCATGTATTCAATCTGTCTCGACTGGGAGAGCGCATGGATCTTGATGCGCATGATGAACAGGGTTGTGACAACGGCCACAACGCCGAAGGTGACCATATTCCAGATATCGCTTTCCGCCACATCCGGCGCCTTAAAACGGGCAACGATCGCGACGAATACGGCGACGGCTGCTCCGATGAGAGCCGTCAGTCTGATCGGGCGGTCATAGAACAGCAGCGGGGTCACCAGTAAAAAGGCGATGGCCGACACGGCTGCCTTCTCTGCGTGGAGGAGCGAAATGCGAATGCCGAATGTATACAGCAGAACCTCGAACAGAAAGACGAGCACCATGACAAGCGCCGGATACTTCGGCACGACAAAACAGGTGCAGAACAGAATCAGCAGCATCCCGGTAGCGCAGATCAGATAGGTCGTACTGTTCGTTGCGGCAAACCCGTTTGTAAGCATGCTCGCAATGTACAGCAGCAGAAACATCACGGCAGCAAGCTGGGAAAACAGCCTCAGCAGCTCCCGGTTTTCTTCATGCATCAAAGGGAGCAGCTGTTCATACTCCTCTTTTTCTACCCCTGCATAAAGAAACAGCTTTCCGATTTTTTGAATTCCTGACATCTATCTCCATACCCCTTGATCAATCACTGTCAATAACGATCCCGGCACAGCAGCGGCACGATGATGCTGCGATGCCGGGCTTGTTAATTCAATTATCCTTTGATTCATTTCGATCGTCAAGGGAGGTTCCGTATTGTCACTTCTGTCTGCGAAAATGTCTCTTTACTTTCACAATTGCCTTCACAGCCATTTCTTCTTCCTGAAGAGAATCAGGCAGAAGATGATGATGGCGATGCTCACCACAAACACGGCCGGATAGCCGTAGCGCCAGTCCAGCTCCGGCATATAGCGGAAATTCATGCCGTACCAGCCGACGATCAGCGTAAGCGGCATGAATATGGTGGTGACGACAGTGAGCAGCGTCATGATCCTGTTCTGCCGCACCTCCAGCTGCGCGTGATAGAGATCCCGCACCTGCGTCGAGTGATCGCGGAGAGACGCCGCGGAATCGCGCCGCCGCACCAGAAGATTCATGAACAGGTGGATGTAGCGCAGGTTCTCCTCACTGAAGAAGCCGTTTTCATTCTCCTCGAGCTCCTGCGTCATATCGATGAGCTGCTCATAGTGCACGAGGAGGATACGGATATCGTTGTGAATCTCAATGACCCGTCCGAGGTCCTCCTGTCCCTCTGTGCCCAGGACGGCGTCCTCAATCCGGTTCAGTTCTTCCTCATAGCTCTCCATAAGTGACAGGTCCCTGTCCACGATCTGTTCCAGGAAATCGTGCAGAAAGCGCTCCAGAGACGGCGTCCGCCATCTCTTCGTGCGGCGGATGGTATCGATCATCTGCTCCGCCCTGCCGCTGTCGTCTATGAACACGATGCCCTTCTCGTCCAGCGCATATGCGAAGCAGAACTCTCTCTCCCCGATGTTCGCCCGGTCCGGAATCTGGAAGGTCCCGGTGAGCGAGTCGTAGTTGACCTCCGCCTTTGTATTGTAGATGTCCCCTGTATCCGGCTCCCACTCGATCCCCATATCGAAGCGTTCCCGGTCCGCCGCCCATTCCGCCGTCGTGAGAACGGCCGCGTACTTATAGCCCGTCTCGTGAAACAATTCTTCCTTCGTGCAGGGCTTTGCGGTGTCCGTAAGAAGATAATAGCTCATGGCACCTTTCTCCTTTTCCGCCTGTGCGTGCTGCTTGGAAAATCACAGAACAAATTGTACCACAGATCCGCGATGAAATCCCCCTGATCAGAATACGCGGCAGAAATATCCTGAGATCAAATGAAAGAAGCCGTCCGCTGTGCTATAATGATGACAAATTGTGCGCCGCACAGGAAGAAATAGTATGGAGGTTGAAACATGAAAAAAATCATTCTGCTCATGGCGATGCTGCTGGCCTTTGCCATTCCCGTATCTGCATCCGTGACAACGGACGCAAAAAAGGCTTATAAGAAATATATGGGAGAAAATGGCGTTGTTTTTTACGCATATATTTACTTTGACAATGACTCTGTCCCTGAGCTGCTGATCGACGAGATGGGGATTCCGTCTCTGTACACTTATAAAAACCAGACGGTAACGCCCTACAAATATGCCACGGTTAACCGCTACTTTGAAGTGAGCGGCTACTATAAAAAGAAAGGCTGCCTGGTACAGCAGCGCCTGACCGACACCGGTGCTTCGCGCTCGCTGATGACAACCTACTGGACGAGCAGCGGCACCGCCATTTACAACAAGCTGCAGAAAAATGAAGTTCTGACAAGCGCGGGAAAGGTGCAGTCCGCAAAGTACACTTATAACAAGAAAAAATCCCACTACGCCTTCATGGGCAAGACGAAGATCAAAAAGGCATCCTTTACAAAAAAGCTGAAGGCCATCACGAACGGAAGAAAGCTCACAAAAATCTCCTGGAAGAGATATAAGGCGCCGAAGCTTAACATCAACAGGGATTTTGCCGATCTGGATCCGGGAGAAACGGTGCAGCTGCGGGTCAGCGGAATCAGCGGAACGGTGAAATGGACCTCAGACGACAAGTATGTCGCAACAGTTTCATCGAAAGGACTTGTCACCGGGAAGAACCCGGGCACGGCAGTGATTACCGCTGTCGTGGGCGGTTCGTCGGCCTATTGTGTGGTCACCGTAAGAGAGGACGAAATAAAGGAATATGTCCACGACGACGAGTGGAACACAGATTATATCGCGACGATCGGATCTTCTTTCGGCGGGGAAGTCAGTTCCATCACGGCGGGCGGCAATGTGCTGACCATCTACGGCGGCGTCTGCCACCCCGACAGGGAGGGCGGAGACCGCGTCATGCGCAATTACTTTGGCGTCAACAAGTTCTATCTGACTTCCAAAACAGAATACAGCTATGAAGATTATTACAGCCAGGGGACTGTGTCGAAGGATGTCTTTATGGCGTATTTCATCGATGACTTCCTGGAGAACAGAAATGACTGCACCTTCCTCTATATCTTTGTGGAGGACGGCGTGGTGACGAGCATCACCGTCAGCTGCTTCGAGCCGCAGGTCGCCTGAAAACGGCCGGCATCCCGGCACACGGTCATAAAAAGAGCTTCCTCCGACAAGGGGGAAGCTCTTTTTGACAGGTTCGTTCGCTTACATCCGTTTCTGATCACGGTGATTAGATATCGCAGCCGTGCTCCCGGAAAATCTTCTGAAGGGAAACATACAGCCTGTCTCTGACATAAGAATAATCGTCCTCACTGCACTCCGAGCTGACGGACAGCGTCATCTTTCCGCCGCCGTACGCCGTGATCCCGTTGTAAATGGGGCTGCCCAGGATCCGCCTGTCTGTCTCACCGATGGCAGGGAGCTCCGCCTCCAGGATCTGTCGCAGATCATCTGCGGCGATCTCAGAAGATACCTCTATCTCACAGATGACTTTGGAGTTCAGCTGCGTGCTGTTCTTAATCATCTTGACATCTCTGTTGCTGAAGGTGATCACATCGCCTTCTTTGGTCAGAAGCTTAATGCAGCGGACGCCGATCTCCACTACCCTGCCCGATATGTCCGGGCTTCCATAAACCGCGACCTCTACATTGTCTCCCGCATGGACAGTTCCCTCGAATACCAAGGTCAGACCGGCAATAATGTCAGAAACAAAATTCTGCGCGCCCAGGGAAATGGCCAGGGCCAGGGATCCCATGCCGGCTGCAATCGCCGCCGGGCTGAATCCGAGATATTCGAAGATCTTGATCAGGGAGACGAATAACGCCACATATAGAAAGACATTGGCGAGGAGGCGGAAGATCGTCTTTCCCTTTGAGGCTGAAAAATAAGCCAGGACAGTCATCAGGATGCGCAGACCGATCACAAGCAGTACGATTTTTGACATGAGGATCAGAATCGCGGCGATCGCGAAGAGATTGAATCCTCTCTCCCACTCATCGGCGATCACATAGCGGTAAACCGTATTCTTCGTGACAGCCGAGTTGATATTCATGACGCAGATCAGCACCAGCATGATGACGCCCATGGCGATTTCCATGGCTGCCATGCCATTTTGCGGGGGCGTGGCCGCGGCAATCGTCCTCCGGATGGGACCCATCTTATTCTTCGGATCTTCAGCCCCTTTCTCGTTCTTGTACGCATTGAAGAATGCATCCGTATAGCCGGAGAGTGTTCTCCAGGAAAGAAGGCTGTAAATGATAAGAAACAGGATACTGCCGACAGCCGCAAGGATAATCATCTCGAGGAAGAAAGTGGTTTTCGGGCCTCTATAATAGCTGATAACGCAGTCCGATGCGCCTGTCCATGCAAGAATCTCCGGCGTCTCCATGGATTCGGAAGTGACGAAATAATCCCCCTCCTCTGTCTTCAGGGTCTTCACCAGGGAGCCCTTCAGTTCCGTATCGGCAGGCCCCAGCGCGCTGATCTGATTCCCTTCCAGCCCTTTGTCGCTGGAAACAAGGATCTGCCCGCTGACCGAATCCGCGATCAGGAAGGTCGTCTCAGGGTCGGTAAAACCGGCGAATATTTCTCTGACCGTCTTTTCCGGATCTATGTCGTAATTTGTCAGCGCGGGAATATCGACGCAAAGCATCATCACGCCGTACGTATCGCCGCCGGGTGCACCGTCCTCAATCCGGATGCCCAGCCGCATCTCGTTCAGCCCTGTCACCTCGTCCGTCTCCAGGCCATGGACGACGTTCGGCACGCCTCGCAGAATCCGCCTGAAATCGTAAGTCGTGGAGCTCGGATCCGCACTGAGTTCAAGCCCGGTCCACCGGCCGCTGCTCACCGTTTCGCGCCCGTCCGCGTCATACAGGGTAATAGCCGAGGCTGATATGCTGTCCGCCAGCGTCGCGAGAACCTCAGCGTCCCGCAGCTGGGGATAAGTATCAAGAAGCCCGGCGATCTGATTGCCGTACTCGAGATAGACATCCTGAAAGGATCTCATATTATCGCTGTATCGCTCCGTAAACATGTCAAGGCTGTCATTGAGCATGCCAAGGCGCGCCCGCCCTCTCACGACATCGTCATACATCCCGTTCAGCGCATAACTGAACATGCCGAGAACAGCGATGATGACCAATCCGAAGAACCCGAAAAGAGACGCAGTCGACCTGGCGCGGGAGGGCGTATATTTTTTCTCCTCCTCCGGCGTCAGGATATTATTGCGCACATAGGGATAGAGAGAAAAGCCGGTGACAAGCAGCATGATCACAAGGATCATCAGGGCTGCAATCATATAGCCGCCCTGGACGAATACCTTCGCGTACAGGTTCGGCACAGGCTCGAGCATAATGACATAGCCGGCCGGCGCTTCCGACGCCCCCGAAGCGTAGATAAACGAGGCGCCGTCATAGGTCAGTTTTCCGGAAGCTTTCGCATCATTCTTCGCCAGATCATCCGGTGTCAGTCCCAGATCCTGAAGGCTTTCACAATTCTCAAAATAACGGGTATTCCTGTAAAGAATCTCCGGGGCCTCTCCGCTTTCCGGGTCGCCGGATACAAACACGGCCGGCATGTCATAGGCGATCTCAATCCACTTCAGGATGCCGGCGACATTGACGGTTTGCCTTACGATATCTTCAATGACGGTATCTTCATACCATGTGACATAATAACTGGAGGTGCCGCTGATTTGGCTGTAGGCCACAAAGGTGTCCGGCTGATTCGGCGCCGCGAAGGATCCCCGGTTTCCCTTAAGCAAAGACGTACTGAGCCCGAGGGCTTGCGCCGCAGGATCTGAGATGGCCGGTTCGCCGTCCGGGACGCTGATCACAAGGCTGTTCTCGCGGAGCCCCTCCGGCTCACCCGCATCGTCTATGACACTTTGAAGCGCAAGCGATGCCACAACCGCCTCTACCTCATAGCGGCTGATAATTCTCTTTTCATAATCCGACCACGCATCGGACAGCGTAGATACGGCGACATTGATTGCTTCCCGGGTCTGCGGCTTTTCTTTGTCAGCTTCAGAGGAAACCCTTCTTAAATTCAGCAAGGCGACAATCCAGCTGAATGCAATGACTAAGCCGACGGCAAGAAGAACCGTTGATATGACCCTCCAGCGAAATCCCTTCAATTCCCAGCTCCTTTACAGCGAACACATATTCTCATCGTGTCAAAAACTGCGGGCACCGGCGCTTTACACAGCGTTTCCCGCAGCATAAATCAGCGTTTCCCGCCGCATAAATCAGCATTTCCCGCCGCTTTTATCAGCGTTTTCCCGCCGCTTTTATCAGTTTTTTCACCGCATAGACCGCCAGGGCGATGGAAAGCGCGAAGCCGGCCACCGCAAACAGCGGAACGCCGTCGACGAGAGGCGGCACCGAAGCGCTGTAGACCCTGCAGGATCCGCTGAAGATGACGCAGGCAAAGATGGCAAGGACGACATTTTTGATCACGTCGACCAGAACCTGCAGCGGCTCCTCATAGCCCGTCAGCTCAAAGCTGATCTTCGTCCTGCCCTTCACCAGGTTCCGGAGCGCATCCACGGCGAGCCCCGGCATCTTTACCGTTCGCGCCGCTGAGGCCGCTATGGATTCCATAGAGGAGGTCAGCTTCTCTTTGACATCGAAGTTGTCTTTTGCTCTCGAAAGCAGCTTTTCCTGAAGGAAACCGAACAGATCGAGCTCCGGGCACAGCTCCTCCAGCACGCCTTCCATCGTCACCAGGCTCCGGACCATCATCGTATACGCCGGGGAGACGACAATATGATGCTCGTTGAGGAGGTCCGTCAGCTCCAGCATCAGCTGCCCGACATCCATATCCTTAAGGCTCGTCGCCGACATATACCTGGTGCTGATGCCCTCCAGGTCGTCCATGAGGCGCGCCTTGTTGAGCTTCCCGCGCACGGTGCCCATTTGAAGCGCCGCATTGGTCAGGCCCTCCACATCCTCCTGCACGAGCGTAAAGATCAGGTTCTGAACCGCGGCGATATTGCCCTCACTGAGCTGCCCCACCATGCCGAAGTCGATCCAGTAGGGAACGCCGTCCATAAGCATAATATTCCCCTGATGCGGGTCGCCGTGGAAGAATCCCGCGTCCAGCACCTGGTGCAGATAGTTGTTCGCGAGTGCTTTCCCGATCTCCAGACGGTCATAGCCGTCCTCCACAAGGCGCTCTTTATGCGACAGGGAGTATCCGTCGACATAGGTCATACCATATTAATGCGAGTAAATATTGTGAACAGTGTGTCTATGTTTTTTACACTTATCTCTGATCTGCATATTATCGCAATCTTCCTCCCATTGTTTTTCAAATTATTACAGATTTGTTACATTTGTATATTGTTTCTGTTACGCTTCTGTGGTATGGTATGTGCATCGAAATTCTGATCAATGAGGAAAAACTTATGCGAATAAAGAAGTCTCTGTTTCTGACATTACTTATGCTGACACTTTCGCTCACGGCGTGTTTTTCTGCTTTCTCTGTTTACGCCGCAGAGACGAAAACCGTCAGCGTCACACTAAAAAAAGCGCCTAAGCTGAAAAAGAAAACCGTCCGTCTCGGAAACAACGTCCGGTTTAAGATCAAGTACGGGAAAAAAATCGTCGCAAATGAAGCCATCTCTTTTACTTCTTCCCGCCCGGCCGTCGCTTCGGTTGAGAAGGACGGCACCGTTGTTCTCAGAAAAAAAGGCTATACGGTCATCACGGCTGTTTACAAAAAGCGCTATGCCAGAGTGCGCCTCAAGGTAAAAGCGTCAAATGCCGTCGCCTCGAGCAGTTCCAATCAGGATCTGTCCAAATATGAGCTTCCGGATGACGTGCTGGCCATCGAGGAGTGGCTGAATTCTTCTGACGTCACGTATTTTACGGATGAGTCGGAAGTGCCCTCTTCAAGCTCTTCCAGTTCTTCCAGTTCTTCAAGCGCTTCGGGCTCGCTTCGCAGCCGGCTTGTCGAGTACGCGAAAAGCTTTGTCGGTGTCCTGCCGTATGTCTGGGGCGGCAACTCCCTCTCCTCCGGCACGGACTGCTCCGGCTTCGTGCATCTGATCTACGCGCACTTCGGCATGAGCGTTCCGAGAACGGCAAGCGATTTCCAGAGCATGTCGAACATCTCGAAGAGTGAGCTTCAGCCGGGCGACCTGGTCTGCTACAAATACGGCGGACATGTCGCACTGTATATCGGCAACGACAAGGTCGTGCACGCGAAAGGCGCCAACTACGGCACCTGCATCGACAGCATGTACTACGGCACGCCGACAGGCTATGTCAGGATCATCAAAAACTGAGCATTTTCATTCCCGCCCGGGCGCTTCACAGCGTCCGGGTTTTATCTTTTGCGGATTTATGATAAAATTTAAGTAATTACTTAGAGAACGGCAAAACAGATAAACCGGCCAGATCAGGGAGGTGAGTTTACGGACATCTGATCTATATAGATTCTTTCAAAGAAATATCATGAAATTGAACGCTCCGCCGAAATCTTATCTTGCATAAAGGGGATAATCATGAAAAAGAAGATACTGGGAATTTCATTCGGAAGAAAGATGAGCAACTGTGACATCATGGTTAAGCACGCGCTGATGGAGTGCGAAAAAGCCGGCTGCGAGACAGCTTTCATCCGGGCAGATGATCTGAACATCACAAACTGCAACGGCTGCATCTCCTGCGTGATCGGCATGATGACCGGCCGCGGCCGCGGCTACTGCGTGCGCCACGATGATTTTGATATCCTCGATGAGTGCGTGATGCAGTCTGACGGCCTCATCCTGGCCTGCCCCACTTATGAGACTTCCGTCACCGGAAGGTTCAAAACCATCTGCGACCGCATCGGGCCCAGCCACGACATCACATTCCGCCAGGCTGCCTACGATGAAGGCAAAGCGGCAGGCAAGCCGGAAGAGCAGCTCCCGGATGCGCGCACCTTCAAAAAACGCTCCGCGGCACTGATTTCCGTGGGCGGCGCCATGACGGAGAACTGGATTGCGCTGACGCTGCCGATGATGTATGAATTCACTTTCCCCTGGGGCATCGACGTGATTGACGCGGTGGAATACTACGGCGCGATGGCCCACGAGTCCGTCCTCGGTTATCCGGAGATGATGGACCGCATGACGAAGGTCGGTCAAAATCTTCTCGCTTCGATCAATGCGGAGACAGAGGAAGAGCGTCTGAAATGGAGAGGCGACGAAGAAGGCGTATGTCCGGTCTGCCATACGCGCCTGCTCCAGGTCTCCCATGACGGAAAGTCGGTGGACTGCGTCGTCTGCGGCAGCCATGGGACAGCGAGCATCGAGGATGGAAAGATCAAGGTCCATTTCACGCAGGAAGAGCAGGATCGCTCCCGCCTCCGCTGGAACGGCAAGCTTGAGCATTCCACGGAGATCAAGACTCAGGCACAGCCCTCCGGAACCATTAAGAATCTGAAGGAGCTGAAAGCACCCTACGCGGCGTTTAACCCGGGCACCTTTGCGCCGGACAAAAGCGCCTGCGGCAATATAAAGTAAAAGAGTCCAGTAAGAAGCGGCCGGTAATCACCGGCCGCTTTGTTTTTCAAATAGCGGCGTCCGGAAACGGCAGTCGTTTCACCCTTTGATCCTGACGACGATCACCATGGGATTAAAGCCCTTCTCTCGGATCAGCGCAAGATCCGCCTCCATGACGATCTGTCCCTCTTCTACGCGCTGTCCTTCCTCCACCTTGACAGCGAATCCCTCGCCGTTCAGCCGGACCGTATCTATCCCGACATGAACCAGAATCTCTGTGTCACCATTTGCGAAAGAAATGGCATGGCGCGCCTTCGCCACCGTCTTGACGGTGCCGCTGATCGGGGCATAGATCGTGCCGTCTGTCGGCAGGATGCCGAGGCAGGTGCCTAAGAGGCCGCTCGCAAAGGCTTCGTCCGGGATCTCCTCCATCGGGATGAGTTCGCCGTCGGCCGGCGCTTTGATGTGCGCGCGCTCCGGCGCTGCTTGCCCTGCAGCGGGTCCCGTCTCCGCAGGCATGCCGGCGGGTCCCGGCGCTGCGGCGCTTGCGTTAAGTCCCGCCTCCACGTCAGCGACCGTTTTCCGGATCTGCGCCAGTTTGCCGACAGATACGGACAGCTCGTCCACGCCGAGGCGGAGCAGCCGCTCTATGGCGGCCGGGTTTCCGCCGAGCTCGCCGCAGATCGTCACAGGGATCCCCTGACCGTGCGCGGCCTCCACCGTGAGAGCGATCATGCGGAATACCGCTTCGTTAAGCGGATTGCAGTACTCGTCGAGGTTCTGCGTCTCTCTGTCAATGGCCAGGGTGTACTGCATGAGGTCATTGGTCCCGATACTGAAAAAGCTGACCTTCTCAGCGAGCTCCGGCGCGATCATCACAGAGGCGGGCGTCTCAATCATGATCCCGAGCTCCGGGATGCGGTAAGGCAGAGCTCTTTGCGCAAGCTCCTCAGCAGCCTTATTGATTTCCTCCAAGGTCTCGTCGATTTCCCACACTTCCGTAACCATGGGAACCATGATTTTCAGATTTCCTGCAGCCGCGGCGCGCAGGAGCGCCCGCAGCTGTGTCCGGAACACTTCGCGATATGCGAGGGATGCCCTGAGTCCCCGCATCCCGAGCGCCGGATTCGGCTCCCCGGGGATCGGCAGCCATTCCGCCTGCTTGTCCGAGCCGAGGTCCATCGTCCGGATCACTACGTCCCCGCCGGCCGCGGCGGAGACAATGCGCTCATAGGCGGCAAGCTGCTCCTCCTCGGAAGGCGCGCTCTTGCGGTTCAGGAACAGAAACTCCGACCGCACAAGCCCGATGCCGCCTCCCTTTGCCGCCGGCAGCCTGTCAAGCTCCATCGGCCCGGAGATGCTGGCTGTGACGCGCGTCTTCGTGGCGCTTAAGGCCGCCGCTGCATCTGCCGTCTGCCTCTCTTCAAGAGCCGCCTCCATCCGCTCCTCAGCCGCCTCCCATGCATCCTCCGGAGGATTGATGACGACACAGCCTTTTTTGCCGTCGAGGATCAGCCTGTCTCCGTCCCGGATCTCTTCCGCCGGCGTCTTTAATCCATACAGGTAAGGGACGCCCAGATTTCCCGCGAGAACGGACACGTGCGACGTGGGAGATCCTTTCTCCGTGACGATGCCCAGGATGAGGCCCGGTTCCGTCAGGGATACGTCGCTCGGGCTCAGTTCGTCGCTGACAAGGATGCACGGCGCTTCCGGAAGCTTTCTCTCACTTCCCGTGAGAATGCCGATGAGATGGGCGGTCAGGCCCTTCACGTCCGCGCATCGCTCCATGATGTAGGCATTGCCGCTCGCGGACAGTCCCTCACAGACCGATGCCTCCGCCTTTTTCAGGGCGTCGACCGCGCTCAGCTGCTCCTCTTCAATCAGCGCTGCAGCCCGCCCGGCGTACTCCTCCGCATGCAGCAGCATGCGTTCCGCCTCCACGAGCTCCGCCTCCTGCCTGCTCTTCAGATGGCTCTGCGCCCCGAGACGCCTGTCGAGTTCCGCGACAGCTGCGGCGAGCCGCTCTGCTTCCACCGGGGGGATTCCCTGCTGATAGATGGCGGCCTCTGCCCTCCGGCAGACAAACGCGGGGCCTGCGGAGAATCCGCTTTGCGCGACCTTCGCCTTCATTTTCCTCATCACAGGTTCTCCTCCATGTAAGCCTTCAGCGCGGACAGCGCCGATGCAGCATCATTCCCGGCAGCCCGGACATGCACGGCCGTCCCCTTCGAAGTGCCGAGAGCCATGAGCTCCGTCATCTGCCGGGCGGAGCAGGTCCTGCCGTCCGCGGAAACAGTGATCTCACAATCATACGCGGCCGCCATTTTCGCAATGGCGCCGGCCGGTCTTGCGTGGATGCCTTCCGTGCGGGTCATCACAAAATCAAAACCGCCGTCCGTCACGGGGTCTGTGAAAATGTCGTCGAGATGCGAGATCATCCTGTGGGCGCGCGTTCCCGCAGCTTCTTTCGGATCAGCGGAAGCGGATGCTCCCTGCTCATCACGCGTTTCTTCCGCGCCGGCGGACATAGACGCGCATTGTTTTTGAAGCTCCTCCGCCACAAACTGTACCGAGGTCCCGACGACCACCTGTACCGCGTTTTTCCCGACCCGGATCACGCCCGGCGCACCCGCCGAACGAATCGCGGCTTCGTCGATCTTCGAGGCGTCCTTCAGCTCCAGGCGGAGCCTTGTGACGCAGTGATCGATGGAGACGACATTTTCCGCGCCGCCGAGGCCCTTAAGAATCATCCCCGCTTGCCGGGCGCAGTCGCTCACGGCACGCTTCGCTTTCGCGCCGGGCGGCGCAGCGGCCTCATCCTCCCGCCCCGGCGTCTTCAGATCCCATTTCAGAATGAAGAAACGGAAAACGGCATAGAAGAGCACAAAAGCCAGAAGGCCCAGGGGAAGAATCATATAGGTGCGCGCGGCGGCCGGCAGGGACGACGAGAAGATGAGGTCGGTGACGCCGCCCGAAAAGCTGAAACCGGCCCGGAATCCGGAAGCGAGCGCCACGAACGTGACGACGCCGTACAGGAGCGCATAGAACAGGTAAAGCACCGGCGAAAGGAACATGAAGGCGAATTCAAATGGCTCCGTCACGCCGCACACAAAGGCGCAGACGGCGCTTGACAGCATGATGCCCATGACGGCCTTTTTCTTCTCCGGCTTCGCGCTCCGGACAATGGCCAGCGCCGCGCCAGGTACGCCGAACATCATGGCCGGGAAAAAGCCCGACATATACATACCGAGCGACCACGTGACATCCGCGCTCGTGTCGCCGGCCCAGAAATGCGTCAGGTCTCCCAGGCCGATCGTGTCGAACCAGAAGACATTGTTGAGCGCATGGTGAAGGCCGGTGGGAATCAGCAGACGATTCAGAAAAGCGTAGAGCGCGGCGCCGAAATTGCCGAGGCCGGCGATCGACGCTCCCAGGGCGATGAGGCCCTTAAAGAGCAGCGGCCAGATGATGAGGAGCGCCGCTGCCGCCAGGATGGACAGAACGCCCGCCGCCATGGCCACAAAGCGCTTGCCGCTGAAAAAGGACAGCCAGTCCGGAAGGCGTTTGTCCTTAAAACGGTTGTAGCAGGAGGAGCCGATCATCCCGGACAGAATGCCGATAAACGGGTTTTCGATTTTGGAAAATGCCAGGAGACTGTCGGCGTCTTCCATAAGCCCCGGAAAAAGCGCCGTGACGGTGCCTGTGCTTAGCAGCGCCGTGATGACAAGCCAGGACACAAAGGCGGCGATGGCGCCCGTGCCGTCGTGCCCGTCAGACAGGCCGACGCCGACGCCGATCGCAAAGAGCAGCGCGATATGATTTAAGGGAGCGCCGCCGGCTGTGATGAGAAAATAACCGATCTGATCCTTGACGCCGCTGATGGTTCCGCCCTGCATGGCGGAGGGACACAGGAAATACCCCAGTCCCATCAGGAGCCCGCAGATCGGCAGGCAGGAGACCGGCAGCATCAGTGCCTTTCCGAGTTTTTGCAGGTAATTCAAAGCTTCGTCCTTTCCGCACTGCTTCAGCCGCTGCACTCCTTCAGCCGCAGCACTGCTTTAGCCGCTGCACTCCTTCAGCCCCAGCACTCCTTTAGCCGCAGCATTCCTTTAGAAACAACTCTGCTCCGGAAACAGCCCCTTAAATGCTGCCGGGCAGATACGCATCCTTCGAGGCGCCCTGCGACGCCGCAATGACGGAGGAAGCCCCCGTATAGGAAAGCTTCTCTCCGCTCAGTGTCGTCACGGTACCGCCCGCTTCCTCCACGATCAGCGCCCCGGCGGCATAATCCCAGAGCTGCAGGACGGGTTCAAAAAAGATCCCGGCGACGCCGGAGGCCACCTGGCACAAATCCCAGGCGGCGCTGCCGCTCCTCCGTATATCCACGCAGTGCGGCATATAGGCGTAGGCGATATCAAAGGCGCGCCGGATGTCTTCCTTCTTATAGTACGGACTCGTTCCGAAGATGACCAGGCTCCTCGACAGCGGCTGCCCGCTCGAGGTCATTCTCTCTTCGTTGATCCAGGCGCCTTCACCGGCGACGGCTGCATACATGATATCGTCATAAGGGTTGTAGATCACGCCGAGGACCGGCTTTCCGTCAAGCATGAGGGCGATCGAAGTCACGGACCGCCGGTATCCGAAGATGAAGTTGGACGTTCCGTCGATCGGATCGATGACAAAGAGATAGCCCTTGCCGTATTCTTTGAGGAAGGTATCCTCGTGGTTTTCTTCGCCCATGAAGCGGGCCTCAGGCAGCACCTCATGCAGCGTCTCCTCAAGAAAAGCCTGCACCTTCTTGTCATAGGCCGTCACAAGATTGCTGTTATTGCCCTTCTGAACCGTCGCTTCCCTGATATTCGAAGCGCTTAAGATCATGCGCCCTGCGCCGCGCGCCGCCTGTTTGATCTGTTCCAGTAATTCTTTCATTTTTCCGCCTCCGCCGGCTTCATTTACTGATGATCCTCTCCCGTGATATAGCGCATGAAGGCCGGATTGGTATAGATCGTCTGACGGCTGACTTCAAGATCCGGGGCCGCCTCCTTCACCTTCGCTTCGATCGCGTCGCAGTTCTCCGGGAGCGAGAAGGAATGCAGCGCATAGTTCCCGTCGGCATTATAGATGACGTTGTCGACAAGCTCGCCGTATTCGTCCTCTTCCATCTCCGTGAGGGAGAAGTACAGCGGCTGCCAGAAGGACTCCGCAAGAAGCCTGGCCGTGACATTTCCGTCTGCATCGACGCGATCGTCGTACTTCTTGGCATAGGTCTCAATCAGCTCGTGGAAGTCGTTCTTCTCCTCAAGCGTATCGAACTCAATCGCCAGATCATACTCAAGCGCGTAGCACAGATAGCGGTCCTCCGTCTCCTGCTTCACCATATAGGTCGGCGTCGGGTCCGAGGGCTCGCCCCATTCGGTCATGTACTCGTAGACGGAAACCTTCGGCTCGACCTGCACATAGCCGTCGAAGCCCTCGCTCTTCAAAAGGCCGACCAGCTGGATCGCATGGCGGACGTCACTGTGGCCGTACCGCAGCGTGTAATCCGCAAGAAAATGCGCGTCGTCATTCGTATACTTCAGATTGTAACCGGTCGTCGCCCCGCTGAGGACGATTTCCTTTCCGAGGTCTGCGAGCGACTCTTCTTCGAATATGCTGAATCCGTTCATCGTCGTTGCAAGGGTTGTCAGGATGTCGTCATCACTGATCCTGCCGATGTAATGCCGGGCCTTTCCGCCCGTCTCCGCGCAGTGATAGAGGAAATCCTCGATTTCCGACGTCTCGTCTGTGGGAAGGAAGCCCAGATCGATCGCGCAGGCCAGATACGGCGCATACTCGTGCGTCTCGTCATCGTCTTCGTCCGGGGCAGACGCCTCCGGGGCAGACTCGTCTGAGGCAGACGTCTCCGGGGCAGACTCGTCCGCGTCAGACGCCTCCGAGGCAGACTCGTCTGAGGCAGATGCCTCCGGAGCAGACTCGTCCGCGTCAGATGTCTCCGGAGCGGACTCGTCGTCCGAGACATACGCCCCCGTCTCGACCAAACGTTTCACCGCCTTATCAGGGGCTGCGTCATTGACATAGGTCAGGGCCAGTTCCTCAAGCCCGGCGATGCGCATGCCCTCGGCCACCAGGGCTTCTTCATTGAAGTCGTCATCCATGACTGCCTCCCCGCCGAGGGCGGTGAGGGCCTCATTGACCATCTCCGGGGTCGCCTCGTCCGAAGTAAAGGGGGCAATGTTATAGTACTCACTAAGGTATTCCGCGGCTTTCTCTTCCTCGTGGTCGGCAGCTGCCGGAAGCGCGAAAGCAACTGAAAAGACAAGTGTAAGCGGCAGCAGATTGAGCCATTTTTTCATATGTTTTCCCTCCGTATCATATCAAGTTTCCTGCTCCGTCTATTCTAACACAAAAGAGGCGCCATCGGCGCCTCCACTCAAGCAATCTGAAGCATAAAACTGCATAAGCTCTTTTACAGGTTAATGTCTTCCGCGTGGGGCACGAAGCCTTCCTTCGCAAGAGCCTTCATGATCTCTTCCTTGTGTTCTGTGCCGAAGGCCTCCATCGTGATGGTCAGCTTCACCGCCGCGTTGCGGTTTGTGTTCACGAACTGGTTGTGCTCCAGCTTGATGACGTTGCCCTGCGCTTCCGCGATCACGGAAGCCACTCTGACGAGCGCGCCCGGCTTGTCCGGCAGCAGCACGGAGACCGTAAAGATCCGGTCTCTTAAGATGAGCCCGTGCTGAACGACGGAAGACATCGTGATCACGTCCATGTTCCCGCCGCTGAGGACGGCGGCGACTTTCTTTCCCTTAACATCCAGGTGCTTCACGGCTGCCGCCGTGAGGAGGCCGGAATTCTCCACGATCATCTTGTGATTTTCCACCATGTCGAGGAAGGCCACGATCAGCTCCCTGTCCCCGACGGTGATGATGCCGTCCAGGTTTTCCTTAAGATACGGGAAGATGGAGGCGCCCGGCGTCTTGACAGCCGTGCCGTCGGCGATCGTATCCACCTTCGGCAGCGTCACGACCTCGCCCTTCTCAAAGGACGCTTTGAGGCAGGCCGCGCCGGCGGGCTCGACGCCGATCACGCGGATCTTGGGGTTGAGGAGCTTTGCCAGCGTGGACACGCCGGCCGCCAGACCGCCGCCGCCCACGGGCACCAGGATGATCTCCACGAGCGGAAGCTCCTGGATAATCTCCATGGCAATCGTGCCCTGTCCGGTGGCAACGGCCGGATCGTCGAAGGGATGAATGAAGGTGAGGCCTTCCTCCTCCGCCAGCTTCTGCGCATAGGCGGCGGATTCGTCGTAGACGTCTCCGTACAGCACCACCTCCGCGCCGTAGCTCTTGGTCCTGTTCACTTTAATGAGCGGCGTCGTCGTGGGCATCACGATGACGGCCCTTGCGCCAAAAGCCCTGGCTGCGTAGGCCACGCCCTGCGCGTGATTGCCGGCGGAGGCCGTGACGAGGCCGCGCGCCCGCTCCTCGTCGGAGAGGCAGCTGATCTTGTAATAGGCGCCCCTGATCTTATAGGCGCCGGTCTTCTGCATATTCTCCGGCTTAAAGTACACTTTGTTCCCGGACTGCGCGCTGAAGGTCTCGCTGTAGACGAGCTTTGTCTCAGCCGTCACCTTTCTGACCTTCTCATAGGCCTCTTCAAAAGCTTCCAGTGTCAGCATTTTGCCTTGATCTTCCATGTTTTTTCCCTTCTCATATCAACAGCCGGAGAAACAATGCTGTCCCCGGCTGACGTCCTCTTACTTAGTGATTTTGATTGTCAGCTTTTTCTTCACTTTCCCGCTCTTCACCGTGATCGTCGCGGTTCCGCGTTTTTTCGCCTTGACGGTCCCGGTCTTCGTCACCGTGGCAACCTTCTTGTCCGAGCTTATGATCTTTGTGGCCTGACTTGTCGTGATCGGCGTGATCTCGAGTTTCAGATTGATCTTCTTCCCGACCTTCATCGTTTTTGGTTTATTGCGGATCACGATCTTTTTCGTCTTAACGGGTTTCTTCTGGACTTTGACCTTGAATTTCCAGGTCGCGCCGTATTTGGTCGTGACTGTGATGACGACGGCCTTCTTGCTCACCTTAAGTCCCTTCAGCCAGATCTTTTTGCCGCTCTTCCCTGCCTTGACGATCTTACTGTCGGAAGAGACGACCTTGTCAAGCGCGTCGCCCGCGCCAAGTGTCGCGACAATCTTAGCGACCTTCTTCCCTTTCTGCACCGGGACAGTGGCGTTCTTCTTGACGTTCAGCGAAAATGCCTCGACGGCTGCCTTTTTGGCTGCTTCCTGCTTCGCGGCCTCTGCTTTTTCCTGTTCTTCTTTCTGGGCCGCGGCCGCCTTCTCTTCTACCTTCTTTATCTCCTTTGCGACGTCCTCGATCTTTTTCTTTGCCTCACCCAGCGTTTCAAGCAGTTTTTCTTTTACAGTGTCTTCGATCCTGCCGCCGACATTTTCGATCATCGGCTTTACCAGCTCGATCGCGAGCTTCACCGATTCCAGTTTACTTTTTGCCTCTTTGACCTCTTCCGCTATCCTGGTCCGCACGGCGTCACTGATCACACCGCCGGCCTGGCTGACAAGGAGCTTTAGCAAATCGATCTTAATCTTAACGTCATTGAGCTTTTCCTTCGCCTCGCCGAGCTTCTCCTCGATCGCTCCGGCCACCGCCTCGGCGATGCCGCTCGCTTTCACTCTGGCAACGACGAGATCGACCGCGCTGCCGACCGCGGTTTTCGCTTCTGACCACAGCTCCTCAAGCCTCATGATGCCGTAAGGATCGGACCCTGTGTCTCCGTCCGCAGCAAAGACAGGCGCTGCCTGCAGCACCAGCGCACACGCGAGCAGCATGGCCAAAAAGCTGCTTCTCAATGAAAAGGCCCGGCCGGCTGTCATTCCTCTCTTATTCCTCATTTTCCTTCCCTCCTGTTTTCCGCGTCACCCGTTTGGAAAGTACTCTTTGCAACTTTATCATAGCATAGAACGCGTCCCGAGACATCCGTCATAATTTGAACGCCGTCCCGACAAACTGCGCGACCCACCGGCCGGTATCATCCGTCACGTCCACATTGATCACGGTCGTGGTCTTCCCGCTCTTGATCGCGCGGGCTTTGGCAAACAGCTGCTCTCCCTTCGGCGCGTTCAGATAGGTGATGCTGACCTGCTGTGCAACGGACGGCAGATGGATCTGGTTCGCCGTCACGGCGAGGGCGAGATCCGCCAGCGTGAAGATCGCGCCGCCCATCACGCCGCCGTAGGCATTTCTGTGCTGATCCGTAATCGTCATGCTGCAGGTGCAGCCGTTCTCCTCCATGGCGTCGAGATGCATCCCGCTGCCTGTCGCGAAGCGGTCGTTCTTAAATGCTTCCTGTGCTTCCTCCAGTGTTTTATATGTTCCCATAGTCTTCCTTCCCCGAATTAGTGTCCTATCATTGTAGCAAATCTTTGTGCAAGATGCGAGCGGCAAAGAGGCAAACGCGCGCGACGGCAGCCGCCGATTCATGCTATACTAACTGTGACCGGTCATCGATGCGGCGGAAAGGAATTTTCTACTTTATCCGGAAGGGATAACATCATTTTTATGCGAGGTATAGTGCAATGAGTATTAACCGTTACGTGAAGCAGCTGCGGGATTCTTATCGTGAGGACAAGAAGGCCTTCATCTTCTTTTCCGTTCTCCGCGTTCTGGTTCTGTTGACGCTGGTCCGGTGCCTGTTTACAAAGAACTATCAGAGCGCGGCGCTTTGTGTTCTCACGCTCGTCCTCTTCCTGGTTCCTGCCTTCGTGCAGGACAAGCTGAAGCTGTCGATCCCGCCGGTCTTTCAGATGATCATCTTCGCCTTCATCTTTGCCGCGGAGATCCTGGGCGAAGTGAACCACTATTATGTGCGGATCCCCGGATGGGACACGATGCTCCACACGATGAACGGCTTCCTGTGTGCCGCGGTCGGCTTCTCTCTCGTCTATCTGCTGAACCGCGGCAGTAAAAATGTCAACCTCTCCCCCTTTTATCTGACACTGGTCGCCTTCTGCTTCTCCATGACGATCGGCGTCCTGTGGGAGTTCTTCGAGTTTACGATGGATCAGTTCTTCTTCCTTGACATGCAGAAGGATTTCATCGTGCAGGGCTTCGGGTCGGTGACGCTGGATCCGGCGCAGATGGGGACGCCGATCCATGTGTCAGAGATCGTGGATACGGCGATTCACACGGCGTCCGGACAGTCGTATTCGATTCCGGGCGGCTATCTTGACATCGGCATCCTCGATACGATGAAGGATCTCCTCGTCAACCTCGCCGGGGCGATCGTTTTCAGCATCATCGGTTATTCGACCCTGAAGTATTCCAAGTCGTCCAAGGTGGCGGACAGCCTGATGATCAAGCCAAATGACGTACCGCAGGAAGAAAGCAGCGAGGGGAATCATGACTGATCATTCCAGAAAGAAAGTCCTTGTTTTCGATATGGACGATACGCTTTACAAGCGCTCCGATCCCTATCTGAAGACGGTAAAAGAATTCTTCCCCGGCGGCCTTCCGGTGGGGGAAGCCGAGCTCCTTGAGACCGCGCACAGCACGAAGGAGCGGCTGTTTAAGCGGCAGGCCGACGGGCTCATCTCGATGCGTGAGATGCTGATCGGGAGAACGATGGAGACCTATAAGTCCTTCGGCATCGCACTCAGCGAGGAGGAGGCCTGGCACTTCGAGACGCGCTATAAGGAAAACCTGCTCCGGATGAAAGTCTCTCCGCTTCTTTTGCAGCTGCTCGGCGATCTGGCAAAAGCCGGCTGCCGGATGGGTGTTCTGACGAACGGGGATTCGGTCCGCCAGCGGGAGAAGCTGCAGTCGCTCGGCGCGGCGGCATTTTTCCGGGAGCAGGATGTCCTGGTCACGGGAGACGTCGGCATCCCGAAACCGGAAACCGGCATTTTCCGCGCTTACGAGGAGAGAACCGGGCTTGCGCCAGGCGACCTCTGGCTGATCGGCGATTCCTATGAGACCGACGTGTGCGGTGCGAAGCGCGCCGGCTGGCACGCCGTCTGGTTCAACTGGAGAAAAGAAACCCTGCCTGCCGGGGCGGAGAAGCCCGACCGGGAGGCAAAGACGGAGGAAGAGCTGAGCGCCGCGGTGCGCGAGCTCGCCTGTCTGCCGAACCATTTTCATACAAAGGAGGGTTAAACATGAAAAAGAGAACATGTATCCGTCTTGTGCTGCTGTTTGCCTGTCTGGCCGTGATCCTGACCTGCTCTCAGGTCATCGCGTGGGCGGAAAGCAGCGTGCGCATCACAAAGCCCGTGAACGGCAGCACGATTAAGCCCGGATCCGTCGAGATCTGGACCACCTTCGACCAGCCGCAGGGAGACTGGAGCGGGAAGACGCTGGCCGCCGATTATACGCCCGTCTCGATCAGGGTTTATAAAGGGTCGACTCTGATCGACGAAAACAAGATCACGCCGTCAGGGGTTTCTTTCACCGAGAAGGGCGACCGGATCGCCGCGGTCACGCTCAGCGAAAATGGCACCTACACGATCAAGGTGAGTGTTCCGAAGACCTCGGGTGAGTGGCACAGCGTCACTTTTAATGTGTCTGACAGCGCGTCTTCCGCCGTGGAAGAAGATGACGGCCCTGCCTACAGCAGCGCCAATCCGGGGTATTTTATCCGCCCCGAGAAAACCAGCTATACGGCGGTCCCCGGAGACACGGTGACCATCAAATTCAGCATGGAGCTGGATCTGAACGCGCTGGGTTCGGGAAACAGATTTACCTATTATTCCGACCACGTGCCCGAAGGGAGCAAGAGCCTCATCGGCTACAAGGCTTTAAGCGAGTACAAATGGGTTGAAAAAGACGGAAAATACGTCACGGACGGATACGTCGTCTACGACTGCAAAAAGGCCGGAACGGCGAAGCTTTACATGTATACGCTCGTCAATCTGACGCGGTATGACAAGCAGGTCATCACGATCAACATCAAGGATCCTTCCAAAAGCTCCACAACATCAGCTGCTGCATCTTCCGTAAAAAAAGACCTTGCGTCCGTAAAGCTCCTCTCCGTGAAGCCCGCCAAAAAAGCACTGACGGTCAAGTGGAAGAAGCTCACGAGCGCAGGGCTCAAGAAAACGAAAAAGATTGAAATTCAGTACAGCACGGACAAGCTGTTCAAAAAAGCGGTCAAGACAAAGTACGCCAGTGCAAAAACCACTTCCGTGAAGATCAAGGGTCTCAAGTCGAAGAAGAAATATTACGTGCGCATCAGGGCCTATACCAAATCCGGAAGCGTCAAACACATATCCGCCTGGTCAGCCAAAAAAGCCGCCAAAGTCAAATAAGTCACTGTCCGAGTATAGTCACTGCCCGAGCAAAGTCACTGCCCGAGTAATTGGTCCGCGAGCACGTCCGCCATGTACAGCTTGTACTGAAAGCGCGATGCCTGCGCGGGCACGCGGCAATGATAACGCTTCGTGCCGCCGCTTTCGGCAATCGCAAAGAACACTTCTCCGGGAACGCTGTCCGCATGGAGCGGATCCGCGTTCCCGAAGCTTCCGGTGACGCCGATCCCGAAATCCGCCCGGTACGTGCGGCGGCAGGCTTCTGCCATCGCAGCCGCCGTCTCGGCGGAGTACACGCCGTAAGTGTCAATGATTTCCTTCGGCACGCCCGCAAGGATCTTGGCCTCATCGCTGTACGTGACAAAAGCCCCCTTGAGAACCGCCGAGGAGCCCTCCGTGTCCGTGATGAGGGAAGCGATCTGGCCGGAGGTACAGCTCTCCATGGTCGTGATCGTGCGTCCCTGCTCGATCAGGCGCTTCGTGAGAGAGATATATTTCCCGCGGACAAGGCTTTCATCCGCAGGCCCCGTGCGGCCGGTGATTTCAATCGTTTCCATGACCATATTCCTCGTTTCTGTCTTCGGGATGCCCGGCTGAAAAGCTCCGCCCGGCTTCTTAAGCTGCTTCCTGCAGCTCCGGCGCCGCGTCTCCGCTTTCTTCCGCGAAGGAATCCAGCATCTTCATGAGGATGCTCCCGGATCTGTCGGCCGCTTCATCGGAAAAGTTCAGGTAAGTGTCACGGGCGATGCCGTCGGCTT
Source organism: Lachnospiraceae bacterium UBA2860 (assembly GCA_002350625.1). Classification (GTDB taxonomy): domain Bacteria; phylum Bacillota; class Clostridia; order Lachnospirales; family Lachnospiraceae; genus Chordicoccus. The sequence continues at coordinate 77,479 of DEFE01000028.1, forward strand.
TGTCCGACATGGACCGGATCACCACGAAAGGAACTTCATATTGCCGGCAGACAAGGGCAACGGCGGCGCCTTCCATCTCGCAGGCCAGTGCGTTAAATTCCTCCTGCAGACGCTTTACATATGACTCCGATGCGATGAACTGGTCTCCGGTGGCAATCGTTCCCTTGAAGACATGGTCGGCGCCGACAACCTCACTGGCGGCTTCATAAGCCCTGTCGACCAGATCTTCGCTGCACGCATAGCGTCCGTCATCGATGTACCCCTTTGTCCACACAAATCCGTCATTCGTCATCTGGCCGTAGTCGTGCTGGACCAGGTCTGTGGCGACCACGATATCAAGCACCTGTGTCTCGTCCCCGACGCCGCCCGCGACGCCCGTGAACAGCACCTTTGTGATGTTGAAATTGTTCAGCATTGCGGACATCCCCGACGCTGCGAGAACCTTGCCGATCCCGGCCTTTAAAATAACGACATCCTGCCCCTGCAGTGTTCCGGCGTGGAAGTCCTCGCCGCCGATCGTCTTGACATACGAGATCTCTGCGTTCTCAAGCAGCAGGCTGATCTCGTTGCTCATGGCGGAGATAATGCCGATTCGCGGGGTCGGATCTGTTTCCGGCGCATCCGCAGCCGGGTCTGCATAGCACACAGCAGAGAGCAGGCAGCACATGATCGCAAGCAATATTCCTGTCTTTAAGTATTTCATCCTAAGCGTCCCTCGTTTTTTCCATCAGTTTTCATGTGATTCATTTCAGCACAAACACGCGGTTTGAACTCATCCCTGTAAACAGGAGTAAAAAAGCGGCCTTTACGGCCGCTCATTGGGTTTAGTCCCAGATATCTACGCTTCCGGTATCACTGCCCTTCACCCAGTACAGCTTATTTTCATCTACGCGGACGTAGACAGCATTTGCGCCGTTCGGCACCTTTGCGGCGATCTCATCCGTAGAGATGGAGCCGCCCATCGGGCTCTCGATGATAATATCCAACGTCGCCTTCTTGATCGCTGTTCCAACCGCATCCACAGCGTCTTTTGCTTTTCTGGCGGCCTTGCGGGTCGTCTTCTTCACTTCGATCTCTGTGGCGACGGCCTGATCCGCAACTTCTTCTTTGATCACGGCTGCTGTATCCTCTACCGTCTCTTTGACCTTGCGGCCGGCGGCGCGGACGGTCTTCTTAACTTCAATCTCCGCGGCTACAGCGGCATCGCTTTTCATTGTGGCTTTTTTCTTGGTTTCTTCCTTCGCAGCAGTTTCGGCTGCTTTCTTTTTCTGCGGCATAGTGATGCCCCTCCTTTATATAATACTGCTATAATCATATTGTCTTCAGTGAACTTTGTAAAGTCCCCATTCTCTTTGCTATTCTGTTGAAAGCTCTTCATTATGGGCATACATAATTTCCCTCCCTACATTAATGTGACAAATTGGTACAAAACCTTTTCTAAACGGTTGTGTTTGTTTTGATGAGTGCACTTTACCATCGTCTGAAAAGGTAATAATCAGGGGGGAAAAAACTCTTCACCATTTTGGACCACGGTCATCCTACATAAAAGCACTTGTCCGGCTTTAAAGAAAATCTGCTCAAAATGATATGACAGGTGCAAAGCCCCTGTCACGTTTATCTACTGTTTCCTGCAATGATATCTATCATTTCTGCCGGTGTCACGATATAATCCCGCCTGGGGAAATGTCGTAAATTCCCGGTTATCAAATAAGCATCGTCCTCTCGTTTCTCCATGACCACTTCATAAAACACCAGATCATCCATATCTGCAAGGATTTCTCCTGTCGGACTTGGGTTAACCGCCAGTCCAAACTGGCGTATCAGTCTCAAAACCTCTGTAATCCGCTTCTCACTGAAAGAGAATTTCTTCCGGTGCAGAACTTCTTCATACTCATTAAGGATTTCCTCGTTGTATAGCGGTATGATGACACCGTCGGGAATCGCATCTACAACCTTGGCTGTTGCAGTGTCTGCTTGCTTCGTCAGCAGTGAAGAGATCAGCACATTCGTATCAAAAACAGCATAGTATCTCATCTGCTCGCCTTTCGTTCTTCTCTGGCAGCACGAATCTCTTCATTGATCTCATCCAGGGTCATTTCAGGCAAATTGGCAGCTTCTGCACGAATTTCGTCGATTACCCTCCTGGCCTCCGCTTTTGTCATTCTGGTTTCAGGCAGAACAGCCGGAAAGGGAAGCCCCCTGACCATACGTGTTCTTTCCATAAACATTCTGAAAGCAGTGTTTAAATCCATCCCCATCGCTTCGTATATCGCTACGCAATCTTCTCTAAGCGCCTTATCAGATCTGAATTGGTTCAAAACCTGCTCAGCCATTCGTATCACCTCTTTAAACCAACTACATAAATAATCTATTTATATTTGTTCTGTATTTATATCATATACTATACTATGTCCGTTTTCAAGTATAATATGACAAGGGGTCTGACCCTCTGTCATAAAACGCCATATGTTCAGCGCCTGTATCCGCCGCGCCGATAGTATTCTTCCTTATCGGCGTACATGGCGGCGTCAGCCTCAGAGAGGGCTGTCCGGATCCTTGCGCCATTGTCAAACAGGCTGTATCCGACAGAGAAGCTGACATTTTCGAACATGCCGGATTTCTTCCGGACCTCTTCAATCTTCCGGAGTACATCGGCCTCGTCTGTCGGGCTGAGCAGAATCAGGAACTCGTCGCCGCCGGCCCGGTAGATTTCCGCACCGTTAAAGGTACTCTGCAGGATGACGGCCGCGTTCTTTAAAAGAAGGTCTCCGGCCAGATGGCCCTGATGATCGTTGACGCGCTTGAGGCCGTTCAGATCCGCAAATACGATGCCCATCCTGCCGGGCAGTTCCTCTGCGGCCGCGCTCAGTGTGGCGATCCGTTCATTCATGGCGTTCCGGTTCATGACGCCGGTCAGCATGTCCATCTTTCCCATTAAGCGGAGCTGCTCGATAAAGCGGTGGTTCGCGATCTCGGACGCGATGAAAAAGGTCGTGAGCTCCAGCGTGTCCTTGATGCGCAGGGTGTCCTCCTCACGGAAGTTTGTCGCCCAGATATATCCCAGAAGCTGTCCGCGGGAATGCAGCGGATAGAGCACCAGTCTCTGCACGTGCGTATCTGTCAGGGACGCATGCCACTTCGGGTTGCGCTGTCTTACGTATTCCAGATCCTCCGTGTCGCGGATGGTGAGGCAAAAGCTTCCGCCGATGGTTTCCTGCCACGACTCCGCCAGATCATAGAACCCCTCATCCATGTAATCCTCGGACCATCCCAGTTCGGAATCGGGCGATTTTGCTTCTCCCAGAACGGAGCACATCCGCCTGCTCCCGTCCATGAGAAGAACACAGCAGTATTCGGCGCCGCAGATCTCCCGGATGTCCGTCACCACCTCCTGCATGATCTCCTGGAAAGGCTTGTCTCCCTGCAGCTTGATGCAGGTGCTGATGACGTCGCGGGCTATCTCCATCGAAATATTCATGGTCATCAGATTGTCGTCATCCTTCTGAAGAAGAACCTGAGAGAAGGTACAGTAGCCGAGATTCTCGTCATCGCTCTCAAGCGGCAGCATAAAGACATTGATATCAAAGGAATACCGCTCCGCCCGGACGCAGTTGTGAATCGGCTGCTTGAGCACCGCGCACCTGTAGCAGACATCCTCGAAGTTCAGATCCTTCGGGATGTAGCGGGTATATTCGCTGTTTGGGATAAACTCCGTTTTCTTATCGCTGTCCAGATCGACGCCTCCGGCGGCCAGCGCCAGAGAGTCCATATATCCCTTATTTCCCGTAACGATGCGGATCGCTCCGTATCCGCCGCCCGGTTTTTTCTCTACTGACAGCACGCAGGAGATCGGTCCTATCGTATCAATAAATCTTTTCCAGTCCATACGAATACCTCAATGCCTTCAAAAACGGCAGCTTATATCCGTATTATACTGCATCGGCTTATTCCTGCATATTAAATATGACAAGGGGTCTGACCCCTTGTCATAATCCGGCACCTTGTCATAAAAAACAGCACCCCTCAGGGTGCCGCTGATTAATGGTATTTCTCAAAGAGCATCGTCATCGCCTTGCTGTCCGGGCTGTGCTGTGCTTCGATGAGTTCCCAGAAAAACGGTTCGCTGAACCACTTAATGATTTTTTCATGATAATTCCTCCCTTATCTCTTCAATCAGGTCGCCGCAGTATATATAAGAAGCACCACTGGCGATCATGTTTGAAAGGCCCATGAGCAATAATGCTTTTTTGATATAGTTCATTGTTTTCATTTTTCTTACCTCCTTGAAACAATGCCTATTATATTGGGTCTCAAGAGATGATATAAGGACTTTCATTGTCTGATATTAGGACAATATTGACATTGTACAGGGTGCCGTGGTTCTTCCTTTGACAAGTCATTTCCCACAACGTATATTTTATATATAGGAAAATAAACGATGCGAAAGTGCCGGAAAGAGTAGATATCATGATAAAAGCGCAGGCAGATCATCCCGATCGTTCGAACCGTCCGAATAAGCAGGTAAAGTTTTGGCAGGCAGGGATCCTCTGGATCGTTCTTTCGTTCTGCTGTTTTTTGATTCTCATCTTTTTATCCTCGCAGATCTGGCGTGACCGGACGCAGGCGCGCACGCGGGACGAGTGCACCATGCTGGCAGATGCTGTCCTGAAGCAGAGTGTGATCGAGCGCCGGAGCATCTGGAAGAATAATCTTTTTCACAAGAACTATTATCTCTCCATCAATGCGCTGGCCGGGTGGGCGGCTGCCTACGGCGGAACAGATGAAGAAGAGTACGACATGATCTTTCAGTCTCTCGAGCATGTTCCGGACGGCACGGCCATCCTTAAAGACGGGAAGTATACGGTTCTTTCCGGTGAATTTCCGAGGGAGGAGTTTGACAGAGCGCTTGAAAACAGGAAAGCGGATCTGACGAGGTTTGCGGCCGAGCCGCCGGCCAGCACGTCTGTCCTTCTGTTTGACGGAGGCACCGCCTATCTCTCTTCAGAGTTCCCGGGAGCCGAAACGCTTGTCATCAGCAGGATTGCCGGGGACGAGGCGTTCGCGGAAGAGATACAGCCGGTATTCGAAGATCTGGTGTCCTCTGATTCCTTCTATCTGAACTCCGGGATCAATCTGGTCATTGTGAGCGTCGCGGACAACAAGGTTACGCAGGTCATCGGAGATCTTCATCTTGAAGCGGGATCGGTGTTCGACGAAATGCCGGACGCGGCCGGCAATCTGAAGATCGGCAGCACCGCGTATATCGCAGGCACATCGGAAAATAAGACGACCCGCGTCTATGCAGTCGCGCCGGCTTCTTCCATCTTCTCAAGGACGATGGTCTCCCCTGTTCTTTTGTCTCTTCTTTTTTCGCTGCAGTTCTTCCTGACCGTAGTCTACGCGTGGTTTCTGCGCGACGATCTCCAGCGGGGACGTGTGGAATCGTCCAAAGGCAGCAGCCATAACGTAAGTCTCAGCTCACTGCTCCTTCGCCATGTCCGCATGATGTTCATACTCTCCTCCATCATCGTCATCGCCCTGATCCTGCTTCTTTGCTCCCTCTATGTGATCGACAGCAACCGGCTGTGGGGGCAGAAGATTCTTATGGATATCGAGCATTACATCAGCGTGGATGAGGAGAGCTCAGCCGGGCTCACTTCTTTCCGCAAGGAAAATAAACTGGATACGCTGGATAAGATCTGCCGTCTCATCGATCAGTCGCCCGAAAGGGCAACGGAAGAAGCTTTCAAGGACCTGAAGAAGGCGATCGACAGAGAAATCTACCTGCTGAATCCGTCCGGCGCAGTCGAGGCGTCATCAGAGAAGGAATATGACTTCTCCGGCATCACGGATCCGAATTCCAACCTGCATGAGATTTCGGGTATTCTTGACGGGAAAGCAGATCACAAGGGCATTGCCATGTCCGACAACTCCAGTATCTCCCGCCTTCTGTGGGCCGCCAGGTGCAAGGATTCCGAGCGCGTACTGATCACGGTAGACAATTTCACGGACGCAATTTCCATCACCGATTATTATGCAGACTACAAAGTGCCCGAGGGACTCATTCTCTTTACCATAAACCTTTCGACAAATGAGGTCATGGCCAGCTCGGAGCATGCCTATTGCGGCACCGATCTGGACGAGCTCGGCATCGACAAGGCCACCTTTACGGACGGCTATGTCGGAGATCTCATGCTCGGGGGCGTCAGGTATTTTGCACAGACAAACGTGAAGGGTGGACGCGCCGACATGATCGCGTCGGATCTCGCGGACCTGTTCCGGACCTATCTCCCTGTCATTCTTACGACAGCTGCGGCCGGATTTCTTATCGTCCTCCTGATGTTTATTATCGCGTTTGTCCTGCAGCGCAGGATCTGGACGAACCTTGAGGCATCAAAAGTCCCCGAGGCATCAAAAAAGTATACGACACTCGATGAAGACGCTACTTTTTACCACGAAGAGGACGGGAGCATTCACCCCGACCGCGGCGCTGTCGGCCGCTGGCAGGACATATCGATGCCATTTTCGAAGCAGTCCGCCGATGAAAAAATCCACACGGTTCTTCATATCCTGTTCATTGTGACGCTGATTGTCGGATCTGTGCCCTATGAGAGGGGCAATGTCTCTGACGTGACGGACAGCACGATCGCATTCCTGCTCCAGCGGTCATGGAGCTTCGGATTCAACGTCTATGCCGTCTCCTACGCGCTCTTAAATATCTTTACGATCCTGGTGATCGGATTCGCCATCAGAAGGGTCCTGCTGATGATCGGGAGGATCTTCGGAAACCGGGGTGAGACCATCACGCGCCTCATCGGGAGCTTTGCCGCGTACGCCACCGTCCTCGGCGCCATCGCTTACAGTCTGATCTTCATCGGCGTCGACACCTCGGCCATTCTCGCTTCGGCCGGGCTCCTCGGTCTCGGCATCAGCATCGGCGCCAAAGACCTGATCTCCGATATCCTGGCGGGCATTTCCATCGTGTTCGAGGGCGCGTTCCGAACCGGCGACATCGTCGAGATCGGCGGCTTCAGAGGTACGGTGGAGGAAATCGGCATAAGAAGTACAAAGATCATGTCGATGGAAAATGTAAAGCTGTTCCGCAACAGCGAGATCAGCGGCGTCATCAACATGACGCAGCGCTATTCCATCGCACAGGTGCGGGTGAATATCAGCAGGGCGGAGTCGCTGGAGGAGGTGGCGGAAACATTCCGCAAGGAGCTGCCGCAGATCCGCACGAGGATACCGGAGGCCATGTCAAAGATCGAGCTGGCAGGCATTGACCAGTTGAACGCCGGCGACGTGATCCTGCTGTTCGAGACAAAATGCAAGGAAACCGACCGCATAGAGCTGGAGCGCAAGCTGAAGTGGGAGCTCGATCTTGTGATGGAAAAAGAGCAGATCGCTTCCAAGTGATGGGAATTATGTGAGGGACGCGTCCTTCCCGATCCTTTTAAGAAGCCGCACGTGCCCGTGCAGATGAATGCTGCATGCGCCGTGGTCGGCTGTAACAAGCAGGTCCCCGCCGGGCTCATGGAGTAAAACGCGGACGGGCCTGCCTCTTTCGGCGGAGAGATACGCACCGGCGGCAGCGCTGCCGCTGGCGCAGGAGTGCTCATAAAACAGCGTCCCGCTGCCGGGCACGTAGACGAGCGGCGTCATGATGAAGGTGTCATCATCATGAGAAGCGTCAAGGAACATCAGCCCCAATCCGTCGGCGCCAAGGAGCCCGCACCACGCCTTAATCGCCCGGCCGGCCTTCACCGGATCGTCCTTCAGTCCGTAAAGCGGAGAACTGCCGCGCGCGATGAGATGGGAAATGCCGTCCATGCGGACAAGCTGCAGTTCTCCTTTCAGTTCCTCAAAGACAAAGGTATCTCTTCTGATCTCTTTCGGATATGGCATACGGATCCCGGCCCGAAAGGCGGCGTCCCCCTCTTCATGGAGCGTGACCTGCACAGGGCCTAAGGCTCCTGAGACGCGCAGGTCAATCGTCTCCTGCGCTGTCTTTCCCTGAAGGCGGCAGAGGGCGGCTGTGCACATAGAAGCGTTGCCACAGAATTCCCCGCCGGCCATCCTGAGCTCCGCCTGCGGATGCGCCGCGTCACTGAAAAAGCGCACGAAGCCGACCTGCTCGACTTCCCCGTGCGCTTCCATAATCCTCGCCGCAGCGGCCGACTGTTCCGCAATCTCTACGGGACTTTCGACCAGAGCCGTGATGTTGCCGGTGGGATCCCATATACTGTACGCAAATGCCAACGCCTTACGCATATCCCTCCTCCGGAGTCACCTCGTGTGATGCTTACCGCTCAAATACCCTGAGGAACTGCTTCGTGCGCTCTTCCTTCGGGTCGTCAAAGACGGCCGCCGGCGATCCCTGCTCGACGATGACGCCCTTGGCCATGAAGATCACGCGGTTGCTGACCGCTTTCGCGAAGGGCATCTCGTGTGTGACGACCACCATGGTCATCTTCTCCTCAGCGAGCTGGCGGATGACCTTGAGCACTTCGCCGGTCAGCTCCGGATCCAGCGCGGACGTCGGCTCGTCAAAGAAGAGGATGGCCGGCTTCATCGTGAGCGCGCGCGCAATGGCGACACGCTGCTGCTGGCCGCCCGAGAGCTGGTAGGGATAGGCATTTGCTTTGTCCTCAATGCCCATCTTCCGGAGAAGCTCCATCGCCGTCTCTTCAGCCTCGTCCTTCGAGCGATGCTGCACATGGATGGGGGCATCGACCAGGTTTTTCAGGACGCTGTAGTGCGGAAACAGGTTGAATTGCTGGAAGACCAGGCCGCAGTAACTGCGGAATCGCGTCAGTTCCTGAAAGCGCACGTAGTTGACTTTCCCGCTCTCATCCGTATGGGCTGCGCGCTCTCCCATGTACAGGATTTCCCCGCCGCTGATCTTCTCAAGAAATGTCGCGCAGCGGAGCAGTGTGGATTTTCCGGAACCGGAGGGCCCGATCACACTGACGACTTCGCCGCTGTCCACGCCGAAGCTGATATCCTTGAGCACCTCCAGGGTGCCGAAGGTTTTGCTGATGTGATTCATCTCTATAATCATCGTCTTACCGCCTGTCTTTACAGTCTGTTCGTCGCTTACTTGTAATAATTCAACGCCTTCTCGATCCGCTGCATGGCAAATGCCACCGCATAGTTGGCGATGAAATAGAATACGCCCGCAATGATAAAAGGCGTGAACGAGGTCTGAGAAGCCGAGATCTGCTTGGCGAGGGAGAAGACTTCCTGATAAGCCAGCGTGAACGCCAGAGACGTGTCCTTGACCAGCGTGATGACTTCATTCGTCACAGAGGGCATAATCCGCTTGATGACCTGCGGCAGGATGATGCGGATAAAGGCCTGTCCCTTCCTGTACCCCAGCACCTCCGCGGCTTCGTACTGCCCGACCGGAATCGACTCGATGCCGCCGCGGTAGATCTCCGCGAAATATGCCGCATAATTGACGATGAAACCCAGGATGAGGGCGGGGAAGCGCCAGCCCCTGATCGACCAGCCTAAAAGGTAGAACGGCCCGAAGTACCAGACCAGAAGCTGGAGCATCAGCGGCGTGCCGCGGATCACGGCGATGTACGCGCCGATCAAGGCGCGGACAGGGGCGAAGCGCGACTTCCTGAGGAGCGCCACAAGCATGCCGAGGGGCAGAGAGCCGATCAGCGTGAGGGCGAAGATCCCGAAAGTCTTCAGCATGCCCGAGGCCATCGTGGATAACATGGTAGAGAAGTCCATATGCATCCCTTTCGTAGAAAGCTGAGTAACTGCTTTGTGTAAAAACACCAGCAAACCGGAATCCTTAAGATCCGGTTTGCCGGTATGGATATTCTTTATAAATGGTAAACCTTATTCAGCTGTGCTCTCTGCTTCGGCTGTGCTCTCCGTCTCCGCCGTGCTCTCTGCCGCAGCGGTGCTCTCCGCATCGGCGGCCTCGCCCTTGTTCAGGCAGAGATAATCATAGATTTCCGGATATTTCTTGCCGATGCTGTCGTACGTGCCATTTTCGGCGAGCGTGTCCAGCGCCTCGTTGATCTTGTCGCAGAGCTCCTGGTCGTCCTTGCGGAAGCCGATGCCGTACTGCTCGCTGCCAAGCGCCTCGTCCAGATAGACATAATCCGTCTCGCCGCTCATCAGGAAGTTGCCGCTCGTCACATCGATGGCGAGGGCGTCGACGGCGCCTGCCTTCAGGTCGTTGAAAGCGATGGTATAGGTCTCGTAGACTTCAAGGGAAGCGAAGGTGTCGCAGAGCGCCTTCTGTCCTTCTTCGTCATTGAGGAGGTCATAGGCCGAAGTGGAGGTCTGCACGCCGACGGTCTTGCCTGCGAGATCGGCGAGCGTCGCGATGCCGGAGTCCTTCTGGACCAGGATCATCTGGGTGTTGTCGGAATAGGGCTTGCTCCACAGATAGTCATCCTCGCGCCCGTTCATCGTAAAGCCGGACCAGATGCAGTCGCAGCTGCCCGCGTTGAGCTCCGCGTCCTTCGCGTCCCAGTTGAAGGGAACGGCTTCATATTCCCAGCCGTAAAGCTCGCAGACGGCCTTTGCCATCTCTACGTCAAAGCCGCCAACTTCGCCGTTGTCGTCGATATAGGAATAAGGCGGATAATCGAGGTCAAAGCCGTGCTTGAAGACGTATCCCTCTTCATAATCAGCGGATGCCGTGACGCCGAGGCCGGCGAATACAGCGGCAGTAACAGCAAGTGCCAGAAGAGTCTTTCCTGTTCTTCTCATCTTTTTTCCTCTCTTTTCATATACACATATTATCTGATTCCGTGTCTGCCCGCCTCCGTGAGACCGGCCGGCAAGACACTTTGTCATAGTACCACACTAAAGTGGTATTGTAAAGAGGTGCGCGCATGCCGGCGGGCCGATTCGCAGCCTGTGAATGTCACCGCATAATGCCAATCGCCTTCAGAAGAAGGATGACGAGAAGGACCGGCGCCACAAAGCGGACCATCACCCGGTACAGCTTCTTCCTGATGAATCTCTCCCCGTTCTTCGTCACTTCATCAATAATGGTATCCGGCGTCATCAGCCAGCCGATGAGGATGCAGGTCGCAGTGGATATGGCCGGCATCATCAGGTTGTTACTGAGATAATCCAGGATATCAAGCACCTGCGCGTCGCTTCCGTTCGGCAGCCTGAAGACGAAATAAAGCACATTGTAGCCGAGGCACACGATGACGCCTATCACGAACGCAATCACGGTCTCGATGCTGAGGGCCGCCTTCCTTGACAGGCCGAACTGATCCATAAAGGAGGAGACAACCGCCTCCAAGATGGACACGGAGCTCGTCAGGGCGGCGAAAAAAACCAAGGCGAAGAAGACGGCGCCGATGACATTTCCGATGGTTCCCATCTGTTCAAAGACCCTGGGGAGCGACTCAAACATCAAACCGGGGCCCGAAGACTTCAGCCCCTCATTTCCCATAAAGACGTAGACGGCCGGGATGATCATCACCGCCGCGAGAAACGCGATGCCGGTATCGAAGATTTCTATCTCGGAGACACATCTGTGAAGGTTCGTTTCGTCCTTCATATAAGAGCCGAAGGCGATCATGATGCCCATGGCCACGCTGAGGCTGTAGAAGAGCTGTCCCATCGCGTCCATGACGATCGACAGGAAGGAGGACAGCGTGATTCCCTTGAAATTCGGAACGATCAGGATGCGGAGCCCCTCGAGGCCGGTCCGCACCGCGCCCGTCTCGTCCTTAAAGGACAGCGTCAGTGAAAAGACAGACAGGCCCAGAATAAACACGACCAGGACGGGCATCATGATCTTCGAGAACTTCTCGATGCCCTTCTGGACGCCGCCGAGCACCACGAGCACGGTGAAAAGAAGAAAGATCGCAAATGTCACGATCGGCATCCACGTGTCCGCCCTGTACGCCATGAAGTACCCGTCCGCGGCCGCCTGAAATCCCTGCCCGGTGAGGAAGATCCAGAAGTATTTGATGACCCACCCGCCGATGACGCAATAATAGGGCATGATGAGCATGGGGACGACGCAGGCGAAGAAACCGAGCGGCTTCCATCCGGCCCTGAGATGCCCGTACGCGGTCAGCGCACTCTGCCTCGTCTTCCGCCCGATCGCGATCTCCGTGGTCAGGAGCGTAAAGCCGAAGGTGACGGACAAAATCAGATAGACGACGAGGAATATGCCGCCGCCGTCTCTCGCGGCGAGATAGGGGAAACGCCAGATATTACCAAGGCCGACCGCGCTGGCCGCCGCCGCCATGACAAAGCCGAGCGATCCGGTAAACGTGTTTCTCTTTTTCTCTTCCATTTGATCTTTCCCTTTACTGCAGGATAAAAGCTCTAAGAGCGTCCCGGCGCATCCGCAATCTACGCTTCTATCAGGTCTTCCAGCGTGGCGAACAGGATCTCCGGCTGGATCGGTTTGCTCAGATGCGCGTTGAGCCCGGCCTGCAGGCTTCTCTGTACATCCTCGTCGAAAGCATTGGCCGTGAGCGCGATGATCGGGATCGATGCCGCATCTTCTTTGTCAAGGCTCCGGATCACTCTTGTCGCCTCGAGGCCGTCCATCTCGGGCATGCGCACGTCCATCAGGATTGCGTCATAATACCCGGCCGGGTGCTGCGAGAACTTCTCGACGGCGACCTTCCCGTTCTCAGCCCGCTCGGCTTCTATCTGCCGCGTCTCAAGCAGCATCAGCATGATCTCCGCGTTGACATCCACGTCTTCGGCGAGAAGCACGCGCCGTCCGGTCAGATCCGCCTTCTGCTTCTGATAGAGCTCTGTCACGCCTTTCCGCTTGATGGCGGTTTTGAACTCTTCCATCACGTTGGCGGCAAAGAGCGGCTTCGCGAGGAAGCTGTCCACGCCGGCCAGCGTCGCCTCGTCGAGGATATCGTCCCAATGATAGGCCGTGAGTATAATGATCGCGGACTCATTGCCGACGATGGAGCGGATCCGGCGGGTCGTCTCCACCCCGTCCATCTCCGGCATCTTCCAGTCCACAAGGATCAGGTTATACGGCTCCATGCGCGTCTGCCGGAGCTGGACCATGTCGATGGCCTCCTGCCCGGAAGAAGCAGTTTCCGCGTAGATGCCGGCTTTCTCGAGGACCAGCTTCGCGTGCTCCTGCGCGATCGGGTCGTCATCGATGACCAGCACGGTCAGATTCTGCGGGGAAATGTTGTCCGCGTCATCTGCGCCGTCCTTCCGGGCAGCGTCCATGAGCGTCACCGTGATGATAAAGGTGCTGCCTTTGCCCTTCTCGCTCTCCACATGGATGTTCCCGTTCATCATCTCCACGATGCTCTTCGTGATGGCAAGTCCGAGGCCGGAGCTCCCGTATTTATTGGTCGCGGAAGAATCCTCCTGGGCGAAAGCGTCGAAGATATGCGGCAGGAACTCCTCGTCGATGCCGACGCCGGTGTCCGTCACCGTGAACTGAAGCGTCGTCTTTCCGTCAAACTGGGCCATGCGCTTCACGCCGAGCTTCACCGTGCCACCCTCCGGCGTGAACTTGACCGCGTTGCCCAGAATATTGATGAGGACCTGGCGCAGCTTCATGTCGTCTCCGATGTAGGCGTCATCCACCTGGCCGTCGATATAGCACTGATACTCGACGCCCTTGTCGGCGCACTGCGCGCTGAAAATGGTGTTGGTGGCCTCAAGGAGCCTGTGGAACGAGAACTCTTCGTTCTTTAAGAGCAGGCGCCCCGACTCGATGCGGGACATGTCAAGGATATCGTTAATCAGCTTCAACAGATGCTCCGCCGAGCTGTTGATCTGCTTCAGATAGTTCCGGATCCTGGGCGTCGTCTCCGGGTCATTCATGGCGATGTTGTCAAGGCCGATGATGGCGTTCATCGGCGTCCGGATCTCGTGACTCATGTTAGACAGGAACGCGGTCTTGGCCTTGTTCGCCTGCTCGGCTGCCGCCAGGGCGTCGCTCAGTGTCTGCTGCTGGCTGATGGCCTCTCTCGTCTCGCGGTCAACGTCCGTAAAGCAGGCGCCGACGCTGTGAATATCCCCGCCTCCGTGGTCCTCCGGCCGGCGCACCGCGGCGAAGCGGACCATCTCATAGGCCTCCCGGCCGTGGCGTTCTACCATGTACGTATACGCGATGACTCTGGCGTCCCTCAGCCGCTCCTTCACAGACGCCGGCTGAACGAACTGCATAAACTCTTCCCTGTAGGGCTCCGTGACATACTTCTCCGCGTAAGCCTTCATCGCGTCGAGATAGGAGAAATGCTCTCCCGTCTTGAATCCGTCCGTAAGATCCGTGTGCTCCTGATAGCAGACGCCGTCATCCTCGTCCAGCTCAATGTAATAGACGCTCCAGTAATCCGAGCACAGCGCGGTGATCAGCCGGCGCTGCTCTTCTCTCTGCTTCTGCTCCTCGAGCAGCTTATCCTGCAGGGCAAGCCGCTGCTCCATCTCCGCCCGCTTCACGCGGTTCTCTGCATCCGAGGTCTCCTTCTCCACCGAGAGGCGCGCGTTGCGTCGGATCTGCCCGATGACGAGAAAGAACATGGCGAGCATGGCGAGAACGGTCGCGGCGGACTGAATGAGGCTTCGCCTTATGATGCCGTCCGAGATCGTCTGGATCTGCCCGCTGATCACGCTCTCGCGGATCAGATACGTCAGCATCCAGTCGGTCCCCCCCACCGGCACATAGCTCAGCGTCTCCCGGATATCGTTATAAGTAAATGACACCTGCCCCTTGTTGCCATTTGCAAAGTCGTCTGCAACCTGCGCATAGGAGTAGCCGGGTTCATAGTCCGTGTTCTGAAGGGCCTCCAGCAGATTGTCTTCGACGGCGAGACCGCCGAGCACCGTGTTGCTGAGCGCGACGCCGCCGCTCGTATAGATGTTGCAGAAGGTGGCGCTGTCTTCCTGCGACTGCATGGAAACGCCGGAGAGCATCTCCGCCATGTCGATCTGCATGAAGCTCGCAACAAGCTTCCTGCCCTCAAAAGGAAGATCCACGGGCATCGCGATGATGACCTTCTTGTCGGGGCTCTCCAGATTGAGAATCGAGATCTCAGGCCCGGAGATTGTCCGGTAATCGAAGGGATAGGCGTCAATATCCGTCTGCGTCCCCGTCGACGTATAGATAAGGCCGTCCTCGTCCACAAACGCGAATCTCTCCAGCTTGAACAGCCGCTTCATGTTCGACTGATAGCTCTCAAGGTGCTGCTTATCCTTCAGGTCCTCTTCCGTTAGGAGCTCAAGCGCCGTCTGCATGTCCGTGATTCTGTCGCGGAGATTGTCGGCGACGACCTGCTCGCGGCGGCCGGCCAGCTCGTCCAGATAGAGAAGGGAAACCGAGCGCACGGCCGACTCCGTATCCTTCTGCGCCATCCGTCCCATCCAGATTGTGCACAGGAAGAGAATGACCCCGATCGCAGCGGTGCCGAGGACGATAAAGAGCGCTGTTTTATTGGTGTTTTGTTTCTCACGCATGGCCAATACTTCCGGATTATTATTTTTTTCTCAGCTTCACAAAAAAGTATACCACACAGATAGATTGAAAAGAATAGCGCGGTTCTTTAAAGGCCGCATCTGCCCTTAAAGCAGCTCTGCCAGAACATGGGAGAAGTCGCCCGCGGCACTGCCTCTCATGTGGCCCTCCCCGTCGGAGAAGTCCCCGCCGTCCCATCTTCCCGCGCAGGGCGCCGTCTCATCCGTCTCCTTCGGGGCGGCAAAGTCCAGATAGCGGACGCCATAGGGTGCAAGCAGCGCCTCCATCATCGCGTGCGCTTCCGCGTAAAAAGCCGCGTTCTTTTTGAGCGTCTCCCCCGGCACGGGCGTCGTCACGACGATGACCTCTATGCCTCTCTTAAGGCACAGCTTTATGATCCGTTCGAACCAGGTCCGGTTCTCTTCGACATAAGACATTTTCTCGTCAAAAGAGAGCTCCGGCGTGCTCATGTTGCCGACGGCGAAATCCTTCAGCTCCATAAAGCCGTCTTCATGAAAAGTCTGCGTGTCGTCCGTGAACGGCGTTGTCTCGTAATTGAGGTATGCGCTGCTCTTTTTCTTTTCCAGGTTCGCCTTCATCCGCGCGGGGTACACGTCGTACAGGGTCCACGGAAGGAATACGTAGCGGAGGTCGCCGGGGAGACAGAGCTCCGCAAAATAGGCGAGCCGGACTGTGGAGGGCGCCATTTGCGAAAGCTGGTAGCGCGCGGTCCCGTTGAAGCTGTCATGGAAAAGCCAGTAGGACGGATCGTACTCGAGGATCACCCGCTTTACGTCGTGCTCCCTTAAGGCGTCCTTCAGCAGGTAGTAGTTGTCGACGGGGCACTGGCCGCCGGCCGCCGCGTTGTAGCCGCTCCGGCCCGTCTTCTCCGCGAGCACGGCGGGGTTTATTGCCGCGTTGCCGTGCGAGCTCCCAAGGATCAGATCCTCGTATGTCCCGGTTTCTATCCGGTGAATCTTCACCCTCGTGAACTGATTGGGGATGATGAGATAGTTCATCAGCGCGTTGAAGCACAGGAAGAGGGCAAAGCCCGCAATGAGCGGGAGCAGCTGCTTAAAAATTCGCATAGATGAACCCTCCGCTGTCTTTGTTGCCGTAGAGCGCGGCAGCGATGAGGACCGCCGCGTACGCCGCCGGAATCACCCAGAGCGGCAGCTTCGCCGCAAAGGAGAGCACATCCTTTTTCCGTTCTTTGAAAATGCTGACGAGAAGCACCACGGCGCAGCCGATGACGATCGGGAGAAAATGGCGCAGGCAGTAGTCTGCGTCTCCCGCGCGGATCACCGTGAGCGAAAAGAAGCTTCCGTGAAATGCGTCCCGGAGCATGATGAGCGCCTGCCGGACCGAGCCGCTGCGGTCCAGGAACCAGCTGAGATTGACGATGAGGAAGGTGCGGAGGATCTGGAAAGCCCGGAAGGCGGGCATGCTGTCGCTGATGCCGAGCGTTTTCTTTATGCGGCGGAAGGTGCCCGTCATCAGGCCGCTCACGGAGATGATGAGACCGTTGTAGAGGCCGTAGGCAAGGAAATGCCACGCGGGCCCGTGCCACACGCCCACCGCCAGAAAGACGATCAGGTTGGCGACACCGACGGCCATCGCGCGGCCGGTCTCTTTTCCGAAGCGCTTTCTCGCCGCCCGCCGCAAGGTCCCCATCCAGCCGGACAGAGAGACCGGGTAGAAGAGATAATCCTTCATCCAGGTGCCGAGCGTGATGTGCCAGCGGTGCCAGAAATCCGTGAGATCTTTGGCGAAGAAGGGCTGGCGGAAGTTCTCGTCGAGACGGACGCCCAGAAGCTCCGCGATGCCGAGGGCGATGTCGATGCCGCCCGAGAAATCCATGTAGAGCTGGACCGAGTACATCAGGACGCCCTGAAAGCCGAAAGCGTGAAGCGAGAGGTAGTCGTCGAAGATGCGGTTCACATAGAGCGCCGCGTTGTCGGCGATCAGCATTTTCTTAAAAAGGCCCCAGCAGATTCTTAAAAGGCCCCGCCGGATATGCATCATGTCAAAGGCATTTCCGTCTTTCAGCTGCGGCATCAGGGTGCCGCAGCGGCCGATGGGGCCCTGCATGAGCTGGGGGAAGAAGCCGACAAAGAGAAGGTACTTCGCGAAGCTCTCCTCAGCCTCGCAGCGCTTCCAGTAGACGTCGAGAAGATAGCCGGCGGACTGAAAGGTGTAGAAGGAGATCCCGAGCGGGAGCAGGGTCCGCGGCAGGCCGAGGTCTACGCCCGGCAGGAGATTGAGGAGGGAGACCACAAAGGGGGAATACTTCAGATAGGCGAGGACGCCAAAATCAAGCAGCAGGGGGATGGCCACTGCTGCCCTCTTCTGCCGCGCGGCGTATCCGGCGCCGACCCAGGTGGTGAAGGCCGCAAATAAAATGAAGATCAGCAGCGCCGGTCCTGCCGCCGCGTAGTAGAGCGCGGAAAAAAGCAGCAGGCAGATCCAGCGACGGGACCGCTTCACCAGATAGTATGCGCAGGTGCACGCCGCGACAAGGATGAAGAAGCCTAAAGACGTATAGGACATACTGTCGAGTCGTTCCTTTTATGCGTTCTGAAGCCTCTGCACCATCTTCCAGATCGCTTCCGCCGAATTGAAGTTGGCCGGCACGATCTCCACGGGAAGAATGCGGATGTCATACTCGTCCTCGAGCTCGGCCACGATGGACATCACGTCCATGGAGCTTAAGATCTCGTCGTCGATCAGCGTGGTGCAGTTCTCGTAATCCGCATCCGGCTGGATCTCTTCCAGGATTTCAATCAGTTTTTCCACAATTCCATTCCTCCGTATAGATTTTGTCCCTGACGAGCTTCAGCTGCCCGTCGTCATACACATAGATGCGCGGGAGATCGCGGCTTAAGAAGAGGCTGATCCCCTCCGTCATGGCGTAGGCGCCGGCTCCCTCGAACAGAAAGGTATCGCTAAGCTGCAGTTCCTTTACGGGCAGATCCCTGAGAAGGATGTCAGCCGTCGTGCACAAGGAGCCGCAGACCGTCCAGTGCTCCGCGCCCTCCTCCGCCTCTCCCGTGAGCGGCTCCGGGCGCTCCTGTCCGGCTCGCATCAGGCGCATGAAGGGATGCTTCATGCCCATCATCTGCCCGTAGTAATTCACCTGGTGGATGCCCCCGTCGACGATGCAGTAGGATGCGTCCGCTCCTTTTTTCAGATCTCTGACGTTTGTCAGGTAATACCCGCAGGGCGCGGCGAGGAAGCGGCCCATCTCGAGGGTGATGCCCCCCGCAAAGCGCATGCTCTGCAGCTTTTCGACAAGCGCGGACAGCAGCGCCTCTTCTCCCGGCCCCTTGTCCTCGGTAAAGTACGACACCGGCAGGCCCGGCCCGAATTCCAGCTCTTCTAAACCGGTCTCTTCAAGGAAATCGTCCAGTTCGTCGATCTCCTCAAGAATTCTCTTCAGCCGCTTCTGCGTTCCGGAGAAATACTGCAGGCCGAAAATGCTGAGCGCCGGATAGTCCGCGCGCTTTTCAAGCAGCGTCCGGACCGTCTGCGCATCCATGCCGAATTGATTGCCGGCGTTTAAGCGGAGCAGGACCCGCAGCGTGATCTTCTGTCTTTCCGCCTCGGCGTTCAGACGCTCCATCTGAAGAGGCGACTCGGCGGTATAAAGCGCGGCCGGCCCGTAATGACTGACATAGTCGCGCACATCCGCCTCCTCTTTGTTGACGCCGGACAGAACCATCTTCTCCCCCGGGACGCCGCACTTCAGGCAGATCCGCTCCTCGCCGGGCGAACAGACCTCAAACCCGTCCACACAGGGCACAAGCGCCTCCACAAGGAAGGGGTTCGCTTTCATCGCATAGACCAGGTGCATGCGCGCGCCGAGGCGCTCCCGCAGCATGGCCGCGCGCGCTCTCAGCGCCCCGAGGTCGAAGATATAGGAGGGCGTCAGCGCCTCATGAAGGACCTTGTCCGGAACCATTTACTTGCTCCTCCTCTTGTCCGCTGCCTCCGCGGCAGTAAGGACCGCCTGTCTGTCGATTTTCCCGTTCTTGCTCAAGGGAAGCTCCTCCAGCTGAAGGAACACCTGCGGCACCATGTAGTCGGGAATGCAGGCCTTCAGCCGCGGGACGAGCTCCTTCTTTGTGAGCGTCCCCGCGTAGACCGCCGTGATCTTCTCCTTCCGGTAGAGACAGCAGGCGGCGGAAACCTCCGGGACGGCGTTCAGCGCCTTCTCGATTTCCAGAAGCTCGATGCGGTGTCCCATGTGCTTGATCTGGAAGTCCTTTCTCCCGATGTACACGAGATTGCCGTCCGGGAGATACGCCCCCAGGTCGCCGGTCCTGTAGATTGTCTCCGGATAGCAGTCGTTCAGCGGATTCTGCACGAAAGCCGCCGCCGTCGCCTCCGGATTCCTGTAGTAGCCGAGGCTGAGCGCCGTGCCGCCCACGCAGATCTCGCCCACGGGGCCCGGGCTGTCGATCAGCCGGTTATCTTCGTCAAGAAGGAAGACCTTCTCATTCGGAAATGGCTTCCCGATGGGTATGCTCTCTTCCGGCGTGAAGTCGCGCTCAATCTGATACCAGGTGCAGTTGCAGGTGATCTCCGTGGGGCCGTACACATTGTAAAATGCCGCCTCCGGCAACGCCGCCCGCCATTCGTTCAGGTATTTGACCGGCATCACCTCGCCGGAGAATATGACGCGGACGACCTTCTCCGGGATCCGGTATTCGAAGCCGTGCAGCCGCACAAGGAGCGTCAGGGCCGAGACCGCCCAGATCAGCGTCGTGACGCCCCGGTCGGCCAGATAGTCCAGAAGCTGCATCGGCACGGAGAAATAATGCTGCGGAATGATAACCATCGTCGCGCCGCTCTTTAAAGTGCTGTAGATGTCCTTCACCGAGACGTCAAAGTCAAGCGGCGCCTGGTTCCCGATCACATCCTCCGAAGAGATGCCGAAGATCGGCACGAAGCACTCCATGAAGTCAATCACCGAGCGGTGGCTGACCGCCACGCCCTTCGGGACGCCGGTCGATCCGGAGGTGAAATTGACGTAGAGCACCTCCGTGTCGATGCGCTCCCGGCGAATATCGCCGAGCAGCGCCTCATCGGCTTCCGTGCGGAGCAGCTCTTTAAAATCCAGCGCCCTCCCGTCAAAAAAGCTCTTCACCGCCTCTGCCCCGCTCTCATCCGTCACCAGGACAGCGGCATCGAGCGTCTCAAGGATGCTCTTAAGACGCGCATCCGGCTGCTTCCGGTCAAGAAAGACATAGAAGCAGCCGGCGTAAAGTGCGCCGAGAAAAACCGTGACCGCCTGTACGCTCTTCGGAAGGTGCACCGGAACGGGGCTTCCGGGCGGAAGCGCGCGGGCCAGCGCCGTCCCGATCCGCTTCGCCCGCCGCATGAGCTCCGAAAAGCTGATCTCCTCCTCCGGATCCGCAAATGCGATCTTGTCCGGAAATCTTTTTACACTATCTTCCAGGTACTCCAGAACCGAATACAAGGCAGGCCTCCTTATGCGCCTCTATTCACAAATCGTTCTTCGGGTCAAAGCGTCGGCTGCCCGTCCGCCTGTTCGCCCCTCTTCCTGCGCGCCTCGGGCGCGTCAAGGATGTTCGGGCAGTCGAAATTCTCCCGCCATGTGCGCGGAGCAGCCCAGCGGATGCCCTGCCGGATGATGCGCTGCACATAGGGGTTGTGGTAATTCGGGCTGGTCTCGTG
>DEFE01000028.1:98682-179982 GCA_002350625.1 Lachnospiraceae bacterium UBA2860
GAGCGGAACAGCTCGCCGCCGCTGTACCAGCTGATGAAGATGTTGTCGTCCGGCCTCGGGATGTCGAAAGGCTCTCCGTACATTTCCTCCTCTTCGAGCTCGAAGCTCTCCGGGATCCCCTGCGCGATCGGATGGCCCGGCGCAGCCGTCCACACCCGGCAGAAATCATCCTCCCGCCATTTCAGGCAGCCGCTTGTCCCGAGCAGATACATAAACGGCTTGGACTTGTGCGCGGAATGCAGCGGCACGAAGCCCATCCCCTTCTGCACGCGCTGCACGATCTTAAAGGCCAGCGCGTCCGGGATCGCATCCTGCAGGATATGCGACCACCAGACCAGCACGTCCGTGTTCTCGAGCAGCTCATCCGGGAGGCCGTATTCCGGCTCAAAAATGTTCGTCATGGTGATCTGCAGCTCCGGGTCCTCACTGAGCGCCCCCGCGAGCGTCCCCATGAGTCCCTTCGGATAGACCGCGCGCATCTTCTCCACGCGGCTCTTCACAAATGCCTCGAAACCGGCGTAGTCCTCGTCGCTCATCTCCGGGACAAACCGCCGCTCCATCACGCCGCACTCCTGTGCGTACTCATACCAGATCGTCACTCTGATCATATGTGTACCCTCCGCTTTCTGACAGCCGTGCTTCTCTTTGACGGCCGTCAATGACATGATCTTTCAGAATATCTCTCTGTAGCGGCGAATATCATTTCTCAGCTCTTCGATCCGGTCTCCCTTCGAATACTCGCGCTCCACAATATAAGCTTCGACGCCCGCGGCGTCAGCCGCCTCCTTCAGCTTTGCCCAGTCGACAAGCCCCTCACAGGCCGGGCAGTTGATACTTCTCGCGTGATCGAGCCTCTTCTGCGTCTCCTCGTCAAACACGGGGCGCCCGTTCACAAACTCGATCTTGGAGAAATCGATCTGCGGCATCACGCCGATGACCTCCGCGCTCTCCTTGACGTGGACGAGCTTCACGCGGCCGCTGTATGTCTTCAGGAATTCGACCGGGTCATAGCCGGCCGCGGCGCACCACCCTGCGTCGAGCTCAAAGGCCACGGATTCCGGATCCGTCTCCCGCATCAGCACGTCGATGATCCGCTCCCCCTCGCACGCGGCAAACTCCTGCGTGTGATTGTGATAGATCATCAGACAGCCCTCCTCTTTCAGGGCTTTTCCGAAATCATTCATCTCCCGGGCCCAGCGGTGCACGTCCGCGTCCGTCAGCATCGTCTCGATGCTGAGGCCGATCCGGCTGCAGCCGACCGCTTTCGCGTAAGGAATCAGCGGAAGAATATGTGTTTTATCCGGCACGTGCATCGACACCACCTGAAGGCCGAGCTCCTTCGTGAGGGCACTCATCTCCTCAGCGGAAATCTGAAAGCACGGTCCGAACAGCTCCACGCCGTCGTAGCCGAGCGCCGCGGCCGTCCTGAGATTCTCGCGGATATCCTCGTGCTGACCGTCCGAAAACGAGTACAGTTGAATATTGATCTTTCCCAAAGCTCAAACCTCCTTAAGATAAACCTCCTCCATGAGACAATTCCGGGAATCGCCGCCGACATAGAGCCGGAAGGCGCCTTCCTCCAGACAGTATATCCCCTCGTTGTTGAAAAATCCCATGTCTTTTTTGAAAAGTGTAAATGAAACCTCTTTCTCCTCTCCGGCTTCAAGCGCCACCTTCCGGAAATCCTTAAGCTCTTTCACCGGGCGGACGAGGGAGCCCGTCACGTCCTGCATATAGAACTGCACGGTCTCGCGGCCGTCCCGTTCCCCGGTATTCTTCACCTTCACGACGGCTTCAAAGGCGTCTTCCTTCTCCGCGACCTTGAAGTCGCTGTAGCTGTATTCCGTGTAGCTCAAGCCGTAGCCGAAAGGATAGAGGCTGCCGAGCGGCGCGTCGAGATAGCGCGACGTGAACTTGCTCTTCGAGCCCGGCCGCCCGGTATTCATGTGATTGTAGTACACGGGGCACTGGCCCGTCACATAAGGGAAGGATGAGGAGAGCTTCCCCTCAGGGTTCTTCTCCCCGGACAGGACGCGGGCGACGGCGTGTCCCATCTCGATGCCGAGATGCCAGCCCTCGACGATGACCGGCACATACAGGTCTTCCCACTGAAGCGCCAGCGGCCTGCCGTTCATGAGGACGAGCACAACGGGCTTCCCGGTATGCATCAGCATCTCGAGCAGTTCCCTCTGCCTGCCCGGCAGCGTGATGTCCGCGCGCGAAGACGCCTCTCCGGACATGGAGACAAGCTCGCCCAGGACCGCGACGATCACGTCGCCGTAATCGCCCGCGGCGATCACTTCGTCCATGGATATGTCGCCCTCCGGGCCGCCGCAGGGGAAATACTTAAGGTTCGGGAAGGTCTCCTTCATGCCGTTTAAGATCGACACGCAGTCCTCCTTCTTCCAGCTCATGGCCCAGGCGCCGATGATCTCTTCTTCGCTCTCCGCCAGTGATCCCACGAGCGCGACTTTCTTCGCGGGATCGATGGGCAGGATGTTGTTTTCGTTTTTCAGCAGTACGACAGATTTCTCGGCTGCCTCACGCGCAAGCGCCTTGTGTTCCTCCGGCAGCACCGTATAGCGCGCCATCGTCTCTTCCGACACATAGGGATGATCAAAGAGGCCCAGCCACATCTTGACCGAGAGAATACGCCGCGCGGCTTCGTCGATCACCGCCATGGGAACAGTGCCGTCCTCCACGGCTTTCTTGAGATTCTTCGCATAGATCCCGGTGCCCATGTCCATATCCATGCCGGCGATTGCCGCCTTGACGCCGGCGTCCATCTCGTCGGAAGCGATACCGTGCGTGACGCACTCGCGGATAGCGTTGGCGTCACTCACCACAAAGCCCGGGAACCCCAGGGATTCCTTCAGTGTTTTCCTCAAAAGGAATTCGTTGACTGTACAGGGCACGCCGTTCAGATCGTTAAATGCCGCCATCACGGTCATGGCCCCTTCGTCCACGGCGGCGGCAAAGGGCTTCAGATAGGCGTTGTAGAAGAGATGCATGGCCATGCTGACCGTGTTGTAGTCCCGCCCGGACTCGCAGGCGCCGTAGCCCACGTAATGCTTGAGGCAGGCCGCCACATAATTGTCCGTAGAAGAGTGATCATTCTGGAGGCCCCGGATCTTGGCGCGGGCGAAGACGGATCCGAGATAAGGATCCTCGCCCGGTCCCTCGGAGACCCGGCCCCATCTCGCATCTCTCGCCACATCCACCATGGGCGCAAAATGCCAGGCGACGCCGGCTGCTCGCGACTCCTTCGCCGCCATGCGCGCCGTGCGCTCAAAAAGATCGGTGTCAAAGCTGCCGGCCTCCGCGATGGCGATCGGGTAGACCGACCGGAAACCGTGGATGACGTCGAGGCCGAAGATCAGCGGAATGCCGAGCCTTGACTCCTCGACGGCGATCTTCTGCAGCTCGTTCACCTTGACCGGGTCCTGCACCATGAGGGAACCCACGCCGCCCTTTCTGATTGCGTCCTCATGAAAGTCCTGCGTGGCGGAGCTCATGATATGTTCGAACTCCTGCTTGCTGATCCGCCCGTCCGTCATCATCTCGATGAGCTCCTCGAAGGGCACGTCAAAGCCGCCCACTATCGAGGGGGACTCCTGGTTCATCTGTCCGATCTTTTCTTCCAGTGTCATCTGTGCCAAAAGTTCCTCTACCGCTGCCTTCTGTACTTCGCTCAGTCCCTTCATACCGCTTTTTTCCTCCGTCATTATTATGCTGTATATCTCACCCGGATCAGGGTAATTTCATTCGGCTGCAGGACCTCGTCAATCACAAGGTCGCCGTCCTCCGCCGTCTGCGTCCGGATCGTCATACCGGGTTCGCAGACGCGCCGGAAATACTTGAGGTCATTGCGCGAAAGCTCACGCTCGTAGTCCAGATCCGCCCAGGTCTTCAGCACGCTGCCGCTGCTCTCGTTGAGGCGGTAAACCTTCACCTGGTACAGGCCGTCCGTCACGCCGTCGAGTTTTATGTGGAGCGCAAGCCTCTGCCGCCGCTCGTAGTACTTCCACATCGCATCCTTTTCCATCTTATACTCGTCCGTCAGGTAATAATTGTAGTTTAAAACCTGCTGGTTATGACAGATGATGCAGTAATTGTCGTGGCGATCGGTCGTGACCAGATAGTGATCACCCTTCCCGAGATAGTAGGGAAAGAGACGCTGCAGAAAATCATAGGCAAAGCCCGCAGGCTTCATGATCCCGTCTCTCGTCAGGAGTCCCGTTCCTCCGAACAGAATATCCGGCGTGTCAAAAGACGAATATTGCCGGTCGCTTGCGGCACAGTATGCAGCAACATCCACCTTTCCGTAGAGATCAATGGTATTCTTTATGAGGTAGGCCGCCTTAAAGGTCGTGTCATTGATGTAATTGCGGACGCTCGGCGTCAGGTTCCACTCGCTGATTATCAGCGGCAGATCCTGCATCCCCGCCTGTTCGATCAGCTGCTTCTCACGATCAATGTAGTGAACGAGCGCCTGATCATCCGTGTTCCTTCTGGCATAGCGGTCCAGGCCGTCTTCGCGCCGCTCATAGGCATAGAAGCCCACCGAGATGAAGTCCGGCCGATAGGGCAGCTTGTTCCATCGGCTCAGAAAAACAAGTCTTTCCTCGGATCCGAAGTCCATGCGGATACCGTATCCGCCGAGGCGGATATTCTCATTGCAGTCTTTGACGGCATGCCATGTGGCCTCATAAAACTGCAGATAGCGATCCGGTCCGTCGGCTGTCAGCCGCCAGTTCTCGTCAAACCACAGCTCCATCCGCCAGTCGTCAAGAACATCCTGCCCGTAATGATGGGAGAGATGGCGCATAAAGGCATGCATGAGCTTTTCCCAGTGCGCGGGGGTGAAATCATCCATCGTGGCCTGATCCAGATACTCATTCCTTCCGCAGCCGATGCCGTAATAGATGGTGCGCGGCTTAAGTCCCAGCTCAATGTGCGGCTTCATGCCGAGCTCAAGGATAAAGTCAAGAACAGAATCAATCTGACTGAAATTGTAATGCTCCTGATCCGGCCGAATGAAAAAGTCCTCGATAAAAAGTCCCCAGAAACGGGCGTACCGGAAGTTCAGTGACTCATGCAGCGTCCTCAGATGCTCTCTGATCGACGAGTGAAGCAAGGCCGAGGCGTCTCCGAAATTAATGGTATCTCCCCAGTTGTTCTTAAGGACGTCATAAAGACCCACGGAGCACTCCCCGAAGATTTCTTTTTTCTCCTGAAACTCTCCTGCGCCCTCATACTGTTCCGCTTCGAGCATTCTTTCGAGACGCTTCTCAAGTTCCTCCTGATGCTGCCGGTTGTCCTGCTTTTCTTTCTTCGCCCGCTGCCTGCGGAATTCGGAAGGCGTCTGCTGATAGGTCTTCTTAAAGACTTTATTGAACAGGGCCGCGGAAGCAAATCCGTTGTTATACGCAATCCTTGTGATCGGCTCATCGGTGTAAAGGAGATCGTCCGCCGCGTGGAAAATCCGGACACTCGTCAGGTAGCCGGCGAAGCTCATGCCGTAATTCTTTTTGAAAAAGCGGGAGAGATAACCGTTGGAAAGAAACAGCTTTTCCGAGAGCTCCTTCATGCTGATCGGCTGGTCGTAATTGCTGTAGATATAATGATTGATCTGACGGATCCGCTCCTCATAGCGGTCTACGTCCTCACTCCTGTGGATGTCGCCCGGCCGGAGCATAAAGTGTACCGTCAGATACTCCAGGACCGCATAGCAGTCGGCGAGATACCCGTAAGACACCGTATAGTCCCTGTTCTCGACATAGTGCTGCAGCATCTGCCTTAAGACTCTCCGGAGACGCGCATATTTGTCGCTGTCCGTCACGGAGGAGTCGCACCAGAACAGGACTTCGCCGTTCGGATTGTTTTCGGAGACAAGCTGATGGCTGATCAGCAGCCGCAGCATGAGGACATTTCCCTCCGCCGTACGGAAAGAATGTCTGTGATTGGCGTTGACGACATAGATGTCATCCGGATGAAGGTGGGAGACTTTTTTCTCGACAGTGATATCCACAGAGCCTTCAAGAATATATAACAATTCTATATCCTGATGAAAGTGCTCCTCATCCACCGGCATGTCTGAAATAAAGAGCTGAAATCTGTCTTTTTTCGTCATGTCTTCCTCCGGCATGGCGGCACTGATCGCGCGCGCCTTCTGTCACATTTACAGTATATTTGATTATACCATGAAGCGACCTGGCGGGCGAGCATAAAAGGGACGGTTTTGCCTTGCAAAACCGTCCCCTGCATCATCATTTGCTGTTGTGAATGCTGCTTATACCGCCTGATCCGCTGCGATGAGCGCCTTCATGGCTGCCTCCGCCTCCTCCGGCATCGGCTCATATACGCCAAGGAGCTTCGAGTAGAAGGTCGTCAGCGCCATTTCTTCCGTATAGGTCGCCGCGTGCATCGCCTGCTTCATATTCTTCCCGCAGCAGAACATGCCGTGGTTCTTGATCAGGACCGCCTTGCCGTCCTTGCCCAGCGCTTCGACCACGCGGTCAGCGACTTCGTCCGAGCCGGGCATCGTAAACGGAACGATACCTACCGGCGTGAACTCGCACTGCGGCGGCGTGATGGGGCGGAGCACCGGGTTTTCGCCCATCGCCATGATGGTGGCGAACATAGCGTGCGTGTGCACGGTCGCCTTGACGTCCGGGCGGGCCCGCATGACAGCCGTGTGCATCGGAACTTCCGACGAGGGCTTATACGGTCCGTCGAGCCACTTGCCGTTCAGGTCCACGATCGCGATGTCTTCTGCGGTCATGCCGGTGTAAGAGATGCCGCTCGGCGTGATGGCGACGACGTCGTCGTCATCGTCGCGAAGCGCGATATTGCCGGATGTTCCCTTGACAAGGCCTTCCGCTACTGCCTCCTGAATGGCTTCAAGAACGATCTTTCTGATTCTTTCGTATTTCATCTTTATCTCCTCCTCTATCCTTTCGATTCACTTATGATGTCATTATTTCGCAGCGCCTGCGCGGATGATCAGCATGGCGACATTTCCGAGCATCTCCTCCACGGGGGCGGAGCGGGAAAAATCACAGACCGGGGCGGCAAAGCCCTGCAGAACCGGTCCGTAAGCATTGGCGTGCCCGAAGATCTGGATCAGCTTGACGCCGATATTGCCTGCGTGAAGGTTCGGGAAAATCAGCACGTTTGCCTTGCCCGCCACTTCGCTCGGGCGCTTCACCTTGTGCTCGGCGACCGCCGGGATGATGGCGGAATCGAGCTGGAACTCGCCGTCGCACTTGATGTCGGGGCGCTTCTCATTGACGATCTTCACTGCCTCGCGCACCACGTCGATGGTCTCGTGCTCCGCGCTTCCCGTGGTAGAGAAAGCGAGCATGGCGACTCTCGGCTCCCAGTCGAGAAGACCCTTCACGGTTTCCGCGGAGGCAATGGCGATGCCTGCAAGTCCCTCTGCATCCGGCCAGGCCGTGATCGCGCAGTCCGCGATGGCCAGCATCTCTCCCTCGGGGCCTTCAAAGCCGGGGATCTCCGCGATGCCGAGCGAAGACGCCGCCGTGACGCCTTCCTGCATGCCGACGGCGCTCATGGTCTCGATGATGACGTCACCTGTGGAGCATTCTTTTCCTGCCGCTACGCAGTCTACCTTGCCGGCCTTTAAAAGCAGCATGGCGGCTTTGATGTTGTTCGGCAGTTTCTTAAGGACGATCTTCTCCTTGCTGCCGACATTCGCCACGTACTCCGCGGCAAAGGCGGCCTTCGCCTCCTCGGACGTGTTGTCGAAGTACTCGAAGCCTTCCGTGCTTACGCCATTTTCCTTCGCGAGCGCCTGGGTCGTCTCCGGATTGCCTACAAGCACGGGCGTTCCGATCTTCTCCTCCACGACGCGCGCGGCACACTGAAGAATCGGCACACTCTCGCTCTCCGGAAATGCGACTCTCTTCGGATTCAATCTTGCCTTATCCGTCATGCGCTTAATAAAATCACTCATCTGATGTCCTCCTCAAAAACAGGGCTGTCTTCTGTGCTCCTGCTGCTGCCGGATCCCGGCGTTTACGCGTCAAGTTCAAAAAACAGGGTTGTGTATCTGCCCATATCAAAGAATACCGGTTTTACGGGAACGGGCAGCTGTTCGCGTATCTCTTTGGCCTTCTTCTTGGTAATCCCCAAAATGACAGCGTTGATCGCCGGCCCTTCCTCGAACTGCACCTCTCCGCAGACGTATTTCAGGCCTCTGTCCTCGAGCTCCAGGCGGGCGTTCAGCACGCCGGTTCTGACAAAGCTCTTCAGCACGGCCTTTCCGCTGAGCGTCGTCCACTCGGTTTCATGATAGCCGCAGGCGTTGCAGGCCAGGTGCGTCAAAATCTCGATGATCGGCACGGCGTGCACCTCCTTCCCCCATTTATTTCCGTGTCTTGATATTCATTATTTTACCATATTCTCATCGGGATCTGCAGGAAAAATTGCGCCCGGACGGGATCGGAACGGCTTATTTTGAGCCGCTGTGATGAGGGCGACGGACTGCAGGTTTGCCCGGCGGGGCCGTGTAAGCAGCGGCAGATCCATGTTCTCTCTGCAGCGACTTTGACCGGAACGCAGCTTGCAGAGCTTGAAATCGCATTCTGCAAGCACGTGAAGGGAACGGAGCAAAGAGAGAACATGGATCTGCCGCTGCGCAGCAAATACTATATATATTGCATACAATATGACAGGGGGTCAGACCCCTTGTCATAAAACGGCAAACACGGCGAAGCCGGCTATCGCGACAAGCGTGGAGACCGACAGCGCCGAGGACACATACACGCGCTGGTCGGCGTCGTCCGCGAACACCGGCAGCACAAAGGGCGGCGGCAGGATAAACATCACATTGACGGCGGCAAAAAGCTGCGCGTCCGGCCACAGCCGCGTAACGATCGCGAGGAAAACAAAGCGCAGGATCATCATGATCGCGAAGCGCAGCGCCACGACCTTCCCGGTAGACGCCCAGGGAATATCCTTAAAGACCAGGTCGTAGCCGATCGTGAGCAGGATAATCGCGCTCGTCGGCGCAGCGATAAACGACGTGCAGGCGTCAAAGACGCCGCTCACGCCCGACGGCACGAGCGCCTGATAGAGCCCTGTCGCGCCGAGCAGCACGCCTGCGAAAATGGCGACGATGATCGGCGACAGCGCCATCTCCTTAAGAAGATCGCCGATCTTCGCCTTCTCCTTCCCCTCCATGCCGAGAAGAATCTTATATAAGGTGAAGACGAAGAGCACCTGCCCGAGGTCGATGCGGGCAAACTCCGCCGTCCGCGCGCTCCCGTACAGCATCTCAAACAGGGCGTAGCCCAGCATCCCCGCCTCAAATCCCGTCGTCAAAAACGGCACGAAGCGGGAAGAGAGCCCGAGCAGCTTCCCCGCCGCCTTTCCCATCAGCCACGCCGCGAGACAGACGAGGAACATCATGAGCGGGATCACGACGTCCATGAAGGTGTACCGCGTCGTGGCAAAAGCGCCGAGTAAGACCGCCGGCAGCGTGATATTCACCACGACGCTTTTCAGCGCGTTGATCCCTTCCCGCGAAATCATGTTCCGGCTCCGGCAGAGCATGCCGACGCCGAGCATGAGCATGACGGGAAGAATCGTCTGAAGAACTCCTGTTAATCCGTTCACTTCTTTTACCTCTGCAAATGCCGGTTTATATCATCTCTTCGCAGCCCTCCGCGCGGTACCGCATGAGCTGGCTGGACACTCTCTGGATCAGCATCTCAAGCGCGACCCGGTTCTGGCCGCCGTCCGGAATAATCACGTCCGCGCGCCGCTTGCTGGGCTCCACGAACTGCTCGTGCATCGGCTTTACCGTGGTCAGATACTGCGTGATGACGGAGTCGAGCGAGCGCCCGCGGTCCTTGACGTCCCGCAGGATTCTGCGCAGAATGCGCTCGTCCGCGTCGGTGTCCACGAAGACCTTGATGTCCATGAGCGAGCAGAGCGCCTCCTCCGCGAAGATCAGGATGCCCTCCAGGATCAGCACCGGAGCCGGATGGACGACGATGACCTGGTCCGAGCGGTTGTGCTGGGAATAATCATAGACCGGCATCTCGACCGCGTGCCAGGCCTTCAGCTCGCGGATGTGCTCGCAGAGCAGGTCCGTGTCAAAAGCGTCCGGATGATCGTAGTTGAGCTTCGCTCTCTCTTCGTAGGAAATGTCGTCGTGCCGCTTGTAGTAGTTGTCGTGGCGGATGATGCTGACCTCGTCCGTGCCGAAGCACTCCACCAGCTTGTCCGCAAGCGTCGTCTTGCCGCTGCCGCTGCCGCCCGCAATTCCAATTAAAATGGATTCCATGCTTTCCTCCGCTGTTCCTGCTGCCGCGCGGCGCCTCCGCCTAAAGAGAAGCCGCGCATCGATAAAGCCACGATTTCATTATACCGCGGCGCGGCGCGTTCTGTATAGAGCGCGGCAAGGCCTCTTTCTCCCGGCGCCGGAAAGACGCAAAAGCGGGCCGCTCTAAAAAAGCAGCCCGCCTTCCGCGTCATAAAAATCATCTTTATTCTTCTGTCTTCAGCGCCGCCACCATATCGATCTTGCGGTTCTTCCGCGCCACCATGAGGCCGACGGCCAGGGACACGCCGAAGGTCAGCGCGATGCTGATGATGTAAGTCGCCGGCCCGATCCGAAGCTTCATCTCATATTCGGAGGCGAGCGCCTTCAAGAGATAATCGAGCACCGCGAAGCCGGCCGGAATGCCGAGAAGGATCCCGATCACGGTCAGCCACAGATTCTGGCTGATCAGAAGCTCCCCGATCTTCCTGTCCTTAAAGCCCACCACCTTGAGCGTCGCCATTTCCCTGTACCGCTCCGTGTAGCTCATCACGCCGAGGTTGTAGAGCACGACCAGCGACAGCACGCAGGCGGCGATCACAAGGAGGATGATCATGACGTTCATGAGCTCCATAAAGGTGTCGAAGGAATCCATGATCGCTTTCTTTGTCTGCACGTTCAGGATTTCCTCGCGGGCGCCGATCTCCTCCTCAGCGGTGAAGATCGTGTTGACGGCATAGGGGAAGCCAGCCTTATCCGCGTAGGCGTCGCTCATCACGATCCCCTCGCTCATGGAGCGGAGCGTACCCGCCACCTCGAGCGTATAGACCGCGTCGCTCCCATAAGGAGAAACTTCGATGCTGCTCCCCGGCTTCAAATCATAATCCTCCGCGAGGCGGGTGCAGACATAGACCCCGTCATCCGAGAGCGGGACGTAGTGCATATTCTCATCCGGGAAGCGGACGAGGTCCCTCGTGATGTGATAGACCTCTGCGGAAATGGCTCTGTCGCTAAGCTGCACAGAACTCATGGCGCCCCAGTCGCCGTTATATTCCTCCGTGAGCGCTGCCGCCTTTTCCTTCGTCACGCTCTCGCTGTCGAGATTGATCCGGTTCTTATACCCGATCGCCTCGTCAAAGAAGGACTTCACGAAGGCGTCCGCCGTGTCCTTCATGCCGAGGCCGCCGACAAGAAGGATCATGCAGCCGAGGATCCCGAAGAGCGTCATGAAGCTCCTGGCCTTGTGGCGGAAGATGTCGCGCAGATTCCATTTGGTTCCGAAGCTTAAGCGCTTAAATGCTTTCGTCTCCTCCAGCATCAGGTGCCCCATCTTCTTCGGCGTATACGGCCGGAGCGCGTCCGCGGCCGTCCCCTCCAGCATCTTCCGCACGGACAGAAGGCCGATCCCCCACATGAAGAGGTTCATGAGGATGAGCACGACCCAGGCAAACCACGGCACATAGAGCGTCCAGCGCGGCATGTCGATATACGTGCCCATGGCCCCGTCCGGGCTCATGATGTACCCGCCGAGGAGATAGCCGATAAGGACGCCGAGCGCCGAGCCGGCAAGGCCGGTCACGAGCGCGTAGAGACTGTAGTGCCGGAGGATCCGCGCGTCGTGGAAGCCGAGCGCTTTCAATGTCCCGATCTGCGTCTTCTCATTCGCGGTGATGCGGTGCATCGTCGTGACCATCGTGAGGATGGCGATCGCGAGGAAGAGCACCGGCATCACGGAGCCCATCGTCTTGCCCTCGTTCACCTCGCCCATGGCCTCCGCGTACGACAGGTTCTCGTCCTTCGAGAGCACGAGCAGCGTCTTGCCGAGCGCGCGGTCCGCCGCCGCGACGAAGTCCGCCTTGTCCATCGCGGTCTTCACGTTGATCTGGTAGTAGAGGCTGTCCCCGATAAAGCTGCGGAAGATCGCCGGAATGATCTTCTCCAGCATGACCGGAGAGATATACGCAAAGCCGTAGGAGTTAAAATCCGGCATGAGCTGCGTCTCGTCGGGCACGCAGATCAGGAACTCTCCCGCCTTCACGAGGCCCTTTACGGTTCCCTCCACCGTGAGCGACTTGTAAGTGAGTGTCAGCTTGTCGCCGATGGAAATGTCATTCTTCGCAGCGTACTGGTCGGAGAGCCACAGCCCGTCCTCGCTCGTTTCGTCATAGGCGGCGCCGTCCATGAGATACACCCCGGAAACAGCGCTGTTCTCGGTGACCGCGATCGCGATGACGTCGGTGCTGTCCGCAACCGTCGTGTTGACGGTGAGGAAGCGGGTCGCGTCCTCCACGCCGTCGATCGCCCGGACCGCCGCGAGGTCCTCCGCCGTGAAGCCCTCCTCCGAATACACCCGGTAGTCGGAGAAACCGGTCTCGCTTAAGATATAGTCCACATCCTTTTCCAGCGAGTACCACTCCATGTTGAATCCGATGAAGATGCCGACGCCAAGGGCGATCATAAGCATCATCGACAGAAACTGCGCCTTATACCTGAGAAAGGTGCGCAGAAGCTTTTTCTTAAGCATCTTACCAGTCCACCTCCTCGACGGAGAGCGGATGGCTCTCCTCCGTGAGGGACGCCACTCTTCCGTTTTTCACGCGGATCACGACATCCGCCATTTTCGCGATATTCTGGTTGTGCGTCACGATGACGATCGTCTTCCCCATCTCCCGCCCCATCTTGAGAAGGAGTTTCAGCACCATCACGCCGGTCTCTGAATCCAGCGCGCCGGTCGGCTCGTCGCACAGAAGGATCTTCGGATTCTTCGCCAGCGCCCGCGCAATCGACACGCGCTGCTGCTCGCCGCCGGAGAGCTCCGAGGGGAAATTGTGCACGTGATCGGCCAGGCCGACCGCCGCGAGCATGTCGTGGCTGCTTAAAGGATCCGGCGCGATATCCTTCACAAGCGCGATGTTCTCGATGACGGTCAGGGTGGGGATGAGATTATAGGACTGGAATACGAAGCCCACCTTCGAGGCGCGGTAATCCGCCAGCTCATTCGGGGTGAGGGTGGAAATGTCTCTGCCGTCCACGGTGATCGTCCCCTCGCTCGGGCTGTCGAGCCCGCCGAGGAGATTCAGCATCGTGCTCTTTCCCGCGCCGCTCGGTCCCAGCACCACGATGAATTTCCCTTCCTTCAGGGACAAGGACACGTGGTCGAGGGCGCGCTGCTCATGCTCTCCGTTTGTGTAAACGCGCGATACGTCATGAAATTCTATGATATTCATAGACTTAAGCCTCCTCATCAGATGCTCATAGCTATAGTTTGTTTCTTCTAACGCCAGAGTATATCATCATATGAACATATCGTCAAGTATTCATTTAAATTTATTCTCAAGCAGCGCAAAAAACGGCTCCCGCCATCGGGAGCCGTCCGTCTTATCTGATAAACTGTTTCAGAGGGCAGAGCGTCAGAAATCAATCTCCTTGCCCTGCCGCCGGTACATCGTCTTCTTCACCGCGCGGAAGATATTTTCATAGCCCGTGCAGCGGCACAGATGCCCGGAGAGCATCTTGCGGAGCTCGTCGTCCGTGAACATGCGGTCCGCGTCGAGGATCTCCTTCGCCGTCAGGAGAAAGCCCGGCGTGCAGAAGCCGCACTGAATGGCCGTCTCCTCGATGAAGGCCTGCTGGATATCGCTGAGCTCGCCTTCGGGGCTGATCAGACCCTCGAGCGTCACGATGTGCTTGCCCTCGGCCCAGATCGCGAGGTAGATGCAGGAGTTAAACGTCTCGCCGTCGATGAGGACGGTGCAGGCGCCGCACTCGCCCACCTCGCAGCCCTTCTTGACCGCGGTGAGGCTGTAATCATTTCTCAGCATATCGGTCAGAGACGCGCGCACGTCGACCGTCCGCTCCACGGCCCGTCCGTTGATATTGCAGTGAACCACTTTGTACTGCACACTCATGCGATCTCACCTCCCGCCCTTTTGACCGACTCGATCAGCGCGCGTTTTGCCATTTCCACCGCGATGTGCTGCCGGAAGGCCTTCGCGGCGCGCCACGAATCGCGGGGATTGATATCCTCAAGTACAGCCAGCGAAAATGCCTCCGCCAGCGCCATGGTCGGCGCCTGCCCGTTCGCCACGGCTTCCGCCGACGGCGCGCGCATGGGCACGGGGCCCGCCACGCCGTAAGCGATCCGGCACCGCTCGATCACGCGCTTGTCCGGAGAGAGGCGGACATTCACCGAGCAGCCGAGCGTCGCGATCTCCATGGCGTTTCTAAGGCCGTACTTGATGTAGTGCCCGAAGGTGTTCTCATAGCTCTCCTTCGGAATGAGGACCGCCGTCTGGATCTCGCCTTCCTCCGCGCGGATGTCCACCGTCCCGGCCTTGATGTAGAAGTCCTTGATCGGGAGGCGGCGGATTCCGTTCTTCCCGGTCAGCTCGATGATCGCCTCCCACGCGTGGAGCGTGGAGGCGGAGTCCGCCGAGGTCACGCCGTTGCAGGTGTTGCCGCCGATTGTGCCGATGTTCCGGATCTGGGGCGAGCCGATCTGGTCGACCGCTTCGCCGAGCACCGGGCAGATTTTCTTCACGAGCGGATTGTTCGTGATATGGGAAAAGCTCGTGAGCGAGCCGATGCGGAGATTGTCCTCTTCGTCGATGCTCACGCCGCGCATCGCGTCGATGCCGTAGATCGAGATGAGCTCCTTCCCGGCCCGCCTGCCCTCGCGGATCTGCACGAGCACGTCGGAGCCGCCCGCGATGATCTGCGCCTCGGGGTGCGCAAGCCGGAGCTCAACCGCATCTTCTACGCTCTCAGCCTCGTAGATGGCTTTAATATCATACATGGCTCAAGTTTCCTCCTTCCAAGCGTCGCGGATCAGTCCCGCGCGGCTGAATTCCTCATACAGAACATGCGGATTGATCGGGTTGCGGTCAATC
Source organism: Lachnospiraceae bacterium UBA2860 (assembly GCA_002350625.1). Classification (GTDB taxonomy): domain Bacteria; phylum Bacillota; class Clostridia; order Lachnospirales; family Lachnospiraceae; genus Chordicoccus. Next base: position 113,863 of record DEFE01000028.1, read on the forward strand.
GCCACGCCGGTCGCGTTATAGATTGCGTTCCGGAGCGCCGGCGCGCCGGAGCAGGTGGGCGGCTCTCCGAGCGCTTTCGTCCCAAATGGCGACGTCGGCTCAGGGTTCTCGATAAACTGCGCCTCGAGATGCGGATGGTCCATGAACGTGGACAGCTTGTAATCGAGCAGGTTGTTGTTGAGCGGCTTTCCCGTCTTCTCGTCGAAGAGAAGCTGCTCCGAGAGGCCGAACCCGATGGCCATGGACATGCCGCCGTGCACCTGGGCCGCCGCCAGCGCCGGATTGATAAGCGACCCGCAGTCGTGGACATTGACCATATTCACGATCTTCACCTTGCACATGGGGATGTCCACCTCGACCTCGGCGAAGGTGCAGCCGAAGGAGTAGGCGTTCGAGCGGATGGTGTAGGTGCTCTCCGCCGTGATGTGCTCGCTGTGGACGGGGTCGTACTGAGCGGTCATGGCGAGCTCGGACAGCGTGATCACAGGAGATCCGTCGCTCTTTAAGACGACACAGCTGTCAACGACATCCAGGTCCTCCGCGGTCAGCTCTTTGCGCGCCGCGGCGGAAGCGAGAATCTTCCCGCGCAGGAGATCCGCCGTCTGCCGGATGGCAAAGCCCGCGACATAAGTCTGCCGCGAGGCGTAAGCCCCGAGTCCCGTCGGCGTGATATCCGTGTCCTGGCAGGACTTCACCCGCACGTCCTTATAGGAGCTGAGGCCGACCGCCTCCGCGACCATCTGGGCGTAAGCCGTGTCCGCGCCCTGGCCGATCTCCGTCTCTCCGCACTGAAATGTCACCGTCCCGTCCAGGTTTAAAAGCATGCGGTTCGAGGAGGTCTCCAGCGAGATGGGGTAGACCGCCGTGTTGTACCAGAAGGTCGCCATGCCGATGCCGCGGCGGACGGGGCCGGTATCCCCGGCGAACTCCTTCTTCTTGCGCTCATAATCGATATAGGCCGCGCCCTTCTCGAGGCACAGGCGGAAGCTGTCGAAATAGTTCGTGTTGCCGGAAAATGCGTCGTGGAAGTCCTTAGGCATGACGTTCATCATCCGGAATTTGTACGGATCCATGCCGAGCGCGGCGGCGCAGTCCTCGATGTTCGACTCGTCCGCGAAGGAAGCCTGCGGCATGCCGTAGCCGCGCATGGCGCCGGCGGCGGGCCGGTTCGTGAACACCGTCCAGCTGTCGAGCTCCAGATGGTCGCAGGGATAGTGCTGGCCGAAGGAGCCCATGCACTTGGCGGCGATCGAGTGGCCGTGGGAGGCGTATGCGCCCTGATTGGAATAGCACTCGACCTTCCGCGCGGCGATGGTGCCCTCTTTCCTCAGCCAGGTCGTGATGTGGAAGCGGATGGCGTGGCGCACGCGGTTCGACACGAAGGTCTCCTCCCGCGAGCAGTCGACGCGGACGCAGCGTCCGCCCACCTGCGTCGAGCACCACGCGCAGAGCGGCTCGTACAGCACGTCCTGCTTGTTGCCGAAGCCGCCGCCGATATAGGGCTTGATGATCTCAATGTCCCCCCAGGGGCGGCCGAGCGCCTGTCCCACTACGCGCCGGACGATATGGGGAATCTGCGTCGAGGTGACGACCACGATCCGCCCGTTCTCCTCATAGGCAAAGCAGCCGAAATTCTCGATGTGGCAGTGCTGCACCGTGGGCGTGTCATACCATTTCTCGACCTTGATGAGCCCCGGCTCCTTGATCGCCTCTGCGTAATTACCTCTCCTCAGGTCCGTGTGCTTTAAGACATTTCCCGGGAAGCGCTCGTGCAGCTGCGGGGCGCCTTCCTCCATCGCCTTCTGCACGTCGAGCACAAACGGCAGCTCCTCGTATTCCACCTGCAGGGCGCGCACGCCCTGATTCGCCGCGACTTCATTTTCCGCGATGACGACGGCGATATCGTCGCCAAAGTAGCGCACATGGCGGTTCAGCAGGAGCCGGTCCGCCACGTCCTGGTGGCCGGGATCCATCGACCACGGATGGCCCGCGGTGGGAAACGGGATGTCCGGCACGTCGAAGCAGGTCAGCACCTTCACGACGCCGTCGATGGCGCTCGCGGCGGAAGTATCGATGGACTTCACGAAGGCGTGCGCCTTCTCCGCATGCTTGATGCGGACATACAAGGCGTTCGCGGGCATGCGGTCCTCATAGTATTTCGTGCGCCCCGCGGCTTTGTCGAAGGCGTCCACGCGGGCGACGCTCTGTCCTACCTTTCTCATGGCTTTGCTCCTCCTACTCCCGGCCTTGACTTCATCCGGACGGGTTTGTTACATTGAAAACGGTGATGACTATGGCAAATACACAAATCAAAATCGGCTGCGTCGTGATGGCGGCCGGCAGCGCAAGCCGCTTCGGTGAAAACAAGCTCGCCGTGTCCGCCGGCGGCAAAACATTGATTGCGCGCGCGCTCGACGCCGTTCCCGCGGATATGCTCGAGGCCGTCTGCGTGGTCACGCGCTTTCACGAATTCTGCGAAGAAGCCGGGAGGCGCGGATTCCGCCGGGTCTGGAACGGGCGCCCCGAAGACGGCATCAGCCGCACGATCCGCCTCGGCACCGAAGCGCTCGCGGGTACCTGCGACGCGATCGTCTACCAGGTGGCGGATCAGCCGCACCTGAAGCGGGAAAGCGTCGCGGCTCTCGTCGAGCTCTATCGCGCGCACCCCGGGTCGATCGCGGCCCTCGCCCATCACGGCGTCAGGGGCAATCCCTGCATCTTCCCGCGGGATCTCTATCCGGAGCTCTGCGCGCTTTCCGGGGATACGGGCGGCGCGGCGGTCATCAAAAGACATCCGGACCGGCTCCTCCTCCTCGAGGCCGATGCCGACGAGCTCTTCGACGTGGACACGCCGGAGGCGCTGCAAACTATTTCTTTTTCGCGTACGGCGTGTTCGCAAGCGGCAGGCTGTACCGCCGCTCCCCGTCGTACCGGTAATAAGCGTCCGCGATGGCGGGCGCCGTGGGGATCGACGTGATCTCCCCGATGCCGATGGCGCCGTTGGCGAGCTCAAGGCCCGGCTTGTCGACCACGATCGCGCGGATCTCCGGGATCTGGTTTGCGCGGAAGAGGCCGAGCGTGCCGTATTTCGCTGTCGGGCGGCAGTTGTCGTCAAAGGGGTAGCGCTCGGTGAGCGCAAATCCCATGCTCATCACGACGCCGCCCTCGATCTGCCCTTCGCAGGAGAGCGGGTTGACAGCCTTGCCGACGTCGTGCGCCGCGATGATCTTCTTGATTTTCCCGGTCTCCTTGTCGAGGATGCACATCTGCGTCGCGTACCCGTAGGCGACGTGCGAGACGGGGTTCGGCTTGTCCGCGCCGAGCGGGTCCGTCGCCGCCAGGTATTCGCCGTAAAACTCCTGTCCCTTGAGATCGGCGAGTGTTTTTCCCTCAAGCGCCGCCGTCAGCTTCTCGCAGGCGCGGCGGCAGGCCTCGCCGGTGATCAGCGTCTGGCGCGACCCGGAGGTGTCCCCGGAGTCCGGCGCGATCCAGGTGTTGCTGCGCTCGTAGACGATGTCTTCGGGCGCGATGCCCGCATTCGTCACGACCATCTGTATGAGCACCGTGCCGAGCCCCTGCCCGATGCAGGAGGCGCCGGAATAGATGTGCACCTTCGCGTCGTCCTCCACGATGAGCTTCGCGCGGCCCCAGTCCGGAAGGCCGACGCCGACGCCGGAATTCTTCATGGCGCAGGCAAGCCCCACGGGGTCGCCATTTGCGACGGCTTCATCGTAATAAGGCTTCACGGCCTCGAGAGTCTCCACAAGGCCCGTCTCCGGCCCGACGATCTGTCCGTTCGGGAGGACGCCTCCCGGCCGGATCGCGTTGCGCATGCGGATTTCAAAGGGAGAAATGCCCACGAGATCCGCCATCATGTTGAGCAGCGTCTCCGTGGCAAAACAGGTCTGCGTCACGCCGAAGCCGCGGAAGGCGCCGGCGGGCGGATTGTTCGTATAGTACGCGCGGCCCTCGATCTCGAAATTCTCATAGGCGTAGGGGCCTGCCGCGTGCGTGCACGCGCGCTCAAGCACCGGCCCGCCTAAGGAAGCGAAAGCGCCCGTGTCGGAGACAACGCTTGCCTTCACGCCCTGAATGATGCCATTTTCGTCGCAGCCCATGGTAAAGTCCATCTTGAAGGGATGGCGCTTGGGATGGATGAGGATCGACTCGGCCCGCGTCAGCTTCACCTTGACCGGCACCCGCGCGACATAAGCGATCAGCGCCGCGTGGTGCTGCACGGACATATCCTCCTTGCCGCCGAAGCCGCCGCCGACGAGCTGGTTCTCCACCAGGCAGTGGTCAAAGTCCACGCCGAGCATCGCCGCACATTCGTGGAGCGTCGTGTGCGCGCTCTGGTCGGAGGTTAAGAGCTTCACGCCGCCGTTGTCCAAAGGCAGGGCCACGCAGCACTCGGGCTCGAGAAATGCGTGCTCCGTCCACGGCGTCTCAAAATGCTTTGTGAGCACATACTTGCTTTTTTCGATCGCGCCGGCCGCGTCTCCTCTCGAGACGTGCTTATACGCCTGCACATTGTCCTCGTCCGTCTCGAAGACGAGCGGCGCGTCCGCTTTGGCGGCCTCTTCCGGATTGTGGACGGCGGGCAGTACCTCGTACTCGACCTTCACGAGCGCCTTGGCCTTCTCGAGCGTCTCCCGGTCCCTTGCGCACACGAGGGCGACCGAATCGCCGAGATAATGGGTGATTTCGCCGACGGGGATCAGCGTGGGCTGGTCCTTTTTGATGTGGCCGACGTAGTTCTTGCCGGGGATGTCCGCCGCCGTCAGAACGCATACGACGCCGGGAAGCGCCTGCGCCTCCGCGGTATCGATCGAAAGCACGCGCGCCCGCGGATATGCCGAGCGGACGGCGCTTCCGTAGCACATGCCGTCCACATAGATATCATCCGGATATTTGCCGTATCCCTGCACCTTCTCCGCCGCGTCGATCCGCTGCACGCGGGAGCCGACCAGGAAGTCGTCCGCCCCGGGAGAGGGAATCTCGCCCGCGCGGAAGAGCTTCGCGGCGAGCAGGATGCCGTCGATGATCTTCACATAGCCCGTGCAGCGGCAGATGTTGTTGCGAATGGCCGCTGCCGCCTCCTCGCGGGTCGGATCCGGATTCGTATCGATGAGCGCCTTCGCGCAGAGCACCATGCCGGGAATGCAGAAGCCGCACTGCACCGACCCCGCCTCCCCGAAGGCGTAGGTGAAAACCTGCTTCTCAAAATCAGAAAGACCTTCAACCGTCAGAATCGTCTTCCCGTCCAGCTTGTCCGTCCGGGGGACGCAGGCCTTGGTCGGCTTGCCGTCGACGAGGACGGTACAGGTGCCGCAGGCGCCCTCGCTGCAGCCGTCCTTCACGCTCGTGAGGTGCAGCTCGTCCCGCAGAAAGCGGAGCAGATTCTGATCGTTTTCAGGGGACACGCGCGTCCCGTTCACCGTAAATGTCGCCATAATAAACCCTCTGAAGATCGTGTTGCCGCCTGCTTTCATACTACCATAAACGGTGCGGTTTGAGAACAAGCTCACGAGGTCTTGAGCGCCCCCGTAAAGTGCAGGATCGCCTCCAGGACGCCGCCGCCGATGGCCAGCGCCTTGTCGGAGCTCGTATAGCAGTAACTGACGTCTCCCCGGGGATCCACGTCCCCGGATTTCATGCCCTTTACGGTCTTTGTGCCATCGGCGAGAAGGCCGCGCAGCACGCCGTCGATCGTGCAGATCATGGGCTCTCCGGCAACGTAGCCTGCGATGTCGCCGGCCTTCACCCTGTCGCCGATCTGCCGCGCTGCTAAGAAGGCGCCGTCCGCCGGGGCCCTGAGCACGCGCTCGCCCGCGAAGCCGCCGATGAGGCCGGGGATATTCGTATTCGGCAGGGGACTGCCGCTGTAGATGACGCGCCCCAGGGTGTGCCCCCGCATCGTCTCCACGGCCGCGTGGCAGTCCTCCCCCGCGGTAAAGCCCGGTCCGACGCCGATGACGACAGGCGCGTCCGTGATGCGCGTGCCGAGATTCCGCTTCGCGAGAATCGCGTCCACCAGGGCATCCGGCCGCAGCGCTTCGCGGCAAATGGCGTCTGGGTCGATCAGTACGGGGATGACTTCTTCCGCAAGCAGGGAGCGGGCCTCCTCCGGGTCCTTCGCGAAGCGCGCTTCCACATCCTCCACCGTGCAGCGGCCCAGGCGGATGGCCTCGGAGAACGCGACCGTCCTTCTGATGGCCGTTGGCGCGGCGATGTCTGTCATGACGACGCGGATGCCGCTTCTTCTAAGGCGCAGCGCGATGCCGGACGCCAGGTCGCCCGCGCCCCGGATCAGGACAAGCATAGATATTCCCTCCTTATGAGACTGCCGATGACGGCGGGACAGGGGAGCTCAGCCGCGAGCGCCTTCGCCGCGGACAGTCTTGCCTCTCCCTCAGCTTTATTGATGAACACGATGTCGCCGAAGCCCTCCGCCGCGATGACGCGCGCCGCCATCGCCGGCGTCACGGCCGCCTCCGGATCCGCTCCCGCGAGGGAGGCGTACAGCTCCGGGCGGTGACAGGTTTCACGGATGGGGCGCCCGATGCCGTCGATGCCGGCCACGAGCACGATCCGTCCCGCGCAGGCCGGGATCACCGGCTCGTGCGGCGCGTGGGCCTTCAGGGGCAGATGGCGCGAACCGTCGGCCTCGACGATCACATAGTCGGCGATCGCCTGAAGCGCGTCGAAAGAAAGCGCCGGCGCATGGAGCTTCCTGTCTTCACCCACGGTGCCGACGCACAGGATGCGTTCCTTTGCGAGCGCGTCCCTGACGGCAGAGGCATTTTCGTTTAAAAGGACGGCGTACGCATCCGGCGGGAGAATCGCCGTGGAGGTACAGATCACCACGTTCCCGCGCGCCTTAAGCTCCTCCGCGAGCGCGTACATGAGCGTCGTCTTGCCGCCGCCGCCGATGAGCGCGGTGACGCCCCGCCCGATCTGAAGTGCTTCGGAGATCTTATGTTCCACGTTCACACCGTCCTTTTTCATGAGCGCCAGCCGCGTGAGATGCCTTTATCCGATCATAAACTCCACAGCCATGGCCTGGATCATATTAAGAAGCGTCGGCAGGTTCATTGCGATGCACTGATAGAGGCCCTCGAGCGTCACGAAAAAGGCGAGAATGGCGCCGGCGGCAGGGATATAGATATCTGCTTTCGGATTATTGTGATTGCGGGTATAGGAAAACAGCAGGACGATCGGAATGATCTCAAGCATCAGCATGTGCTGGCCGATGCCCCAGGCCAATACGATCGGGCTCGAAGCGATTATCTGTGCCTCGACCGCCTCATTCGTGAGATCCGCTGCATTTTCAAACGCGGGGAGCATATAAGCGGTTGTCCCTAAAATGTACAGCACAAAGTCGATAAACGCCGTGATCGCGATCATGACGGACGCGTAGATCGAAAAATGCAGCGAATGGGCGTTTGTCCGGGTGTAGGCGGCGAAGCGCTTCGCATCCATCCCCCGCTTCCGGAAGCGGCGCTCCTGGAACTTGATGTGCAGGGCCAGCAGGACGAACAGCACGAAGCTCATCGGCGGCTTGATCGTAAGGAAGGGATAGACAATATACGGCGGCCGGATCACCTGGAAAGCCATGAGGATCCGGATGACGAGGGACCCGACCTCGTACAGGATGGGGATCAGCGCCAGCGTCCGGAACAGATAGCGCTTTTTTCCGACGAAGTACTTGCGCGGTTCATAGTTCAGGAAGAACATGAGGAGCGTACACATAAACAGGTCGATAAAGAGGTTGAAGACCAGTTTTCCCTCTACCGACGCATTGAGGATAAACTCTTCGACGATCTCCTCGGCCATCTTCCGGTCGCCGACCACAGTACTCACAAGGCCGACCGCATAGTGCTCCTTCGCGAGGATAAAAAGCAGCACGACGAGAAGCGACAGGCCGCCGAATTTGATCAGCTGCTGTTTATAGGTCTGCTTCTTGTCGAGAATAATGGCGAAGTTCGCAAAGAGGAAGAGCGGCAGCGCCAGATCGCCCAGGGTCGACGACACGCGGCTCAGCGTATAGACCCAGTCCGGCTGATTCGCGTCGATCGAGATCCCGAGCGTCGTCAGGATGTAAAGAATTTTAAAGGAAATGCAGATCCAGCCGAAGACCAGCAGGTGCCGGTAGGTCAGAGGACCCCGGTAGCGTATGTCGTTTTCCGCAGTTCTGTCGTAGGCTTTGATGCGCTTTTTTCCCATGAAAGTCCCTCCCGGTATGAAAATTGCCCGTGCCTTGTCATATACAGTTTACCACATAATCCTCCGCTCTTGTGCCGCAAGTGTGACGAAAAGCGTGATAGGATAGACCCATCAGCAGATGCGTGACCGACAAATCGCAGCTGCTTCGAAACAGAAAAAAACGAACCGGATAAAAAACCGGAAAAACAAAACAGATGGGCAAGGAGGTTTCTCTCATGTATAAGAAAATCATGGCAGGGATTGCACTTACAGCAGCTCTGACAGCCATCGGCGCAGCAGCCGTCAGCGCGGACGGCGCGCTCAAGGTGAACACAAGAGGCATCGCGTTTGAGATTCCGGAGGAGCTCAGCGGCCTCGTCACGGTGGATGAAAACGACCCGGATCAAAATACCATCGTCAGCGTCTACGAAACAGCTTCGGTCGAGGCGGCTAAGGCACAGGGCCGCGAGGACTCGGGAGCCGGCTGGATCTTCAGCATCACGGCCATCCCGGAAGCCCGGATAAGGGAGCTTCGCTGCGGCGGCATGGACGGCATGAGCGTCTTCGCCGAGGATGACGACCTCTACTACGTCTACGAGACGCCGACGGACGTCCGCTTCGTAAGGGAGCAGTACGAGGACATCGAAGAGGACCAGAAGCAGTTCTCAGCGCTCAACGAGTGGGCCGGAGAGCAGGTCTGCGCGCAGATCATAGACAATAATCCGGAGCTCGAGCCGAAATTCTTCACCAACACGGAGCTCGACATGTACGTTGCGCAGGCCGCCTATAAGCCCGGCACGAACTTCGTGCTCAAGTCGCTCGATCTCGGGCCGGACCCGCTTGATCCGTCTCAGCTCATGGAAGACGACTATCTCGACGAACTGGCCGAGGAGGCGATCTACTTCAACGTGACGGACGAGATGACGGCGCCGGACGGCGAGTACAACGTCCTCAGCTTTGACGACGGCGAGGTGAGATTCGAATTCTTCAAGACGACGGATCCGGAGGAGAAGAACCTCATCCGCGAGGTCAGAACCGTGGACGGCGAGGAATATACGACGCTCTACTTAGCCAGGTTCGAAGATCCGGAAGACACCGCCACTGACATCATGGAGAGATGGGTACAGCTCATCGCAAATGGCGGCAGCGAATACGATGACGACGATGACGACTGATACATAAAAAACATCTGAATACTGAAACGTCTGCATAGATCACAAGCAAAGCAGAAGCCGGGGAATTGCCCCGGCTTCTGCTTTGTCTTTCGTATGCGCGATGCGGTTTTTGCCTGCTGTCTTCGCCCGCTGTCTTCCCGCAGCGTATGCTTTTGCTTCTACTCCTCATGCACCTGCGTTGCGGCCGCCTGCTGCGCTTCTGTCTGCTGCGCCTCCGCTTCCGCCGCCTGCTGCGCCTCTGCAGCTTGCTGTGCCTCTGCTTCCGCCGCCTGCTGCGCCTCTGCAGCTTGCTGTGCTTCTGCTTCCGCCGCCTGCTGCGCTGCGGCGTCCGCCTCGTCCAGCTCCTTAATTCTCGCCTCCACGGTATCCTTGTAGATCTGCCACTCGTCCGGATGCTCGACGTAGTAGAGCGGGCAGAGCTTCTCCGTCACGTCGTAGTGGCGCAGGATCGTCTGCGGGTCGATGTCGAAGCTCCTGCAAAGGAAAGCCGACAGCTCCACGAGGCTCCAGTACGTGTACTCGTTGAACTTCCCGTCCTCGTCCGGGTGGCAGCACTCGATGGATATCGTGTCGCTGTTCCTGTGCCTGCTGGCGTAAGCCACCTCGGAGAGCGGGATGCACTGCACGATCTCCCCGTCGAGACCGATGACGAAATGGCTGCTCGCCGAGCGGTCGCGGGTGTCCTTCAGGGACTCGAAGTAATTCCGGTTGTCCATGGCGGTGGAGCCGGCATTTCCGACGTAGTGGATGACAAGCGTGTTCACGGTGTCGATCGCGGTCCCCGGCCGGGAATATTCGTTGATGGTGAGCAGCTCAATGTCGCGCGGCGGACAGGGTGCCCAGAAAGCGCTGTCGGTGCGGGACCTCGCGAGCTGCGCCTGCACGAATTCTTCGCGGGTTGCGTAGGCGGCTCTTGTGCCTGCCGGCGCTCCCTCCGCTGCAGATGCCGCCGATGCCGCGGCCTCTTCCGTCTTCTTTTTCTTTTTTTTCTTCTTTTTCTTTTCTGTCTTTGCCGCGTCTGTCGCTGTGCTCTCAGCCGCCTCTGCCGCCGGCGTCTCCGCCGCAGCATCCGCCGTGTTTTCCGCCGCCGGAGCCTCTGCCGCCGGAGCCTCCGCCGCTGCCGCGGCGTTCTCCTCCGCGCCGGCCGTCACGCTTAAGCCGGAGAGCGCGAGCACGCCTGCGCTCAGCACCGCCGCCGCGGTCAGCATCGCCCGATTCGTCTTTTTCAAAGGAAGTCCTCTCCTGATCGTAATTGCTTTTTCAGATTTCTGTCAGTATAGTTGTCTGTAGAGACCGTCTCCGCACTCAAGGTGCCGAATAGTTACCATTTTCTCTATAACTGTTCAGCACCCCTGACATTCGGGATGCTTCGCATCCCTCATTGCGGTCGGCTGAACAATTATCACATTATATCATATTTCCGCATCTGTTAACAGATGCTTTCTCGGATCCAAGCATGCGTTTACATTAGGAGGAGCCCACATGATCCAGGATATCGCCCCGCACAAATTCAACAACGCCTACCGCCCGGACGCCGCGCCGCGCCCGTCTGATCCGGTCTTTCATTTTCGCGGCCGCGACGTCGCCGTGCGGGACGCGGGAGAAGAGCTCTCGCTGCCGGAAGCGGCCATATGCCCTGAAGGGGGGCATTTCCGCTATCTTTTCGCCATCGACGAGACGCCTTACTTCCTGTACGAGAGCGACGCGGATCTCACGCTTTCCGGCGATGATCTTCAGTACGTCTCCGTCCGGGAGGCGCGGCGCAGCACGCGCATGCCGCGCGCCCTCAGCTTCGCCGTCTACACGGCGCTGCAGCTCGCCCAGTGGTACCGGGACAACCGCTTCTGCGGGACCTGCGGGAGCCGCACCGGAATCGGCAGCACCGAGCGCTCCATCGTCTGTCCGGCCTGCGGGCGGACGATCTATCCGCGCATCGTCCCGGCCGTGATCGTCGGCGTCATCCGCGGCGACGAGCTCCTGCACACAAAATACGTGCGGGCGCGCGGCATTTCCTTTTACGCCCTCGTCGCCGGCTTTACCGAGATCGGCGAGACCCTCGAGGAGACCGTGGCGCGGGAGGTCATGGAGGAGACCGGCCTCCGCGTCAAACATATCCGCTACTTCAAGTCCCAGCCCTGGGGCGTGGCCGACGACATCCTCGCCGGCTTCTATTGCGACGTCGACGGGGATGGCGAGATCCGCATCGACACGAGCGAGCTCTCCGAGGCCGTCTGGATCAAAAGAAAAGACATCGTCGGTCAGCCCGACGACGCCTCGCTCACAAACCATATGATGATCACCTTCCGGGAGGGGAAAGAGCCTCCCTATGTTCCGCCGGCCCCGTGACCAGGGCGCCGCATACGCGTCGCGGCGCTGTTCTTTACCGCTCAGAATTCCAGTCCGTCAAAGCGGACCTTCATATAGCCCTTGATGATCTGTACGCACTTCTCGTACCCGAGCTTTGAGGCGTCGAGGCACAGGTCATAATTGTGCGCGTCGTCCCATTTCTCTCCGGTATAGAATTCCGAGTACTCCCTGCGCTGCCTGTTCGTCTTGTCAACGAACTTCTCGAGCTCCTTCGGCGGCAGGGACTTCATCTTCGCCGCCTGCTCCAGGCGGTACGCCTTCGGCGCGTGCATGAACACGCGCACCACGTTCGGCCGGTCGCGCAGGATGAAGCACGCGCATCTGCCGACGATAATGCAGGACCTCGTGTCGCACAGCTCCCGGATGGTCTTCGCCTGATAATTAAACAGGTTCCTGTCAGACGTAAAGTCGGAGCTCTCCGGCGGAATCAGCTTATCGTCGGCGGCGGAGCGCACCGGGCGCAAGGGCGTAAGCTTCCTGAACTGATCCCGCGCCTTGTTGAAAAGCGCTTCATTGATGCCCGAATCGTCGGCAGCGAGCTTCAGAATTTCCTTGTCGTAATAATGCAGTCCGAGCTGCTCCGCAAGCATCTCGCCGACCCTGCGTCCGCCGCTGCCGTATTCCCTGTTGATTGCGATCGTGATCTTCTGGTTCATACGCACGCCTCCCTTACTCAAGTGAAAGAAGTTGACATTACTCACCCAGATAAGCCTTCCGGATCTCGTCGTTGCCGAGGAGCTCGGACGCCGAACCGGAAAGGGATATGCTGCCCGTCTCGAGCACGTACGCGCGGTCCGCGATCGACAGCGCCTTCTTCGCGTTCTGCTCGACCAGAAGGACCGTCGTCCCCTCGCGGGACACCTCCTCGATGATCGAGAAGATCTCTCCCACCAGGATCGGGGACAGGCCCATCGACGGCTCGTCCATGAGGAGCAGCCGCGGCCGCGACATCAGCGCGCGCCCCATCGCGAGCATCTGCTGCTCGCCGCCCGACAGCGTCCCTGCGAGCTGCCGCGCGCGCTCCTTCAGCCGCGGGAAATGCCCGTACACCGACTGAAGAGACGCCTGCTTCTCGGCGCTGTCGTTTCTCGTGAAGGCCCCGAGCATCAGGTTCTGGTAAACCGTCATCTCGGGGAAGACCCGCCGGCCCTCCGGCACGTGCGCGAGGCCGAGCTTCACGATCTGGTGCGCCGGCACGCGCGTGATGTCCTTCCCTTCGAACTCGATCTTTCCGGACGAAGCCTCCACAAGGCCCGTCACCGTGTGCAGGATCGTTGTCTTTCCGGCGCCATTTGCGCCGATGAGCGCGATCACCTCGCCCTCATTCACCTCGAAGGATATGCCCTTCAGCGCCGGGATGACGCCGTAGTTGACGCACAGATCCGTTACCTGCAGCATGCTCATGTTTTTCTCTCTCCTTCCGTCTCGCGCATCACCTTTTACTCGTCGCCCAGATAAGCCTTGATGACCTCGGGATCCGCAAGCACTTCCTTCGTCTCCCCCTGCGTGAGAATCCTCCCGAAATTCAGCACCGTGAGCTTCTCACAGATTCCCGACACGAGCCGCATGTCGTGCTCGATGAGAAGAATCGTCATCCCGAAATTCTCGCGGATGTACCGGATGTCCTCCATCAACTCTTCCGTCTCGTTCGGGTTCATGCCCGCCGCCGGCTCGTCAAGAAGCAGCAGCTTCGGCTCCGTCGCCATCGCGCGGGCGATCTCCAGCTTCCGCTGTTTGCCGTACGGCAGATTCGAAGAGAGCGTATTCGCCTCGCCGTCAAGATCAAAGACGTGCAGAAGCTCCATCGCCTTCTCATTCATCTGCTTCTCCGTCGCATAATACGACGGCAAGCGCAGCACCGCCGATACCGCCGAATACGGATAGCGGTTGTGCAGGCCGATCTTCACGTTGTCAAGCACGCTCTGCTGCTTGAAGAGGCGGATGTTCTGGAAGGTTCTCGCCACGCCCGCGCGGTTGATCTCGATCGCGGACTTCCCCGTGATGTCCTTGCCGTCCAGCAGGATGACTCCCTCCGTCGGCTTGTACTCGCCGGTCAGGAGGTTGAACACCGTCGTCTTCCCGGCGCCGTTCGGTCCGATGAGCCCGTAGAGCTCGCCCTGCTCCACCGTGAGGTTGAAATCGTCGACAGCGCGCAGGCCGCCGAACTGAATGGACAGATTATTGATCTCAAGAAGCGCCATTTATCTGTCCTCCTTTCCCCTGCCGAACCATTTCTTAGGCGAATGCGCCTTGATAAAGGCCCGTGACTTCGGATTCCAGTTCACGATCATCATCACGATCAGGACGACCGCGTAGATCAGCATGCGGTAATCCGCCATGAAGCGCAGCACCTCCGGGAGGAGCGTGAGAATAATCGCCGCGATGATCGCGCCCCGCGTCGAGCCGATCCCGCCGAGCACGACGAAGACGAGGAAAAGAATCGACATGTTGTAGCCGAAGCGCGCCGGCGTCGCGATGAGCGAAGACAGATTGTGCGCGTACAGCGCCCCCGCGCAGCCCGCGATCACTGCGGACAGCGTAAATGCGAACATCTTGTATCTCGTCACGGGAATGCCGAGGGACCCGGCCGCGATCCGGTTGTCGCGGATCGACATGATCGCGCGCCCCTCGCGCGAATTGACGAGATTCAGCACGACGATCGTCGAGACGAGAAGGATCACGAAGCCCACCGTAAAGGTCGAATTAAAGGGCGTTCCCGTGATGCCCTGGGGCCCGTTGATGATCATCTCCCCGTCCTCCGCAAGGCCGAGCGCCGCCTGGTCGCGCATGGAGATGTGAAGGCCCGCCGCGTCGCGGCCGACGTAGAGAACATTGACGAGATTCTTGATGATCTCGCCGAAGGCCAGCGTCACGATGGCGAGGTAGTCGCCATTTAAGCGCAGCACCGGGATGCCGATGAGGAAGCCGAGCACGCCCGCCACGAGGCCGCCGATGAGGATCGCGATGAGGAAGCGCGGGAAGGTGCCCATGGACTGCTCAAAGCACTTGCTGAAGAACGCGCTGGAAAAAGCGCCGACGCACATAAAGCCCGCATGGCCGAGCGAGAGCTCGCCCAGGATGCCGACGACGAGATTGAGCGAGACCGCCATCGTCGCGTACACGCAGAGCGGGACGAGCATGCCGTCCATGTGGGAATTGACGAAACCGCCCGCGCGGAGCGCCTGCACGACGGCAAACGCGACGACGAGCATTGCGATCGTCCCGAGGTTGTCGCGGGAAGTCTTTGTCATCTGCTTGAAATTCATAGAAAGACCTCCTTCCTCAAACCTTTTCCTGAACGACTTTGCCCATGATGCCCGTCGGCCTGACAAGCAGCACGACGATGAGCACGGCAAAGACGATCGCGTCCGACAGCTGCGAAGAGATATAAGTCTTGCTCAGGATCTCGATGATGCCGAGCAGGAGCCCGCCGATCATGGCGCCCGGGATCGATCCGATCCCTCCGAACACGGCGGCCACGAAGGCCTTGATGCCCGGCATCGCGCCCGTGTAGGGGCTCAGCGTCGGATACGCCGAGCACAGCAGCACGCCGGCGATGCCCGCCATCGCGGAACCGATCGCAAATGTCAGCGAGATCGTCCCGTTCACCGAGATGCCCATGAGCGACGCAGCGCCCCGGTCCTGTGCGCAGGCCAGCATCGCCTGCCCCGGGCGCGTCTTGTTGATGAAGAGCTGCAGGAGCAGCACGAGGACCACGCCCACCGCGATGCTGACGAGCGAAATCGTCTGGATCCGGAAGGAGCCCAGCTGGATCGTCATCATGCTCATCGGGATGATCGGCGTGAACATCTTCGGGTTGGAGCTGAAGATGAGCAGCGCGACATTCTGCAGGAAGTAGCTGACGCCGATCGCCGTGATCAGGACGGCGAGCGACGAGCCCGCGTGCCGGAGAGGCTTATATGCGATCTTCTCAATCGTGATGCCGAGCAGCATGCAGCCGCAGATCGCGGCGAGCACGCCGACAGCCGCCGGGAGCTTTGCCGTCGTGATCACCGAGAACGCGATATACGCGCCCACCATGATGATATCGCCGTGCGCGAAATTCAGCATCTTGGCGATTCCGTACACCATCGTGTACCCGATCGCGATGATCGCGTAGATGCTTCCGAGACTGAGCCCGTTGATAAAATAGTTTAAAAAGCTGACCATAGATTTCCTCTTGCCGCGATGTGCGAAAGGGCATCCGCCAGGGGATGCCCTTATGTATTAAGCTGGTGTTAAACTTACGGTGTCAGATGCGCTCTTATTTACTGCATCGAAACATATGCGCCGTCCTGGATCACGACAGCCTTCGGATCCTTGTCCGGCTCGCCGTCCGCCGTCCATGTGATCGTGCCGGTAAGTCCTTCTACCGTGATCTCGGTCATGGCCGTCTTCAGCGCTTCGCAGATATCGGAGACGCTCATATCCGGTGTGATGCCGGCCTTCTCCGCCGCCGCCTTGATCGTGTAGACAGCGTCGTAAGCGTCAGCCGCGAACTGGTTCGGAGTCACGTCGTAAGCTGCCTTGTAAGCAGCGACGAAGTTCTGTGTCAGCTCGTCCTCGGCGTCCGCCGCGAACGGTGTAAGAAGCATGACGCCTTCGGCCAGAGACTTGTCGAAGTTGTCCATGTCGAGCATGCCGTCGAGGCCGTCGCAGCCGAACCACTGTGTCTGAAGGCCCATCATCATCGCCTGTGTGAGGATCGTGCCCGCCTGTGTGTAGTAGATCGGCAGGAAGATCAGCTCGACGCCGGCGTCCGCGCACTTCTGCAGCTGGGAGCTGAAGTCGACGTTGGAGTCAGCCGTGAAAGCTTCCTTGACGGCGATCTCGATGCCCTGGTTCGCGGCCTCTGCCTCGAACGTAGCCTCGATGCCGGAGCTGTAGACGTCGGAGCTGTCATAGATGACGCCGACCTTCGTCGCAAGGCCGTGCTCGCCGATATACTTCGCGCTCGCCATACCCTGGTTCGGGTCGGAGAAGCAGACGCGGAAGACATTGTCATAAGCCGTGCAGTCCTGCGCGGAGCCGGACGGCGTCAGCTGGAACATATTGTCGGCCTTCGTCTTCTCGGAGACAGCGATCGAGCAGCCGGACGTCGTCGGGCCGACAAGAATCTGCATGCCCCAGTCCTTCAGGGTGTTGTACGCGTTGACGGACTTCTCATTGTCAAGCTCGTCGTCCTCGCCCTTGTACTCGATCTGCGCGCCGCCGATGCCGCCGGCCGCGTTGATCTCGTCAACCGCGATCTGCGCGCCGTTCACCACGGCCGTGCCGTAGTTTGCAGCCGCACCCGTAAGCGGGCCGATCGCGCCGATGTAGAAGGTGCCGTCCGCATATGCCGCCGCGGAGACTATGGACACTGCCATCGCAGCTGTCAGAGCCATCGAAACGAGTTTCTTCATTTTCATAATAATACCTCCTTGCATAATGCCTGCATTTCTCATGAACGCAGATTTAATGAATATTTTATAATGCGCTGCTCGGCTTTGTCAATGAAACTTATGACGATGCCTTGATCGTCGGCCTGGACTCGATATAGCTGACGAAGATATTGCCGCCGGCCAGCATGGACGCCGTGCTGTCGTTGATGCCCATGTAGTAGTGCTCCCCGGTCGAGAAGTTGTAAAGCAGCGTGTTATACCTGTCGTATCCCACGATCACGGTGATGCTGCCGTCCTGAAGGCGCGTGATGACGGCGTGCCCCTGCGACAGCTGATACAGCACCTGGTCGAGTGTGCACCCCGTGAGGTTGAGGACCGTGACATTGTCGCCGACCTGCCCCGCGAGCGCATCCGCATCCGTCTGTCCGCTTAAGATCGCCTCCGGGATATCCCCGTTCGCGAGCTCCGTCTTCGTCTCTTTATTGCCTCTTTCATAGATGTACTGGCCGTCGCCGTTGATGACGATGCCGACCATGCTGTCGGCCTCCCGCACGGCCTCGCCCGGATCGGTGAGAGACTCCTGCAGGATGCCGTAAGCATAGACATAGTACATCGGCACGTCGTCGCCGGCCGGCGCCTCGAGCTGCGTGCTGCCGTTCGCCGCGTACTTGATGCGGGCGGCCGCCACCGTGGGATTTAAGTTTCCCACAACGCGCGGCATCTTGAGCGTGACCGTCACGCCCTGCCGGGTCGAGTTGTTCAGCGACACCGTGACGGCGGACGCGCCTGTCTGCCGGTTGTTGATGATGTTGTCCTCCGTCGCCGGCAGATACCCGCTGCCGCCGCGAGAGACGCGCGTCAGCTGGGCGAGACCCGGCTCCATATTGACCCTCGTCACCCAGAGGCCGTCCAGCTTGTAGTCCTTGATCAGCGTCCCGCCGAAATCCTCGATCTTCAGCTCCCTCATCGCAAATGTCACGTCCCCGGAGATGCCCCTCGTGATGTCCTCCGCCGCGGCGATGCCGTAGAGGAAGTCGTCGTTGAAGAAGCCCAGGGCTTTGAGGAAGGTGCCGTCCTCGGCGCTGATGGAGCGGGTCGAGCCGCTCTCGAGGTTCATGACCGTGAGGATCGTCGAGCCGTAAGGCTTCATTTCATCCATCCAGCCGATCATGTTCTGGCCGGCGGAGGAGACGAAGCAGTCGGGGTGGATGTCCGTGAGGACGACCGAGGATGTCCCGTAGGTCAGGGAGATGCGGTAGACCGTGCGGTCGAGGTAGAGATAGGCCTCGTTATTGTTGCTTATGTACCCGAGCTGCATGAGGTCGTCCCGCATGAGCTCATAGGTCTTCCTGCACGGAATAAATGCCAGCTCCGTCACAGAGGTGCTCTCGGAATTGTAGTGGCAGACCGAGACGCCGTTCATACCCTCGTGCGCCCCGCGGCTCATATAGCCGTAGACGAGGAAATCGAGACCGCCATTTTCTCCGACGCGAATGATCTTGATGCCGCTGTCGTAGTTGTCGTATCTCTCGTCGGCGCCGGCGCCATTTCCGCGGAAAGAGAAGACCCGCGCGAGCTTGTCGCCGCCGCTGCTGAACTCCCAGAGGGCGTTGTCCTGCACAAAGGCGACGATGTCCGAGGTCGAGTTCGAGGCGTAATCGACGCTCTTTTCCGCGATGCCCAGATTGACGCCCTGCGTCGTGACCGCGCCCTTCGCCGCGCCGTTAAAGATCTGCAGCGCCCGCCGGTTGAAGTCAAGGAGCATCATGCGCCCGTTGTAGTAGCGCAGGCGGTAGAACTCAAAGACGTGGTAGAATTCCTGGCCCTCTTCGCCCTCGGCGCTGATCAGGTAATCGGTCGTCAGAGAGCAGGTCGCGCTGCTCATATCCTCGATCGTCGGAATCGCCTTCCGGTAGATCTGCGGATGGAGCGTGCCCCAGCTCACCTGGCGGAGCGTGGATTTGATGTTGATGTTCGTAAAGGTGTTGTTGGTGATCGTGTCGTCCGTCTCGAGATAGGTGTTGAGGTCCGCGGCCGTGCCCTGGCTCATGCAGCCCTCGTAGAAGTCGTAGACGAACTGCACGTATTTGTCCGTGATCGGGTCGGATCTCTGAATGACGCGCGCGTAGAAGTACACATCCCCCGCATCCGTCTGGAGCGTGAAGCGGATCGGGTACTCGCGGTTCATGAGGATCGGCTCGGACAGCTGGAAGGTCGAGGTCATGTAGTCGCCGTCCGTGACGAAGTTGCCGATTTTGGCATTTTCGACGATATCGCCCGTATCCGGCGTCGAGACCTCGTAGGAGACGGCGCGGACGGCATTTTTGTAGGCCTTGTAGGAAATGGTGACGGACCGCTTCGTCGTCATCGGAATCAGCGCGCCGCGCATCCTCCGCGCGTCCATCTCCATCCGGTAGCCGTTCATGCGGTTGACTTTGTTCCCGGCGATATCGACGCACATGACAGGAAGCGTCGGATCTGCAAGATCCGACGCGCTCACCGCCTGCTGGCGGCCGAGAAGCGATAAATTGGAAAACACGACGACGCCGGCTATGAACAGAAGCAGCAGCATCGCTCCCTTGTAAGCTTTACTTCTCACTGTACTTGTGGGCTTCCTCCAGCATCATGTCCTTGACCTTCATGAGGCGCACCTGGGTGCTTCTCTCATTTTCATCGAGCTTCATCGTAATGTAGCGGATGCCCTCCTGCGTCTCGGGGATGATCACATGCTCGAGCGCATTGACGCGGCGGCGCGTCTTCTCGATCTCCGCCGCCATCAGCTGGCAGGACTTCTCGATCTCAGCCAGCTTCAGCATGTCCGGAAAGACATCACTCAGAGACTTCACCGCCCCGTCCAGATCGCCGGACGTGAAGGCAAAGCCGTAGGAATAGATGTCGTTTTCATCGGAGGTTCTCGTCTCGTAGTCGAAGACGGGTATGTCGACGCTCATGACGTTGCGCTTGTCGCCCCGGAGGAAGACCTCCTGCTTCGGCGCCATCAGCGCCGCCCTTAAGGTCTCCTCGGACATCCCCGCCTTGGCGAGCACGAAGTTCCTGTTGGCGTCTTTAATGCCCGCTTCGACCTTCTCGCGGAGCGCCATATCCTCCCTCACGAGATCGAGGAACTGGCGCATGAGCTCGTCGCGCTTGTCCTTTAAAAGCCGGTGGCCTTTCACCGCCGTGACCAGCTTTCGCTTGAGGCGCGTCAGCTCCATTCTGGTCGGTGTTACCTGTGTAGAAGCCATGTGCCCTTATCTCCTGCGATTAATAATACTTATCCAGCAGCTTGTCAGAGATACGCTTCAGTTCTGAACGCGGCATGATTCTCAGCAGCTCCCAGCCCGTGTCCAGCGTCTCTTCGATGCTCCGGTCGGTCATATAGCCCTGGTTGACGTACTTCGTCTCGAATTCATCCGCGAATTTCGCGTAGATCAGGTCCGTCTCCGTGAGCGCCGCCTCGCCGAGGATGACCATGAGCTCCTTCGCTTCCTTGCCGCGCGCGTAAGCCGCAAAGAGCTGGTTCATCGTCGACGCGTGGTCCTCGCGCGTCTTGCCCTCGCCGATACCCTTGTCCTTAAGTCGCGACAGGGACGGGAGCACGTCGATCGGCGGCTGGAGGCCCTTTCTGTAGAGCTCGCGGGAAAGGATGACCTGTCCCTCGGTGATGTACCCCGTAAGGTCGGGGATCGGGTGCGTCTTGTCGTCTTCCGGCATCGTGAGGATCGGGATCATCGTGATGGATCCGGACTTGCCTTTCTGGCGGCCGGCTCTCTCGTACATCGTCGCGAGGTCGGTGTACATGTAGCCCGGATAGCCGCGGCGTCCCGGCACTTCCTTCCGCGCCGCGGAGACCTCGCGGAGCGCGTCCGCGTAGTTCGTGATGTCGGTCAGGATGACGAGGACGTGCATATCCTTCTCAAATGCCAGATACTCCGCCGCCGTCAGCGCCATACGCGGCGTCGAGATACGCTCGACCGCCGGGTCGTTGGCGAGGTTGATGAAGAGCACGGTTCTGTCGATCGCGCCCGTCTCGCGGAAGGACTCCTGGAAGAAGTTCGCTTCCTCGAAGGTGATGCCCATCGCCGCGAAGACGACGGCGAACTGCTCGTCGGTGCCGCGCACCTTCGCCTGGCGCGCGATCTGCGCGGCGAGCTGCGCGTGCGGGAGGCCTGACGCCGAGAAGATCGGCAGCTTCTGCCCGCGAACGAGCGTGTTGAGTCCGTCGATGGCGGACACGCCGGTCTGAATGAACTCGGACGGGTAGGCGCGGGCCGCCGGATTCATCGGCAGGCCGTTGATGTCCATGCGCTTCTCCGGCAGAATGTCCGGGCCGCCGTCGATCGTTCTGCCCAGTCCGTCAAAGACGCGGCCGAGCATATCCTCCGACACGCCCAGCTCCATCGCGCGGCCGAGGAAACGAACCTTGCTGTTGGAGAGGTTGATGCCGGTGGAGGCCTCAAACAGCTGCACGAGCGCGTTTGTGCCGTTGATTTCAAGGACCTTGCAGCGGCGGGTCTCGCCGTTCGCGAGCTCGATCTCACCGAGCTCATTATAAGAGACATTTTCGACGTCCTCTACGAGCATCAGAGGTCCGGCGACTTCTTTTATCGTGCGGTATTCTTTTGCCATTTACCGGTCCTCCTTTCCGATGAGGCCAGCGAATTCTGCCGCGAGTTCTTCCTGAACCTTCTTGTATTCCTCAGCGACGTCGCTTTCTTTCGTGTACTTGAAGCGGCCGATTCTCTCGCGGGTCTCCATGGCGACGATATCGCCGATGGCCGCGCCGTCCTTCAGCGCGTTCACGCCGCCCTCATAGAAGGCGTACACGAGCTTCATCATCGCGTACTGCTTCTTAAGAGACGTGTAGGTATCGATCTCGTCGAAGGAGTTCTGGTGCAGGAAGTCCTCGCGGATCGAGCGCGCCGCTTCCATCTTCAGGCGGTCCTGCGGGGAGAGCGCGTCCATACCGACCATCTTCACGATTTCGTTCAGGCTCGCTTCGTCCTGCAGGAGGCTCATGAGCGACTGCCGCGTCTCCATCCAGTTTCCTTCCGCCGCCTCGTCGAACCACTTGCCGAGGTCGTCGAGGTAGAGCGAGTAGGAGGTCAGCCAGTTGATGGCCGGGAAGTGCCGCTGATAGGCGAGCTCGGCGTCGAGGCCCCAGAACACTTTGACGATGCGGAGTGTCGCCTGGGACACCGGTTCGGAAATGTCACCGCCCGGGGGCGAGACGGCTCCGATCGCGGAGAGCTGGCCTTCTCTTCCTTCTTTGCCGAGCGACACGACGCGTCCGGCTCTCTCGTAGAACTGCGCGAGACGGGAGCCCAGATACGCCGGGTAGCCTTCCTCGCCGGGCATCTCTTCAAGACGTCCGGACATCTCGCGGAGGGCTTCCGCCCAGCGGGAGGTGGAGTCGGCCATAAGGGCGACCGAGTAGCCCATGTCGCGGAAGTATTCCGCCATCGTGATGCCGGTGTAGATCGAGGCCTCGCGGGCCGCGACCGGCATGTCGGAGGTGTTGGCGATCAGGATCGTGCGCTGCATGAGCGATTCGCCGGTGCGCGGATCCGTAAGCTCCGGGAATTCATTCAGAACGTCCGTCATCTCGTTGCCGCGCTCGCCGCAGCCGATGTAGACGACGATGTCGGCCTCGGCCCACTTCGCGAGCTGGTGCTGCGTGACGGTCTTGCCGGAGCCGAAAGGCCCGGGGATCGCGGCGACGCCGCCCTTCGCGATCGGGAAGAAGGCGTCGATGACGCGCTGTCCGGTGACGAGCGGCATCGCAGGCGGAAGCTTCTTCTGATAGGGGCGCCCTTTTCTGACAGGCCACTTCTGCATGAGTGTAAGCTTCTCTTCACCCTTCTCGGTCTCGACGACGGCGATCGTCTCTTCCACCGTGTAGGACCCGGAGGTGATGCTCTTGATCTTCCCCTTAATGCCATAGGGAACCATGATCTTCTGCACGACGACCGGCGTCTCCTTCACCGTGCCGAGGATGTCTCCGGCCTCGACCTCTTCGCCCACTGCAGCCGTCGCCTCGAAGTCCCACTTCTTCGCGCGGTCGAGCGCCGCGACTTCGACGCCGCGGGAGAGGAGGTTACTGCCCGTCGTCTCCATGATCTTGTTGAGCGGCCGCTGAATGCCGTCGTAGATGGATCCCATAAGTCCCGGCCCCAGCTCGACCGAGAGCGGAACATCCATCGACTCCACGGGCTCGCCGGGGCCGAGGCCCTGCGTCTCCTCGTAGACCTGGATCGATGCCTCGTCTCCGTGCATCTCGATGATCTCGCCGATCAGTCTCTCGCGGCTCACGCGCACGACGTCAAACATGTTGGCGTCGCGCATGCCAGTTGCGACGACCAGCGGGCCGGCTACTTTTAATATCGTACCTGTGCTCATCTTGCTGACCACACTCCTTCCTAATTATCTCCGAACAGAATGTCGCTGCCGACCGCCTGCTCGACGGTTCTCTTCACCCCGCGGATGCCTTCCCCGGTGTTGCCCCTCACGCCCGGAATCTCGATGATCGCCGGCGTGAGACGGTTTTTGTACCTTGCGATCTCCTTCGTGAGCATCGCCGCGAGCGCCTCCGTGACGTAGATGACGCCGTAGTCGCTCTCCGCGATGTTCCGCAGCGTCTTCGCCGCGTCCTCCGGATCCGCGTTCATCTCGACGGGAAACGTCGTGAGGCCGACAGCCGCGAAGCCGTAGATGCTGTCGTAATCGCCCATGACCGCTATCTTATCCATACATGTCCCTCACTCTCATGCGCGTCGTCTCCTCGGGGAAGTCGTTGGCCTTGGCGGTGAGGATGATCCGGACCGTCTTGATCTCATTCTGCCGCGCAAGGTAATAGGCGATAATCGGACCCATCGACACGGAGTTCGTCTTCTGCGGGCGGATCGTGGCGATCAGGCGGTTGTCGCACCAGCGCTCAAATGCCGAGGGCGATTCCTTCAGCGCCTCCGCTCCTTCGCGGAAGCCGTGCGTCTCGAGGTAGTTCATCAGGGCCTCTTCGTTTTCGGAGGCCGCGATCGCGAGAAGCCGCACGTCCAGCTCGTTGCAGGGCGCGAGCGCCTCCTTGAGGAAGCTTATATTCTTTCCGGTCCGAAGCGCTCTCACGGCGATCTTGATATCCGTGACGGCGATCGTCGACTCCACATAGTCGCGGAGCAGCGCGTTCTTCTGTTTTCTGCCGGCCTCGTGCATCGCGTCGAGGCAGGCGCGGTCGATGATGACGTCGCACTTCTGCCCGTCGCGGGTCTTCAGCATGACGTCGTGGGCCTCTTCCGCGGCCTTCTGCATGTGGGCCGGAAGCGCCTTGTAGTCATTTTCGCCGAGAATCCGCAGCATCTCCTCGCGTCCGTACCGCTCCATCGGGTAAAAGGCCGAGGCGTTGGGATCCGAGGTGCAGATCTCCTTGATGCCGGCCTTCAGGTTGTGATAGAGGTTCGGATACGAGAGCAACGCAAAGACGGACGGATCGATCTTCAGCTCGCGCATGAGATCCGCCGTCTTCTTCTCTTCCGCGGCGAGGACTTTGTCCGCGTCCCCGGAGGATTCCGCGTCGCCCCAGCCTCTGTCCTCCACATAGGAAAGCACGGCGCGCGCGTCGGGCAGTGCGGTCATCTGTGAGATGTCCATGTCGGTGAGGAGGGATTTCTCCTTCACGCGGATTCTGGCGACCGCATATACATAATCCAGATCACCCATCCGTGTTCTCCTTGTGCCAGATCGCCTCAGCGGCCATGTCCGAGAGCTCATCGTGCTTCTCGGCAAAGAGCGCGCTTAAGGTGCAGTTCTCATCGATCCCGCCGTAGCGGAGGATAAAGCCGTCGTCGATCTCCGCGCTCTCTTCGGACAGCTTAAGCGCCCCGCCGGCTTTTTTGCCGAGCTCGGCCATCGCGTCCGCAAATCCCGCCGGAAGGCGCGCAAGATCCTTCTTGCCGAGCAGAAGCTCGCCGCTTCCGCTCCCGATGTGCTTTCCGATGAGCGCGGTCAGCATTTTGAAATAATCGCTGTCAGAAAGACTGCGCAGCTGTTTCGCGGCGTTTTCGATCACCTCGCCGATGATCTCCTGCCTCGCCGAGAGCACGGCGCCTCTTTTCCGCATGCCGATCTGGGAATTGATGCGTGTGCCGTAAGCCGCCGCATCCTTTTCCGCCTTTTCCTTAGCCTTCGCGGTGAGCTTCTCGCCCTCAAGGCGGGCGTTCTCAAGTTCCTTTTCGGCGCTCTTCTTTGCCTCGGCAATCACCGCGGCAGCTTTGTCTTTTGCTTCCTGCAGGATCTCATTAGTGATGTTGTCAATTCCTGCCATTTATCTTCTCTCCTCTATAAACGCGTGTTTATATCTGACCTGTCTTTGATCAGCCGATGTTCGTGACAGTGAGGATCGAGATCAGGAGCGCGAGGATCGCGTAGGTTTCAACCATGGCCGGGAAGAGCATCGCCTTGCCGAACTGATCCGGCTTCTTCGCAACGAGGCCGATGCAGGCGACGGATGTTCTGCCCTGATGATACGCGGACACGAGGCCGACGATCGCGATCGGGAGGCAGGCGAAGAGATACATGAGACCCGTGTGGGTGTCCGTGATCGCCGTGCCGCCGAGGATGCCGATTCTCGAGAGCGTGATGAAGGTGACCAGAAGGCCGTAGATGCCCTGCGTACCCGGCAGGAGCTGCAGAAGGAGGACCTTGGCGAACTGCTCCGGATCTTCAGAGACGACGCCCGCAGCGGCCTGGCCCGCCATACCGACGCCCCATGCGGAACCCATGCCCGCAAACAGAGTGGACAGCGCCGCACCGAGGACTGCAAATACCATTCCTAAACTCATAGTTACCTTTCCTCCTTGACTTCTACATATTTGTTTGCATTTTGAAAAGGATTGAACGGTCTGCCGCCGGCTTCGTAGAATTTTCCGAAGAACTCGACGTACTGCAGACGGTTCGTATGTACATATGCACCGAGTGCATTGATACCGATGTTGAGTGTGTGACCCAGGATGAAGATCACGATGAACAGGATCGCGCCGACGGGACCTCCGCCGAACATGCTCGCCATCATGTTGATGACATTTCCGATGACGCCGGTCGCAAGTCCGAGCGCGAGGAGTCTCGAGTAAGAGAGCACGTCCGAGAGCCAGCCCGTCACGCCGTAGATGTCGTAGGCGCCGAGGGCGATTCTGAGGCCCCAGTTTTTCCTGCCCCTGCCGCTCATCACGAGGATGATCAGCATGCCGCCGATCGCAAGGATCTTCGCGAGAGGACCGACGAAAGCCGGGAATGAAAATGTCATGCCCGCGATCGACGCGAAGAGATCCGACGGGACCAGCATGAGAATGAGGCCTGTGAGGAAGGCGTACCACGACAGGATGTCCGAGACAAATCCGACGACGTCGCCGCTCTTCAGATACTCATAGCCCTTGATGCCGAGGCCCACATACAGGTGGATCACGCCGAAGAGCATGCACCAGATGAGGAGCCGCATGGGGCTTTTCAGCGGTTCGAACCACAGGGCCTTCACGATGCCGTCGCCGGTGTAGCCGAAGAAGGTCCTCGCGATGACGTCGATGGCGTCTCCGAAGAATCCGCCGTACATAAGGCCCCAGAAGGTCGTCGAGATGCCGCACCAGAAGAAGAGCTGCATCATCTTCTTCGTGCCCGACTCGAGCGCGGGGTACTTCTTCAGGATGATCGCGCACGCCACAAACATCACGATGCCGTAGCCTGCGTCCGAGAGCATCATGCCGAAGAATATGACGTAAAAGATCGACATGATGAAGGTCGGATCGACGTGGCCGTGCTGCGGGAGTCCGTAGGACGCGAGCACGCCTTCGGCCGCCTGCGAGAAGCGGTTGTTCTTAAGGAGTGTCGGCTCGACGTCGGTCTCGCGCGTCTCCTCCTTCTCGACGAGGGCGCCGTAATTGTCGCTGAGGAGCGAGGCTATGCGGTCCGCCTGGTCCGCGGGCACCCAGCCCTCAAGGAAGAACGCGTGCTTCGTCTGCGGGATCGTGCCGAGCACCTTGTATTTCTCGGCCCTCGAGCGGAAGTAGTCCGCAGCGATGCGGAAGTCGTTGCGCTCTCCCGCGAAGGAGGCGATGTCCGCCTTCAGATCCTCGATGTTTTTCTCCTGAAGCTCGATGTCCTTCTCGAGCTCGATCGTTGCCGCCGCGGGAACCTCCGGCACCATTTGCGAAGGTCTTGCGTATCCGATCGCGCGCAGGTTCTCCTCGACCTTCTGCCTGTCCCTTAAGAGACAGACGACGGTCACGCAGGTGAGCTCGTGCGTGGTGGACAGGACGGAGACGCTGACCGGGGCCGGCTCGGGAAGCTCCTTCGACGCCGCGGCGAAGAGCTGCTCCTCCGTGATCGCTTCCGGAAGTGTGCCGACGAAGACGGCTGTCGTCTTCGTCCGCTCCGTGTTCATCGGGATGCCGAGGGACTGCCAGGGCAGGAGCGCCTCGATCTGGTTTCTGTCTTTGATGATGTTGCCGCCGCACTCGGAGATCTCTTTCTCGTCGCGCAGGATCTGCGTCGCGTCATTTAAGAGGCTCACGCTCTTTTTCGAGACGCGGTCCACCTCCGACCGCCGGATCGCAGCCCGGCCCATAAAGAGCGAGAGGCCTTTCTTCTCCTCCGGCGCGTAGGCGTCAAGCAGCTTCAGCGCCTTATCAAAGGATTCCGCACTTTTTTCGAACTCACTGCGCGCGCGCTGTGTGTCCTTTTTATGCAGCTCCTCGTCCGTGATCTCATCAGTGAAGATCTCCACGGTGCCGAGGTTCTGCAGCGTCTCGAGGATCGCCTTGCGGTTCTTCTGATTCGCGCAGACGCTTAGCTTTTGCATTTTGACAATCGCCATGCTTTAAGCCTCCTGATCTACTTAAGCAGTGTGTCGACCACTGCGGATACGGCCGCGTCCAGCTTCGGCGCGGCGTCTTTCCTGATTTCGGCCGCCTCCGCCTCCGCTTCTTTGTCCGCTTCGGCCAGCTTCGCTTTGCCTGCTTCCGCAGCTTTCGCCATCAGCTCATCCGCCGCCTTCTTAGCGGCCGCTTTGGCGTCCTCTATGAGCTGAGCTGCCTTGGCCTTGGCGTCCTTAATGATGCCGTCCGCTTCCGCGCCGGCTTCGGCAACGATTCCTTCGGCTTTCGCTTCTGCTTCCTTGACCGCACGGATGGTATCTTCGATCATACTCTTCACCGCCTTTTTCCATGATCTTGCAAAAAACCATTCTTGAGTTTAGCACACCTCTCTCATAATTTCTACATATAGATTATGTATGCATCCGGCGGGCCGGCCATCCCATAAGGAAGCGCCGGGCTCTTCTCCGGTTACGAGTCTCATCATCTTGCAGATCATTCCACCGCCGTGATTCTCATCATCGCGCAGATCACTCTTCCGCCGTGATTCTCATCACCGCGCAGATCACTCTTCCGCCGTGATTCTCATCACCGCGCCGGTCCGCGGGTGGCGGAAGGAGAGACTTACGGCGCGGAGTGCGATCTGCCCGCGCGCAAGGCCTTCCTTCGAGTCGGCCGGCGCGCCGTATTTTGTGTCCCCGCGGATGGGCATCCCGGCGTGCGCGAGCTGCGCGCGGATCTGGTGGTGGCGGCCGGTGATGAGCTCGATCTCGAGCGTGTCCTCCCCTGTCTTTTTGTAGCGGAGTACGGCTTTTTTCGGGCGCTCCTCCCTGCGGGCGGGCGTTTTGGCGCTTCCTTTCCCCCCGGACACGATATGCGCCGTATTCGTTTTCCGGTCCCAGGCGAGGTCATCCGTGAGCTCCCCAGCCTCCGCCGGAATCCGTCCGCACACGCGGGCGCGGTAGATCTTCTGCATTTTCCCGTCCGCGAGCTGTTTGGAGAGCGCGGCAGCCGCCATTTTCGTCCTGGCGAAAAGCACGACGCCCGCGACCGGCTGGTCCAGGCGGTGCACCGTGTAGATCTCCGGCCCGCCGTCCCCGTCCGCGAGATAGCTTCTCAAGGCGTGCGCAAGATCCGTCTCGCTCACGCGCGCGCTCTCGACCGCCACGCCGGCCGGCTTGTCCACGGCGATGATCTCCGCGTCTTCATATAATATTCTGTCCTCAATGATCATGTGCGTCCCCTTTTTCCGGACATCGCCACGACACACGAAGCGGCCGTCGTATTATCCTATTCGATCAATACGGCGGCCGCTCAGCAATGTCCGTTATTCAATTAATTCTTACCTCTCTTTTCAGGATTCCTTAGGTCCTTTATTCCAATTGGTTTTTTCAGGATCTATATGAATTGCTGTCCTTCCCGGCTCATCTTTCGATTTAGAAATTCCATATCATTTCGCATGTAAGGAATTTGGATTTGGTTCCCGGCCTCCTGTTTTAATCGGTACGCCGTCCTTACTGCAGGTCACCATAAAGAAGAAGTTTCACACCGGTTCCGGCCTGTTTTTTCGGCCTCCGCCCCTCTGATCGGTTTGGATGCTTTCGTGAATCAATCCCCGGCAGCCTGTTTCTTATGCAGATGTTCTTATGCATTCAAGTAAGCGGTTATGGCTCTCCGGTAATACTCTTCGGATTGTTCTCTTTCAGTTCACGGGACCCATCGTCCTTATGATGCGGCATATGTGATAACTGCTCAATACGGGGAAGCCAGCTGATATGATGCCTTTTCAATTTTTTGTTATCGCCTTGATAACCAGGTATCAACCATACCTTAAGTGAAAAAAGGCTTTCTCGTCGGGAATTGCTGTGCTCTGCCGATTCCGTATTGAGGAGATCCGTAGATCGGTTCATTTAAAGTGTCCAACGGCGCTCCCTCCTCTTCTTCTGGTACTCCGGTCATCCTTATTTGCTTATTGATCTTCGTCCGTCTGATACAATGACTGCTTCGGCTTTTTTATGCCGCAAGCTTTGGTCCGGATGACGACTGGAGTTGGGTTTTCAGTTCTTTTTGGAAGATTATTTCTTCTCTCTCTTGGATGTATTAAATATAAAACATTGCTTTTGAATTGTCAATCATTTTATTTATTGTTTTTGTATTTTTCTCTTATCGGCAGTGTTATTGTATAAATTGTCTGATATTTTATGAACTGTCACGAAACTTCATACAACACAAGAATTGTCAGAAAGTGAAGGACAGTTTTCCGTTCGCCTGCAAAAAAATGTGACAAGGGGTCAGACCCCTTGTCACATTTTGATCAGCCAAGCACGACGAAGGATTGTGCCCCTACTGTCAGCTTGCCGTCTGCATAATCCGCGGTCCCGATCGTGTAGATGGGGCTCACGTCGCCGAGGTCCGCGCTGACTTCCTCTGCGGTGCCGGCCGGGTTGACGGCGACGACCATCGATCCGCGCCGGAAGACGAAGGGCTTTCCGTCCTCGCTGCAGATGACCTTGAAGGGCGCGTCCGCCTGCAGGTCTTCCCTGCTGTGGCGAAGGGCGAGGATCTCCTTCACGGTGTGAAGAAGGGAGGCCGGGTCCGCCTCGGCGGCGGCGACTGTCGGCGCGTCTTCGCTCTCGTCGACCGGCAGGTACAGGTCTTCTTTCTTCCCTGTGGAGAAGCCGAGGTTTTTGCTGCCGTCCCACTGCATGGGCGATCTCGATCCGGTGCGGAAGTAGCCGCCTTCCTTTGTCGGAAGGTCGAGGTAGCGCATGCCGATCTCGTCGCCGTAGTAGAGGAAGGGGACGCCGGGCATCGTGAAGATCACCGCGTAGGCGAGCTTCAGCTCCTGTTCGTCCAGATTGTAACGCGGGCGGATCGTGTCGTGATTGCAGGTGAGCATCGAGATGTAGCCCTTGTCCTTCGTGTCCTCATACCAGTCGAGGTACTCATCCAGGAAGCGGCCGATGCTGCCGCCGGCATCCTTTTTGAAATAGCTGTGGTCCTCGCCTTTATGGTTGCCGTAGTCGCGCATGAGGGTCGAGTAGCCGCCGCCCTGCACGTTGAGGCAGAAATCGCAGTCGTATCCCGCGCGGAGAGCGAGCGGCGGATTGCTCCACTCCGAGACCATCGCCGCGTCAGGGAACTCGAGGTCCAGCATGCGGCGCACGTCTCTCCAGATGCGGCTCGTGCCGGTCTTCTTGTCGTCGTCATTTTTGACGAGCGAGGAGGCCATGTCCACGCGGAAACCGTCGCAGCCTTTTTCGAGCCAGAAGCGCATGATGTCCTTGATCGCCTCGCGGGTCGCGATCGCTGCCGGGTGGTTAGCGGGCAGCTGCCAGGGCTGATCGACCTTAAAGAAGCCGTAGTTGAGGGCCGGCTGGCACTTGAAGAAGTTGAGGACATAGGTCCCGCTGCGCTCGCTCTCGCCGCCGATATAGGGGAAGCCCGCCGCCGCGTCGAAGCAGAAGTCCGTCCAGATGAAGCGGTCGGAGTATTCGTTTCTCTCCGCCTTCTGGCTCATGCGGAACCACGCGTGCTCCTCGGAGGTGTGGCCCGGCACGAGGTCAAGCAGCACGCGGATCCCCATGTCGTGCGCGGTGTGAAAGAGCCTGACCAGATCCTCGTTCGTGCCGTAGCGCGGCGCGACTTTCTTGTAGTCGCGGACATCATAGCCGGCGTCTTTAAAGGGCGAATCGAAGCAGGGGTTGATCCACAGGGCGTTGCAGCCCAGGTCCTTAATGTAGCCGAGCTTTTCGATAATGCCGTTAATGTCGCCGATTCCGTCGCCATTAGTGTCGTAGAAGGACTGCGGATAGATTTCGTAGAAGACTGCGTCTTTCAGCCATGCTGCTGCCATGATGGATTTCCCCTTTCGTATAAATGATTTAAAAGATCCTGATCTGCCGCCATTTTCGTCCGCCGCACGTTGTGCGCGCCGGCCGTTACTGGTACAATACTGCACAGGCGGGATTAAATCTTGCAGAATAGTCTTGATTTCTAACACAATACTACTGCGGCAGGCAAGGCGCCGCATGGAGGAGGCAGCATCTATGGGAAGAGCAGAAGAGATGCCTGCGCGCGATGGCGTCATGCCGGAGCAGCACGAAAATGTCAGCCACGGCGACATCCTCCTGCCCGTGAACAGTTACCACTGCACCGTGCCGGACACCTACACGGAGCTCTCGCTGCACTGGCACGAGGAGATGGAGATTACACTGATCCGGGAAGGCCTGTCCGACTACCGGGTCGGACAGGAAGCTTTCCGCGCTTCCGCCGGCGACATCATCCTCGTCCCGCCGGTGACGCTGCACTCCGCGACGGAGCTGCCGGGAGAGACGATGGTCTCCGACAGCCTGGTCTTCCACCTCGATTACCTCGGCGCGTCCGGACAGGACCTGTCCGCCTCCCGGTACCTGCGGCCGCTTCTGCACGGGCACTTGAAGACGGCTGTCCGCATTTGCGAAGATGATCCGGATTATGATTCCATCCGCGCCGCGTTTCTCTCCGCCCTCAGCTGCTTCGCGGGCAGGGAGGCGTTCTATGAGCTGCAGCTCAAGGAGCGGCTGCTGTATCTCCTCTGCCTGTTGTTTAAGGCGGGCTATATCTCGGACAGGAAGGCCGTGCCCGCGGACCGGGAGACGCGGCAGCAGCTGAAAAGCGTGCTCCGGTATATCGGGGATCACTATCCGGAGCACATGACGATCGCGGAGCTCGCTTCGCTGCTCGGGTTTTCGGAGAGCTATTTCATGAGCTTTTTCCGGCGGTCCGTCGGCATGAGCTGCATCCGGTACATCAACGAGGTCCGCATCCGGAAGGCGGCGGAGGCGCTGGAGAGCACGGCGCGCCCCGTCATGGAGATCGCCATGGACAGCGGCTTTGACAACGTCTCCTACTTCAATCTGCAGTTCCGCCGCCGCTTCGGCATGACCCCGCGGGAATTCCGGGCGGTAAAAACATGACAAGGGATCTGACCCCGTGTCATGTTTCTGAGCAGGTGCACATTTTTCTGACAAGGGGTCTGACCCTCTGTCAGCTTTTTTGCAAGAAAGGACAGTACGATGAGAAAACCCGAGGCACAGGAAAAGTACCTGAAAATGATCGAAGAAGTCAACAGCGCCGGCGAATTCCAGCCCTCCTGGGAGTCGCTCTCAAAAGCCGCCCTTCCGGAGTGGTTTGACCGGAAGCGTCTCGGCATCTTCATCCACTGGGGGGTCTACAGTGTGCCGGCCTATGCCAACGAGTGGTATCCCCGCACGATGTACATACAGGGCACGGACGAGTTCGCGCACCACGTGAAGACCTACGGTCCGCAGAGGGACTTCGGCTACAAGGACTTCATCCCTCTCTTTAAGGCGGAGAAGTTTGACCCGGACGAGTGGATCCGGCTCTTCCGGGAAGCCGGCGCGGGATACGTGTTCCCGGTGGCGGAGCACCATGACGGGTTCCAGATGTACCGGAGCGATCTCAGCGAATGGAATGCGTACGACAAAGGACCCGGGCGCGACGTACTCGGAGAGCTCAAGGCCGCGGCGGAAAAGCAGGATATGATTTTCTGCTCCTCGACGCACCGGGCCGAACACTGGTTTTTCATGGGCCACGGGAAAGAGTTCGACAGCGATATCCGCGAACCGCTCCGGCAGGGTGATTTCTACTGGCCGGCCATGCCGGAGCCGGAGCTGGAGAGATGGGACACCGAGCCGTATCCCTCGCAGGAATATCTGGATGACTGGATGGCGCGCACAGCCGAGCTGATCGTGACATACCGCCCCGCCATGATCTACTTCGACTGGTGGATCCAGCACGCGGCATTTGAGACGCCGCTTAAGAAGGTGGCGGCATTTTATTACAATATGGGACGAAAATGGCACAAGGACGTCATGATCTGCTACAAGCACGACGCCATGGCCTTCGGATGCGGCCTTCCCGACATGGAGCGCGGCGGCTTCCGGGAGCCGAAGCCGTACCGGTGGCAGACGGACACGTCCGCGGCAAACAACTCCTGGTGCTACACGGACAGCCTGGACTACAAGACGTCGCGGGAACTCATCATCACGCTCATCGACACGGTCAGCAAGAACGGGAACCTGCTGCTCAACATCGGGCCGAAAGCTGACGGCACCATATCCGAACAGGACAGAAAAATCCTCTCCGATCTCGGGAGCTGGATGAAAGTCAACGGCGAAGCCATAAACGGCACAAGGCCGTGGCGCATCTCTCTCGAAGGAAGCGGGAACATAGAGGAAGGCGCGTTCCGGGAGACGCGCGTCGAATACACGGCGTCCGATTACCGCTTCACCTGCGCGGACGGCGCCATCTACGCCATCTGCCTGAAATGCCCGGCCGACGGTATCTTCCACATCAAAAGCTTCGCCGCCCCGCAGGCCGGATCCGCCGTCGGTCAGTACACAGCGCCCTTCCACGGAATCATACACGATGTCCGGATCTTAGGCTGCGACACGGCGCCGGCCTGGCACTCCGACACCGAAGGGCTGCACGTCGCCGCGCCGGGGCTCTCCGGCGAATTCCCTGTCGTAATAAAAATCCTGTGACAGGGGGTCTGACCCCCTGTCATATTTTCCCCAAACCTCTGCTTTTCTGATATAATTTTCTGGAAGAATATTGCATCTTATGGGGGTACCGGCTATGGAAGTTGTCTCGATGATCCTTTCGCTTTTATGCGGCGTCTCACTGTTCCTGTTCGGCATGTCGCTCATGGGTGACGGCCTGAAAAGCGTCGCCGGCAACAAGCTGGAGTCGTTCCTGTACAAGATGACCAACACGCCCGTCAAAGGCGTGCTGCTCGGCACAGGCGTGACTTCGGTCATCCAGTCGTCCTCGGCGACGACCGTGATGGTCATCGGCTTCGTCAACTCGGGCATGATGAAGCTCCGGCAGGCGATCGCCATCATCATGGGCGCGAACATCGGCACGAGCATCACCGGCTGGATCCTGTGCCTGTCCTATATCGACGGCTCGAACGGCATCGCGAAGCTCCTGTCGTCCTCGTCGATCGCGGCCGCGGCGGCCATCATCGGCACTCTTTTGAAAATGCTGTCGAAGCATTCCGCGAAAAAGCACGCCGGCAGCATCCTCCTCGGCTTCGCCATTCTCATGGTCGGCATGCAGATGATGAGCGGCGCCGTCGCCCCCTTAAAAGAAAGCCCCGCCTTCATGAAGGCGCTCACCATGTTCTCGCACCCGATTCCCGGCATGCTGCTCGGTATCGTGATGACCGCCATCCTGCAGAGCGCATCCGCCTCGATCGGTATCCTGCAGGCGCTGTCGGTCACCGGCGCGCTGTCGTTCGCGATGGCATTTCCGATTATCCTCGGCATCGGCGTCGGCGCCGCCTGCCCGGTGCTCATCTCTTCCATCGGCGCCAATAAAAACGGCAGACGGACTGCGCTCGTCTACCTCCTCAACGACCTCTTCGGCATGGTGCTGTGGGCTATCATCTTCTATACCGTAAATGCCTTCGTGCATTTCCCGTTCCTCGACATGAAGGTGAATCCCGTCATGATCGCCGCCATCAACTCTATCTTCCGCATCGCCACGGTGTGCATCCTCTTCCCCTTCATCCCGAAGATCGAGCAGCTCGCCATGTGGCTCATCAAGGACACGGCGGAGGATCTCGAGGACCTCGCGGACAGCGCCGACTTCGACCTGCTTGAAGAGCGCCTCCTTCAGTACCCCGCGCTTGCGCTGGGCCAGGTGAACCGCGTGGTGAGAGGCATGTCGAAGAAAGTCAGGAAAAATGTCAGCAGGTCGCTCAGCCTCATCACCGACTACTCGGAGAAGCGCTTTGAGAAGGCGCAGCGCAAGGAGGACCTGATCGACAAATACGAGTCGAAGACGGGCGATTACCTGATGCTACTTTCCAAGAAGGAAATGACGTCGCGCCAGACCTGGCAGGTGACGCTGAACCTCCGCGCCATCGGCGACCTCGAGCGCATCGGCGACTACGCCTCCAACATCGCCCGGGTGACGCATCAGAACAACGAGGAAGGCATCAGCTTTTCCGAGGACGCGATGCAGGATCTGAAGGTCGCCATCGAGGCCGTCCGGGAGATGGTGAACAATACGATGGCCTCCTTCCAGAACCACGACCTGCACCTGTCGATGCAGATCAAGCCGCTGGCGGCCGTCGTGTCGGAGCTCTGCGAAAAGCTGAAAGCCGGCCACATCCTGCGCCTGAGCCGCGGCGAGTGCGACCTGAAGCAGGGCGCGGCCTTCAACGAGCTCGTGAACAGCTTCGACCGGATCGGTTCCCACTGCGTGGCCCTCTCCGGCGCGATCCGGCGGGAGTACCAGGAGCATCCGGATTACCACGTGCACTCCGCGAAGGTGGAGGAGCTGACGGAAGAGCAGTTCAAGACGATCTACACACATTTCATGGAGAAATATTCAATGAACGCCTGAGCGGAAAACAGTTTTCCATATAGGCTCGTACGGAAGGCGTTCGGGGATCGACCTCCCCGAATGCTTCCATCTCGAGATAAGGAAGGCTGATGCTGCCGCCTCCCATGCCGGCCCAGACGAGCACGGTTCCGTGATACCGCTTCAGGTCCTCGTGCTTTATTCCTTGACGCTCCCCAGTGCGATGCCGGTCACGAAGTATTTCTGCAGGAAGGGGTAGACAACGAGAATCGGTACCGTCGCAATCACCGTGATGGCGCAGCGGATGGTGACCGGCG
Organism: Lachnospiraceae bacterium UBA2860; assembly: GCA_002350625.1. Taxonomy (GTDB): domain Bacteria; phylum Bacillota; class Clostridia; order Lachnospirales; family Lachnospiraceae; genus Chordicoccus. Next base: position 150,543 of record DEFE01000028.1, read on the forward strand.
TCGTCATGGTGGAGGACGAAAGTGCTTCCGCGGTCGCCTTGGCCGCATTGGCGCTCGCCTGTGTCGTCGCGAGCTTCATCTTCAGCAGGTACTGCAGCGTGTACAGTTCCTTCTTGCCGCCGTTGTACAGGTAGGTGTCAAACCAGCTGTTCCAGCTGCCGACCGCCACGAAGAGGGCGACCGTCGCGAGAACCGGCTTGCAGAGCGGGAAGATGATCTGCCAGAAGGCGCGCAGATCGCCGGCGCCGTCGATCCGGGCGGACTCGACGAGCGCTTCGGGCAGGCCCTGGATATAGGTCCTGATCACGATCATGTTGAAGCACGAGAACATGGTCGGGATGATGTAGACCAGATAGCTGTTGCCCAGTCCCAGCGTCTTTGAAATCAGCAGGTAGTTCGGGATGAGTCCCGCGTTGACATACATCGTGAGCACGAACAGCACCGTGAAAACCTTTCTGAGCAGGAACTCCCTCCGCGAGAGCACGTAGGCGAGCATGCTGGTCCAGAACAGGTTGAGGATCGTCGTGATCACGGTCTTCGACGCCGAGATCCAGGCCGCCTGGTAAACGGCCTTGTCGGAGAGAATGGATCTGTAGCTCTCAAGCGAGAAGACTCTCGGCCACAGGCCGATGTTGCCGCGGAGCGCGTCCGTGCCGTCGTTGAACGAGTACGCCACCGTGTTCAGAACGGGGTAGAGCGTGACAAACATAAGGAGGATGAGGAAGATCGCGTTGCAGACCGGGAACACCTTGCCCGTTTTCACGACGCTTCCGCTTCTTTTCACTTTAGCCATAATCCCACCTCCTTATATCAGCGTGCTCTCATCCAGCCGCTTGGCCATCGCATTGGCGGCGAAGAGCAGGATGATGGCGACCACGCTCTTGAACATACCGGCCGCCGTAGCTACGCCGTATTGCTGCTTGGAGATACCGTATTTCAGCACGAAGATATCGATCGTCTGCGACCAGTCCATGACGAGCGAGGATCCGAGCAGGTACTGGATCTCGAAGCCGGCCTCCATGAGGTGGCCGATGTTCATGATGAGCAGGATGATGAAGGTTGACTTGATGCCCGGCAGCGTGATGTAGCGGATCTTGTCCCAGCGGCTCGCGCCGTCGATGGAGGCCGCCTCATAGAGCATCGGATCGATCGCGGTCATCGCGGCGATGTAGATGATCGTATTCCATCCGACCTCCTTCCAGACATTGATCACGCCGACCAGCCACCAGAAATACTTTCCTTCTCCGAGGAAGAAGACAGGCTGCTTGACCAGGTGCAGGTTAAGCAGGAGCTGATTGAGCGGGCCGTTGCTGGCGAAGATGTTCTGCGCCATGCCGACGACGATAACCATACTGAGGAAGTGCGGCAGGTAGGTCACGGTCTGCACGAAGCGCTTAAAGCCCGTGTGGATGACTTCGTTGATCAGGATCGCAAGCACGATCGCAGACACCGTGCCGAACACCAGGTTGATGATGCTCATGCCCAGCGTGTTGCGGATACTCTGCAGGAAATCCTGGCGGCCGAACAGCCACTCGAAGTTTTTCCAGCCGACAAACTTGCTCCCGGCGATTCCAAGCTTCGGTTTGTAATCCTGAAACGCCGTAATCCAGCCCCACAACGGGCTGTAATTAAAAACAAGGACATAGATGACCATCGGCACGGACATAAGAAGAAGCTGCCACTGCTTCCCAAGCCTCGTGAAGAAGCCCTTCTTTGTCGTTCCACCGCTCACCTGTCCGGCATTCGCCTTGACTCGGCTCATATCCGTTCTCTCCTCCCGGAATCTATTATTCTGCGTGACTTATTGTCTCCGGATGCCGGGTATGTAAGCATCATGCTTTGCATTCGGGTACATACGTCAGCTCCTTATGACAGTGTCCTTAAGTTCAAATAAGGGGAGATCTGCGTTATCTCCCCTTACCCGCTTTTTCATGAGGCTGACCGGCCGCTGCCGGCCAGCCCCATCCACATCTTACTTACTGGTTGTCAAGGACCTTGTGGGCTTCCGCGAGAACTGCTTCCTGCATGAACTCGGAGAAGGCTGTCGCGGACGGAGTGATCTCCGCTACGAACTCATCCCACAGAGCGTCGAAGTTGTCCGGATCCGTCATGATCAGTTCCGGCAGGTACTTGTCCTGAATGTCCAGGAAGTCCTGATGGTCAACATCGACCGGAGAGTAGTCGATCTGCCATGCCTCGCCGTACGGAGCGAGCTCGATCGGCGGATTGACGAAGTCAGCGAACTTCTGATAGCCGTACTTCTCAAGGAATGCCTTGTCATATTCATTCATCTGGTCAAACACGATCTCGGGCTGATTGCCGGGCTCCCAGCAGTTGCCGGCCAGATCGCCGTCAAGAATCCATCCCTGCTTCTTCGGGCTGCTCTCGAAGAACGCGCGGGCCTTGTTTGCCATGATCCAGTTGTTGTCAAGCGTATTCTCATACTGCTCGCGTGTCATCACGAGACGGCCGTTTTCGATGGAGTAATCCTCTCCCTCAATGCCCCAGTTGAAGAGCAGCTGCCACTCGTCGGAGAGCATCTCTTCCCACATCGCCACGATTCTCTCGGGGCACTCGCAGTTGACGGAGATACCGAAGCCGCGGTTCACGTTCGGCAGAGATCCGTTCACATAGTGCTCTTCGATCTCTTTGCCATCCACGTATTCGGGGTCATAGACGAGGCCGAGGGCCACGTAGGTTCTGTCATACATCTTCGCTGTCTGCAGCGCGTATGTCGCATCGTTGAAGTCCCATGTCTGGTCGAACATGCCGAGGACCGTGCCGCTGGAAAGCTGGGCGATGTACTGGTCATAGCTCATGACGAAGGTATCCTTGGAGATGAGGCCCTTCTGGAACTCCTCGTTCAGCTTCTTGTAATACGGCTTAGCGTACGGCTTGTCGATGAAGGTCTCTGTATGGAACTCATCCGTGCTGACGTCGACGAGCACTTCGCCGTCGTTCGGGCGGCCCATCAGGTGCTGCACCGGGTTGATCAGGCAGAAATGTCTCCAGTCCTCGCAGAGGATGTCGAAGCCGACGTACGGAACGCCGTTCTCGTCAGTCGGGTTCTCAGCGATGAAGCCCTCGATCAGGTCGAAGTACTCATTGAGGGTGTGAACCTGCGGATAGCCTGCCCACTCAAGAACCTGCTTCTGCAGGAAGAACGCCGGGCCGTTGACCTGGTTGACGATCTGCTCGCCGTCTGCAAGGCCGTAGTTCGGGATGATGTAAAGGACGTCATTGCCATCTTCATCCTTATTGATGAGACGTGCCTTCTGCGGCTCGATGTGGGCCCAGAGGCGCGGTGTCTTCTCGGGAGAGACATAGTCGAGGAGGTTGATCAGCGCGCCGTTCTGGATGAGCAGGTCAGCGCTGTTGCCGCCGTCGAACAGATCCGGATAGTCTTCGCCGGCGATCATCATGCCGAGCTTTTCATCCAGATCGCCCGCGAGGAACTCGAACTCGAAGGAGACGCCGAACTCGTCTTTAATCTTCTGATAGATCTTGTTGTCTTCCGTGGGCTGATCGCCGGGATCGCCGCGGAACACGGTCAGGGTAATCGGCTCCTCTGCCGCCGCAGCATCATCTGCGAACGCATGTACAGGGAGCAGGGTGGGGACCACGAGGGCCAGGGCCAGCGAAGCTGCAATAAACTTCTTCATACTCTTTTTTCCTCCTTGTAGATGTGGTTTGAAAAAGACTTTTGTGATAACACATTGTACTTCTAAATTATCATTTCCTGCCCTATAATTCATTCCAAAAGTTGCTATTTTCCTCTCAATTATTGCTATTTTTCATAACTGAAATTGTTCTCATCGTCAGGTTTCACATGAAATAAACGCAAAATTTATGCAATATTTCAGCAAATGATCCCCAATAGTTCACAATACCTGCGAAATTCCGTAATGATTTTTGAAATACATCGCCGGTTTTTTGTGATGATGCTCAGCAATAATTGTGTTGGAAATCTTGACAAAACCACATCCTTCGTTTAGTTTTCGAAGTAGATCCGTTAAGTGTTTTCTATTCAACAGTTGAGAACTGGAGTACCGCCATGTGTGAAGGAAGAATCATCTATGTGAATGCAGGCGCGTCCCGCGAGGGCAGCGGAAGCAAGGAAACCCCGTTCCGCCGCATCAGCGACGCCGCCGAAATCGCCCGGCCCGGCGACGAAGTGCTCGTCGCGCCCGGCGTCTACAGAGAGAGCGTGCACCCGCGGCATGCGGGCACCGAAGAGAAAAGAATTACCTACCGCTCCGAGGTGCCGCTCGGCGCGGTCATCACCGGTGCCGAGGACGCGTCCGGCTGGATCCCCTTCAAGGGTGACGTCTGGACACTTCGCGTCAGCAACGGCATTTTCGGCGATTACAACCCCTATACGACTTACGTCTGCGGCGACTGGTACTTCGCCCCCACCGTCCGGCACACCGGATCGGTCTATTTAAACGACCGGATGATGTACGAGACCGTGACGCTCGACGAGTGCATCGCCGGCGAGGCGGACCCCTGCTCCTTTAAGCCCGGGGAATCGCGCTATAAATGGTACACCGAGCAGGACGGGGACGAGACGGTCCTCTACGCCAATTTCCGCGGGCTCGATCCGAATAAGGAAAAGGTCGACATCAGCGTGCGCCGCAACTGCTTCATGCCCGAAGAAAATGGCATCGGCTACATCACGGTGAGCGGCTTCCTGATCACAAAAGCCGCGACGACCTGGGCGCCGCCCGCCGCCTACCAGGACGGCATCATCGGCCCGCACTGGTCGAAGGGCTGGATCATCGAGGACTGCGAGATCAGCAACAGCCGCTGCTGCGGCATCTCGCTCGGCAAATACCGCGACCCCGAGAACGACATGTACTTCTACACGAAGCACGTCAAGAGCCCGACGCAGATGGAGCGCGACGCCGTCTGCCGCGGCCAGTATCACGGCTGGCTCAAGGAAAAGGTCGGCAGCCACATCATCCGCCGCTGCGACATCCATCACTGCGAACAGACCGGCATCGTCGGCCGCATGGGCGGCGTGTTCTCGACGATCGAGGACTGCCATATCCACGATATCTGCAACTCCCAGCAGCTCGGCGGCGCGGAGACGGCGGGCATCAAGCTGCACGCCGCCATCGACGTCACGATCCGCCGGAACCACATCCACAACTGCATCATGGGGATCTGGTGCGACTGGCAGGCCCAGGGCGCGCGCATCACGGGCAACCTCCTCCACGACAACCAGAAGCCCGAAGGCACGCCGCAGGCGCAGGGCGCCATGTTCAACTGCGACGTCTTCATCGAGGTCGGCCACGGCCCGACGCTCATCGACAACAACGTCATGCTCTCAAAGGTCGGCGTGACGATCCCGAGCGAGGGCATCGCCTGCGTCCACAACCTGATCCTCGGCTCCTTCAGCCTGATCAATTCCGGCGTCGACAGCATCGTGAACGATCAGAGGGAACCGCGCTACACGCCCTACCACATCCGCCACAGGACGGAGGTCGCGGGCTTTATGACCATCCTGCACGGGGACGACAGAATCTACCACAACATCTTCGTGCAGCAGTATCCGGTCGATGAGAGCAAAAAGCCCACGGACGCGGATTACACGACCGTGGGCACGGCGCCGTTTGATATCTTCCCCTCCTACGACGAGTGGATCTCAAACTTCATGATCGGTCAGGAGCCCGACATGGGCGCCCTCGCGAAATACCACTTCGGCCATCTGCCGGTGTGGATCGACGGCAACGCCTACTTTAACGGCGCGACCGTCTCGAAGCACGAAAAGAACGGCTTTACGGCGGACGCCGCAGACAAGGTCAGCGTGTCCCTCACGGAAAATGACGGCGCGTGGCGCCTTAAGACGGATCTCTTTAAGCGCCTCGGCGACTTCACCACCGGCATCATCTGCAGCGACACACTCGGCTGCGCCTTTGAGCCGGAGCAGCGCTTCGAGAACCCGGACGGCACCGACATCCTCTTCGACACCGACTACTTCGGCAGCCACCGCGGCCTTAAGACCATTCCGGGCCCGTTCGCGAGCGCGGAGGCGGCAGAGGACATCCTCTGGAAGTAAACCGGGCGGGGGACCATTCTTACGTGTCCCCCGCTCCATCCATCAGAAATCTCTCTTGTGAATCACCGCTTATCCTTATCGATGAACTCCAGCGTAATCGTCGCAAGCGCTGCGAAAAGCACCACAAATGCGAAAATCCTGAACCAGTAATCCATAATATTGTCGTCCGACGGTACGTAGTCCTCCTTGAAGCTGGCTTCAGAGGCGCTCTTGTTGATGTAGTCCTTCACCTTGTCCTCGCCGACGAGGTCCATCATCTCGCCGACCGTCGTCTTTATCGTCACGCCCTCATCGAGGTTCGCTTTGACCGTCTCATCTTCGGCGATGGCGTCGATCAGCTTGCCGACCGTGGTGCCGTCGTCCAGCTTCCCAGCCCTGATCTCCGCGATCTTCGGATTACTCTCATCCTGCAGCAGCTCCACCAGCTGCCGGAGCGTATAAGTCCCGCCGACCTCCTTGTCATGCATGCGCGAGAGCATGTTGGAGATGGTGACGAAGGGCCTGCTGTTGACGTCCGCCTGCGCGCAGATGAGCTTAAGCCCCGGATTGGAAATGGTAAAATTCGTCATCGGCTGCGCGAACGGCGGCAGATTCAGCATGCCGCCCGAAAACACCAGCTGGAAGATCAGGACGAAGGGCATGATCGTCATCGCCGTCGTCGTGGAGCGCGCGAGCGAAGAAATCCACAGCGACATCATGTCAGAGGCATAGGTGATCAGGAAGAGCGAGATGCCGAAATCCACCATGAAATACGGCGTAATCCGCCCCTCCAGCGGATACTGTACATTAGCAAGCTGAAGGATGTACAGCGTAATCAGCGTCTGTGCCAGGCACAGCAGCGCCTGATAGATCATATGGGCGCAGATATAGGCGGAGATATGCATGCCGAGGCGGTGCTCCCGCTTGATTACGTCTCTCTCCCGGCAGATCGACTGAATCGAATTGAAGCAGCCGTTCCAGATGCCCACGCACACGATGGCGAACGCGCCTGTCAGCGACCCCTCCATATCGATAAAGAGCCGTTTTCTGACGACCATCGCCACAAGCCCGGCGATGAGCGCCGACATCGGCAGCACCTTCCAGTCGTTCTGATAGATAAACATCCGGAGAAGCTTTCCGAGATAGATGCCGACCTGCGCGCCGCGGCCGCGGTGATGTACCTTAATCTGCTTTTTCGCAGTCGCTGTATTCTCAGGCATACTTCACCTCCGCATATTTCGCAACAAAATCATCCGCGAGTCCGTCGCCGCCCTCCTCTTTGCGGTTGACGGATTTCACGATCTGCTCCATCTTCTCGCGCCCGAAGAAGGTCCGCGCTTCCTCAATGCTGCCGTAGAACGCAAGGCGCCCCGTGCGGGCCGAATCCTTGGCGAGCACGATCACGTCGTCGAACAGATCGATCACGCGGTCCGGCGTATGCGTGATCACGATGACGATCTTGCCCGTATCCGCGACCTTCCGGAGCTGGAGGAACAGCTCTCTCGCCATTACGCCGTCGAGGCCGGAGTCCGGCTCATCCAGGATGAACAGGGAGGGGTTGCTGATGAATTCCATGGAAATGGAGAGACGCTTCTTCTGTCCGCCGGACAGCTTCTCGACCAGGTTATTTTTCACGGGCGTGAGGCCGAAGATCTCCATGACCTCCGCGACGCGCTTTTTGCGCATAGCGGCCGGAACCTCCTTCGGGAGGCGGAGCTTCGCGGCGTCGAGCAGCGTGCTCAGCACCGTGTCCTTCCCGCGCATCATCTCCTGCTGGGGGACAAAGCCCACCTCGTACTGCATCTTCTTGTACTGCTTGTACATGTTGACGCTGTTCAGCACGACCTCGGCGTTGGCCTTCTCATAGCCGTTGACCGCATTTAAGAAAGTCGTCTTGCCGGCGCCGGAGCCGCCGAGCAGCAGCACCATATGCCCCTGCGGGATCGACATGTGGATATCTCTTAAGAGGACCTTCTTCTGGAAGAACTCGCGCACGGAGCGCTCCTTCAGATTGACGGTGAGACCCTTGTCCATGACCTCCGCGCTGCCGTGGAAGGCGAGCCGCTCCATCTCCGCGCGGAAATCCTCCACCTGCCAGGCCGGCTGGTACTTCTTGTTAAACGCGAAGATCAGCCCCGGGAGCCAGCGCGTATACGTCGTGCTCCAAAGCCACAGCCAGCGCTTCCTGGCGCCGTAGAGCTCACACAATCCGGAAAAGACGCGGAGCGAATAAATCATATACACCAGGATGATCGAAATGAGGATGAGCGTGATGACGAGCATCTCCGGATCGGTCTCTTTGAACGAGAAGCACATGACAATGAGGTTGAGAACAGTCATGCCAAACGAGCAGACGCTCCACACGCGTCCTTCCTGCTCTCGGCCGGCGCAGCGGGAGAGCTGGTACTCCCGCGCCCACGGAATAAGCGCCCACCAGCTTTTAACCCCGGACTTTTTGAAGATCTTCCACAAGCTGATGATGAAGAGTGCCCTGAGGATGACCTCAGGCATGCTGTTCTCCCCCAGAAAAAGCATCAAAAGAACTTTGATTACATTCATGGCCTACTCCTTAAGTACCATTTTCCCGTCTTACGCAAGTCCGTCATGCAGCTTCTTGAACTTCGCGGATTTGCTGTCGAGAAGCGCGAACGACTCTTCCGTCGGCATGTCCTTTATGCCGGACTCCAGATAATTGCGCAGCACGCCGTTCAGGACGAACGGGCGCACGAACACGCTGTGCAGGATGCTCCAGAGAATCACGGCGATCAGCGCCGCGGCAACGATCCTGAGCGTTGCGGGATCCTGCAGCACGGCCGGGAGGCCGCCCTCGATCTCGTTCGAGATCTGTACGAGCTCCTGAGAGAGACGCGCGAACTGCTCCGTGAAGAAGCCGCCGATCACGTAGAAAATGCCGGTAAACGCGCCGCCGATGACAAGGAAGGAAGCGATGCCCATCCCGAAGACGCGGCCCATGTTCTTCGCGAAGGTCTTGCCGTGTTTGAAGAAGAGCACGGCGCCCTCACAGGTCGCTTTGCCGGCATTTACGCCCTTCCGGAAGAAGACCCAGCCGAGGCAGCAGTCGCACAGATAAGCCACGATCGTCTGCACCACGGCGGAGATCACGCTGCCGACCGTCTCGCCGGTGTCGCCGCCGACCGAGCTGCCGATAGCCGTGATGCCGCGGCCGATCTGGTTGAAGATGCCTTTGATGATGCCCGTTGCCGCGAAATAGATCGCCACGGTCGCGAAGCGCGATTTGACAGCCGCCTTGCCCCCGCCGATCACATCGTCCGGAAGGGATCCCGTCGTGATGCCCTCCGTCATCATCGCGATCTGGCCGGCCTTATAGGTGTAGCTGACATAGCGGAGAAAGACCGCAATGACAACGATGCCGACGACGAGGCCGATGAGAAGTCCGACGAGTCCCAGGTCAAATGACTTTTCCGCGATAAAGAATCCGAGCGCGCACGCACCCGCAAGCACGACAAAGGCCAGCAGGTCATAAAAAAAGCGCCGGATGGAAAATCCCAAAGTTTTTGATAAATCTCTTTGTTGCTCATAAAACCCTCCTTCAAAGCATTATTCTACGTTTACTTATGTTAATCTTCGTCCATGGAAAAGTCAAATGATAAGCGGGTTTTATCATGCCTGCTTTTATCTGCGCCTTCCGCTCTTTTCTCCTCTTGCGCCGAATGCCCGTGCCGATATAAAATTATAGGCAGAAGGCGGCGCGCTCCAACCGCGCTGCGCCCCGGTAAAGTGATAGAGAGGACAGGTCCCATGACAAATCCCCGGGATGATTTAATGCGTATCTGAAGGAGCAGCTCTCTCTTTACGGCAGCGTCATGGTGCCCGTAAAGGCAAGCCTTTTCAATCGGATCATTCACCCCAGGTACTCCCCCTTTAAGCTTCATCCCAATCCCGAGGACGAATTCTGCGATCCGTCGATCGGCCCCAACTACGGCATCATCAACGCGACCCGCCATCTGCGTGAAGCGCAGGCCGGCCGCTCGTCAACGCTCCCGCAGAAGCTGCCCAGCCACTACCGCATCTCCCTCCACGTCGACGACGAAGCCATCGTCGTCAACCTCGGCCGCCAGTACGGCTACAACGTCATCCAGATCGACGCGCCGGACGACGGCTGGAAGGAGAAAATCATCGCAAAGGCGGAGGAAATCCGCCACCGGGAATTCGATCAGCAGTAATCTCCCCGTGACCATGCACGCGGCTCTTTTACAGGGGAAACAAAAAGAAAGGAGTAACTCCATGCGATCAGGATTTGATTTTTCGGCGCGGGTCATTCCGCGCACTGACATGATCCGCTGCGCCCTCTGCTACGACGCGCCCTGCAGCGCCGCCTGCGGAAAGACGGATCCGGCAGGCCTCCTGCGCAGCGCCTGGTTTAACAATGAAAAAACCGCCGCGGCAAAGCTGCCGGCCGGGGACGTATGCGCCTCCTGTCCCGCCCCTTGCGAAAAAGCCTGCATAAGGCCCGGCGAGGTGCCGATCCGCGCCCTCATGGGACGGCTTCGCAGCGCGGTCCCGGATCTGGAGATCCCGCTCCCCAAAGACGAGAGCCGCCTTCGCACGGAGCTGTGCGGTATCCCGCTCGAAAACCCCTTCCTCCTGTCCTCCTCGGTCGTCGCCAGCACCTACGATATGTGCGCGAGGGCCTTCGAGGCCGGATGGGCGGGGGCGGCATTTAAGACGATCTGTACCCTCGACATCCACGAGGCGTCTCCCCGTTTCTCCGCGATTTCCGGGGACAACGGCGCCATCATCGGCTTCAAGAACATCGAGCAGCTCTCCGATCACAGCGTGGCGGAGAACATGGAGATCTTCCGGCGCCTGAAGGAGAAGTATCCCTCGAAGTTCATCCTGGCCTCGATCATGGGGCAGAACGAGGCGGAATGGGAGACGCTTGCACGGCAGTGCGAAGAAAATGGCGCCGACGCCATCGAGCTGAATTTCTCCTGCCCGAACATGGCGGAGGGCGGCCTCGGCTCGGATATCGGACAGGTTCCCGCGCTCGTCGAGCGCTTCACCGCCGCGGCGAGACGCGGCGCGAAGATCCCGATCCTCGCCAAGCTCACGCCGAACGTGGCCTCGATGCTGCCCGCCGGAGAAGCGGCACTTAGAGGAGGCGCCGACGGCCTCGCCGCCATCAACACGATCAAGAGCATCATGGGCGTCAACCCGCACACCTACATCTCGTCGCCGGCGGTCCACGGCATGTCCGCGGTCGGCGGCTACAGCGGCAGCGCCGTGAAGCCTGTCGCACTGCGCTTCATCGCCGAGCTCGCACAGGACGAGGCGCTCTCCTCAATGCATCTGTCCGCCATGGGCGGCGTCGAGAGCTGGTCGGACGCGCTCGAGTTCATCCTGTTCGGCGCCGGGAGCATCCAGGTCACCACGGCCGTCATGCAGTTCGGCTACCGCATCATCGACGACTTAAAGAGCGGGCTCAATTACTACCTGGCCGAAAAAGGCTTCTCGAGCGTAAAAGAAGCCACCGGCCTCGCCCTCAGCTCTCTCAGCGAGACGACGGACGTCCTCGAGCGGGACACCGTCATCTTCCCGAAATTCCTCAAAGAAAAATGCATCGGCTGCGGCAGATGCATGATCTCCTGCGCCGACGGCGGGCACCAGGCGATCCGCCTGGGCGACGACCGGAGGCCGCAGCTGAACGGCAAAAACTGCGTTGGCTGCCACCTCTGCCTGCTGGTCTGCCCGCAGAAAGCGATCATCCCCGGCCAGAAGAGGATTAGAAAATTGTAAATTATACTTGACATTTAGATTGCTATAGCATACACTGAGGCCGTAGAAAAAACTACGGCTTTTAAAATGCAATCTTCGGAGGTGTATGTTATGGAAATCCTTGGAAATGTCCTGATCCCGATCCTGGCCCTGGCCGTCATCATCCTGCTCATTCTCTTTATCAGCAAGAGTCGGAAAGACGGCCGGCACTACGACGAGATGCAGGAGCACATCCGCGCGACGGGCTATAAGATCAGCTACTTCGTCACCCTCATCGGGCTCACGCTGCTCTGCATCCTGATGGAGACGATCCCCGCGTTCAGCCGCGTGATCGCCCCGACCTTCGGCATGTTCACCGTGCTGATGGCCGGCATCGTGACATTTGTGATCTACTGCATCTTCCACGACTCTTTCCTGTCGATCGGGCAGAACATCAAATCCTATATGATCCTCTGCGCCGTCATCATCGTGTGCAACGGCATCGGCTGCGCGCGGCAGATCTCGGAAAAAAGCTTTCTTGAAGACGGGCAGCTCACCTTCTCCGGCGCCTCGAACCTCGTCTGCGCCCTGAGCTTCCTCGTCATTTTGATCGCACTTGTCATCCGGAACGCAAAAAGCGGGGAGGCTGAAGAATGAAAAATCTCAAGATGAAATCAGCCCGGGCGGCCAAAGACCTCTCTCAGGAGCAGCTCGCGAGGCTGTGCGACGTATCCCGCCAGACGATCAGCGCGATCGAAAAAGGCGACTACAACCCGACGATCAACCTCTGCATCGCCATCTGCAAAGCACTCGACAAGACACTGGACGAGCTCTTCTGGGAGTGAGGCATATGACACGGGGTCTGACCCCCTGTCATATTTTTTCCGCCGCAAAGCTCCCGTGCGCCGGCAGCGTCACGCATACCGCGCCGTCCGCCGTCTCCACGGCCGCCCCCTGCCACAGTTCCTTAAACTGCGCCTCACATTCCCCGGAAACCGCCGGGCGGTACGTGATTGTCTGCGCCTCGTCCGCGAGGTTGAAGAGCGCGAAATACTTCAGTTCGCCCTCCCACGTGCGTTTTTCCCATACGGCCATCTCCTCCGTCCGCATGACCTCGCGCGGAAGGAGCGCGTCGTCCCGCATGGCGAGCACCGCCGGATTCGTGAGCAGACCGCATGTAAAGGGATCCAGCTGCGGCAGGTCCGCGCCGAGCATGAGCGGCGAACCGAAGATGCACCACAAATTCATGAGCGTATACTGCTCCGTCTCCGTGAAGCGCGTCTTCCGCTCCTCGCCGAAGCCCTTGCCGATCTTCCCGAGCGGCAGCATGTCCGCGTCCGGATAGGAGCCGCGGGACACATGCCTCTGCCAGAGCGCGCAGCGCCCGAACATATCCTTAAGGAGCGGCCACTCGTCCCAGAAATCCCCCGTGATGCGCCACATCGCGGCGTTCCGCTCGTAAAATGCCGCCTCCTCGATGAGGGCCGGCCCCGGCGAGAGCGAGAGCACGATCTCCCGCCCGCACCTTGCGAGCGCAGACGAGAGCATCTCGATCTCATGCTTCACGGGGCCCGGCTTGCCGGGCAGCGCGTCGGAATAGGACATGTCGTCGCACTTGATGAAATCCACGCCCCAGGAGGCGTAGAGCGCCGCGATCGAATCATAATACTTCTGTCCCGCCGGCGTGTTCTTCACGCCGTACATATGCGGGTTCCACCGGCAGATCGAAGACGGGTCCGCGATCTCGGCCGCGTCCGCGTCCGCGCCGAGCACCGCCGCGTGCGCGTGCGCCGCCTGCCGCGGGATGCCGCGCATGATGTGGATGCCGAAAAGCAGCCCCTTCCCGTGGATGTAATCCGCGAGCGGCTTGAAGCCGGCCCCGCCCCGGGAGGACGGAAAGCGCTCCGGATCGGGCAGGAGGCGCGCATACGCGTCCATGCAGAGATTCGAGAACGGAATGTACTGGTACTCGCTGCGCCGCGAGCCCGCTCCGGGCGCGTACCACTCGATGTCGATCACGACGTATTTCCAGCCGAAGGGCATAAGATGCGCCGCCATGAAATCGGCGTTCCGCTTCACGTCCGCCTCGGTCACCGTCGTGTCGTAATAGTCATAGCTGTTCCATCCCATCGGGGCTGCAGTCATGGCGCTTCCTCCTTTTCACTGTCAGCGGCGGATTCATCCCGCCGCGCATCCATACCCTCTTTATACGGGATCACCCGCCAACATGCAAGCGGGAACATTTGCCGCTGACAAGCCGCCCCGCGTGTGGTACCTTAGTCTCATGAAGAATTCAGAAATCAGTGGAAACAAAATGAATCAGATTAAGGAAATTGAAAAACACCGGGACGAGGTCGAAAAATCCCTCCGGAAGAAATTCAAAAGCGACATCTTCGGCAAATTCGTGAAGGCCATCGTCGACTACGAGCTGCTTATGCCCGGCGACCACGTCGCGGTCTGCATCTCCGGCGGCAAGGACTCCATGCTGATGGCCATGCTCTTTAAAGAGCTGAAGCGGCGCAACAAGATCCCTTTCGAGCTCACCTATCTCGTCATGGACCCCGGCTACAGTGAGCGCAACCGGCAGCTCCTCGAGGAAAACGCGGCGCTCCTTAGCATCCCGCTCACGATCTTCGAAGCAAATGTCTTCGACGTCGCCTACGCACAGGATCATTCCCCCTGCTATCTGTGCGCGCGCATGCGGCGCGGGCACCTCTACAAGAAGGCGCAGGACCTCGGCTGCAACAAGATCGCGCTCGGCCACCACTACGACGACGTGATCGAGACCATCTTCATGGGCATGATGTACAGCGGCCAGTACCAGGGCATGATGCCGAAGCTGAAAAGCACGAATTACAAGGGCATGGAGCTCATCCGCCCGCTGTATCTCATCCGCGAGGCCGACATCCTGCACTGGCGGGACTACAACGACCTGCACTTTCTCCGCTGCGCCTGCCGCTTCACGGAGGCCTGCGCCGCCGTCCCGCCGAACGGCGATTCCGGCTCGAAGCGCCTCGAGACCAAAAAGCTCATCGCCGAGCTCAAAAAGACGAACCCCTTCATCGAGAGCAATCTCTTCAAATCCATGCAGAACGTGGCCCTCAACTGCGTCCTCTCCTACACCTTCAAAGGAGAGCGCCACAGCTTCCTCGAACACTACGACACATGAAAAAGACTGCCGCACTCTATCTTGAGCAGGTCGCTCAGTGAGTGCGGCAGTTTATGATCAAAACAAAGGGCTGTTCACAGCGGCAGCCCCTTCTCTATCCTTACGCCCAGGTCACCGGATTTCCGTTCTTCTTGGGGAACTTCGGCCCCGGCGCGCCGTCGGCATAGCCCACGATGAGGCCGCCCGTGACGAATTCATCCGCCCCGAGCCCCAGCGTCTCCAAAAGTCCGCGCACCTCCGCGTCCTCCGTCAGCCAGTGCAGCTGGTTGATCCAGCATGAGCCGAGGCCGAGCGCGTGCGACGCGATCATCATGTTCTCGAGCACGCAGGCGCTGTCCGCCATCGCGTTGCCGTACCCCTTCTTATTGGCCGTCACGATCAGCACCGGCGCCCCGTAATGAAACACATAGTTTCCCTTCTTCGAAGCCCGGATCGAGTTCCGGAGCGAGACATAGGTGTCGGGCCCTTCCTCCATCTTCGCAAATGCCGCCTGCACCTTTTCCTTAAGCACACTAAGCGTCTCCTTCTCCGTGATCACGATCAGGTGCGTCGACTGTGAGTTAGAGCCGCTCGGCGCGCTCCGGCCGGCCTCGATCACCTGCTCGAGCAGCGCCCTCTCCGGCGCCTCCGCCTTCATCTTCCGCACGCTTCTCCGCGTCAAAATGGCTTCCATTGCATCCATGCGCTTTCTCCTCTCTTTGAAACAAGGCCCCGGGAGATCGCTCACCCGGGGTCTTTTGCATCGCTCTTGCGGCATAAGGCATGCCGCCGGTCTGATGGTTATTTCTTCTTTCTCCTCGTAAGGACGATGATGATCACGATGAGCGCGAGCGCCATGATCGCGATGAGCGGGATGATCGGGTTGTTGTCTCCCGTGCCCGCCGCTTTCGCGTTCGACTTCGTGCCCGTCGTCGAGCTGCTCGTCGTGGCCGCGCTGCTTGTGCCGGAGCCCGTCCGCCGGACCTTGGACCCGCTGCTCGTGCCGGACTCGTCGCTGTCAGTGTCATCGCCGGTTCTTGTGCCGGAGCGCCGCGCGCCCGATCCGCCGCTGGTCGGCGTCGTCGGCGTCGTGTTCTTCTTGTCGGTGAAGGTCACGTACTGCACCGGAGAGCTTCCGGCCGCATCCTTCGCGCCCACCGTGAAGGTGAGCGGCGCCGAGTTGGTGTAGCCCTTCAGACGGTTCGTCTGCTCGAGCTTGTACTTCCTGCCGACGATCATCCGCGCGGAGACCTCGTGACCGGTCGAACCGGACTGCCATGCTTCGACGACCTTTCCGGTGACGGTATCGGTCAGCTGCAGCTTCGCCCCCTTCAGGTAAGCGCCGCTCGAGGACCGCATGACCACGACGACTCTCGTCGGGTATTCATGCCAGGTATAACCGTCCGATCCGCCCGTGATCGTGTTGCCGCCGCTCATCAGCACCGAGCTCGACCAGGCGTTGTTCTCGTATGTCGTGCGGATGATGACGGAGTTCGCGGACTTCTGGTAGCCGGGCGCGGCCGCTGTCTCGCGGATCACGTAGTAGGTATTCGGATTCAGGTTTCCGAAGCTCACGCCGCCGCCCGATCCGGACTGCGTGCTCGTCACGGTCGCCATCTGGCTCCAGACGATCTTGCCCGCGCGCAGGTTGCTCGCCGCCGTCTGATATGCGCTCGACGACTTGCTCGCCGCTATCCTGTAGAGCGTATAAGTCGCGCCTGCCACGCCGCTTCCGGTATTGGCGTCCGCTTTCCGGAAGGAGAACGGACCCGTCGCAAGCTCGTTCGTGACCTTGATATAGAGATTCGACTGATTCTTGATCTTGCCGTTCTCAACCGTAAATGTCTTGTTCGCCGCCTTCACGTAGTCGCTCGGCGCGCTCGTCTCGACGATCGTGTACTTGCCGTCCTTCGTGATGTTGACGGTGTGCCATTTGCCGTCCGTCGTCCAGTGCGCGATCCTGTCGCCCGACGAGTCGTTGACGCGGAACTTTCCGTTCGACAGGCCTCTGTTGCTCGTGTTGATGAGCGCGATCTTCACCGCGACCGAGTAGCTGTTCGTAAACTTCACGGACGGCGTCGTCACCGGGCTGCCGTCCTCCGTGATCGAGAAGACGAGGTTGCCCTTCTTGTCGTCCGTGACGACGAACTTGACTTCGTGCTGGGCCGTGTCGTACGTATAGCCCGCCGCGGAGCCCTTCTGCTCATAAACCGTATAGGTGTAGGTTCCGCCCTTCGTGAACTTGATGGAGAACTTGTCGGAGCCGGAGCCGCTGATCTTCTTCGTGTAGGTCTTGCCCGCCTTGTCCTTGAGGACGATCGTGAAGGTGCGGGTCGTCTTCGAGCTGCCGCTGACAGACTTCGAGACATTGATCGCCTTCACGGCTTCCTGGACGTGATAGGTATTCGTAAATGTCGAATCATGCGTCTTGATATCCCAGCTCGCGTTCGCTCCGCTTTGGGAGTTCACGGCGATCAGCGCTGTATGCGCGCGGTTCACCGCGCCGTTCTGCTTCTCGACGAGCGCGTATGTCTTCGTCCCTTCAAAGCTCGTGCCGACGCCGTTAAAGGTACACACGAACTTTCCGCCGTCCTCGACGAGAGACGCCGTCACCTTCGAGCCGAGGTAAGTGCCGTCGCTCTGTTCGACAGGGACCCCGTCGATCGGGCCGTAGAGCTCATAGCTGAAGGTCGCGGCCGTCGCTTGTGTCGCCGTGGGATTCGTCACCTTAACGGCCAGCGTGTCCACGCCTTCTGCCGTCGTCTTCGTCACGCCGAGCTTCTGCGTCTCTGCGCCGCCTTCAATCGTCGTAAGTTCTGTAATCACGAACGCGTCGCCCTGGGCTTCCACCTTGGCGTGGACAAGAGAGTCCTTCGTGTCATAGGTGAAGTAGGAGACCTTGCCGGTGGCATTTTCGCGGATGATGAAATAATAGTCGCCGGGCTCCGTGAACGTAAAGCCGTCAAAATTCACGCCCTGTCCGACTGTCTGCAGGATCGTTCCGCTCGTCTGCGCCGCGAAGATCGCCCCGGAGGTCTCTTTGCCGTCCGGGCCGGCCGTGCGGATGTCAAAGCCGAAGATCGCGTCCGTGTCCGTCACGCCCGAGATCTGCTTGTAGGCGCCCGGGGTGAGCGACGTGCGGACGACCTGTGACGTGAGGCTGAGCGTTCCCCGCTCCGTCTCGCTGACCGTCACGGATTCCGGAGGAGAGATGAGCGCGAGCGTCCCGCCCGCATAAGTGTCTCCGCCGCCGAGGGTTCTGAACATCGTCTCCGTGTCGGGGATCGTGTCCACGGTCGCGGCGTCGCAGGCGCTCTCCTGCCCGACTCTGGCCGTGAGATAAGTCACCTTGTAGGTGCCCGCATTTACCGGGGAGAGACTTCCCGAAGCGATCTGCGAGGCGGCGTCGTAGGTGAGCTTAATCAGGTAATGCGCCGGCTCGACAGGAGGATCGGCAGGGGGCTCTTCCTCACCTGTTTTTTCTTCTTCGAAATAGAGATAGATATGGGGACTGCCAAGGAGATATCCCTTCTTCCCCGTGGAGACGTCCGTGAGGAAATTCATGGATATGTCGACCGGCTCCGCCGCCTGTACGAGCAGGGCCTGCTCCGTCGTGGGCGCGAGAACGTCCACCGGGGGCGTATACACTGCCGCCGGCATCTCCGGAGCGGATTCCACCTGGGGCGCCGCGCTGTCCGGAGTGCTTTCGACCAGCCCCGGATACTCCTCCATCATGGATTCCGCGGCACTTTCCGCGTCCGTCCAGGTGCTCTCCGGCCAGCTGTACACGGACTCCGTCTCGGAGTACGTACTCTCAACCGTCTCCGGCTCGCTGTACACCTCCTCGGGAATACTCACGGGCTCCGGCTCGCTGTACACCTCCTCGGGAATACTCACGGGCTCCGGCTCGCTGTTCACCTCCTCGGGAATGCTCTCGGGCTCCGGGTCGTCCGGGATGCTCTGTTCTCCGGAGGGCTCCTCCTCATAGAATTCATCGGAAGATTCCCCGAGAAGGATCTCCTCCCGGGTGCTCGCGGCCGCATCGTCCGCAGCGGCGAATGTCATACTTCCGAGACCGGATGTCACAACGGCCGCCGTGACAATTCCGGCCAGAAATCTTCTGACTGTTGCTTTCTTCATGCTGTCCTCCCCTTATTCACATACCGCCGTCTGCCTTTTTAACCCCTCACAAACGCAAAACGGCATGGTCATACAGCGTTCATTTTACGCCTTTTTTTATGAAAGCACAAGAGCCAGACCTAGTGGTCCGGCTCTTAAATGGCATACATTTTGTGTCGTTTCGTCTTTTCAGCCAAGATGCTCGAGGGGAACGATCTTGTCGCTGTGTTCCTCCTCTTCCTCCGCCGGCGACACGGCGGAGCTCAAAAGCTGCATGAGCTCAAGCGCGCTCCTGAAGTTCACGGATTTTTTCTCCTGTACCCAATAGAGCCGGCCCTGCCAGGTGTGATTCTGCGTATCCACAATATCAATCAGAAAGGATGCGTCTTTTTTCATATGCGGTATTCCCTCTCACTAATTATGCTTCTACTCAGGCACAGTTCAGGCCTTTGAGCCGAGCATCTTGTTCACCAGTTCCAGTTCGCTTGAAAACGGCATGCCGTTGTATCCTTCTCCGTAGAGGAGCCCCTGCCAGGTACTGTAGGAGCGGGTGCGGAACTCCACGTCGAAGGTGGCGGCCAGTCCCCTCTCCTTCTCCACCTCCTCCGGGTCCCTCACGACTTCCGGCGAGGCCTTGTAGGAGACGAATTTATCTTCCTTGCCGAAGCTCCTCGGGATCCGCGTCGGCTGCGGCCTCCCGATCTGGTTCAGCAGCTGGTCGATGAGCCTTATGAGCTCCTCGTAGGAGCCGAACTCGTAGCTGCGGTCCAGGGCGATCCCCGAGATCCGGCCCTTCATCTCCTTCTTCTCCGCGTCCATCCGGTCCACCAGGATGTGCAGCGTCGAGGTGATGTACACCGGGTTTCCGTGGCTGCCCTCGGCGATCGTGTCCATCTCCTTCAGCGAGTACTGGACGGCCACTCTCGCGCGGCGGCGCACCTTCTCGAAATTGCGGAGGATGCGCTCCATAACCATCTTCGCATTCTCATAGGGACAGGCCGGCAGCATGATCAGATACTGATTGGCGCTGTAGCGCGTCAGGACGTCTCCGGAGCGGAGCGAGTCAATGACGACGCCGAGGATCTGCTCCATCGCCCGCTCGATTACTTCTCTGTCCTCATAGGCCGTCTCCATGCGGTGGCGCGGCGAGTACAGCGTAAGGAGCGACAGATAGATCGTCATGCCCATGCGGGCCACTCTTCTGGCTTCGAGCTCATAGACCTTTTTGAAGACGCCGTACTCGCACAGGTACGCGCCCTTGACATCGGTGGCTTCCCTGAGCTCCTTCTGGATGACGGCGAGATCCGTCTCCTGCCGGTGCTCCCGCTCCATCACCGCCGTGAACAGCTTCTTCAGCTCGTCCGACGGGCCGATGCCGAGATTGTCGTAGAGAATCTTCTCGGTCGCGCGGTAATGCTCCTCCGCGTCCTCCTGCCGGTTCTCCGCGATGTAGGCGCGGATGAGCGCCGCGTGCAGCTTCTCGTCAAAAGGTTCGATATCGAGCGCCGCGAGCGCGACGTGCTCCATCTCCTCGTACTCTTCGATACTCTCAAGGAGGTCCGCCAGCTCTCTGGCGAGGCCGAGGTAGGCGCTCTCGTAGAACGCGGCCTTCGGCATGACCCAGTGCTCGCTCTCTAAAGAGTGCAGGAACTTCCCGCGGTAGAGCGCAAATGCCTTCTTATAATGCCGGATCTTCGATGCCGTATCCTCCGCGCGCTCACCCTTCTTGATTTCGCTTGTGAATTCTTCGGTATCCAGCGTCACCGGGAGCTCGATGTTCCAGCGGTAGCTGCCTCTGCCCGTAGTGATAAAATCGATATCCGGCCAGGACTTTTTCAGAATCGTCCGGAGGCGGTACGCCAGGTTTTTCAGGGCGCCGACGGGATTGGCGCTCTCGTCGTCCTGCCAAAGGGCCGCCGTCAGCTCCTGCGCCGTACAGCTCCGCTTGTGATTATATGCCAGGTAGCTGAGGAGCTTCACGACCATATCAGAGCGAATATCCTCCTCGCCGACCGACTGTATGCCGTCGCTCAGTTCAAGCGTGGGAAACAGCCGCACCCGCATGAGAGAATCACCCGTCTTTTCCGTGTCTGCCATGAAATCTCCTCTCTTCCTTTCAGCTTTCTTCTTTCCGGCGGGCAGCGAAACATACGAAAATGCCGTCGAAAACTATTGCATTTCGCACGAACGCAAAAATGCACGTATACATAATAACCCATTTAACCGAAAAGAGCAACTTTTACGACAGAATGTGCTATAATAATCGGAGTTTATTGTTCAGTAAATTGTTATACGCGCGCACCCGCGCAGAACGGAACAGGCTACCATGGTAAAAAAGCGCAGCAGAATCATACCCGGCGTGAAAGTAATGCTTCTTTCGCTCGCGGCCGCATGCCTCATGAGCGGTCTCTTTTTGCTGCGCGCGGAAGCGGCCTCCGGCAGCGAGCGCTACGCCTTTTCCGACATCGTGACGGATCCTGACGCGACCGCGGGGCTCGAGACCGGCCACGCGTCGGACGGCTACGTGGTCGCGCGCTACCTCGGCGACAAAGAGCGCGCCCGCGTGACGATCACGGGTCCGGACGGCTCGACGACGCCCTGGCCCCTCAAGAAAGACGAGGAAACCGTGATCGCCCTCACGAGCGGGAGCGGTCCGTACCGCGCCATGTTCTACGAGGACACGGGCAATTTCAATTTCGCCGCGATCTTCGAGACCGTTTTCATCGCGACCTTAAAGGATCCGCTGGCGCCTTTCCTCGCGGCGGACTACTACGCGCCGTACACCGAAGACAGCGCCTGCGTAAAGAAAGCGCACGAACTGTATGACGCCGCAGGCGGCGATGAAAAAAGCTTTATCCGGGAGGTCTACCGTTTCATCACGTCCACCGTCGTCTACGACGAGGATCTGGCCGGCGAACTCTACGCCGACTACCGGCCCGACCCGGACCGCACCCTGGAAGAGGGCAAGGGAATCTGTCTCGACTACACGGCGCTCATGGCCGCCATGCTGCGGAGCTGCGGCGTGCCCGCGCGCGTCATGACGGGCAACTTCGGCGCTTATTATCACAGCTGGGTCACCTGCGCCCCGCGGGGGAAGGATAATCTTACGGAAGACGTCGCCTGGCAGATCTACGACCCGACGCTCGGCGCCTCTAACGACAGCGGCGACGTCGCACGCGTTCTCGGATCAAAGCGCGACTACGCGCTTCGCTATATCTATTAACGGGATATATATAAGGAGGGAGTGCCTCATGGCAGACAGCAACACCACTACGGCCGCGCCGAAGAAGGAGCAAAGAAGCGGCGCAAAGAGCGGCGCGCGCATGCTCTCCAATACCGAGCTCTCCGCCTTCTGCGGACAGATGGCCCTCGTCCTTCATTCCGGTATCTCCGCCTATGAAGGCATAACCATCATGCGCGACGACGCGGGAGATGACGAGGACCGCGCCATCCTGACGAAGATCACCGAGGGCATGGAGAGAATCGGCTACGTCGCCCCGGCGCTAAAAGAAGCGGGGGTCTTCCCCGACTACATGATCAGCATGGTCGAGATCGGCGAGCGGACCGGTACCCTCGACGACGTCATGCAGTCCCTCGAGGAGCACTACGCCCGTGAGGAGGCCATCAGGAAGAGCACGCAGAACGCGGTCTTCTACCCGCTCATTCTCTCCGGCATGATGATCGCCGTAATCATTGTCCTGCTCGTCAAGGTCATGCCCGTCTTCAACGACGTCTTCAAGGGGCTCGGCGCCGAGATGACCGGCTTCCCGGCTCTTCTCGTGCGCGTCGGCGAAGTGCTGCGCCAGTACTCGCTCATCTTCATTCTGATCCTCTTCGTCATCATTCTCCTTATCTTCGTGTTTTACCGCACCGATAAAGGGCGCGAAGCGGCCCGCCGTTTCATGAGGCGCTTCCCGGGCGTCAGAAAGTCCAATCACGACGTCGCCGCCTGCCGTTTTGCCGGCGCGATGTCCATGACGCTCTCGGCGGGGCTTACGCCGGAGGAGGGTCTCGAGCTCGCTGAGAAGCTGAACGACGACCCGGATTTCTCCCAGCTCCTTGGCGGCCTGAAGCGCGATCTCGAAGAGGGCAAGAACTTCTCCGAGAGCCTCTACAACCGGCGCATCTTCTCCGGCATATACGCGCGCATGGTCTCCATCGGCCAGAAGACCGGCTCAATGGATCAGGTCATGGGCCAGATCGCCGACATGTATCAGGACGATATCGACACCCGCCTGAGCAACCGTCTCGCGACACTTGAACCGCTTCTTGTCATCATCATGTCGGCCGCCATCGGTGCGATCCTGCTCACCGTGATGTTCCCGCTGCTCGGGATCATGAGCTCGATCTGACAGATTTGCACGGCAAAAAGGAATCAATTATGCAGAAAGAAGGGAAGCAGAAGATGGTCAGATTTTCCCGCGTGAGGAAGAAGCGGCAGGACGGCATCCTGATGCCCGTCCTCCTGTTCGCTGCCTTCATGCTGCTCTTCTATATCGCCATCCTCTCGGTCAGCAGCGGCACGACCAAGCGCCAGATGGAAGCGCTCGAAAATGCCGTCACCCGCTACATCACGGAGTGCTACGCCGAGGAGGGCTTCTATCCCGAAGACATCTATTACCTTGAGGAGCATTACGGCCTCAGGTACAACTCGGACCGCTTCTATGTGGATTACCGCATCAGCGGCGCCAATATCCGGCCGGAATTTACGGTCGTCGAAAGATCGGAGGCGGACTGATGAGACAGAAAACAGTTAGCCGCCGCCACAGCATCGAGATTCTCTTCCCGATCATCCTCTTTCTGGTGTTTGCCGTCACCTCGATCGCGGTCATCCTGTTCGCGGCGAGATCGTACAAGCGTCAGGTGGAGCGGTCGGACGCGGACTATGAGATCCGCACGTCGCTCGAGTACCTCATGCAGAAGGTACACCAAAGCGACACGGAGGGCGGCGTTCTGGTCACCACCTTCCACGGGCATAGCGCCCTGCTTCTTAAGGACACGGAATCAGAGGGCAGCTACTGCACCTATATCTATTGTGACGGCAGCGCGCTGCGCGAGCTCTATATGCGCAGCGGCGCGAATATCGGCCCGGAGGCGGGCACGGAGGTCCTTCCTCTCAGCAGCTTCACGGCCGAGCAGATCAGCGAGCATCTGATCCGCCTCACCTGCACAGATGAAAACAATCGGACCGACTCGACGCTCGTCGCCGTCCGCAGCGGAGATTAAACATGGCAGATAAACCGAAGCACGCAAGAAACCGCATATCGTCTTCGAATCTGTTCCTGATGGAGCTCATCCTCGCGCTCCTTCTTTTTTCCGTGGCGGGCGCGGCCTCGATCTCCGTCTTTTCGCAGGCGAGCCACATGAGCGACAAGGCGGGCGCGCTTGACCGCGCGGCGGATTACAGCGCATCGGTCGCGGAGCTCATCCGGGGATCGGCCACGATCCGGGAGGCGCTCACCGCCATTTCCGAAACCTATCCGGACGCAGAGCTCACGACGAAGTACGGCACTTTGGACGAGACGTTCAGCTCCGGCTTCGAGCCCTATGACCTGCAGGCGAGCTTCTGGTTCGACAAAGACGGCAGCGCCTCCGGGAAACATGAGGCGGCTTACGTCGTGAAGGTATCCGCCGAGCAGACGGACGCGATCATCGAGGCTGACATCCGCTGTTTCCCGGCGGACGAAGAAGGCGAGCCGGCCGGAGAAGAGATCTCTTATCTCCCGGTGACGCATTACGTGAGGAGGCCGGTCTATGAATGAGCGAAAGGATCTGAAACCGCATACCTTCGGGATGTCGCTCCTCCTCGTGGTCTTCCTCATCCTGTGCCTCCTCACTTTCGCGGCGATCTCCGTCGCGGAGGCGCGGGTTGACCTGACGGGCTCGGAGAAGAAGTTCGCTAAGATTTCCTCTTACAACGCGGCGGAGGACGAGGCGGAGCTGACCATCGACGAGTACACGGCCGCCGCGGCCGCCGACCCGGACAGCGCGGAGCGCGAGATTGCCTTTGCGGTCCCCATCGACGATCACAACGAACTGCAGGTCGAAGCAGAGCTTCTCTTCGACGAGGCAGTAAATCTCTACTACTACCGGATCACGAGATGGCAGGTCACGGTCTTTGACCGGCCGACGGACGCCTCCCAGCTGGAGGTTCTTCCGGACGGGCGGATCGGATGGTGAAAGGAGCATTCTTTCATGACGATTATTGACATTTTGCAAAAAGCTGTAGACGAGGGTGCCTCCGACGTCTTTATCGTCGCCGGCCTCGGCCTTTCCTTCCGCAAAAACGGCGTCATCATCCTCGAAGAGGACACGCGGCTCATGCCGCCGGACACGGAGAAGCTCGTGCGCGAGATCTATGAGCTCGCGGACAACCGCGACATCTCCCACGTGCTGAAAAAGGGCGACGACGACTTCGCCCTCGCGGTGCCGCACCTGTCGCGCTTCCGCGTGAGCGCGTACAAGCAGAGAGGATCTCTCTCCGCCGTCATCCGCGTGATCTCCTTCCGCATGCCGGATCCGGAGGCCTTCAGCATCCCCAAAACCATCATCGATCTCGGCAACCAGGCGAAAGGCATGGTGCTCGTGACCGGCCCCGCCGGCTCCGGCAAGTCCACGACCCTCGCCTGTATCATAGACGCCATTAACCGCAACCGCGCCTCGCATATCATCACGCTCGAGGACCCGATCGAGTACCTCCACAGGCACGTCAGAAGCATCGTGTCTCAGCGCGAGATCGACGTCGACACCGAGAGCTACGTCACGGCGCTCCGCGCGGCGCTCCGCCAGAGCCCGGACGTCATCCTGCTCGGCGAGATGCGCGACTACGAGACCATATCCGTCGCGATGACCGCGGCCGAGACCGGGCACCTGCTCTTCTCCACGCTGCACACCATCGGAGCGGCGAGCACGATCAACAGAATCATGGACGTGTTCCCCGCCGAGCAGCAGCACCAAATCTCCGTGCAGCTGTCCTCCGTCCTGAGCGCCGTCGTCTCGCAGCAGCTTCTGCCCACGAAGGACGGGACGGTCGTGCCGGCATTTGAGATCCTCATCGTGACGCCCGCGATCCGCAACATGATCCGCGAGAAAAAAGTGTACCAGATCGACGGATTTATCCAGTCGTCCGGCGGGACCATGATCTCCATGGACACATCGATCATGAACCTCTACCGGGAAGGGAAAATCACAAAAGAAACAGCGATCGGATTCGCTTCGAATCCCGAGATGCTGTCAAAGCGGCTGATGTGACAAACATCGCAGTCAGCCGGACGGCGTGAGGCTCGCCCGCCGGCGGGCCGCCTGACAAACAGGGGACGGTTCTTCGTTCAGAACACGGAACAACATGTTCCGCAGCCCGAACGAAGAACCGTTCCCTGTTTCGCTTTCTCAGTTATCCGGTCTCACTTCACGTTGATCACCGGCGACCAGTATTCCCTGTTATAAGTGTCCCGGAAGCGGTACGTCACCTGAATCGCCCCCTGCTTCTCGAACTCCGAGTTCCCGAGCGCGGGGTTTTTCTCTGTCACCGCGATCGGCTCGCCGAAGGTATAGCTCTCGTGATACTTCCCGTCGTAAGTGTAATAATCCGCGACCGGACGGATCACGTCGCCGATCGACACTTCCACAAACGACTTCGACACCGTGTCGGTCTCGCCGTCCTTATAGATCCTCCGCGCGCCGGCGACATAGCCGTTCGGATGCTCATTGTCAAAGACGGCGATAAGCTCTGCCCGCTCGTCATTCAGCAGGCAGGGGATGCGCCCGGTGATCCGGAAGTTCTCCCCGTCCTCCTCCGTGCTCTCGTGGTAGTACGGAACAACCTGATTGTCAAGCGACACCCACAGCTTCTCTGTGTTCGCCACAAGCCTGCCGTCCTCGTCAAAGCTGTAGATATTATCCAGGCCGAGGTCGATGTAGCCCGCTCCGTCGTCGTAGAAGACATTGAGGTCAAGACCCTGGATGTTCTTCCACGCATCCTCGGAGATCGTCATGCGGTAAGTCCCGTCGTCAAACTGCTCCCACTGAAGCTCCGACGGATCGAGATGGTTCTCGCTGATGTAAGAGGCGATCTCCGTCGTCGTGAGCGTCCTGCCGGAGAAGAAGCCGATATTGGAGTTATTGAGGCCGCTCACTGAGCTGACGTCTCCGCCGAAAAATGCCTCAAGGAGCGAGCTGAGCGCGTCCTGCGATTCATAGGAAGCGGAGCTTCCTCCGTAGGATCCGCCGAACAGCGAGCCGAGAAGAGAGCCCGCGCCGCCCGACGCGTACTGGCCGGCCGTCTCCAGCTGCGCGAATTCCTTGATGCACTGCGCGTAGCTCGCGTCCATTCCGATCGCGCTGTAAGTATTCACCGCCGAATCGAGCTTGGATGCGCTCTGATACGGGAAATAGATCGAGACGCCCGAGGATCTCGTGATGTTGTTGCAGGTATTGTACTTGATCGCCCCCTTCAGCGCCTTCGCGAGCGACTGGGACTCGGTCGTGCCGAGATTGTCGCACAGGTCGATGAGGTCGATCTGGTCGATGCGCTGGCCGGAAGCAAACTCGCGCGTGCGGTTGCGCGCCGTAGAAATCTGCCTGTAGTTGTTGCCGCTGATCATATTGCTGATCGACTTCGAAAATGTCGTCAGCCTCTCCGGCACCGTATAAGCGAACTCCGCGAGATCGATCACCGAGAGCGTCGTCTGCTGGCCCGGGCATCTGCGCGCGCAGACCCTGACGAAATCATCCGCGATCATCCTGCCGATCTCAGCGGTCGGCATGGACGTATTGGCAGCGAACTGATTCAGCCAGTCCGTATAGTACCAGCCCACGCCCGGCTCGGTCTCCTCGGAGGCGACCATATAATCCCCGTAGCTGTTCAGCATGAGCGCGTTCTCCGCCGTCGCCATGAGGCAGCAGTCAAAGCCGATCATGTCAAATGTCACGCCCGCCGCCTTCAGCGCGCTGTTGATGCCCGCAAGCGACATGGCGCCCGAGCGGCCGTTCTTTTCGTCGTAGCCGTAGCCGCTGACGGAGCCCCCGCCGTGATCCCAGAAAATCAGCTCGTTCCGGTTCGCCGGGAAATTCTCCCCGCACCACTTGACAAAGGACGCGAGCGTCGACGGATCCGTCATGGATCCCGTGCCGGCATTTTCGACGAGGCAGCTGAGGCCTCCGTTCTTGATCTGATAGATCTGATTGACCTTGCTGCTCACGACGCTGTTCTTCCACCGCGCGCAGCCGCCGGTATAGACGATCAGATTGATCTTGCCGAGATTCGCGCTGACCATCTCCTGAAGATCGGACGTGGCCATGCCGCTCCGCGACTCAAGATCCGTGCCACACATATACACCATAATCGTCACGGTATCCTTGCCGCCGCCGAGAATCCTCGTCCGCTTCTCGCGCGATCCCGTCGCAGCGGTATCCGCGACCGCAGAGGCGCCGCTGTTTCCGGCCGCCGGAACAACCGTGTTGCCGGCGCTCTCCGCCGTGATGCTCCCGATCGTGCCGCTCTCTCCCACATACGTCGACGGGTCGCCGCCGAAGAGAGAATTAATGTAAGAGTTCAGATCCTCCGCGCTCATATAGCCGGAGGCATTTCCGCTCTGGCTGCTCTGCCCGCTCTGCCCGGTCGCGCCCGCATTGCCGCTCACCGAACCGATCGTCCCGCTCGTGCCGACCGCGCCGCCGGTACTTGTCCCGACCGCATTTCCGGACGTGCCCGTCTGACCCGCCGCCGGCTGCTGCGTCTGGCTGCTCACGCCCTGATTCCCCGTCTGGCTGTACTGATAAGCCGCGTGGCCCGTGCCATACGTCGGAGACGTATTCTGCTCGGCAGAGCTCCCGCCGCCAAACAGGCCAAACAGACCGCCGCCTCCGCCGAGAAGCACGATTCCGATGATCACAATAAGGATCAGCGGACCCATGCCTCCGCCGCTGCGTCTCGGCCCGCTGCCGCCGCTCTGCATGCTGCCGCCGCTGTTGCCGCCGCTATTACCACCGCCGCCGCTGCCGCTGCCCGCCTGCATGCTGCCGCCCGGCCGCCCGGCGTGACCACTCGCGGAACCGACCGGACCCGTACCGAGTCCCTGCCCGGTCTTATGAATATCCTTCGCCGTCCCGGTCACCTGCCGCTCTCTGCCCTTCGGTCTCTGCTGATCCATGTCCTGTTCCTCACTTTCTGCCAATTGCTGCTCTTCATCGGCTCCGGAGCCGCCTCTTCTGTGCGCCGCCAATTGCTCCTCTTCATCGGCCCTGGCGCCGCCTCTTCTGTGCGCCGCCAATTACTCCTCTTAATCGGCCTTGGCGTCGCCGCATCTGTATGCCGCCAAATGTGCCTCCTAGATCCTCTCCCGGACGCAGCCTCAACAAAATTATATATAATATTCAGACAATCTGCACAAGCCTTA
>DEFE01000028.1:180024-185997 GCA_002350625.1 Lachnospiraceae bacterium UBA2860
AGAAAAAAACCCTGTTTGAGCGAAGCGAGTCAGGTTTTTTTCGAAGAACCGCCCTTAGTGATTTTCGGCGAGCTTAGAAGTACTTGGCGCGGAAGCCGTCTGAAGATTATATATCATTTTGTCGAGGCGTCCCTTCTTTGTACGTTTTAGTGCATTTTAGTGCGTTTCAGTACATTTTAATATCGGTATCCTTCGGCACAATAATGATATACGTCCCGTCCCCGCAGTACTTCAAAAGCTTCTTCATCACACTGTTCTTCACGCTCACGCACCCCGCCGTATACCAGCGGTCATAACTCTTACAGTGAAGAAAAATCGCCGATCCCCTGCCGTAAACCGCCGGATCGATATTAAACCCGATCGCCATCGCATACACATACTGATAATAATCAATCAGATGCTCCCCGGACATCCGGGTGCTGCTCTCGACCCAGGTATTATACGACTCCTCCTCCGCCGACCAGTACGAAGTCGGCGTAATCTGCCGCCACTCCATCGCCGAAACCGCATCCTCCGCCGTGCCGAACGCATGCAGAATCGGAAATGAGCCGATCGGCGTCGTCATGTCCCCGGCGTGCCGGTTCAGCGACATCCCGTTCTTCCCGTATCCGCAGTAAGCCTTCAGCTTCCGCTTCCAACTGCCGTCAGCCTGCCTGTTCCACAGCGAGAGCTCATGATCCACAACCACGATGATCTGATCCGTCAGCTGCGCGGTCGCCGTATTCTTCAGGTATTTGGCGATCCTCGCTTTCTGAACCTTCGCAAATGCCGCGGCCGTCGCCGACTTCCTGGCCTTCTCCCCCGTCTTGTACCCGTGCAGGACGTAATACTTCAGGACCTTCTTGTCATTGTCCCCGTAGCGCACCTTAAGCCGCGGGTGCCGTCTGATATAGTAGCTGTAATTATAGACAGGCGCGTAATCGACGCCGGCATACACCGTCGGATGCTTCGCCGCCTCCGCGCTCATGCTGCCGCCGGCAAAAACGCTGATCAGAAGGAGGACGACCCTGATGAGAAATGCCGGCAGGCGCATCCTTCGCGGCGCCGCGGCAGATCCGTTGCTGTTTTTCATTCCGCAGGTACTCCTTATCAACAAATCCGTTTCGAAAATAACATTCAATCGCATTTATTATGCCTGTCTGCCCGTCGAAAATCAAGTGAGCAGGCCAAAGGACTGCTCGCATGTTTCCCCTTTTCATGCTATATTGGTTCCTATGGAAAAAAGAAATGACTTCAAAAACAAAACACAACCGCGCCATTTTCGCATAAAAGGCTCCCTGCCGCTGCTGTTTCTCCTTTCAGCGCTCATGCTGCCTGCGCTGCCGGTCCCGGCCGACACCATCAACTGGTATCAGACCGAGCAGGCCCTCGGCATCAAAAACTGCGTCATCAGCAACGCGGAACTCTCCGCCATTCGCGTCAGCACCGTTTCCCTTGACAGGAAAAAAGCGACGATCCGCGTCGGCCAGATGACGAAGCTCACCGCCTCTGTATCGCCCTCCTACGCCGCAAATCAAACGGTCAAATGGAAGAGCAGCAACAAAAAAGTCGCCGCGGTGACAAAGAGCGGCTGGGTCAAAGGAAAAAAGAAAGGCACCTGTACCATCACCGCCTGGTCGGTGGACGGCAAGAAGAAAGCGACCTGCAAAATCACTGTCAAGAAGGCCCCCGCCTCCGGCGTGAAGCCGATCGCACTCGAAAAATCATCCCTGAAGCTCATGACCGGCCAGACGAAATACCTCGCGGTCAGGCTCAAAACCACCGGCACTACCTCGCCGGTGACCTGGACCACATCCAACGCAAATGTCGTCTCCGTCGACCAGAACGGCCGGCTCACGGGACTTCGCGGCGGCTCCGCCGTCATTACGGCGCGCCTCGTGAACAGCGGGAAAACCGTCAGATGCCGCGTAAATGTCGGCTGGAAGTACGGGATCTCGCGCCTCTCCTGGAAAATCCGCCGGGCCTCCTCGGCGACGACCTACTCGGGACAGGGCTCCGGCGTCAATCACGGCACCTATTTCAAGCTGTGGTACTACAACACCGTCCAGCTCTACGATTTTGCGACGGGCGCCCTAAAAAGCGAATTCACGCTCGACGTGCGGCACGGCAATCTGATTGACTTCGACACGGTTTCCGGGACGCATGGCGGCCTCTACGACGACGCCTACGTCTCCTGCACGACGAACCCGGCCATGGTCAACGTCTACCGCTTTTCGGACAGCGGCGCCGAGCGCGTGCGCAGCTATGTCTTCCCCCTCGAGCAGACCGGCTACAACGCGGGGCACGTACTCGATCCTTCCGCGAGAAGGATCTACATGCTGGGCTATACGAAGGACAGCTTCTACAACCCCGCCGGCAACGAGATGATCCTGTCCGTCTGGGACCTCGACCAGACGGTCAGGCTGGCGGAGGGCTTCTACCGCCCGCAGTTCGTGAGAAGCGTCCATTTGCCATTTATCCTCACACTGCAGGGGCAGTGCCTCCATGACGGAGAACTGTATGTCATGTCCTCCCACTGGGTGCAGCCGCAGACGATGGTCTACGTCATCGACCCCTCATCCGGCAAGGTGAAGCGCCGGATCTCCTACCTGCCGACAGAGCTCAGACACATAGAAATGGAGTCGATCTTCTTCCACGGCAGCAAGATGTACATGGACAAAAACAGCGCGATCTACCAGTTTACGTTCTAGTGGCGGACACGGACGGATGCAGCGCCGCTGCCCGCTTTTGTTCCGGCGACGGACACGGATTGAAGCAGCGCTGCTTCCCGCTTTCATTCCGGCAACGGACACGGATTGAAGCAGCGCCGCTGCCCGTTTTCGGCCCACCTCCGGATTGACACTTCGCACGAAAAATCCGCGGCGCTTTCGTACGCTTTTCCGGTCTTGCGCGGCATTGGATTTGTTTTCTATACTGACGGAACCGACACAGCTCCTGTGGCCGGTTCCGTTTTTTATTCGCAGGGCCCGTCCGGGCCGCAGATTCCGACACACAGACCGCATGCAATCACTTAAAGTGACTGCAGGAAGGGAGTCCTATGCCTCTCAAGGGATACTTTGTTCTTTCACTCGCGCTGATCTCCGCCGCAAGCGACCTCATGAGCGGCAGAATCCGCAACAGCATCTGCGCGGCCGGCCTTGCGGCGGGGTTTATCCTCCTGCCGGTGCTGGCTTCTCTTCCGCCCGGCGAACCGGGCAGATGGCAGCGCTTCTTCACAAGTGAAAGGAGCGCTCTCTTCGGCGCCCTCCTCCCCTTCCTTCCCGGCTTTCTTCTCTTCCACTTCCGGATGATCGGCGCCGGGGACGTAAAGCTCCTGACCGCGATCGGCGCGGTCGCGGGGGCGGACGCGATGCCCGCTTATCTCCTCATGACGATCGTATTCTCCGCCCTCCTCGCGGTCCCGTTCATGCTGTTCGTATCCGGCGTGCGCCCGCGGATGAAGGTGTTCCTCCGCTACCTCGCCGCCGTCCTTTCAAGCAGGCGCGCCCTGCCCTACCGGACCTTCTGCGCCCAGGCGGAAGGAGAAGCCCGAGATACGCAGGCGTCTTATGAATTTCACTTTGCGATACCCGTCTTTATGACCGCCATACTCTACGCCGGAGGACTATTATGAAAAAACATGTTCTCGCTCTCATGGACTCCGAGGAACCCTACGCTGTCCGTTTCATGGAACACATCAACAGAAGAAAAGCCTCGCCCTTCGAGGTGCACGCCTTCACCGACAGAGACAAGCTGAAAGCGTATGCAAGGACGCACCGGATTGAGATGCTGCTCATCTCCGAGCACGACCTGAGCGAGCAGGACCAGGTGGCGGCGGACCGCACCGTCGTCCTGACGGACGGCGCCGGCAGCTGTGATCTCTACCCGAATATCTGCAAGTACCAGGCCGCTTCCGCCGTCATGCGGGAGATCATGGAAGTCTACGGGGCGGAGCCGCGGCAGAGCGACACGGCCTCCGGCACCCTCATCAAGCCGACGATGAAGATCATCGGCATTTTCTCACCGGTCGGGCGCTGCATGAAGACCTCCTTCGCGCTGGCGCTCGGGCAGTGCCTCGCCAGAAACCGTGCCTCTCTCTACCTGAACCTCGAGACATCTAGCGGCTTCCGCACGCTCTTTCAGAGCGCCTGGGAGCACGACATCAGCGACGTCATCTATTACATCCGCCGCAAGGATCCGCACATCACGGCGCGGCTTCTCCCCCTCATCCGGGAGATCGGCTCCCTCGGGATCGTCCCGCCCTCGCCCTCCCCTGCCGAAATCTATACAGTCACCGCCGAGGAGTGGCACGAGCTCTTTGAGAGCCTGAGGAGAGATTCCTCTTACGAAATCCTGGTGCTCGATCTCGGCGAGCTGCCGCTCCTCTATCCGGATCTCCTGGAGGAGTGCGACCTCATCTACATGCCCGTCCGCGAGGACGAGACGGCGAAGGCGAAGATCGCGGAATTTGAGGAGGCCTCACTCGGGCAGGGAAGCGAGCTCGCCTCCCGCGTGCGGAAGCTGCACCTTGCGCCGCTCAGGCTCGCCGTCACCGATGCGCACTGGGCGGAGCGCCTTCCCTACGGGCCGCTCGGCGCCGCTGCTGAGGAACGGATCGCCGCCGACGGCATTTGAGAAGGAGGGTATGGCTATGGCGATTGACCGCGCGCGCTGCGCCCGCCTCAGGGAAGCGCTCATGGAACTCCTCGAAGTCCACAGCGACGCCGAGGACGAAGAGATCCGCGCGATGATAGACGAGCTCGTGCTCACGGACGCGGAGAAGCCCCGCCTCACGGTGAACGAGCGCCTCCTGATCGGGCGCGAGCTCTTCTACTCCGTGCGGCGCCTCGACATCCTGCAGGATCTGATCGATGACAAAAGCGTGACGGAGATCATGGTGAACGGGCCGGACTCGATCTATGTCGAGCAAAACGGGAGGATCCGCCGCTGGAACCGCACATTTACTTCACGCGAGAAGCTGGAGGATGTCATCCAGCAGATCGTCGGCAAGTGCAACCGCGTTGTCAATGAGCAGAACCCAATCGTCGACGCGCGCCTCATGGACGGCAGCCGCGTCAATGCTGTCATCTCTCCGGTGGCCCTCGACGGGCCGATCCTGACGATCCGCCAGTTCCCGGAGGACCCGATCACAATGGAGCGGCTCATCCGCTCCGGCAGCATCTCCGCGGAGGCGGCGCAGGTCCTGACCACGCTGGTCGCGGCCGGGTACTCGATGATCATCGGCGGCGGCACGAGCGCGGGAAAGACGACATTTTTGAACGCGCTCTCCAACGCTATTCCCGGAGAGGAGCGCATCATCACGATCGAGGACAACGCCGAGCTCCAGATCCAGGGGATCGGGAATCTCGTGCGGCTGGAGGCGAAGGCCGCCAACACGGAAGGCGGGAAGAGCATCACGATCCGGGACCTGATCAAATCGGCCCTCCGCATGCGCCCGGACCGGATTATCGTCGGCGAGGTCCGGTCCGGCGAGGCGATCGACATGCTGCAGGCTTTCAACACGGGGCACGACGGCTCCCTGTGCACCATCCATGCCAACAGCTGTGAGGATATGCTCTCGCGCCTCGAAACAATGGTTCTCATGGCATTTCCTCTTCCACTCGAAGCCATCCGCCGGCAGATCGCTTCGGGCGCGGACATCCTCGTGCATCTGGGGCGCCTCCGCGACCGCACGAGGCGCGTGCTCGAGATCGCCGAGGTCGACGGCATGAAAGACGGCGCCGTGTCGCTGCGCCCTCTGTACCGCTTTGACGACGGGGCGAAGGAGCTCCGCAAAGTCGGCGCGCTGAAGCACACGGAAAAGCTGGAGCGGCGTGGGCTCGTTTTATGACAGGGGCGTCTCCACGCAGCTTCCGCCAGACGTCCTCACCTCCTACAGGGTACTAAGCTCATCTGCGATTCGCTAAGTACCCTGTATGCATCGCACGTAAGCTTCAGCTGCGGCCTGCAGCCTTGCTTCAGCAAGTGCTCATT
>DEFE01000030.1:0-26376 GCA_002350625.1 Lachnospiraceae bacterium UBA2860
GTGCGGAGCACACTTTTTTATTTCCCGCAGTTGCAAATTCCAAGAATATAGTTTATACTATCCGATGTTAAAGAGGTTTAATAATAATTCAAATAGCAAAATCGCAGTTGAAAAGCATTAATATTCGTCAGGTGCAACTTATAACGCGGACTTGAGGAGGACAAAGATGATTAAGAAATGGATGCTTTCGGTGATGGTGGTCTGCCTGCTGGGTGCAGGGGCGGTATCTGCCGCAGAAACCGGGGAGAGCGAAGCTGTGGAAGCCGGCGCTGTGGAAGCCGAAACCGGGGAAGCCGGGAATGAGGAAACCGGGACTGAGGAAGTCGAGGCAGTTACCCATGCGTCTGTGACGGATTACTACGGCGATTTCGGCCTTTCGGGGGACGCGCTGATGGAAGCGGTCAATACGCCGGCCGGCTCCTATGTGATTGCAACGGTCAACGAGGACGGAACGCCGCAGCTGGGATTTTTCGTCTATTCCATGATGAAGGAGGGAGACACGTACTATCTGGCTTTGGGACTTGCCGAGAACCAGACGCGCGAAAACCTCGAAAGAACCGGTGAGGCGATGGCCATCTACGCGGCGAATCCCGGGAAGGACGCCGATGCGCAGTACGCCGTCTCCGGCGCGCGGATGTCTCTTAAGCTGGTCACGGACGAAAAGCTGGCCGAGAAGCTGAATACCGCCGGCTACGACACGACGATGTTCTGCGAGGTGGAATGGGCTAAGCCGCTCGGTTAATCCGGCACCGGCTTAAAGGAAAAGAGAATGACCGCGGAAAGAGAGTTACGAAAATGGCAAAAAGAAGTCAACGTGTTCTGCTGAAAAAAAGCGTCCTGCTGTCCTTCATGCTTCTTGCGATGCTGGCAAACAGCTTCGCGGCGGTCTTCGCCGCGGAAGAAGCGGCGGCGGGAGAAAGGGGCCGCTGGGGAGAGGCGGCGGATGAGATCGACAAATACCTGGACGCGGGGTTTGAGTACTACCTGGAGGGCGACACCGAAAACGCTTACAACTCCGTAAGCGACGCATATTTCCGCGTCTATGAAGTCACCGGCTTCGAGAGACAGACCATGAGCTATATCTCCGGAAACCGGAAAAATGCGGTCGAGATGCAGTTCTCCGCGTGCAAGGCGAACGTGAAGAAGGAGGAGCTTGACGAGGGCACAAAAACCAAGGTCCGGGAATCTTTGCTGAAGCTGAAGAACATGATCCGCGAGGACGGCAATAAGCTGGCGCAGATGGCCGGAGAGCCGGAGACGGAGACGACGTATTATCTGCACGACGAAGCGGTGGCCGAGGATCCCTACGCGGATCTCAGGGCCGACCCGGACGCAGCGGTTCTGTACGACGACTGGTACGAACCGGCGACGCTGGTCAAAGAAACGCTCGACACGGCTTACATGGGCTACCTGGATAAGGACTTCGCGCTGGCGCTTGATAATGTCAATACGGCCTATTACGCCATTTACGAAGAATCCGGCCTCAGCCACAAGATCTACACGGACCTGTCCATAGAAGAGCGCGAGAAGATGGACGCGCATTTTGCGAGCCTTCGCAGCCTGATCGGACAGGGCGAGGAAAAGTACCAGAAAAATAAATACCGGACCAGCACGGACAAGGCGAAAAATGACATCCTGAAGCTGGCGAAAAAGATCGACGAGAAGGAAGCGGAGGCAAAAGCGGCAGAGGGAGACGCGGAAGAAGCGGCGGCTGAAGAAACCGCAGAAGCCGAGCCTCAAGAGCAGACGGATCCCCGCTGGCTCACATTCCTTGCGGCCTTCGGCATCATCGTCCGGGAGGGCCTCGAGGCCATCCTGGTGATCGCCGCCATGATCGCCTACCTGATGAAGTCCGGCAACCAAAAAATCCTAAAGCACGTCTACAGCGGGGCCGTCCTTGGCATCGCCGCCAGTTTTGCGGCTGCAGGCCTCCTGTTCTACCTGAAGAAGATATGGGTGGGCGCGGGCCAGAGCCAGGAGGTCATCGAAGGCGTCACGGCCCTGATCGCCGTGTGCGTGCTGTTCTATGTCAGCAACTGGATGATTTCCAAAGCGGAGGCGGCCTCCTGGAGCCGCTACATCGACGGCCGGGTACAGTCCTCCGTGGCGGCGGGAAGCGGATTTGCACTGTCGTTTACGGCATTCCTCAGCGTGTTCCGGGAAGGCGCGGAGGTTGTCCTCTTCTACCAGCCGATGCTTTCCGAGGGAAATGCGGGCATGGTCTGGGCCGGCTTCGGCGCCGGGTGCGTACTCCTTGTGTTCGTCTACCTGGCCATCACGAAGCTGTCGATCAAGCTGCCGATCAAGGTGTTCTTCACCGCGACAAGCATTCTCATGGCGGTGATGTGCGTCAGCTTCCTGGGCAGCGGCATCAAGGAACTGGCGGAAGGCAATGTCTTCGATCTGGCGCTGCGCGTCCCGGGCATCCCCGAAAATGACGTCATCCAGATCTTCGGCATCTACCCCTATCTGGAGACGCTGGTCCCGCAGATCATCCTGTCGGTGATCCTGCTCATCACATTTATGGCGGCCCATTTCAGAGGGAAGATCGATGTGCTTAAAGCAGAGCTCACACAGGGAAACAGCCGGGATACGGCGGCGGGAAATGCCCGGTAAAGATCCATAAGGTATCCCGGGGCGGCGCTCCCCGCAGCGGCCGCCTCTGGACATAAAAGCAGCATTTGTGAAAAAACATTTGGAGGAGTAAGACATGAAAAAAGTATTAGCAATGCTTCTGGCCGGCACGATGATGCTCGGCATTCCGACCTTAGCTTACGCTGAAGACGCAGGATTTGATGAATATGAGCTGGGCGTCGAAGGAGAACAGGACGTGGATTTCATGACGATGAGCATGGTCTATTTCCAGCCGGTGGACATGGCTCCTTCGGATCAGGCGACGCCGAAGGAAGGCGCTGATCTCCATATCGAAGTCGACCTGACGGCAAACGAGAATCCCTACAGCTTCCCGGTCGACGGATGGGTGCCGTATCTGAGCATCGATTACACGATCTACAAAGCGGGGACAGACGAAGAAGTCCTGACCGGATCCATGATGCCTATGGCCGCTTCCGACGGCCCGCATTACGGCAACAACATCGCGCTCGCAGAGGGTGAGTACGACATCAAGCTGAGCATCAAGAGCCCTGCCGAGAACGGTTATCTGCTGCATGTCGACTCCGAGACGGGCGTTGAAGCGGACGGCTTCTGGGAAGAGCCGCTTGAAGCGACATGGACCGGATGGAACTTCGTCAAGGAGTGGTAAAAGAGAACTCTTTTTACCTGATGAACGTGCCAGAATGAGATCTGCTGACATGCGATACGCGGGGTATCCCATGTCAGCTTTTCTTCTTGTGAGTCAGAGATAAACACGCGCTTATGGAGGAGGTTGACTTTGCTAAAGTACATCTGGATGGTCATCCAGGATCTGTTTGTTGCAGTGAGCCTGACGGCTCTCATGCATGCGCTCTTAAGGACATACTTCCGGGAGACGGGGCTTAAAATACACCGCGCAGGGATCGCCGCCGGCGTCATCGCTTCAGTCATTCTGGCCATCGTGAAGAACACGACCAATAAGATTGTCTCCAGCCGCTGGAATCACAAGATCTATCTGGTCATTGTCCTTTTCACGCTTCTCTTCCTGCTGTCTCTTCTGCTTGCGGGCAGAAAGAAACAGGAGACGGGCGGGGGCGGAAAGCTGATCTGCTTCTTCGGGACGGGGCTCACAGCTGTCTGGATTTTTTACGCGCTGCCCGGAAGCATCGCCTATCCGTTCACCTTCAACACCATGGGCAACGGGTACCTGTCCTGGTACTTTTTCTCGCGCCTCATCGGATGGCTCCTCGGATATCTGATTCTTCTTATCTATGCGTATCTGCTCGCAAAATGCGCGTTCGGAATCAGACGAAAATGCCTCCCTGCGGCAGTTCTTGTCATCAGCGCCGCGGCAAACGCCTTTTACTGCATCTGCCGCTTCTTTGTGCCGTGGGTCAACCGCGCGAAGTGGCTGCACTGGCCGGCCGCCTATGACAGAGACCGCCACGGGTGGGCGGGAGCGCTGGTGCGCTTCAGCTCCGCGCATGCGATGCTGTTTATCTGGATCACGGCGGCGCTTGTCCTCGTTCTCCTTCTCGTCTTTTTTGCAGAGAACACCCGCGTGACAGAACCGTACGACAACCCGGCGCAGCACAGGAAGCTGCGGGCCCGGAACCGCTCGAGGCGGAGACAGGCAGCGGGGCTTCTCGTCACGCTTGCGCTCTCCGTGATCAGCATGAGCGTCGTCAAGGCGTATGACACAAGGGAAGTGGCTCTGTCGGAGCCGGAGACCTACGTTGTGGAAGAGGACCGGATCCTGATCCCGATGGAAGACGTCAGCGACGGCCACCTGCACCGCTTTGAATTCAGGACAAATAACGACGTGAACGTGCGTTGGATTGTCGTGAAAAAGCCCGGGAGCGCTTCGTTCGGCGTCGGCCTCGACGCCTGCGAGGTCTGCGGAAACGCCGGCTACTACGAGAATAACGGCAGGGTGATCTGCAAAAGATGCGACGTCGTCATGAACATCAACACGATCGGCTTCAAGGGAGGCTGCAACCCGATTCCGCTGTCCTACGAGGTGGAAGGCGGAAATCTGGTCTTTGCCATCAGCGACCTGGAAGACGGTGAGCGGGAATTCAGGTGAGACTAAAGGAGAATACGTATGCTGTTTAAAATGATCCGGGGCGTGCTCTATCACCAGAGAGCCAAGATGCTGCTCATCGCCTTCACGATTGTCCTCGGGACGTCTCTGGCGACGGGCATGCTGAACGTCATGTGGGACGTGGGCGACAAGGTGAATCAGGAACTGAAGACTTACGGGGCCAATATCACGGTAAAGCCCAAGGATGCATCCCTTCTTACGGATATCTACGACGTGGGCGAGGGAGAGCAGCTCAGCGAGGCCTATCTGAACGAAGAGGACCTGCCGAAGCTCAAGACGATCTTCTGGGCCTTTAACATCGTAGACTTTACGCCCTTCCTGGAAGCGGACGCAAGTCTTCCGGACGGGACGGACGCGAAGATCGTCGGCACCTGGTTCAATCATCATCTGTCCCTTCCGACGGGAGAGGAGCTGGACGCCGGCATCGCCGGCATGCGCTCCTGGTGGGACGTGACCGGGGGAAACTGGCTGGACGAGTCGGAGCCGTCCGCGGCGTCTTCCGTCATGGTCGGCACATTGCTCGCGGAAGAGAAGGGCTGGAAGATCGGCGACGAGATTACACTTGCCGGCTCCGCGAAGGAGATGACGGCGACGGTCGCCGGGATCTATGACGCCGGCGGGGACGAGGACCTTGAGATCTATGCGCCGCTCGATCTCGTGCAGGCGCTGACGGACCGGGAAGGAAAGGTGGACAGGATCGAAGTTTCGGCGCTCACGACGCCGGACAATGAGCTGGCCCAGCGGGCCGCGAAAAATCCGTCGGCCTTGAGCAGCCGCGACTATGAGACCTGGTACTGCACCGCGTATGTGAGCGCGATCTGCTATCAGATCCAGGAAGCAATCCCGAACGCGTCGGCAGCTGCGGTGCGTCAGGTCGCGGAAAGTGAGGGAACCATTCTCGACAAGACGCAGCTCCTTATGCTCCTGATCACGGCGCTCAGCCTCATCGGAGCGGCGCTCGGCATCAGCAATCTGGTGACGGCGAGCGTGATGGAGCGGTCCATGGAAATCGGCCTCCTGAAAGCGATCGGCGCCAGAGACCGGTCCATCACCTTCGTCATCATGGTCGAAATTCTCGTCACGGCGCTGATCGGCGGGGTGGCCGGATATTTTCTCGGCTTCGGCTTTGCCCAGCTGATCGGGCAGAGCGTCTTCGGATCGGCGATCGAGATGAAGCTCAAGGTGATTCCCATCGTGGCGGCCCTGATCACACTGGTGACGCTTGCGGGAAGCCTTCCGGCGATCCGCATGGTTCTGAGACTGCGCCCGGCTGAGGTGCTGCATGGAGGACAATAAAGAATGACAAAACGCAGAATGTTCCTTCGGATGATCACTGCGTCGCTGCTTCGGAGACGCTCGCGCATGCTGATCGCGCTGCTTTCCATCGCGGTGGGCGCGACGATTCTGTCGGGCCTCGTCACGATCTACATCGACGTCCCGCGGCAGATGGGCGCGCAGTTCAGATCCTATGGCGCCAATATGATTCTCCTGCCGAAAGAGGGGACGCATATGACGGCGGAGAGCCTTCAGGAGGTGCTCGGCGTGATTCCTGAGGCGGAGATCGTCGGCGCGTCGCCGTACCGGTATGTCCGGCTCGATATGCCGTCGAGACAGCAGTCCTTTATCACGGCGGGAACCGAGTTTTCCCAGGTGCAAAAGACAAGTCCCTACTTCAGCGTGGAGGGCGCTTACCCCGAAAAGACGCGCGAAGTCCT
The DNA here is from genome assembly GCA_002350625.1 of Lachnospiraceae bacterium UBA2860. Taxonomy (GTDB): domain Bacteria; phylum Bacillota; class Clostridia; order Lachnospirales; family Lachnospiraceae; genus Chordicoccus. Next base: position 6,412 of record DEFE01000030.1, read on the forward strand.
GGTCGGAAAAGAGATCGCCGAGACACTGGGCATTAAGACGGGCAGCTCGATCGAGCTTCATTACAAGACGTCCGGAACAGCCGGACAGGGGCAGGCGGCGGACGCGGCGGCCGGGGAGACGCTTACCGGGAGCGCGGAAGGCTTCAACAAAGTCATTGTGACGGCCGATCTCGTCCTCGACGAAGAGGGGAAGATTGCTTCCGTCAGCGTGGACGCAGCCTCCCAGACGCCCGGGATCGGATCCCTCGTGGGCACGGACCGGCAGTTCCTTGATCAGTTTATCGGGAAGAAGCTGCCGCTTTCGCTCTCAAACACGGCGTCCGGTGAAGACGCGGCGGATGAGGACCACGTCGTCGACGCGGTCACGGGAGCGACGATTTCGTCCCAGGCTGCCGTGGACGCGATGAACAATGCCGTCCTTTCGGGAGAGGCCGCGCCGGTCGAGCGGGCGGAACAGTTTACGGTCACCGGGATTCTTTCCACCGGAGGAGAGGAAGAAGGCTATGTCTATATGTCCCTGCCGGACCTTGAAAAGCTGACGGCCGACAACGCGGTCGATGTGGCGGAGCTGTCGGTCACGGCCGACGCGGAAGTGCTTGAAGAATATTGCAGGGCGGTTTCGGAAGCGAATCCGGACGTGACGGCCCGTCTGGTCAAACGGGTGACCCGGTCGGAAGCTTCGGTGCTCGGCAAGCTGCAGGCTCTGGTCTTCCTCGTGACGGTGGTCGTGCTCCTGCTCACGATGATCTGCGTGTCCACGACGATGCTCGCGGTCGTCTCCGAGAGGCGCAGGGAGATCGGCCTTCGAAAGGCGCTGGGCGCCGCCGACAACTCGATCCGGAAGGAATTTCTCGGAGAGGGCCTGTTCCTCGGCGGCCTGGGCGGCCTCATCGGCGCGGCACTCGGCTTCGGATTCGCCCAGGTGGTCAGCGTCAATGTGTTTGGCTCGTCCATATCATTCCAGCCGCTGCTTCTGCCGGTGACTGTCCTCGTATCCATGGTCATTGCGGCCGTATCCTGCCAGATGCCGATCAAAAGAGCCGTGGCGATCGACCCGGCGATAGTGCTGAAAGGAGAATAAACAGATGGCACTGCTTGAACTTAAGAATGTCTCCAAGATCTACGGAGACCTGAAAGCACTTAACGACGTCAGCATCTCCGTGGAGAAGGGAGAGTGGGTCGCGATCATGGGCCCGTCCGGCTCCGGCAAGAGCACGATGATGAATATCATCGGCTGCATGGACAAGCCGTCCGTGGGCGAAGTGCTGCTCGACGGCGTGGACATCTCCAAAGAGCCGCAGAAGGTCCTGACCGATATCCGCCGGGAAAAGATCGGGCTCATCTTCCAGCAGTTTCATATGGTCACTTATCTTACGGCCGTTGAAAATGTCATGGTCAGCCAGTATTACCATTCCATGCCCGACGAGGCGGAGGCGCTCGAGGCGCTGGATCGCGTCGGCCTTAAGGAGCGGGCAAAGCATCTGCCCGGCCAGCTCTCCGGCGGCGAGCAGCAGCGCGTGTGCGTGGCGAGAGCCCTGATCAATCATCCGGAGCTGATTCTCGCGGATGAGCCCACGGGAAACCTGGACGAGACGAACGAGAATATCGTCCTCGACCTGTTCCGCCAGCTGCACCGGGAGGGGACGACGCTGATCGTCGTCACGCACGACCCGGAGGTGGCTGAAGCCGCGCAGAGAACGATCGTGCTGGAGCACGGCCGCGTGGCGCGGGAGATCATCAACGAGAACTTTGAAGCGTAAAGCGCCGTCTGACGGCGCACAGGATACGGAGGATTTATCATGACGAAAAAGAAGAGCCGCAGCTTTATTCCGGCCATCGTGATTCTTGTTCTTGCTGTGCTGGCCGCGGCCGGCGTGAAGACCTTCCTCGGTCCCTGCGTGCACGAGGACGGCACGTTCGGTCCCTGCCATGCGGCGGCGCTCTGCCTGTTTCCGTTTACGCGGCTGAGCAAGGCGGATCCGGGAATTGTGCTTCGCGGGAATTGAAGCGCTGCCAAAGGGACAGGGGGAATGCACATGAGACTTGAAGCCGCTGCTGTAGAGAAATGGTTTTTCAGGGGAAAAGGCGACAGGAACCGCTTTTATGCGGTTCAGAAAACAGACCTTGCGCTTGCGTCCGGGAAGGTGACCGTGCTGACCGGGAGGAGCGGAAGCGGAAAAACGACGCTGATGCATATGATGGCGGGGCTGCTTGTCCCGGACGGGGGGCAGGTCCTCCTTGACGGGAAGGATTTATACGCGCTTGACGACGCTTCCTTGTCCCGCCTGAGGAATCAGACCTTCGGAATGATTCCGCAGGGCGCCGACGTGATGCCGGAGCTGACGGTTCTGGAAAACATCCTGCTGCCCCGGGGCATCTGCATGCGCGAGCGCGACAGCGCATATGCCGAGACAAAGGAAAACTGCCTCCGCCTGCTTGAGCAGCTGGAGATCAGCGGCCTCCTTGACGTGCGGGCAAAGGAACTCTCCGGCGGCGAGCGCAGGCGCGTATGTATCGCGAGAGCCCTTGCGGCCCGCCCGGCCGTCGTCTTTGCCGACGAGCCCACGTCGGACCTCGATGACGAAAGCACGCGGACCGCGCTGTCCGTTCTCCGGCAGGCGGCAGATGACGGCTGCGCGGTGATGATCGTCTCGCACGACGCCGAGGCGACGGATTACGCGGACGAAAAGCGGAAGATGGACGCCGGACATCTGTGATTTTATGACAAGGGGTCAGACCCCTTGTCATAAAAAGTGCACCTTGCGGTTTGATGGATACGGAGGAGTGTGTTATCATAAAAACTGAATAAGTCTGAGCCGCTGGCAAAAGCATCTGCTCCAGCGCGTGAGGAAGAACCGGAAACCCAATCTCTGAGAGAATGTCAGGAGGGACTCCTGTGGAAAAACAGACTGCCGAAAACAATCAGACAACGAAATTGCAGCCGTACCTCTCACCGCTGACCGTCTGGGCCTTATCCGTCGGTTCGGCGATCGGCTGGGGATCGCTTGTCGTCACCAGCAAAGAATATCTCTCCCAGGCGGGGCCTCTCGGTTCCGTCCTCGGCCTTCTCGTCGGCTTAGTCATGATGCTGATGGTATCGAGCCATTATCATTATCTGGCGAACCGCTACCCCGGGACGGGCGGACTGTACAACTATGTAAAATGCATCTTCGGCTACGACCTCGCGTTTCTTGTCGCGTGGTTCATGTTCCTCGTGTATATCGCCATCTTCTGGGCGAACGCCACAAGTATCCCTCTGTTTGCGCGCTACTTTTTGCAGGGCGTCTTCAAAGTCGGATATCTCTACACGATCTTCGGCTATGAAGTCTACCTCGGCGAAACGCTGGTGACGATTCTCGTCATCTCCCTGGTCGCCCTCCTGTGCATAAAGAGCAAGCTGGCTACCGCCCGCCTCATGAAGATTCTTGTGATCCTTTTCACGATCGGCATCACGTTCTGCTTCGTTGCGGGCATGATCGGCCACGGCGGCTCGGGCACGACGATGGCCCCGGCCTTCTTCCCGGACAAGAGCGCGGTCCGCCAGGTGATGCGAATTGCCTTCATCTCTCCCTGGGCCTTCATCGGGTTTGAGAGTATTACGAATTCTGCTGCGGAGTACAAATTCGAGCACCGCAGCATATTCCGCGTGCTCGCAATTGCCGCAGTCGTTACTGCGGCGCTCTACATCTTCATCATCATTCTCAGCGTCTCCGCCTATCCGGAAGGCTGCACAAGCTGGGTGGATTACATCAGCCGTCTCGATGAGTTCGAGGGAATCGCGGGACTTCCCGCCTTCTATGCCGCCCATCATTATCTCGGAGATGCCGGCGTCTATATTCTGATGGCTTCTCTTCTCGCGCTGGTGCTCACGAGCCTCATCGGTATGCTCCGCACGCTGAGCCGCCTGTGCTACGCTGCCGCGGAGGACGGCATTCTCCCTGACAGATACGCGGAACTGAACGACAGGCAGATTCCGGTAAACGCCATTCTTCTCGTGCTTTTGATCTCCCTGCCCATTCCCTTCCTCGGGAGGACAACCATCGGCTGGATCGTCGACACGACGACGATCGGCGCGACCATTCTCTACGGGTTCGCCTCCATAGCCGTCTTCAAAGTATCCGGCCAGGAGGGGCCGAAGAAAAACCGCCTGCTCAGCTCAATCTGTCTGGTCATCCTGGTGATCTTCATGGTGTTCCTCGCGTTCCCGGGCATCTTCTCGGATCACACCATCGCGACGGAGACATATGCCCTCATGACGGTCTGGTCGATTCTCGGCCTGTTTTATTTCAACAGCGTCATCCGGAAGGACCAGGCGAGAAACTTCGGCAAGGCCATCATTGTCTGGGTCGCGCTTCTTGCCTTTATCATCCTCATGGCGGTGACCTGGTCGGAGCGGATCAATGAGAGCAGGGAAGGCCATGTCCTCGATAATATACGCGGCTACATGGAGGGCACAGCCGACAACGAGACGCTCTCGCTGGATGCACAGACCTTCCTCGACACGGAGATGCAACAGCTCCATGACGCGGATAATGCCAGCGGCCTCGTGATTATCGGACTGTTCGGCCTGTCCCTCCTGGTCATGTTCATCAACTATACCACAACCCGGAAATGGGAGAAGAAGGCGCAGGAGGAGCGCGACGAGGCGCGCACGGCCGCCCTTACGGACCCCATGACCGGCGTCAAGAGCAAGCACGCCTTCCTCATGAGCGAGAAGGAGTACAACGCCGCGATCGAAGCGGAGAACGCGGATGCATTTGCCGTCGTTGTCTGCGATGTGAACGGCCTTAAGGTAATCAACGACACGCTCGGCCACAAGGCGGGCGACGAATATATCATCAAAGCCAGCCGGATGATCTGCGACATCTTCCAGCACAGTCCCGTCTACCGGACAGGCGGCGACGAATTCGTCGTGATCTTAAAGGGCCGCGATTATCTGATCCGGAAGGAACTGGTCCTCGCGCTGCACGACCGCTCCGTGGACCATATCAGCAAAAAGGAAGTTGTGATTTCGGGCGGCCTCTCGGATTATCTGCCGGGAAAGGACAGCTCCTTCCACGACGTGTTCGAGCGGGCGGACGCCCTGATGTATGAGGAAAAGAAGCTGCTCAAAGGCATGGGCGCGGTCTCCCGCGAGGACGCCGAAACCGCCGCGAAGCCGGTCTTCCCGAGCGACGAGAACGCCGACATTCTGCACCTGAAGCGGCAGGTCCTCATCGTGGAGGATGAGCATATCAATCAGATGATCCTCAGCAATATGCTGGGCGATGATTTTGAGCTGCTGTACGCCTCCGACGGCATTGAAGCCCTGGAGCAGATCAAGTCGCACAGAGAGGGGCTTGCCCTTGTGCTCCTGGATCTCCAGATGCCGCAGATGAGCGGCATGGAAGTGCTGCACGTCATGAAGGAGGAGGCCGAGCTCAAGGACATCCCGGTGATCGTGATGACCGCGGAGGAGAGCGCGGAAGTCGAGTGCCTGAAGATCGGCGCGTTCGACTTCATTCCCAAGCCTTACCCCTCATTTGAAGTCATCCGGGCGCGCGTCGACAGGTGCATAGAGCTCTCCGAGAAGCGGAACATCATCGAATCCACGGAGCGCGACAGCCTGACAAACCTTTTCAACCTGGATTACTTCCTGCGCTATGTCCGGATCTATGACCAGCATTATGCGGAAATGCCCATGGACGCCATCGTTCTCGACGTCAATCATTTCCACATGCTCAACGAACGATACGGCAAGCAGTACGGAGACAGCATCCTCTCCCGCATCGGCAAGCGCGTCCGGCAGATCGCCCGCGAGGTCGGCGGCGTCGGCTGCCGCCGCGGCGCGGACACTTTCTACATCTACTGCCCGCACAGAGAGGAATATGCGAGCATTCTGGACCAGGCCTCAGAAGGGCTTGTCGACGAGGACGTGAACGAAAACCGCGTCCGGCTCCGCATGGGCGTGTATTCCGAGGTGGACAAGTCTCTTGAGATTGAGCGCCGCTTTGACTACGCGAAGACGGCTGCCAACAGCGTAAAGAGCGGATACCAGAAGGCCGTCGGGGTCTATGACACTGAGATGCACGAGGCTGAGCTGTACAGGGCGCGCCTCCTCGAGGACTTCAAGCCGTCGCTTGAGAGCGGCCGCTTCATGGTTTACTTCCAGCCCAAGTTCGATATCCGCTCGGACAAGCCGATCCTTGCGAGCGCGGAGGCGCTCGTCAGGTGGGATCACCCGGAGCTTGGCATGATCAGTCCGGGCATCTTCATCCCGCTGCTCGAGGACAACGGTTTTATCCTGGACCTCGACCAGTTCGTGTGGCGTGAGACAGCTAAGAGAATCCGGGAATGGAAGGACCGCTTCGGCTTTGCCGTGCCGGTATCTGTCAATGTATCCCGCATCGATATGCTGACGCCGAATCTGAAGAGCATTTTCAAGGAAATCCTTAAGGAGAACAGGCTTGACGCGTACGATCTGATCCTGGAGATCACGGAGTCGGCTTATACCGGTGATTCCGACCAGGTCATTGCCTGTGCCAAAGAACTGCGCGGCGTGGGCATGGGCTTCCGCATTGAGATGGATGACTTCGGCACCGGCTACTCGTCGCTCGGCATGCTGTCCCGCCTTCCCATCGACGCGCTGAAGCTGGATATGAGCTTCGTGCGCAGCGCCTTCGGTGAGACCCGCGACGTCAGGATGATCGAACTGATCCTTGACATAGCGGAGTACCTGCATGTCCCCGTCGTCGCGGAGGGCGTGGAGACGGAGGAACAGTATCTGGAGCTCAAGGCCATGGGCTGCGATCTCGTGCAGGGCTATTACTTCTCGAAGCCCGTGCCGCCTGAAGCCTTTGATCAGTTCCTGATCGGGCTCACCGACGCAAAAACCGGCGAGACGGCGGAAGCGTAAAAAACCGGCGGGAGCCTTAAGACGCATGGGAACCGCATGAAATAAAAAAGGAGCGGTGGTTCAAACATACGATGGATCTCATAGTAGCGAGCAACAATAAAGGAAAAATCGCGGAGTACAAGGATATCCTCACGCCGCTCGGCTTTCAGGTTTTTTCGCAGGCCGAGAAAAATATCGCCGTCGAGGTCGAGGAGACCGGCAGCACTTTTGAAGAAAATGCCGCCCTCAAAGCAAGAGCGATCTATGAGCTCACGAAGTGCTGCGTCATCGCGGATGACAGCGGCCTCATGGTCGAAGCGCTTAACGGCGAGCCGGGCATCTATTCCGCCAGGTACAAAGGCCTCCCGACCGAGCATGAGCGCAGAATGGCTGTGCTCGAGGGCCTCCGCGGCGCCGACAACAGAAATGCGCGCTTTGTCTCCTCCATCTGCTTTATCGACGAAAATGGCGTCGAGCGGCTCTTCACGGGGACCTGGAAGGGCACCATAGCCTTCCGCGAAGAAGGCACGAACGGCTTCGGCTATGATCCGATCTTCATCTCCGAAGACGCGGACGGCCGGACGACGGCCAGCATGCCCATCTCCTTTAAGGAGCAGTATTCCCATCGGGCGAAGGCGGTAAAGCAGCTTGTTGATGCCATCCACAGGCTTAAGACGCCATGAGGAGATGAAAGTGAATCTAGCCGCAGAGCGGATCAAATATATTACGGCCGTCGTTCTCTACGGAACGATCGGCCTCTTCTTAAGGCATGTCAGCCTGCCGAGCGAGATCGTCGCCATGTGCCGCGGGATCATCGGCTCAGGCTTTATTTTATTGTATCTGAAGGCCAGGCACCAGAGGATGAATCCGGCGGCGGTCCGGAAGAATCTGAAATGGCTCGTCATCGCCGGGATCTGCCTCGGCCTGAACTGGATCTTTCTTTTTGCCGCATATATGAAGACGACGGTCGCCGTGGCAAGCCTCTGCAATTACATGGCGCCCATGATCGTCATCCTGATCGCGCCGCTTGTGCTGCACGAGAAGCTCGATAAGCGGAAAATGCCCTGTGTCCTTGCTGCTTTTATCGGTATTATCCTTGTCTCGGGGGTGTGGAACGGCTCTCACGGGGATCTCACCGGCGTCGTCATGGGCCTCGCCGCGGCCGTGTGCTTCGTGGTGATCGTGATCTGCAACCGGAAGCTCAGGGACATCGATGCGCTGGACAGATCGGTGATCCAGCTGGCAATCTCGGCGGCAACGATTTTTCCCTACGTGCTTATGAAAAACTACGGGACGCATCTCGCGATTAACGCCCGGTCTGTTCTGATCATTCTTATGCTCGGCCTCATTCACACGGGCGTGGCGTACTGTATGTACTTCAGCGGGATGGGGAGCCTGCCCGTGCAGACGGTGGCGATTCTCGGGTATCTTGAGCCGGTGGTCTCGGTTTTATGCTCCGCGCTCTTTCTCCATGAATCCATGGGGGCCGCCGGATGGATCGGAGCTGTCCTCATCATCGGAGCGGCCGTGGTGAGCGAGACTTACGGGAGCAGTGACTAAGTGCTTTACATGTGATATGATGCACATGAGTATCGCAAGGGAGGAGCGTATCCTCCAAGTGAAATGATGGGAGGTTATTTGGTATTATGGGTAGAGAAAGACTCGGCAGCAGAATCGGATTCATATTCCTCAGCGCAGGGTGCGCGATCGGCTGCGGAAATGTGTGGAAGTTCCCCTGGATGACGGGAAAGAACGGAGGCGGCGCCTTCGTCCTTGTCTATATCCTCTGTCTGCTGTTTCTGGGACTGCCGGCACTCGTCGTTGAGTTTTCGATCGGACGCGCGGCGCAGGCCAGTCCGGTCAAGATGTATCAGAAGCTCGAGAAGCCGGGACAGAAGTGGCACATCCACGGCATACTTGCGCTGATCGGCAACTTCTGCCTGATGGCCTTCTACACAGTGGTCACCGGCTGGATCCTCTATTACTTTGTCAGTTTCCTGACAGGAAAGACAGACCAGCTGGATTTTGTCACAATGATCACGAATCCGACACTCAATGTCGGCTACCTCGGCGTCGTCGTGGTTCTGGCCTTCATTCTGCTCTCCTTCAATATCCAGTCCGGCCTTGAGCGCGTGACGAAGTATATGATGACGGCGCTCCTCATCCTCATGCTGGTGCTCGCGATCCGGAGTGCGACCTTAAACGGCGCCGCCGAAGGACTGCGCTTTTATCTGCTTCCGGATTTTCATAAGATTAATTTCTCCGTGATCGTGGCGGCGATGAACCAGGCTTTCTTCACGCTTTCCATCGGCATCGGGTCGATGGCGATCTTCGGCAGCTACATCGGCAAGGAGCGGTCGCTGCTCGGCGAGTCGGTCAACGTGATTATTCTCGATACTTTCGTGGCGATCATGTCCGGCCTCATCATCTTCCCGGCCTGCACCTCGCTCGGCCTTGAGGTGGACAGAGGCCCCGCACTTCTCTTCAACACGATGGGGGCCGTTTTCAACACGATGACGGGCGGACGCATCTGGGGCACCGTGTTCTTCCTCTTTATGACTTTTGCAGCCTTCTCTACGGTGATTGCCGTCTGCGAAAATATCCTTGCCTGCGTGCGCGAACTGACGGGCTGGGACAGGAAAAAGGGCTCGATCTTCTGTGCCGCTGTCGTTTTTGTGTCCGCGCTCACCACGGCGCTCGGCTACAGCGTCATCCAGTTCCATCCCTTTGCGGAGGACAGCGCTTGGCTTGATCTGTGGGATTTCATCGTGAGCAACAACCTTCTGCCCCTCGGCGCGCTCATTATGACCCTGTTCTGCGTCAGCGACCGTTTCGGCTGGGGCTGGGAGAAATTCAAGGCGGAGGCAAACTCCGGGAAGGGACTTAAGGTCGCGGACTGGATGAAACCGATTTTCAAGTATTTTGTCCCTGTCGTCGTCATTGCGCTCTATATCATCGGACTCGTTGAATTTAAGTGGAAATAAATAGAGGTGACATAGATGAAAAAACCGGCATCACTGATACTTTCCATCTTACTGATTATCTGCCTTGCATTACCGGCTGCCGCCCAGGAAGAAGCAGCCGGAAACGGCCTTGCCGCGGATGTTTGCGTGCTGTTTACAAGTGACGTGCACTGCGGGGTCGATAAGAACTTTACCTATGCAGGCCTTGCCGCCGCCAGGGAATCAATGAAGGACGCCGGCTACCATGTGCTGCTCGTAGACAACGGCGATTCGATCCAGGGTGAAACCATGGGAACCCTGACAAGCGGGAAAGCGGTCCTGGACCTTATGAACAAGATCGGATACGACGCGGTGATTCCCGGCAATCACGAGTTTGATTACGGCATGGACCGCTTCCTTCAGCTTGCGGGCGAGGCGGATTTCCCTTATCTGAGCTGCAACTTTAACAAAGAAGGCGAGCTTGTATTTCCCCCCTATCACATCTTCACCTTCGACGATGTGAAGATCGCTTTCGTCGGCGTGACGACACCGGAGTCGCTGACTTCTTCAAATCCTAAGCATTTTCAGAACGAAGACGGTGAGTACATCTACGGATTTATGCAGGGCGACGACGGCGAACCGCTGTACGAGGCCGTACAGAAGGCGGTGGATGACGCGCGCGCTGAAGGCGCGGCCTATGTGGTCCTCCTCGCCCATCTGGGCAATCAGGCTGCATGTATCCCTTATACGTATGCGGATGTGATCTCACACACGAACGGGATTGACGCCGTCCTCGACGGGCACAGCCACGACAGTGACAAGTATGTCGTGAAGAATAAAGACGGGGCAGACGTGGTACGGCAGGCCTGCGGAACAAAGATGAATGGCATCGGCGTCCTGTGGATCCGGACAGACGGCAGCGTGGACACGGACCTCTACACCTGGAACAACAGTATCTCCGCCCCGGAGCTTCTCGGCTTCAGGAACGTGATGACAAAAGCCCTTGATGAGGCGAGGGCAGTGGTCGAAGCAGCGGCGGGGGCAGTCATCGGCGAAACGCCGGTGGACTTAATCACCTTTGATCCGACAGAGAAAGACCTGGACGGCAATAAACTCCGGCTTGTCCGTCTCTCAGAGACAAATCTGGGCGACCTGTGCGCGGACGCTTTCCGCAAGGCGACCGGCGCGGATGTGGCCATCATCAATGGCGGTTCTCTCCGCGCGGACATCGCAAAAGGAGAAATCACTAAGAGAAATGTGCTGGATGTCATGCCTTACGGCAATGACGTCCCGCTCATCAAGGTGACAGGACAGCAGATTCTCGACGCGCTGGAATGGGGCGCGAAGGACGTGCCGGGAGAGTCAGGGAAATTTCTGCAGGTTTCCGGACTCACCTATGAAATACATGCGGATAAAGACAGCAGCTGTACAGCGGACGAGGACGGTCTCTTTACAGGCGTGACCGGGGAATACCGGGTACAGAATGTCATGGTGGGCGGCGTATCCCTGGATCCCGAAAAGGCATATACACTCACGTCCAACAGCTTCATGCTGAAGGACAAAGGCGACGGTTACGCGATGTTTGCGGACTGTGAGGAAGTGCCGGGCGGCGGGATCAAAGACGTGCAGGCGGTCATCGACTATCTGGAGGAACTTACGCCGGAAGAGGTCGGGAATCTGTATGCAGATCCGCATGGCCAGGGGAGAATCACGATCCTGGAATAAACGGAATACACCCGGAATAAACGGAATACACCTTGTATAAACGAAATACACCTGAAACAAACGGAGTACATATATTTGGAGCATAAAGAGAGGACATATAGCACAAAGGAGCTGTTCCGGCGGTTTTTCCCCTACTACCGGCCGTATGGCGCCGTGGTCGCGAAGGATCTCGCGTGCGCTGCGCTGACGACGCTGGCGGAGCTGACGCTGCCGATGATCATCCGGTATCTGACGAACACCGGGATGAACGATCTCGCCTCTCTGACGGTCGGGACGGTGCTGCGCCTGGCGCTTCTCTACCTGACGCTGCGCCTGATCGACACGCTGGCAGCCTACTACATGGCCTATCAGGGGCATGTGATGGGCACCTACATCGAGACGGATATGCGGAAGGACGCCTACGCGCACCTCCAGAAGCTCTCTTTTACTTACTACAACAACACGAAGATCGGGCAGATCATGGGGCGCATCACGAACGACCTCTTTGACGTGACCGAGTTTGCGCACCACTGCCCGGAAGAATTCTTTATCGCCTTCATCAAAGCGGCCGTGTCCTTCGTGATTCTGGCCGGGATCAGCCTGCCGCTGACGGCGCTTGTCTTTCTGGTCGTGCCTTTCATGACCTATTTCTCGATGAAACAGAACTTCCGGATGCGCGGCGCATTTGCGAAGCAGCGCAATCAGACCGGTGAGCTCAACGCGCGGATCGAGGACAGCCTGCTCGGCCAGAAGGTCGTGAAGGCATTTACGAACGAGGACCTGGAGATCCGGAAGTTCGGCAAAGAAAATGCCGCCTTCTTCGAGATGAAGCGAAATACCTACCGCTACATGGCTTCCTTCCAGATCACCGTGCGGCTCTTTGAGGGCCTCATGTATCTGGTCCTGCTCGTTGCGGGCGGTCTCTTCCTCGTCAATGGACAGATCAGGCCCGGCGATCTGGTCGCTTACGTCATGTACGTGACGACGATGATCGCGACGATCCGCCGGATCATCGAGTTCGCGGAGCAGTTCCAGAGGGGCATGACCGGCATCGAGCGCTTCCTGCAGATCATGGACGCGGACATCGAGATCTTCGACGAGCCGGACGCCAGGGAACTCACGGCACCCGAAGGGCGCATCGAATTTAGAGATGTAAGCTTTGCCTATCCGGACGATCACAACATCGTGCTCAGGCATCTGAATCTGACCATCGAGCCCGGAGAGAAGGTGGCGATCGTCGGCCCTTCGGGCGGCGGCAAGACCACGATCTGCAATTTGATCCCGCGCTTCTACGACGTCTCAGAGGGGACGATCCTGCTCGACGGGACGGACATACGGGAATTTACCCTGAAGAGCCTGCGCGGCTCGATCGGCATGGTGCAGCAGGATGTGTACCTCTTCTCGGGCACGGTCTATGACAACATTGTCTACGGGCGGCCCGGCGCCTCGATGGAGGAGGTGAAGGAGGCGGCGAGAAGGGCCGGCGCGGACACGTTCATCGATACGCTCCCGCACGGCTATGGCACCTATATCGGCGAGCGCGGCGTGAAGCTGTCGGGCGGACAGAAGCAGAGAATCAGTATCGCCCGCATTTTCCTGAAGAACCCGCCGATCATCATCCTGGACGAGGCGACTTCCGCACTCGACAACGAGAGCGAGTACGAGGTGGCCAAATCTCTGTCAAAGCTCGCGGAAGGGCGGACCACGCTCACGATCGCGCACCGCTTAAGCAGCATCGTGCACTCCGACCGGATCCTCGTCCTCACGGACGACGGCATCGAGGAGGAGGGATCCCACGCGCAGCTGATGGAGAAAAAAGGCATGTATTACCAGTTCTACACCAGGGCGAATGAAGTCCGTTAAAAGAGGAGACTGCGTATGTTTTATCTGGCACTGCTTCCGGCGATCCTGCTGATCGCTTATATCTGCAAAAAGGATAAGATCGAGAAGGAGCCTGCGGGGCTTCTGGTCAGTCTGTTCTTCCTGGGCGGGGTGATGATCGTTCCGGCCGGCTTTCTGGAAATGCTGACGGCTCAGTTCCTTGAGCCGTATCTCATCCGGGGTACTTACCTCATGATCGCGCTCGAGAATTTCCTGCTCGTCGCGCTCATCGAGGAGGGGTTTAAGCTCATCGCGCTCAAGCTCCGCACCTGGAGGGACCCCGCATTTAATTATCTCTTCGACGGCGTCGTCTACGCGGTGATCGTCTCGCTGGGCTTTGCCGCGGTTGAAAATGTGCTGTATCTCACGGGAGGCACCTTCGGCCTTGCAGTGATGCGGGGACTTCTGTCCGTGCCGGGGCACGCGATCGACGGCGTCTTCATGGGCGCCTGCTACGGTCTCGCGAAGGAGAGCGAGGTCCACGGGAACAATGCGGGCAAGGCGGGACACATGTTCCTCGCGCTGCTTGTGCCGACGCTCGTTCACGGCTTCTACGATTTCTGCCTGAGCACGGAAAACGATACGTTCTTCCTCATCTTCATTGTGTTCGAGATCGTGGTCACGATCTACGCGGTGTGCAAGGTGAACCGGCTCTCGCGGAATGACAGATCACTCTATGCGGGTGTGGATTCGCTGACGTATGGCAACGGCAGGGGCGGAAGAATGGCATCGTCCTCAGAAAACAGGGCGGCGGCAGAAAGCGAAAGCCGGGAAACACAGGCTTCGCCGTATACATCTGTCCACAGTTTCGAGGTCGGAAAGAAGAACGTGGAAAATATGTTTGAGGTGGGCCGGGGGCGGAGACGCCGCTGAATGATCTTGACAGCGCCGAAGGCAAGTGGCAAAATGTGGGACATAAAAAAAACGGGAACAAATCCCGGCGAAAACAAGCCATTTAAGGCTCATATGGAAAAAAGAGGAGGAAGGTACATGCCGGACAGAAGACCAGAGAACATGGAACGCATCACCACCCCTGCACTCGCGGAGGCATTCATCGAAGAGCAGCTTAAAGAACTGCGCGCGCAGATCGGCGACAAGAAGGTCCTGCTCGCCCTCTCCGGAGGCGTGGACTCCTCTGTGGTCGCAGCGCTTCTCATCAAGGCTGTCGGACAGCAGCTCGTCTGTGTCCATGTCAATCACGGCCTTCTGAGAAAAGGAGAGCCGGAGCAGGTCATCTCGGTTTTCCGCGATACGCTCGGCGCGAACCTCATCTATGTCGATGCGGTCGACCGCTTCCTTGACAAGCTTGCCGGCATTTCCGATCCGGAACAGAAGCGCCACATCATCGGCGAGGAATTCATCGATGTCTTCGCGGATGAAGCGAGAAAGCTTGACGGCGTGGATTTCCTCGCGCAGGGGACGATCTGGCCGGACATCCTCGAAAGCGAGGGCGGCATCAAGGCGCACCACAATGCAGGCGGCCTGCCGGAGGACATCGCGTCCCGCTTCGAGCTCGTCGAGCCGGTGAAGATCCTCTTCAAGGACGAGGTCAGAGAAGTCGGCCGCGCGCTGGGGCTTCCGGCGAATATGGTCGACCGCCAGCCGTTCCCGGGGCCGGGACTCGGCGTCAGATGCCCGGGCGCGATCACACGCGACCGCCTCGAGGCCGTGAGAGAGTCGGACGCCATCCTCAGAGAGGAATTTGCGAAGAACGGACTGGAAGGCAAGGTGTGGCAGTACTTTACGGTCGTCCCGGATTTCAAATCCACCGGCGTGAAGGACGGCAAGAGAACCTTTGACTGGCCCTGCATCATCCGCGCGATCAATACGACGGATGTCATGGAGGTGACGGTGGAGCACCTTCCGGCGGAGCTTATCGACCATCTGGTGAGAAGGATTACGACCGAGGTGCCGGGGATTAACAGAGTGCTCTTTGACTATACGCCGAAGCCGCCGGCAACGGTTGAGTACGAATAAATAAGAGCGTCCGGGAAACGGCTTAAAATAAGGCTTCCTGAGTCCTCATGGGTCGATTTGATAACAAAATGATAACATTTGATATTCTGCTTTTATTCTGACAGGCGGAAGGCTTGCGGGTTTAGCCCGCAAACTGAGCGCAACAAATCAGAAGAAATAACAAGAGCAGGGTCTCTCTGAACTATGAACGGTTCGGATTGATCCTGCTCTTTTTGTTTGCCTGGGAGGACATGCATGAATACGGTGAAAATGAGAAGGCCATAGGAAGAAAATGAAATCAGAGAGAGCTTTCCGGCGGCACCTTGGCTGTAAGTACAGAGGTCCCGTCATTGGGAAAGTTATAACGCCAGTGATCATACTCTTCCTTCGTGATCCTGCCATGTATGTATTTCTCCTTCATGGAGTACCAGTCATCCAAGTACTGCCAGAGGTTGGTTCCCGGCTGCGTGACGAACTTGTCCAGATGCAGACAGGTGACATCATCGATGCGATCGATAGTAAGGCCATAAATGTCCTCCAGGGTAAAAAGGGTATGGAGCAGGCCTTTGTATGTATCTATATCCGGGACAGTAAGTGCTTCCGGGACAACGCCAAAGACATCCGCCATAGACTGCGTAAGTTCCGCTTTGGGCTTACGGGAATTGTTTTCATATTGAGCAATGCGGACATCTGCCCCTTTTTCATCAAAACCAAGAAGCTGCCCCAGGGCATTCATGGTCAGATTGCATCGCCTGCGAAAGAAGTTGATCCGTTCTCCGATTGCCATGATAGTTTCTCCTTCTTTGAGTGAATGTCCAACTATGATGAAGTATATCAAAAATGCTTAGTGTACGCAATATAAAATTAAATAAAAATAATTAGAAAAGATAGCATGAAACACTTGACACTAAATAAATATGTATAGTATACTCCGTGTCAGGAGCACTAAACAAATACACTTAGTGCAAGGCGAATACATAACCAAATAGCTATCCGGACAGAGATAAACCGCCTAGACTTTTCAAGAAGAAAACGAGCGCCTTTTAGGACGACACAGCACCGAAAAGGGGATTTGCCTGTCAGGAAACTGATCCGGGGAGAATAGCGCGCAGCACATTAAAATCACAAAGACGAAAGGATAAAAAGAATGACAGAAAGAATGTTTATGAAAGCAGATGAGGTTGCTGAGGTTTTAGAGGTGTCGAAACCATATGCTTACAAGCTGATCCGGCAGATGAACAAGGAACTGAGAGCAAAAGGGTGTCTGGTGATTGCCGGGAGAGTGGACCGCAGATATTTTTACGACAATTTCTACGGAGACAGAATGGACAGGCGAAAGGAGGGGGCAAATGCCGGCGTATAAAGATAAAAACGGTACCTGGTATGCGATGGTTCGGTATACGGACTGGCGTGGGGAAAAGAAGCAGAAATGCCAAAGAGGTTTTGAAACCAAAAGGGATGCTCTGGCTTGGGAAACGCAGTTCAAACTGCAGAAACGGGCAGATATTGACATGACGCTGGAAAGCTTTTATGAGCTTTACAGGGAGGATATCAGGCCCAGGCTGAAAGAAAACACCTGGATTACAAAGGAAAGCATTATCGAAGGAAAAATTCTCCCCTATCTGGGCAAACGCAGGCTTTCCGAGATCACGGCCAAAGACATCGTTGATTGGCAGAATACTGTAATGCAGCTGCCGGGGACTGGCGGAAAGCCGTTGTCTTCTACCTTTATGAAATCGATTCATGCACAGCTCTCTGCCATGTTTAACCATGCCATCCGTTATTATCAGCTGCCGGTCAATCCGGCCCGTATCGCAGGCAGCATTGGCAAAGAGGAATTCAAGGAAATGAAATTCTGGACGAAGGAAGAGTATTTGAAATTCGCTGAGGTCATAATGGAGAAACCCATCTATTATTATGCTTTTGAGGTACTCTACTGGACTGGCATTCGAGAGGGCGAGCTGCTGGCTTTGACACCGGAGGACTTTGATTTCGATAAGAAAATGCTTCGGATCAACAAATCATATCAGAGGCTTCGAGGCAAAGATGTTATCACAACTCCGAAAACGGATGCCGGTGTGCGAATGATTGCGATTCCGGATTTCCTCTGTGAGGAAATGAAGGATTGCCTGAAGCTGTACTATGACATTCATTCTTCGGACCGGATCTTTCCTATGACGAAATACGGACTTTGCCGGAACATGGAATCCGGAAGCAAGGCTGCCGGTGTCAAGAGGATCCGCATTCATGATCTTCGTCATTCCCATGTATCTCTTCTGATCAATCAGGGCTTCAGCGCTTTTGAGATTGGAAAGAGAGTCGGACATAGCAGCGAAAAGGTCACTTACCGCTATGCACATCTGTTTCCGAATAAGCAGGCGGACATGGCAGAATTTCTGGAAAACCAGCGATTGCCGGAAACCGAAAACAGACAAAGCAACTCTTTGAACCATGATAAACGCGCTAACGGCGGAGAAGGAGGAAAAAAGAATGTCAGCTAAAAATATGGACAGGCAGGGAAGATGGAGGTCAGTCACGGTAGCTTTTCGGGTATCTCCTGAAGAAGATATGCTCATCGACTCAGCGGTGAGAGTGTCCGGATTAACCAAACAGGATTATATAATCCGGAAGCTCACGGACCGGGAGGTGGTAGTTCAAGGGAATCCGAAGGTTTATAGGGGACTCTTGCTGGAAATGCGGGCGATATTGGATGAACTGAGGAGAATCCTTGAGGGGCAGACGGTAAATGAAGATCTTTTAACCCGAATCGATCTCATCACTTCTGTCATGATCGGGATGCAAAAGGAAGATGGTAGCTTATGAGAAAGGGAAAATGCGTATGGATCAGAAAAGAATAACGACTGCTCTGAACCCGGCTGTTGGCGCAGCCGCAGAGCAATCGTCATTAAACATGTATGCTCAAAGTATAGCGAATCCGTCTCCGGAAATCAATGAAAACACAAGTGATTATATAGGTTTTTGCACTGATAATTCAATATCCGGTAAGACTGAGGACAAGGTAGAAACCGACTGGTATGACGATCCGGATCAGGAATTCACTTTACGGATCATAAGGAGAACAGCGGATCCTTCTTATCTCCCGACCATCAGCATGACGCAGCTGTATGATCAGGTATACTGTGCCAAACCGCCTCTGATCGAAAACCTGCTCTATCCGGGCACCTATCTATTCGTAGGGGCCCCGAAGCTGGGCAAGAGCTTCCTGATGCTGCAGATCGCCTACCATGTGGCAGCGGGGCTTCCTCTGTGGGAGTACCCCGTCAGACAGAGCTCGGTCCTGTATCTGGCACTAGAGGACGATCCCAGGCGACTCCAGGAACGTCTGTATCGCATGTTCGGGACGGAATGTACCGACAGGCTTCATATGGCTACGAGAGCTGATTCCCTGGATGGGAGCCTCTTAGGGCAAATGCGGAGATTTCTGTCAGAGCACCCGGATACCGGGGTGATCATAATCGATACGTTGCAGAAGATCCGGGCAAATGCCGATGAACGGTACAGCTATGCCAATGACTATGATGTGATCGTGAAGCTTAAGGATTTTGCAGATCAGGCCGGCATTTGCCTGCTCCTTGTACACCATACGAGAAAGCAGCAGGCCGACGATAAGTTTGAGATGATCTCAGGGACAAATGGCCTGCTCGGTGCGTCGGACGGCGCATTCCTGCTGCATAAGGAGAAGCGCACCAGCTGTGAGGCAGTTCTCGATGTCTCCGGCAGGGATCAGGCAGACCAGAGCCTGCACCTGAACCGGAACCCTGAAACGCTTCTGTGGGAGCTTGAGACAGCGGATATGCAGGTGCTCTCCGTGAGACCGGAGCCGCTTCTGGAAACCGTTGCTGAACTGGTATCCGTTGAGAATCCAAACTGGACCGGGACGGCGACGGAGCTTGCGGAGGTACTTCACACGGAGCTATCGCCTAACAAACTGACTATGAAGCTGGGGATCAATGCCTCAAGGCTGTTTCATGAATACGGCATCACTTTCGAAAAAACACGGACTCGGTCCAACCGACAGATCACACTCCATCGCGATGTGGCAGGGGCGTGACGGTTGTGACGATGGTGACGGTAGATTTAAGGGTAGGCTGGACCTAAAATAACCGTCACAACCGTCACCATCGTCACATATGGTTTTGAAACCGGAAAGGATATGGTATGAGCATTACGAGAACGAAACAATTTCTCCTGAAATTGACAGATCATGAACACGAAATGATACAGCAGAAAATGCAGCAGTGCGGCACCCGTAACATGAGCGCATATATCCGCAAGATGGCGATCGATGGCCTCGTGGTAAATCTAGATATGCCCGCCTTCCGGGAAATGCTGAAGCTTGCGAACCGGACTGCCGCGAATGTGAACCAGATTGCGATTAGATGCAACATGGCCGACGGCATATCCAGGGAGGATCTTACAGAACTGCAGGAGGGTTACCGGGAGCAAGCGGAACAGATCAAGAAGTTGGTTTCAGAAGTGATCACCCTGAAATCCATCAGGAGGGTATGACATGGCGACAACAAGGATTATGCCGATGCATATGAATCGCGGGAAAACGCTTTTGCAATCTCTTGCCGCAAGGACGGA
>DEFE01000030.1:26456-27759 GCA_002350625.1 Lachnospiraceae bacterium UBA2860
CGAGGTGGACTTCCTGCTCTCTAAGCAGCAATATCAGATGATTACCGGACGTCAGCCAAAACACGGAAAAGATGTAATCGCCTATCATGTGCGTCAGGCTTTCTATCCAGGAGAGATCACGCCGAAGGAAGCCAATCGGATTGGTTACGAACTTGCTATGCAATTCACTGGTGGCAGGCACCAGTTTATTGTGGCGACGCATATCGACAAGGCCCACGTCCATAATCACATCGTGTTCAACTCCACCACCCTTGACTGCACCCATAAGTTCAATAATGTTAAGGATACCGCGGATCTGATCCGGGACATCAGTGACCGAATCTGTCTGGAAAAAGGATATTCTGTCATTGCTGAACCGGAAGAAAAAGGCAAGGACTATGCCGAGTGGAATGCGGAAAAAAACGGCACCAGCTGGAAGGCAAAGCTTAAGAAAACAATCGGGAAAGTGCTGCCGGGCTGTTGTGACTTTGAAGATTTCCTTCGGCAGATGCAAGAACAAGGATATGAGGTTAAGCGCGGGAAGTATATTTCCCTTCGGGCGCCAGGACAGAATCGTTTCACGAGACTGAAGACACTGGGGCCGGAATATACCGATGATGCGATCGGTGCTGAATTGGAACGACTGAGAACTTCAAATAGCAGAACCACAATTGCGGTGCCCAGCAGAAAATTCGAAAAAAGTTCGACGCTGGATATCTCGTTTCTTATCGATATCGAAAAGAAACTTTCAGAAGGAAAAGGGAGAGGCTATGAACAGTGGGCAAAGGTCTTTAACATCAAACAGATGGCAAGCGCACTGCTTATTCTTCGGGAGGAAGGCATTGGAAGTACAGAGCAACTGGAGGAGCGGCAGGTGAAAGCAACAGCTGTGTTTGAGCAGGCATCGGATGAATTGAAGGCGACGGAGAGTGAGATTCGGGAACTTCGAAAAATGAAACAGCATATCCTTGACTATGGAAGGACCAGAGAGGTTTTTGCCGAATATCAAAAGCGTGGTAAACCAGATGATTATCTGGAGATGCACCGTGCAGAGATCCAGATCCATCTTGCTGCCAAGAAAGTCTTTGAAGAATATAAGACAAAAAGAATTCCGAAGCTCAAGGATTTGAATGCCAGGTTGTTGGTATTGTCCAATCAACAAAAAGCAAAGTATGAAAAGTACCGGGAAGCAAGAAAAGAGATGCAAAGGTGGCAGGCTGTTCAGCAAAGTGTACACAGTTCTCTGAATCAATTGGAAAAAGAAAAGCATCGAGGCGGCAGCCGATGATGGAGCAGCATATCTGCTCGCGGGGTTTGGGGCAGA
>DEFE01000030.1:27793-28750 GCA_002350625.1 Lachnospiraceae bacterium UBA2860
TGCTGCTGCAGCTACATCATCTGAAGTGTGTTGTATAGTTTAATAAGGCTTTGCTAAATATATAGCAGTTCATGGCGAAGTAGTTGTGTTAAAAAGAAAGAAAAAGCACAATCCGGACGGCACATAGATATGAATAAAAACCTTGTTACAAAGACGTTATTGAAATGGAGTTAGGATTTTAGAATGAGCCCGGGAGGTAGAATACAATATCAGTGTTTTATACCGCTTTTTTGACGAAAAGGTTTATTGATTTTGGAAAAACCTTTCAACAGAAAACAGCAGGAAAAAATTTTTCAAATTTTTTCAAATAAACCTTAGAAATGTTGTTTTTTTGAAGAGCTGAATCGTTATTAATAGTAAAGAGAAACTTATAAGGCTTAACAAAAACATACGAAAAGGGATAAGGTCGTGTTCTTGTGCGTGAAAGTAAAAAGTTTAGAAAAATCATATATGATCCTGACGCTCTGGAAGCTTGGGTGCGGGATAATTATGAGGATATATATGTCTACTGTTACTGTAATGTAAGAAATCGAGAGGATGCGCAGGATATAACGCAAAACGTTTTTTTGAGTTTTCTTTCATCTTTAGGGAGATACGTTGAGTATGGAAAACTTAAAAATTATCTTTTTGTAATAGCAAGAAACAAGATTAAAGACCATTGGAAAAAGACCGCAACATTACCGACAGACGAGGATTGGATGCGTGATCGTGCAGAAGACTTGTTTTCAGAAACACAGATCGTAGAGAAAATGGACATCCTGGAGAGCATAGCTTCTCTGGGGGAGTCTGACCGGGAGCTGATTGTTTTGAGATATTACCAGGGCTTAACCATCAAGGAAATAGCCGCAATCACAGGAAAACCGGCATCTACAATCCGCTATGCGATTAAAAGGGCGGAGGCAAGACTTCGGTTCAAAATAGAGGGGATTTAAAAATGGACGCAAGAATAAAAAAACA
>DEFE01000030.1:29118-31610 GCA_002350625.1 Lachnospiraceae bacterium UBA2860
CCGATTAATTGCGTTTGGAATGTTCGATATCCTGTTTCTTGGAGCGGCATCTGTTCATGTTTCACACGCTTATGATTCGGCCTTTTTACAGGTTTTGTTATATGGCGCTGTTCCTTACAATCTAATGT
Source organism: Lachnospiraceae bacterium UBA2860 (assembly GCA_002350625.1). GTDB lineage: Bacteria > Bacillota > Clostridia > Lachnospirales > Lachnospiraceae > Chordicoccus. Next base: position 29,247 of record DEFE01000030.1, read on the forward strand.
GCTTTGGCTGTATGGAAATACTGAGCCGTTCTCCTGAGGAAGAAGCTCTTTTCTATTGTGCTGGATATGGAGCTGCATTAATGGGGACGGTAACAATAAGCAGAATATCAGGCGTAAATCTTTTTTCAGAAGAGCTGCTTGTCATTTGGGCTTTATTGGAAGTTGTTACGATCATAGCTGCTCTGGCAGGGATGAAAGAATTCTTGAGAAAGGCGGGGAGAATCAACCATGAGATTAACACTGGATCGACTTTCTAAACACTTTAAAAACAAGATTGCGGTGGACCAGGTCAGTGCTGAACTGGTTCCAGGTGTGTATGGCTTCCTTGGGGCAAACGGTGCAGGAAAAACGACCCTGATGCAGATGATATGCGGAATTATCGCCCCAACGTCTGGAGAAGTTCTGCTAAACGGAGAGAACAACGTCTTAATGGGAGAACGCTTTAGAGATCTTCTCGGATACCTGCCCCAGGAATTTGGATATACCCCCGGATTTTCGGCAAAAGACTTTATGCTTTACGTTGCATCGATCAAGGGACTTGACCCGCGATTCGCAAGAAGAAAAACGAACGAGCTCCTTTCGCTGGTAAACTTAGAAGATGCGGCAAACCAGAAAATCCGAACATTCTCAGGCGGCATGAAGCGTCGGCTGGGCATTGCGCAGGCCCTGCTCAACGACCCGGATATTTTGATTCTTGACGAGCCGACTTCGGGCCTTGACCCGAAGGAACGCGCATATTTTCGGAACATAATTTCGGAGATGTCAAACGGTAAGATCATTATTGTTTCAACACACATTGTTTCGGATATTGAGTATATTTCTGATCAAATTTTAATAATGAAAAAAGGGAAGCTTATCCTCCAGGGAGCCGCGGAAACCCTTATACGTGAGGCAGAAGGCAAGGTTTGGACTGTGACAGTGCCGCAAAAAGAGTGGATTATCTTTGAAGCGAGACATAGTATTGTTAACTCCCATAACCAGGGAGCGGTTGTCGAAGCGAGAGTTATTTGCCCTGATAAGCCTTCAGAGAACGCAATTCCCGCCAGGCCGACGCTGGAAGATTTGTATCTGTTGTACTTTGCGGACGAAACAGAGAAAGAGGATGATCCAAGATGCGAAGGGGAATGATTTGTTACGAATGGAAAAAAATCTGGCAGAACAGGCTGACGCAGTTGATGATGCTTGGAATTTCCTTGTTTTTTGTTTTCTGCGTTATTTCAAATGTTTCACAAACGGAAGGCTTACTGGAAGATGGCGGTCGAACATATGGCATGTCCGGTATCCAGGCCAGGAAGGAACAAAACGAAACGGTTGTGCTGACGCAAGAAGAAACGGACCGCATTGTCAGGGAATATCTGGCCTATACAACCGACTCCGCGACAAATTCTGATAACCCCGGCTATCTCTATCTTTCAGAGAAAATGTACCGCTCTTATTATCCGCCCCGAAAAGAACTGCTTGGAATGATCGACGGAATATATAGCCCTGCCGGAAGCGAGGCCTCTATGAAGGAGGTTTTCGAAGAGAACCTTGGCCGTAACATTTTCCAGGCGCGGTTAGACAGAGACAACAACAGGATTGACCTGTATGTGAAACGCGGAATAATTACTGACAAGCAAGCCACGTACTGGAAAGAACAGGTTAAGCAGATCCAGGACCCGCTTACCGTTGGGTATTGCGACGGGTGGAAACAAATCTATTATGCCGGGAACTGGGCGGTTATTATAATGATGATCGTTGCAATAGGAGTAGCTCCCGTATTTGCGGGAGAATATCAATCAAAGTTTGACTCCCTTCTGCTGTGTATGAAGCACGGAAAGAACAGGCTTGTCTTTTCGAAAATAGTGGCGGCTTGGCTATTTACGACGCTCGTCTATGTTTTGCTGACAGGGGGATATTCGGCAGCTTATCTTCTTCTGTACGGAACCGAGGGAGGGGATCTTCCGATACAACTGGTTGCTCCCATGATCACCGTGGGGTATCCATTAACAATGGTGCAAGGGGTGCTGCTTGTACAGCTTCTGGGATATGTATTCACAGTATGCCTGATGGCGGCTACCCTGCTGTTATCCTCTTTTATGAAGAACGCTTATAGCGTCATTGTAATAATCCTGCCCCTGGTACTTGTCATTGCACTGTTATCACCTGACCAAGGAGGCTATGTATGGAGCCATTTTCTGTCATTATTGCCGTCTCAAATCGTTAATTTCGCTTTTGAGTCGTTCACGGCATATGAGATATTTGGGCACGTACTCAACTGGCTCTCGGCAGGAATTCTAATAGACGGAATGCTCGCTGTCATACTTACTTATATTAGTACCATTCTTTTTAGAAGGCACCAGGTAAACAAATAGACGAAACGAA